>CAZPHV010000022.1:0-73027 GCA_964586455.1 uncultured Aquimonas sp.
ACGGAGGGGGTGAGTCCATACATAGGTTGGGCGGAGCCGAAGGCGATGCCCAACAGCGTGGACTCGGCCCTCGCGAAGTCGTTTGATCGCAAGCACGCGCCGGCGCAATCGGCGTTCCGACCACCCTGTGCCATGTGGCAGGTCGGCAGACTGGTGCTCCGCCGCTATCATCGCGATCCCTTCCATGCACACGGAGCAGCGCATGCGTCTGCCTTCCACCAAGCCGCTGGCGATCGCGCTGCTCGGCGCTTTGCTCGGTGTATCGCTCGTCGCCTGCACGCCCGCCGAGCGCGTGCGCGGCGACTTCGTCAGCGAGCAGTCCGAGATCAAGCTGCCGGTCGACATCGCCCACGAGACCTTCACTCTGCCCAATGGCCTGCGCGTTGTGGTGCACACCGACCGCAAGGCGCCGATCGTCGCGGTCAACGTCTGGTATCACGTCGGCAGCAAGGACGAGCCCGCTGGCAAGACCGGCTTCGCCCATCTGTTCGAGCACCTGATGTTTCAGGGCTCGGAGAACTTCAAGGGCGAGTTCTTCGAACCCTTCGAGCAGGTCGGCGCCACCGGCCAGAACGGCACCACCAATACCGACCGCACCAATTATTTTCAGAACGTGCCCACCACCGCGCTCGACATGGCGCTGTGGATGGAGTCCGACCGCATGGGCCACTTTCTTGGTGCCATCGACCAGGGCCTGCTCGACGAGCAGCGCGGCGTTGTGCAGAACGAGAAGCGCCAGGGCGAGAATCAGCCCTATGGCCAAGCGTTCGAGCGCCTGACCCAGGCCATGTACCCGGAAGGTCACCCCTACAGCTGGAGCGTGATCGGTTCGATGGCCGACTTGAATGCCGCCACGCTTGACGACGTGCGCGGCTGGTTCCGCACCTGGTACGGCCCGAACAACGCGGTGCTGGTGCTGGCTGGCGACATCGACGTCGCCACGGCGCGCGAGAAGGTCACCCGCTACTTCGGCGATATCGCGCCCGGCCCGGTCACGACCCAGCCCAAGGTCGACGTTGCCAAACGCGAGGTCTCGACCCGTGAGGTGCTTCCGGATCGCGTGCCGCAGACGCGCGTCTACCGAGCCTGGAACGTGGCCGAAGTGACCGATGCCGATGCGGCGCGCCTGCAGCTCGTCACCCAGCTGCTGGGCGGCAGCCGCAGCTCGCGGCTGGACCGTCGTCTGGTGCACACCGACACGCTGGCTGACAGCGTGGCGAGCTTCCTGCTTCAGGGGCAGCTCGGCAGTCGCCTGCTGGTGTTCGTCGACGTCAAACAGGGCGTCGAGCCCGAAACCGTTGAGCGCGTGCTCGACGAGGAGATCGCTCGCCTGCTGAGCGAAGGTATCAGCGACGAGGAGCTCGCGCAGGCGCGCACCGTGTTCGAGGCGCGTTTCATCCGCGGCATTGAACGCATTGGCGGCTTTGGCGGCAAGTCGGACGTGCTCGCGCAGTGCATGGTCTACACCGGTGACGCCGGCTGCTTCCGCGACAGCATGCGCACCATCCTCGCCGCCACGCCGGCCGAGCTGCAGAGCACCGCACAGCGCTGGCTGGCGAGTGGCGATCACACCCTCGTGGTGGTGGCGGGTGAGCGCCCGCCGTCGCCGCCGGATGTGCGCAGCCTCGACGAGGGCGAGCAGAGCGCCGCTCTGGCCGAGCCCGTGCCAGCGCCTGGCCTGCGGGCATTGGCGGAGGGTGTGGACCGCTCGACCGGCGTGCCGCAGACCGCGGAGTTCCCGAAACTGAGCTTCCCTGCGCTGGAGCGCGCGACCCTGTCCAACGGCGTGCAGGTGGTGCTGGCGCAGCGTCACGACGTGCCGGTGGCGCAGCTCAGCGTCGAGTTCCGCGGCGGCTACACGCTGGACCAGGGCCGCACCCTGGGCACGGCCGGCTTCACCATGGGCATGCTCGACGAGGGCGCCGGTGATCTCGACGCGCTGGCCTTCGGAGCGCGTGCCGAGTCCTTGGGCGCCAACATCGGTTCGGGCGCCGGCCTCGACAGCGCCAACGTGTTCCTCTCGGCGCTGCGCGAGAACCTCGACCCTTCACTGGGCCTGCTGGCCGATACCCTGCTGCGTCCGCGCTTCGACGCGGCTGACATCGAGCGCGTGCGCCAGAGCTGGATCGCCGGTATTCGCCAGGAGAAGGCACGACCGAACTCGATCCCGCTGCGCATCCTGCCGCCCGTGCTGTTCGGCGAGGGCCATCCGTATGCCATTCCCTTCAGCGGCACCGGCACCGAAGAATCGATCGCCGCGCTGACGCGCGAGGAGCTGCTGGCATTCCACCGCGAGCAGACCCATCCGGGCCTGGCGACGATCGTCGCGGTCGGTGCGATCACGCTGGACGAACTCATGCCGCTGCTGGAGAAGCACCTCGCAGAGTGGAAGGCCGCGGGCCCTGCGCCGACCGTGCCCGCGCTGTCGGAGGTCGCCGTGCCGCAGGGCCAGCGCGTGTTCCTGGTCGACCAGCCCGGTGCAATCCAGGCCAACATCCTGGCCGGCCAGCTGGTGGCGCCGACCAAGGACCCGCGCTCGATCGAGTTCGACGTCGCCAACGGCGTGCTTGGCGGCACCTTCTCCTCGCGCCTCAACATGAACCTGCGCGAGGACAAGAGCTGGTCCTACGGCAGCTACAGCTTCGTGCCTGCCGCACTTGGCCAGCGCCCATGGATCGTCTCCGCGCCGGTGCAGATCGACCGCACCGTCGACTCCATCGCCGAGATCAAGCGTGAGCTGCGCGAGTTCACCGGTGCGCGTCCGCCCGCCGCGGACGAGGTCGAGAAGATCAAGGCCCGCAACGTCCGAGGCCTGCCCGGCTCGTTCGAAAGCGCCGGCGCCGTGCTCGGCCAGATCAGCGGCATCCTGCGCTACGACCGCCCGGACGACTGGCCGCTGCAGTACCAGGCCCTGCAGGAGTCGATGACGCTGGACCAGGTCCGGAGTGCCGCGGGCGTGATCAACCCCGATGCCCTGACCTGGGTGATCGTCGGCGACCTCGCCAAGATCGAACAGCCCGTGCGCGAACTGTTCGGCGCCTCGGTGCCAGTGCAGGTGCTGGATGCGGATGGAGAGTTGGTGAAGTGAAGCGTCAGCGCTGAGCGCGCTCCCGAGCTGCCGCAAACACGAACGGGCACGTGCTTGCGAACCCGCTACCGCGAACCCATCACCTGACCGACTAACGTGCGCGCAACGCTGAATCGCCTAGCGGGGGTGGGAAAGTTGCGTGAGCCTCAACTCGCCCGGCAGCCGAGCGTCACTGCAAGGGAGCTTCATCTCCTTCGAAGCCGGACGCAAACAGAGAGATATCAATGCGCGCGAGATGCGAGGCAGGCTGTCCACGCACCTCTCCGAAGCCGCCAGCGGCATGGACGCCTACTGCGTCGCCTTCAAGGGCATAGACGAACTCCCGATTCCGGCCTCTGCCCGCCATCGTCTCGGAGCGTGCCCAGCCAGCCGGACCGAACACCGCCAGCGCGTTGCTCGCAATCTCCTGGCCGCCTGCCGTACGTATGCGCGAAAACTCTCCGCCGACCAGAAGGCGGTCTTCATGCTGGTGCAAGGCATAGACGTAGCCGACAGGGCCTTGATCTGGCCCGCCCAGCGCCTGCCACTCCGAGCCTGTCCAGCGCGCGAGGCTCGATGCCGCTACCGGCACCGGGGCACCGGCGTTGGCCTCGTGGAACAGTCCACCCACATAGAGCCCATCCGCGCCTGCCCTCAACACGTGAACTTCCGGCGTCAGGCCAAGCCCAGCGGGCCCATAGCGCAGGCCAGACCCTCCTTTCGATCCCAGCGATGACCAGCTGCTGCCGTCCCAGCGCGCGATCGAGCGCGCTTCGAGCGCGTTTGATCCGGAGGCGTTCAGCGCGAAACTGAAGCGACCGCCGACGAAGAGCTCTCCGTTCCAGCGGGTCAATGCATAGACCTCACCCTGCACGCCGTTGAAGTTGCTCGAACCGAACACCGACCAGGTTGAACCGTCGAAGCGTGCGATCGAGTTCGCTGGTGTCGCCACGCCTCCCGCGCCCACCGTGGAGAACGCGCCGCCGACGATCAAGGTGGGGCCGTCGGCGAGCAGAGCGCGCACCACGCCATCCATGCCGACGCTGGGGCCAAGGGCGGCCAGGCTGGATCCGTTCCAGCGTGCCAGACGGCCTGCGGCTGTGGACGTTGTGCCCTGTTGGATAGCGCTGAAGCCGCCGCCGATGAAGAGATCCGATCCGTTCGACGCCAGCGCGTACACCGGGCCGTTGGTTCCACTTCCGTCGGCACCCAGGGGATGCCAGCCGCTGCCATCGTGGCGAGCAACATGGCTGGCAGAGACGCCCGCTATGGTGGTGAAATCGCCGGCGGCAAACAGCTCACCCGCGTGCTCATGAAGCGCGTAGATCGGACCATTCGCGCCGCTGCCACCGACCACGCCCAGCGGCGTCCACGCACCGGCATCGAGACTCGCCACGTGGTTGAGAATGCGTGGGCCGGAAGCGCCGCTCGCCCAGCCAAAGCGCCCACCCACCAGCACGCCCAGACTCGATCCGGCGAGGGCGCGCACCTCGGAGGCGCTGCCGGCCAGAGCCAGCGGCGAGAGCGATTCCCACGCGATGCCCGTCCATCGCGCCAGCTTCGGTTGCAGCCCACCGTTGAAGGAGCCGAAGCGGCCGCCCACGAGCAGGCCCTGTGGGCTTGACTGCAGGGCGAGCACGCGGCCGTTGACGCCCGTGCTCAGGGCTGTCCACTCGCTCCCATCCCAGCGTGCGATGTTGTTTGCAGCGACAGGCGTTGGAGCACCGGCATCCACGGTCGAGAACTCGCCGCCCAGAAAGAGCGCGCCCTCGTGCACGGTCAAGCGCAGTGCGAGCAGGCTGATGCCGCCCTCCAGGGCGCCACCACCTTCGCTGCCCACAACCCGCCAGCTGCCTTGGCTCCAGCGCGCCAGTCGGCGTCCCCCGGTGGGGCGGTGTCCCTGGATGTTCAGGCCGTTGAGAAAGCCCGAGATGTGAACATCCCCTTGGTACAGGGCGATCGAATGGACCTCGTTGGCAGCGGCATCGGCTCCGGGTGCAATGGGCTCGAACCGCGTGCCCGTCCACAGTGCGATGTTGCCGAACGGTTCGCCCTGCGTCGGGGTCACGCTGAAGCGGCCGCCCAGATACAGGCCCTGGGGCGAGGACAGCAGGCTCGTGACCCGTTCCAGATTGACCTCCGAGTCGCCCGCGAGTCGACTCCATGTCGCGCCATCCCAACGCGCCAGCGCGGTCGACAGCTCTGAACTGCTGCCTGGCATGACCTTCGAGAAACTACCGCCAACGAAGAGTGCCCCATCGTGTAGCACAAACGCTTCCACCACCCCGCTGACGCCATTGGATTGGCCGTCTCCGAGCGCTGTCCAAGTCTGAGTAGCGGAATCGAACCGCGCGATGTTGTTGGCGCTGACATCGCCGCACAGGCTGAAGTCACCACCGACGTAGATGTCACCGTCCGGAGCTTCCAACAGTGCGTTGACCGGGCCGTTGCAGCCGGCGCCGAGGCCTTGGGACGAAACCGAACCAGTCGCATGGATCGCGTCGGTGTGTTCGGTCGCCGCGAGTGCGCAGGCGGACCAGAGAGACAGCGGCGCCAGCGCTGCACGAAGCAGTGAGGAACGCAGAATATTCATGGAAGTTCTCATCGGGCCAGTAATCGGCGGGAACTCTAGGCAGTTTGTGCTGCCGCGGCAACTCGATCCGCGAACCGCTCACTGGCCTCGGATGACACGCTGTCAGATCGAACGGTCGGCGGGCACCCCACGCCACAGCCGATATCGCGATATCGCGATTCAACTCCGTTCGGGATGACGTCCGCGAATGCTCAGATCTGCAGCAACGACCCCCCAGCATCGTTTGGATCTTCTGTCAGCCCGAACCGGCGGCAGCGGCTTGAGCTTGAGATACTTCCCCTTCAAGCGCAGTCCCCTCACGCCCTTGAGAAGGGCGGAATTACCACGTCTGGCCGAAGATCGAGTCGCAGCCGCTTTCTCTGCGGCCGACGCATCGAACTCGAAGATCGATGCATCACGTCTGACACCAGATTCTGCGCATCACTCCGGAGGGACGGCATCCGATTGCTGAACGGCGCTACGCAGCCTTAATCGGTGCTCGCACCCGCCCTTGCTAGACTCCGCGGCATTGAGACTCCCGGAGCACCGCCCATGTCGCCTCGCATCCCTGTCGCCCTTGTCGCCGCCCTTGTCGTGCTGCTGCCCGCCTGCACCTGGGTCAAGATCGAGCCCGAGGCCAAGCAGATTCGGGTGGTCGATGCGAGTGCGGACATGGGCCGCTGCGGGGCGATGCTCAGCGAGATCAGCGTCAGCGTGCGCGACCGCGTGGGTTTTGTGGATCGCAACGAACTGAAGGTGCGCGACGAGTTGGAGACGCTGGCGCGCAACCAGGCTGCGGGCGGGCAGGGCGATACCTTGAAGCCGCTGGCCGAGCCACTAAACGGTGAGCAGCGCTTTGGCACCTGGCGCTGCGGAGGTGGCACGCCGCCGCGGGCGCAGGCCACGCGCGCGCCGGCCGAACGCCAGCCTTCGAGCTTTGAAGCCGTCGAAGTGATTCCGCTGGAGGATTGAGCGGGAACATCGGCGGAAACTTTGCGCGGGCGCCTTCGGGCGCCCGCTTCTGTTTTGCAGCGAGAGCGCGCAGCACAGGGTGGGTGAGTGTGGCTCCGGCAGGGGCGGTTCGACGTCAGGTCCTGGTCGCTGCGCTTTTCCTCACTGGACACGTTGGGCAGACGCACTTCGTCTCGGGTCCGGCGCCACGGAGTCTGCGGAGTCCCGCAATGCGCTAAACCTGTTCAGGACCATTTGCCTCGAACCTCGCATGGCGCTTCGCTTTGCGTAGGGTAGATAAGCGCAGCGCATCTACCAGCAGGTCCGAACGGTGCGGTAGCACGAGCGCAGCGAGTCCGAATGATGCTGCTGTTCAAGCGGAGATCACGCGTTTCGTTCGTGTGCGTGGGGGTGTCTGATTCGAGATGCCGCACGGGTCGTTGGCCGATCGCGAGTGAAGCAGCGAGCCCGAGGCCAGCAGGTCATTCCGGGGCGAGGTTCTGGTAGATGCGCTGCGCTTTTCTACCCTACAACCACGAATGACGGCCCCCTGATCGAAGCCAAGCGCCGCGACGCGTAGCGGTCCTGTGCGCGACGCACCCAGCCGTCGCCGAGCAAAGCAGGCGCGGGTAGCGGGGGCCCGATCGGTCGGGAGCGCGGCTTCAGCGCTGCAACCAACCCTGGATTCGCGCTTCGGATTCGATCGCCTCGATGTCGATCTGCAGCTGGCGCTGGCGGCGCTGCAGGGCGCCGGCCTGTTCTTCGTTGGCGCCGCGCACTTGATCGTCGAGCTCGCTGAACTCCGCACGTAGCCCAGCCAATTCGGTGCCGAGCAGATGGGCTTCCTTGGCGCTGTCTTCGCTGCAGCTGGGGTCGGGCAGGCGACGCTCAAGGCCGGCGCGCCACTGCGCCTGCGGGCTGCAGTCGCTGGTGGCGGGTGCGGGTGTTTCTGCGCAGGCGGACAGCAGCAGGGCGACTGCACAGGCAGCAATCAGTGCGGGCTTCTGGCGCATGCGGGTTCTCGTGGCTGGAGCGGCCTGCGATTATGCCTCTCGTTTCTCTTGAGCCGAGGGGTTCGTATGCACGCATCGCGCTGGCGTTTGGACGGCCAGGTGGCGCTGATCAGCGGGGCCAGCTGGGGTATTGGCCTGGCCTGCGCGCGAGAGCTGGGCGCGCTTGGCGCGCGGGTGCTGCTGGTGGCGCGCGAGGGTGAGCGTCTGGCCCAGGTGCAGGCCGAGCTGGAAGAGGATCTGCCGGGGCTGGAGTGTTCGACCTTCGCTGCCGATCTGGCCGAAGCCGAGGAGCGCATCGCGCTGTTCGACTGGATCGAAGACCGCGGCGAGGCGCTGTCGATTCTGATCAACAATGCCGGCACCAATGACAGTCGTGCCGCAGTGGACTATGAGGACGCGCAGTGGCGCGCGATCGTCGAGTTGAACCTGGCCGCGCCCTTCGAGCTGTGCCGACTGGCGTATCCGCTGCTGCGGCAGCATGCGCAGGCCAGCATCGTCAACATCGGTTCGGTGTCGGGCCTGACCCATGTGCGCACCGGTGCGCCCTATGGCATGAGCAAGGCCGGCCTGCACCAGCTCTCGCGCAACCTGGCCTGCGAATGGGCGGCCGATGGCATCCGCGTCAACACCGTGGCGCCCTGGTACATCCGCACCCGGCGCACCTCGCCGAAGCTGGCAGACGCCGACTACCTCGATGAGGTGATCGAGCGTACGCCGATGCGGCGTGTGGGCGAGCCCGAGGAAGTGGCGGCGGCGGTGGCCTTTCTGTGCCTGCCAGCGTCGAGCTATATCACCGGGCAGTGTCTGGCCGTGGACGGCGGCTTCAGCGAGTACGGGTTCTGATCCGCGCGGGCAGCGCGCAGCGATCGATCGACCGCTGCGCGCTACGTGCAAGCGGACTCAGCGCTTCGGCACCACGTACTCACTGGTGAACTCGATGCCCTCGGCGCTGAACAGGATCTGGCCGTCGGCGCGCTCGATCATGTCCTCATAGATCTTGAACATCGCGCTCATGTCGGGCGCCGTCGGATCGGCCTTGGCGGCTTCCTCCATCACGCTGCGCATCACCCCGCCGTAGAACTTGCCCTGGTAGCTGAACTGCAGCAGCGGCTGCGGGCCGGCGGCGTTGACAGCGAGCGAGGCGCGCAGGCTGTCGCGCTGCGCCTCGCCGATGGCGATGCCCAGCGCCTGACCGCTGGCCGCGCCAAACAGCTGCAGGTCGACGGGCGCACCGGGCAGGGTCGGCAGGGCGACCGGCTCGGCGTCGGCTTCAAGGCGGAACTCGGCCAGCTGTGGCACGAAGTTGCGCGCCATCGCCACCAGACCCTGAGGGTTCGGCGAGCCGATCAGCAGCTTGCCTTCGAAGCTCGGCGTCTCGCCCGAAGACAGTCCGCCGGCAGGCAGCTCGAACTTGCTGAGCAGCACGTGGAGGGCATTGGCGCTGGGGCCGATCGCGTACACCGCCGGGTTCTGCAGGGCGTCGCCCAACTCGCTGAAGCTTTCGTTCAGCGGCTGCAGGGCTTCGCAGGTCCAGGGCGCGCTGCGCACGGCGTTGGCCCATTTGCTGGCCAACGGTGGCAGGGCATCGGCCTTCAGCGCGAACGAGAAGCTGACCAGGGAATTCGCCGCCTCAGCCAGGCCGGGCGTTGGCGCCAGCACGGAGCGCAGGTCGTCCATCACCGGCTTCGGCGCTTCGATAAGCGCGCGCATGCGGTAGCCGCCCGCATCAAAGCGGGTGTAGCCCAGAGCCGTGCGCGGCCACTGCGCGGTCAGCGCGCGGCCCTCGCTCAGGCAGGCCTCGGAGCTGGTGTCTGGCGGGGTGATCTTGAGCGCCTTGAGGAAGGCGCCCTGGCTGCCGGTCATCGGCTTCATGAAGAGCTCGAACAGGCGGGCATGGTCGAGGTAGCCCGAGCCGTAGGCGACGAAGCCGAGACGCTTGTTCAGAGCCTGCAGGGTGCCGGCATCGAGCAGGTTGGATTCGGGCAATTCCAGGCCGAGTAGGCGACGCAGCAGGGCGTCATCAGGTGCGGTCGGTGCCAGCGTCGCCACCAGCTGCTTGTCCTGGGTGGCGAACACCAGGCGCAGGGATGCGCCCTCGGGCTGGAAGCTCCAGTACGACAGTTCGTCGACGGTGCCGCGGGTCAGGCTGACGCCTGCCGAGGTTTCCATGCGCGCCACGCCCTCCGCGAAGCGTGCGGGGTCGGCCAGTTCGAGGCGCAGCACCGGCACCAGATCGATGCCGTAGATCGCGCTCAGCGGGGTCAGCGTCAGGCCCCAGGCCTCAGCCAGCTGGGCCAGGTCGGTCTTGCCCTCAAGC
This sequence comes from uncultured Aquimonas sp., assembly GCA_964586455.1. Classification (GTDB taxonomy): domain Bacteria; phylum Pseudomonadota; class Gammaproteobacteria; order Xanthomonadales; family Xanthomonadaceae; genus Aquimonas. The sequence continues at coordinate 9,921 of CAZPHV010000022.1, forward strand.
TCGGCGCGCAGGCCGCGCAGCAGGGGCAGGCCGGGTGCCTCTTCGGTCGGCTTGCCTTCAAACTCACTGATGGACTGGTCCAGCAGATCACGGTACAGCGGCAGCAGGGTGTTGCTCAGCGCCAGCCATTCGTTGGCCACGGCCTGCGGGATCGGCTCGATCGTGCCCATCACGTAGGGTGTGTCGGCGGGGACGTAGGCCAGCGGCGACAGCGGGCCGTCGTCCTTGCCGCAGGCAGTGAGCAACAGGGCCGCGAGGGCGGCAGGTAGGGCAGCGGTGCGCATACGCATGGGCAGTTCCTTGGGATCAGGTTTATGTGTGAAAAGGGCGTGGATGTTAGCAAAGCTTTGCAATTCGATCGCGACTTCGATGCGTTGGCAGTACGCGGTTGCAGCGGACGGTCGCGCTCTCCATGCGTGAGCGCAGGCCCGAAGCGACGTCGCTCCCTGCAGGCCTGCTGGCGGCTCTGCGCGCATCGCGCCGGCCGCTCGTGCTGACCGGCGCGGGGATGTCGGCCGAGAGTGGCATCGCCACCTTTCGCGGCGGTGAGGACAGCCTTTGGGCGCGCTTCGATCCCATGCGGCTGGCGACACCTGAAGCCTTCGACGCCGATCCGCCCCTGGTCTGGGCCTGGTACCGCTGGCGGATGGCAAAGATCGTGCGGGCGCAGCCGCATGCTGGCCACCGCGCGCTGGCTGAGCTCGCGAAGCGGATGCCCGGCCTGACGCTGGCCACGCAGAACGTGGACGACCTGCACGAGCGCGCTGGCAGCGAAAGCGTGCTGCACCTGCATGGCGAGATCGCGGCCACCCGCTGTCGCGACTGCGGCGAGGCGCAGGGCACTGAGATTGATCCGGCCTGGGCCGAGGCGCCCCAGCTGCGCGTCGACCCACCGAGGTGCGTGCAGTGTGGCGGGCCGCTACGGCCAGGCGTGGTCTGGTTCGGCGAGTCCCTGCCGATGCACGCTTTCGGCGCCGCGGGGCGCGCTGCGCGCGCAGCGGATCTGGTGCTGGTGATCGGCACCTCGGGGTTGGTGCATCCCGCTGCGGGGCTGCCGGATATCGCGCCGGAAACGTGCCCGCGCTACGAGATCAATCCGCAGGCGTCGGCGCTCAGCCCGCGGATGGACGGGCTGTGGCAGGTTCGTGCGGGAGAAGCATTGCCGCGTCTGGTCGAGGGCTTGGCGGTTGATTGAGCGCGTGGCAACTGGCGTGTTCGGCGTGAGGCGATACCTGCACCTTGGGAGGGTTTGGAAGGTAATGGTGGGCCAGGGCCCACCCTATGCACGCGACGCGGATCGGACACTACGAGAGTGTCTGCATGAAGATCGCGTTGCGGACCGCGCCCGCGACGTGCCGGCGCAGTCTCAAAACCTGCCGCTAGCGGTTGGTCAGCTGGATCTCGATGCGACGGTTGCGCGCCAGCGCGTCCTCGCTACCGCCCGGGTCCAGCGGGTGGTGTTCGCCAAAACCATTTGCAGCCAGGCGTTGCGGGGGGATGCCGGCCTGGGTCAGGAACTTCACGATCGCGATCGCACGTGCGGCCGACAGCTCCCAGTTGGACGGAAAGCGGCCGGTGCTGATTGGGCGGCGGTCAGTGTGGCCGTCGATGCGCAGCACCCAGTCGACGTCACCAGGGATCTGCGCGCTGACTTCCTTGAGCGTGCTCGCCAGCTGCTGCAGCTGGCCGATGCCGGCCGGGTTGAGTTCGTCCGAGGCGCTGGGGAACAGCAGCTCGGAGGGCACCACGAAGCGATCACCTACGACCTGGATGTCGGCGCGATTGCCCAGCGCCGCGCGCAGCTTGCCGAAGAACTCCGAGCGATAACGGGTGAGCTCGTTGACGCGATCGGCCAGGGCGAGATTCAGGCGCGCGCCGAGCTCGTCGATCTGCAGGTCCTTCTGACGGACCGCACCCTCGGCGGTAGCGAGCGAGGCCTCGACCCGTGCCAGCTGCTCGCGCAGGGCCAGCAGCTGGCGATTCAGCAGTTCGGCCTGGGCGGCCGCCTTGGCCGACAGGTCGGTCTGCACGACCAGTTTGTCCTTGTTCTCCTCCAGCTCGGCGAGTCGCGAGGCGAGTTCGGCTTCCAGCTGGCGCTTGAGTTCGGCCAGCGCGTTGACATCGGCGGTGATGCGCGCGCGTTCTTCTTCGCTGTCGACGAGGTTGGTTCGCGTAGCGTCGAGGTCCAACTGCAGCTGGGCGCGGGCCTGTTCGGTCGTGGACAGGCTGGCGCTGAGCTCGCCGACTTGGGTCAGGGCCTGTTCCTTGGCGCTGCGCTCCATTGACAGGGCGCTGGCCAGCGCTGCCAGTTCACGGTTCAGCGCGTCCAGCGCGCGATCGCGACCGGACAGCGCATCGGACAGCGCGAACTGGCCGACCGCGAACACCAGCAGCAGGAACACCAGCACCATCAGCAAGGCCGACAGCGCGTCAACAAAGCCTGGCCAGAAATCGACGCCGCGGCGGCGGCGCGCAGCCAGCGTGCTCACGGTGTGCCCCTGCGCGCCTCGCTGGCAGCGGCGATGGTGCGGCCGAGCAAGCGGAACTCGGAGCGCAGTTCGTCGCTGAGTGTGTTGCCCTGGCCCAGAGCTTTCAGCGCGCCGCGCAGTTCGACCTGGGTGTCCGCCAGTCGCGCCAGATGCGTCGACAGTTCGGCAATCTGCTCAGCGGCGCCGCGGCGCTCGCGCTCGCTGTCGACGATCGCGCGCTGCATGCGCTCCAGCCCATCGGCGGTCTGCTCCAGCAAGGCCTGCACATAGGCCGGCACGCTGGCCTCGCCCTCACCGCTGCCGATGCCGCCGGCCGACAGTCGGGTCATGCCGGACAGCCATTCCTCGACTTCGTTGTAGAAGCGGTTGGCGGCGCGCGCAGTCAGCAGGTCGGTCAGGCCCAGCACCAGCGAACCGGCCAGGCCGAAGAGAGATGTCGAGAAACTGGTCGCCATGCCGCCGAGAGGCTCCTGCAGGCGTGACTTCAATTGCTCGAACATTTGCGCAGCATCGGTGCCCGCGGACAGCCCGGCGATGATCTCGCTGACCGAGCCGATCGTGATCAGCAGGCCCCAAAAGGTGCCGAGCAGGCCGAGAAATATGAGCAGGCCGATCAGATAGCGCGAGAGGTCGCGCTGCTCTTCCAGGCGCAGATAGACGCTGTCGAGGATGGTGCGGGTCGAGGCCGTCGACAGGCTTTGCGGCTTGACGCCCTTGCCAAGCATCTTCGCCATCGGCGCCAGCAGCACGGGCTGGCCGCTGGGTGGGCGCTCGGCGCTGGCGCGACGGAAGCCTTCGATCCAGCGCACTTCCTGCTGAAGTCGCAATACCTGCGCGAGGTTGACCGCGAGGCCGATCGCGAACACCGCGAGGATCACCCCATTGAACACCGGCGTTGCTGCGAATGCGGAGGCCAGCGGTTGAGCCAGCGTCAGCGCGACCCCTGCCAGCAGGATCAGAACTCCGAGGATCCAGACAAGCACGCGGATCGGTTGACTCATGGGGCGCTCCAAGGTGTGGGGGAGAGGCCCCGGATTTCGTCAGCTGGGGGCGCGGGCAAGCAAGCATGACTGCAGGCGACCGGGCTTTGTTCCCTCAAAGCTGAACGACGTGATCAAGGCGTCAAGAACGGCCGGCAAGAACCTTGCAGGCGGTGTCGACGAAAGCGCGTTGCCGCAGTGCGACAGCGTCAGTTCTCAGCATTGCTAGAATCGGGGCTTAACCCGTCCCCTGGAGCACCCCATCGCTCCTACCTTCTGGACCTCGATCATGTCCCCGGCCCAGCCCGCTTCACTTGCCAATCCCGCGGCGCCTGCAGCCCAGGCGCATGCCCGTGAGTGGGTGGAAAGCTTCGGCCGCCTGCTGATGGGGCAGTGGCAGCCTGCCGAAGTTCTGGATCTGCACGAACGTCTGGATGAGTTGGTACACGAGGCCGATGTGGCCGGTGCTGCGGACGTGGTCGAGCACGCGATCGCGCTTTCGGCCTATCTGTGTTCCTTCGTCGAGGAAGGTCGTCAGCCCGATCCGAACCAGCGCCTGCGCCTGCGCCGCCTGTGCGAAGACCTCGCGCCCGAAGTGCACCTGGACCTGCTGCCTGCGGCCGCCGCCAGCTCGGCCCAGCCGTCGCGCACTCTGTTGCTGGTGAGCCAGGACACCGCACTTGCCGAGGCGCTTTCGCAGCGCCTGCGCGATACCGGCATCGAGGTGCAGGCGCGCAGTGATGTGGAGGCCGCGATCGCGGAGCCGATCCAGGCCGGCCTCGACGCCGTATTGATCGACGCCACCGAATTGCCCGAGTACGCACGCCGCGCGCGCGCTTTCGGCCATGCCTACCGCAGCGAAGACCGACGCATCGCCCTGCTGGTACTGACCCGCAGCGCCGATCCGGCCGAGCGCATGTTCGCGCTGCGCGCCGGCGCCGATGAAGTGATCCGCCACGCCGATGGCACCGAAGCCTTGGCCACGCGAGTGCTGGAAGCGGTGCAACCGGGCCAGGCCAAGCCGTTCCGGGTGCTCATTGTTGACGACGACCGCAGCCAGATCCTGTTCTGCGAAGCCGTGTTGCGCAGCCAGAACGTGCAAACCCGGGCCTGCATGGACCCGGAGCAGGCGATCGAGGCGGTGCGTGAGTTCCAGCCGGAAGTCGTGCTCCTTGATCTCTATATGCCGGGCATCGACGGCATCGAGATCGCCTCGCGCATCCGCGCCTTGCCGGGCAGCGAGCTGCTGTCAATCGTGTTCCTGTCGGGTGACCACGAGCAGGACGTCCGTTTCGACGTGCTTGCCGCGGGTGGCGATGACTTCTTCACCAAGCCGATCCAGCCGCGGCATCTGGTGACCGGCGTGATCAGCCGCGCCCGCCGTGCGCGCGCTTTGGCCCGGCGTCTCGGCGAGAGCTGAAACCTCGCAGCGCATCTTGTAAGCGCCTGATTCAAGCGCCTTGCCTGGCACGCTTTTCGCGAGGCCCGGGTGCTTTGCTCAACTGCCGCTGCGCGGCAGCCTTGCCTGAACCAATCCCCAACTTTCGGCGCCTTGCATCGATAGTCATGACTTTCGGCCTATCGCGCTTTCGCTATGGTGTTGTAGTCTACCAGCACACCACATCACGGAGACACCCCCATGAACAGCCCGGCCCCCCGCACGACTCCGCGCACCCCGGCTGTCACGGCCGAACTGCCGACGCGTCCACTGCCCGCACTGGACGCCGACCACGAGCGCTACCGCGAGCGCGACTTCGGTATCGGCTACGGCCGCAGCAGCGGCTACGCGCAAGCCCGGAGCTACGTGCCCGGCATGCGTACCAGCCCGTTCAACGTGCGCTGACGCGCTCGGATCAGACACCGCTTCGGCGGGGCCGGACGCCCCGCCCGCTTACTGGCCAAGCCAGTGAGACACCGAAGTCCGGCGCCAGGACGGTGCCGGGCCCGGGGGCCAGGGAGGGCCCACTGCGGCAGGGACGCCCACCCAAGGGGTCCGGCAGGGCGATCACGCCCCTGCCGGACGCCAACAAGCGCGAGTGACGCGGCGCAATCATCCAAGCCAGCCGCAATCGACCGCGTAGGGTAGAGAAGCGCGGCGCATCTACCGGCTCTCCCGCTCTGCTACTCGAAGCGTGGTGCGCCACAGGCGCACCCTATGCGATCCAAGGCGAATCGCTTCGATCCACGCAAACCGCCCTTCGAGTCGTAGGGCGGATCTTGACCCGCGGCCTCATGCCCAAAGCCGCCCAATAGCCGCGGACTTCGATTCACGCAAAGCGTCATTCGAGTCGTAGGGTAGAGAAGCGCAGCGCATCTACCAGAACCTGGCCACGCCGCTGCGAATCTCCCAGCAACGCAAACCCACAGACGCGCACGTAGATCCGTGGCATCATTTCGACAATTCCAAAATTGTCGAAGTCATGGACACCCAACGCGCACTCGACTGTCTGCGGGCCTTGGCTCAGGAGCACCGCTTGGCCGCCTTTCGCGCCCTCGTCCAGGCCGGCCCGGACGGGCTCTGCGTCGGCGACCTTCGCCAGCAGCTCGGCATTCCCGGCCCCACGCTGACAGCCCACCTGAACCAGCTGCGTGCCGCCGGATTGGTGCAGGACCAGCGCGAAGGCCGCCAGATCCAGCTCGCCGCCGACTTCGCGCGGATGAATGCGCTGCTCGCCTACCTCACCGAGAACTGCTGCGCCGGCGCCGCCTGTGCGCCGGTCGACGCCATCGCCTGCCCCTCACCCTGCCAGGAAGACCCCGCATGAGTACCGAACCCGTCCGCGTCCTGTTCGTCTGCGTGGAAAACGCCAACCGCAGCCAGATGGCCGAAGCCTTCGCGCGCATCCACGGCGGTGCACATGTCGAGGCACACAGTGCCGGCTCCAGACCCTCGGGTGTGATCAATCCCAAAGCGGTGCGCTTCATGGGTGAGCTGGGCTACGACCTGTCCGCGCACGGTTCCAAATCGCTCGAGGAAATCGACGGCATCGACTTCGACGCGGTGGTCACCATGGGCTGCGGCGATACCTGCCCCTGGGTGCCCGCCAAGCGCCGCGAAGACTGGGCCCTGCAGGACCCGAAGCACATGGAGGACGATGCCTACCGCGCCGTGCGCGACGACATCTCCGCGCGTGTGCGTGGTCTGTTGACCGAGCTGGGCGTGCCCGCATGACCACGCCGCAGAACACTCTGGCGGCCGCGCCGCGCCCCGGTCTGGATCTGTTCGGACGCTACCTCACCCTCTGGGTCGGCCTGTGCATCGTCGCCGGCATCGGCCTGGGGCAGCTGTTTCCGGGCGGGTTCCAGGCGCTGGCCGCGATGGAGGTCGAGCACGTCAACCTGCCGGTGGCGGTGCTGATCTGGCTGATGATCATCCCGATGCTGATGAAGATCGACTTCCGGCGCATGCGTGAAGTCGGCAAGCAGGCGCGCGGCATCGGCGTCACCCTCACCGTGAACTGGCTGATCAAGCCCTTCACGATGGCCGCCCTGGGCTGGCTGTTCATCTACGTACTGTTCGCCGACTGGCTGCCGGCCGACCAGCTCGACAGCTATGTGGCAGGTCTGATTCTGCTGGGTGCCGCGCCCTGCACCGCGATGGTGTTCGTGTGGTCAAACATGGTCGATGGCGAGCCGAACTTCACCCTGAGCCAGGTCGCATTGAACGATGCGGTGATGGTGTTCGCGTTCGCGCCCATCGTTGCCCTGCTGCTCGGCGTCTCCGCGATCACCGTGCCCTGGGCCACCCTGCTGCTGTCGGTGGGGCTCTACATCATCGTGCCGCTGATCATCGCGCAGCTGCTGCGGGCCTGGCTGATCGCACGCGGCGGCGATGTGTTCGATCGCGCTCTGGCCAAGCTCGGCCCGCTGTCGATGCTGGCCCTGCTGGCCACCCTGGTGCTGCTGTTCGGCTTCCAGGGTCCGCAAATCCTGGCTCAGCCCTTGATCATCGTGCTGCTGGCAGTGCCGATCATCATCCAGGCCTATCTGATCGCGGCGATTGCCATGGGCCTGAACGGCTGGCTCAAGGTGCCCTACTGCGTGGCCGGACCGTCGGCGCTGATCGGCACCAGCAACTTCTTCGAGTTGGCGGTGGCGGTGGCGATCAGCCTGTTCGGGCTGGGCTCGGGTGCGGCGCTGGCGACCGTGGTCGGCGTGCTGGTGGAAGTGCCCGTGATGCTGTCCCTGGTCGCGTGGATCCGTCGGCGTAAGCCTCTGGAAGCGTAGAAGGCAAGGCCACTCAGCCCTGAAGTCTGGTGCGATGAGGCAGGAAGCTATCGGGCTCGGGAGACGGCGCGATCGCACCACTTTGGGGAAAAAAGCGGAGTTTCCGCACCAAAACGAAGCGTTCCAGCTTCTGAAGGCTAGGAATATGCTGGCAAATCAGAAAGATGGCGGCTCCGCGACACTGGCACGATGATTGCTGCAACTGCAGCAGTCCCCACCACCCGCGGAGCGTTTCATGTCGTTTGAACAGGTTCAGAAGCTGGCCCAGGACAACGAGATCGAGTGGATCGATCTGCGTTTCACCGATGTCCGTGGCGTCCAGCATCACGTCTCCTTCCCGGCCCGCGTACTTGAGCCCAGCCTGTTCGAGGACGGCAAGATGTTCGACGGCAGCTCGATTCCGGGCTGGCGAGGCATCAACGAGTCCGACATGGTCCTGCTGCCGGACCCGAGCACCGCCTTCATCGATCCGTTCACCGCCGACCCCACCCTGGTGCTGATCTGCGACATCCTCGATCCCAAGACCATGCAGGGCTACACCCGCGACCCGCGCGGCGTGGCCAAGCGCGCCGAGGCCTACCTGAAGTCGACCGGCATCGCCGACACCGCCTTCTTCGGCCCCGAGCCTGAGTTCTTCATCTTCGATTCCGTTCGCTACAAGAACGACATGAGCGGCGCCTCTTTCGAAGTCGATTCCGAAGAAGCCCCCTGGAACAGCAACCGCAAGTACGACGGCGGCAACAGCGGCCATCGTCCCGCCGTGAAGGGCGGATACTTCCCGGTTTCTCCGGTCGATTCCTTGCAGGACATCCGCGCCGAAATGTGCCGTCTGCTGGAGCAGGTCGGCATCGAAGTCGAAGTCCACCACCATGAGGTCGCAGGCCCGGGTCAGTGCGAGATCGGCGCGAAGTTCAACACCCTGGTCAAGAAGGCCGATGAGCTGACGATGCTGAAGTACATCGTCAAGAACGTCGCCCACCGCAACGGCAAGACCGCCACTTTCATGCCCAAGCCGATCGTCGGCGACAACGGCAGCGGCATGCACGTGCATCAGTCGCTGGCCAAGGGCGGCACCAATTTGTTCAGCGGCGAAGGCTATGCCGGGCTCTCGCAGATGGCGCTGTGGTACATCGGCGGCGTGTTCAAGCACGCGCGCGCCATCAACGCCTTCTCGAACTCCACCACCAACAGCTACAAGCGTCTGGTGCCGGGCTTCGAAGCACCGGTGATGCTGGCCTACTCGGCCAGCAACCGCTCGGCCAGCTGCCGCATCCCCTTCGTCACCAACCCGAAGGCGCGCCGCATTGAAATGCGTTTCCCCGATCCGATGAACTCGGGCTACCTGACCTTCACCGCGCTGATGATGGCCGGCATCGATGGCATCCTGAACAAGATCGACCCGGGCGCGCCCAGCGACAAGGATCTGTACGACCTGCCGCCGGAAGAGGAAAAGAACTTCCCGACCGTCTGCCACAGCCTGGATCAGGCCCTGGACGCGCTCGACAAGGATCGCGATTTCCTGAAGGCCGGTGGCGTGTTCAACGACGACTTCATCGACGGCTACATCGCCTTGAAGATGCAGGAAGTCACCAAGTTCCGCGCCGCCACGCATCCGCTGGAGTACCAGCTGTACTACAGCCTGTAAGCGCGCGTCGACAACGACCCTCCCCAGGGTTCGACCGCAGAACGAAAAGGGCCCGCGCAAGCGGGCCCTTTTCCTTTGGGCGATCAATGAAGTGGGGTTCGCGGGTTCGTGAGGGTGCAGACATGCGCTTTCAGAAACTGCGGGAAGCATGTTGACGGCGGGCTTCGGGCCAGCGAAGGCGTCTCTCGCAACTGCCGGTGCGCGGCACGCGCACCCTACGAGGGCACGCGACGCGATACCCCAGACTCAATCGAACCGAGCGGCCGCATAGGGTGCGCCTGCGGCGCACCGACCTAGGCGAAGAGCGCCCCGTGAGCCGCGCAGGTACGCGGCAATCACCCCACGATTCCGCGATGAGCCAATGAACCAATCGACGGCGTGCAGCGGGTGACATTCGCGATCTGGAATACTTGGCAGGCCGGCCGCCTCGCGCCGTCGAACGAATTCCAAGCCCCCGGGTGCGGCATGTCCCGCGCTGAGGGCGCTGATTGACGCGCGGCCGTGCATGAACGGCTGCGCCCGAACCCAAGGCCCTACTTCGCCGATGCCCAAGCCGACATCAAAAGCGGTCGCACAAATCGGAGCCGACCTGGAAGCGCGCTTCGCGGCACTGCCGTCCGCAGAAAAGTCGTTGATTGAGCTGCTCGCGCTGACAGATTCTCCGGTGCCGCGGGCGGCCTTGCAGAATGCTGCTCGGGTGTGCGATCTCGACCCGTTCTGGGTGTCGGCGAAGCCGGGGGAAGTGACCCGCAGGGTAGGTCAGCTGGGGGCCTTCGTCGCCTTCAAACCAGGCGACACCCTGGTTCCCCTGCATCCGGCCAAACTGGGGGCGGCCGCCGTGCGCAGCTTGTTGGAAAGCGGGCGCGCAAAGAAAGTCGCGCAGGCCATGCAGGTCACCTCTCAGCGCAAGGCCCTGGCCGAGCTCGAATCGCCTTATGAGTCGGCGCTGCGCTACCGACTGCGCCTTGCGGCCGCCTTGGGCGGCGCCGACGGCGAGGGCTTCAGCCTGGGGGCCTTCTACACCAGCGACGAAACCGCGGCGCTATCCATGCGACGCCCACTGGCGCTGTTGGTGATGGAGCAGGGTGCCGATACCTGCCGAGACATGGCCCCTGCGTTTGCCGGGCCCGTGCTGTACTCACTGCTACTTTCCGAACTGGCACATCCGCCGCCGGCGGACCAGGCCAGTTTTGAGTCAGCGCTGCAACAGTACCGAGTTCGTTCCGAGCTGCGCGCATCACTGCTGCTCGTACTGGTCGAGCACGCGCTGCTGCGCGGCGAGTTGGCGCGCCTGCTTGAGCTCGGCGTCGATTTCAGCCTGATCGCGCCCGCGCTGCGGTCCTGCGAACTGCTGCTGCAGGGCGCGGCGCCTGCGGAGGCGCTACCGGGTTTCGAGGCTTCGCTGGCAGCAATGCGCAAGGCCAATGGACCGCGCTACCGTCCGACCGGCCTGCTCGGGCTACTGCATCTGGCCTGCCTGAGCGTGGGCGCCGCGCCGCGCGATGTAAAACGTCGCGAGCAACTGGCCCGCGGCGTCATCGAAATGCCTCCCCTCGACGGCGCACATGCCCAGCAGCTGTGGCAGCAGTTCACCCAGGCACGCCAGGAGGGCCGCACGCTGAAGGACTTCGAGCTGGCAGCTCAGGTGTCGGCGACGGACGTCTGGTGGACGGGCCTGCTGCGCCGCTGGTCGGGCCTCGCCCCGGACGCTGCCTTGAAAACGGCCCTGCGTGCCGCGCGCGCGCAAGCCTCGGAATGTGGCTGGCACTGGCTGCAGGCGCAGATCGATCTGCAGCTGGACACTCCGAATGTTGAGGTCCAGCCCAAGCTGCTGGACTGGATTGAAGCCGCGCCACGCTGGAAGTCGGCGCTGGATGCGCTCGGCCAAGCCCTCGCAACGCGGCCGCAGAAAGACACCGACGAATCCGAGCCTTCGAACCATTCCCAGCTCAGGGTGCAAGTCGATGTTCGCAAGGGCACGCAGAGCGCGCTGCGGCTGAATCTGGTCGAGCAGCGACCGACCGCGAAGGGCGGCTGGTCATCGGGGCGCGAAGTCCGCAGCATCCAGGGCGTGGCCAATCTGCTGGAGCGCCTGCCGCCGGGCGATGACCCTGATCGCCGTCTGGTTTCGGCGATGATGGCCGACGCTGCACGCCGTGATTTCTGCGGCGACTTCGCGGCGCAGTCACGCACGGTCAGCGCCTTGGTCGGCCACCCGCGCGTGTTCGACCTGAAAGATTCACCACTGACAGTGCGGGAGCTGGAGCCACGTCTGGAGTCGCGACGCCTGCCCGATGGCCGCATCGAACTGAAGCTTGACCCGTCGCTGACGGTTGGCGCCGAGCCCCTGCTGATTCTCCGCGGCGCCGAACTGCTGCGCTTCAAACCGAGCCCGACCCAGGCCAAGATCGCCAACATCATCGGCGCAGGCTTGACCCTGCCTGCCGAAGCCGTCGGCCAGTTCATGCAGATGCTGCCCGGGCTGGGGCGTACGCTGAATCTCGAAGGCAGCCTGGAGGCTCTCGGCCTGCAGGATGTCGCCGCGCAAACCCAGCTGGTCGCACAACTGGAGCCGGCCGGTGAGGGCTTGGCGGTGCGGATCGGGCTGCGCCCCCTGGGCGCGGAAGGGCCCTTTGTCGCAGCCGCCCTGGGCAGTGAAGTGGTTTTGGGGGAACGCAACGGAGCAGCCTGTCGCGCGCGCCGTGACTTTGCTGCCGAACGCCGCGCGCTGGCGGCACTCGAAGACGCCGTGCCCCTGCTGGCCGGCCTGCCGCCGGGTGAAAGCCTGCGCGTGGACTCACCCGACGAAGCACTGGATCTGCTTGCTCAGCTGCAGGAGCAGGGCGAGCTCGGCCTGGAGTGGAAGGCCGGCAAATCGATGCGGGTGGCGCGCGTTGGCGGGCAGGATCCGCTGCAGATCAAGGTCGCCGCAAAGCGTGACTGGTTTGCCGCCAGCGGTGGCCTGACCTTGAACGACGGCAGCGTGGTCGCCTTGGCCGAGGTGCTGCGTGGCCTGCCTTCGGGCCAGGGTCGCTATCTGCGCCTGGACGGCGACCGCGTACTCGCACTGGATGCCGAACTGCGGCGCCGCCTGCAGGTGCTGCGCGCGTTTGCCGACGAGCGTGGCCAGGTGCAGGTGCCGATGGTGGCGGCGTATGCGCTGGAGGGCGCGCTGGATGAGAACAGCCAGCTCGATGCCGCCTTTCGCAAGCAGCTCAAGCGCATGGACGCCGCGCGCACTTTGCAGCCCGAACTGCCGCGCCTGCTGCAGGCCGAGCTGCGCGACTACCAGATCGACGGCTACACGTTTCTGCTGCGCCTGGCTGCCTGGGGCGCCGGCGCATGTCTGGCCGACGATATGGGCTTGGGCAAGACTGTTCAGGCGTTGGCCGTGTTGCTGGCGCGCGCGGGCGAAGGCCCGGCCCTGGTGGTGGCGCCGACCAGTCTGGTCGGAAACTGGCGCAGCGAAGCCACCCGGTTTGCGCCGAGCCTGAACATCCGCGTCTACGGCGATGGTGATCGCGAAGTCGCACTTTCGGATCTTGTTGCCGGCGATGTGGTGGTGGTGAGCTACGGTCTGCTGGTGTCGAACATCGACGCCTTCGCCGAGCTCGAATTCGCCAGCCTGGTGCTGGATGAGGCACAGGCGTTCAAGAACGCAGCTACTCAGCGGGCACAGGCGGTGCGCCGGCTCAAGGCGAGCTTCCGCATGGCGTGCACAGGCACGCCGTTGGAGAATCATCTCGGCGAGCTGTGGAGCCTGTTCCGGGTGTTGAACCCGGGTTTGCTGGGCAGCGAGGAATCCTTCCGTACGCGCTTTCTGCTGCCGCTGGAGCGCGATCCGCGTGGCCCGCAGCGCGACATTCTGCGGCGTCTGATTGCACCCTTCCTGCTGCGCCGGACCAAGTCGGAAGTGCTCAGCGAGCTGCCGGCGCGCACCGAGATCGTGCAGAGCATCGAGCCCTCGGCAGGCGAGGCCCAGCTGCTCGCCGCGCTGCGAAAGCAGGCCTTGGAGCGCCTGAGCAGCGAGGCACTGCCGGGTGAATCCAAGCGCTTCCAGATTCTGGCCGAGCTGACCCGCCTGCGCCGCGCCGCCTGCCATCCGAACCTGGTCGCGCCCGAATTGAAGCTCAGCAGCGCCAAGCTCGAACAACTGGTCGAGCTGGTCACCGAGCTGATCGACAACCGCCACCGCGCCCTGGTGTTCAGCCAGTTCACCGACTACCTGGCGATCGTGCGCGCACGCTTCGAGGCCGAGGGCATCGCCTACCGCTACCTCGATGGCAGCACGCCCTCGAACAAGCGCGAGGCCGAGGTCGCCGCCTTCCAGCGCGGCGAGGGCGATGTGTTCCTGCTCAGCCTGAAGGCCGGCGGCGTCGGTTTGAACCTCACCGCTGCCGACTACGTCATCCACCTCGATCCGTGGTGGAACCCGGCGGTGGAACAGCAGGCCACCGACCGCGCCCACCGCATCGGCCAGACCCGCCCGGTCACGGTCTACAAGCTGGTGCTGGCCGGCAGTATTGAGCAGCAGATTCTCGACATGCACGGCGCCAAGCGCGAGCTGATCGACCAGGTGATCGGCGATCAGGCGCAGGCCTCGGCGATCGGTGTGGATGAGCTATTGGGGCTGCTGCAGGGCGGGAGGTAGCGAGCGCGCAGCTGCGCCCGCGGCGCCGCAGGCGCCTCCAGGTAGGGTGCGCCTGCGGCGCACCAAGGCGGCGTGCGGAAAGCGCAAAGGCGGTGATATCGGAGCGGCGCCTTCCGACACGACACACCGTGACGCACCCAGGACTAGCCCTCGTCAGCTCGCAGATGCCCGCACTCGGTCCAACCGGCCTGCACGCTGAACACACCTGCCGTGGGTGAGGCCTCGGCAGTGCGCGGCAGGCTCACGAAGCACCAGTCTTCGTCGCTGCCTGCGTCTTTCACGCGCGCTGACACCCAGCCGCTCGCGTCAGCCTTGAAGCGATCCAGCTGATTGCCGAACACCGGCGCCTCGGCCCAGAACGTCAGCATCTCGTTGGGAGCGTCGTCGCGCTCGGGCGAACGGCGCAGCAGGCCTTCGCGCCGGGTTGTCACGCGCTCGGGCGTGATGACTGAAGTCGCTGCTTGGGTTTGGACGTCGACGCCCACCTGAGCGAGTGGCTCGGGGTCTGTCCACGATTGGATCCTGTACACATCCACGCGGTCTTCGCAGCAGGCAGCAAGCCGCAACAGCAACGGGCCGGCCGGCTCGGGCGCAAGCTCAACATGAAGCGCCTCTCCAAACGCGTAGCCGGCCATCTGCCAGTGATCGGCCTCCAGCGCCCAGATCAGAGTGACGGAAGCCTCCGAGCAGTACGATGACCCGGTGTAGAGGATGCGCCCTTCACCGGCGCTCGGCATCCAGCGGAACTGCGCCCCGTTCACCGCGACCTCCAACGCCCGCTCGACGAAGCTGCAGCCCTGCTCGGCTTCGTGTCCGCTGTCGCGCAAGGCGCTGGCCGCTGGGCTTGCCAGAAAGGCACGGCGCAGGTCCACCCCAAGTGCTTCGAGCTGCTCCGCGGACACGGCGGGCAGCGTGTCGACTGATCGCCAATTCGGGTTGGGGGCGAACAGATGACGCGCGTCGAATGACACGCCAACGTCGGGCGGTTGCGCGCAACCCGGTGCGGTGGACGCGCCGAAGAGCAACACCGCCCACACGCAGCCACGCTCAGCCAAGCTCAAGATCCTCATGCGAGCCCGGTCGAAGCGCTTGCAGCGGCACTCACGCGGTAGCGATAGCGCGCGATGACCGGATTGCCCCAGTACTGGATCGCCATCAGAGTGAAAGGTCGGTTGAAGTACTCGCCTGCGGCGGAATAGCCCGAGCGGCGCGCGGTCCACATCTGGCCCGGGCTGGCGAGGATGGCGAGATGCCCGTTGAATTGCAGCACGTCGCCGGCTTGCCCGGCCTCGTCGGCAGCAAGGCGCCGGAACGGGATCTGCCCGCCATCAACGGCCTGATTCCACTGGCCAGAGGCGCGATAGGCGTAGCTGAAGCCTGCCGCGCCGTAGATCTTCCAGGTGCAGCCCGAGCAATCGCCGGCCACGCCGCGCTGGGCGCCCGCGCCGTTGTGCTGCCGGTGTGGGCCGGGCGGCTGCAGATGCGGTTGATCCGCGTAGGGCGTGTCCTTCCAGAGCGCTGCCTCGGCAACAATGCGCTCTCCTTCGGCTGCGGTGATATCGCGCGGTTGAGAGGTTGCCGCCGACGCGCTGCTTGCAAGCAGCCAATCGGACGAAGGGCCCGCGCCATGTGCTACGCCGGGCGGCTGTGCCGGTCGCCAGCGCGTCGGTGTCCCAGTCTCGAATCGGTACGTTGCCGGGTGCAGACCCAGAGGGCCAGGAATCCGATAGCGGGACATGTGTATCTGAGCTCAGGCTGTCATGCAGGTCGACAGTATACGAATGGGTGATGCGGACGTGCTTCCGTTGCGACCCTTTGGACAGACCCTCGGGACACGCGTCGGCACAGCCCAGTTCAAGCCCCAGCCACACACGATCCAGGCGCCCTCGCAGGGCCTGCACCGCCACTCAAAAGCCCCGCATCGCGACCCGGAGTCGCGACGTCAGTGGTGGGTCTCAGGCGCTGGCCAACGCCGCCACGCACAAACTCCGCGCGATTGTCTTCGCCGCCTCTCGACCTTCGTACACCGCCGCAACGACCAGATCCGCACCGCGCACCATGTCGCCGCCGGCAAAGATCTTCGCATTGGCGGTTTGGAATGGCAGAGCGCCGGCCTCGGCCACGCGCACGCGGCCCTTGTTCTGTAGCGTAACGCCGTGCTTGCCCAGCCACTCGGGCCGGCTGGGCGTGAAGCCGAAGGCGACCATCACCGGGTCGGCGGCGATTTCGCGCTCGCTGCCGGGGATCTCCTCGCACTGGCAGCGGCCCTTCGCATCCGTCGGGCCGAGACGCGTTTCGATCACCTGCGCAGCGCGCGCGATTCGCGCCATCGCCCAGGATCGTCTTGGGCTGCGGGCGGAAAGAGCCGTTGACGCCTTCTTCCCTGGCCTTCGGAACCTCGCGGCGACTGCCCGGCACGTTGTCTTCGTCGCGACGGTAGACAACGCTGACACGCGCCTCCGCCTGACGCATTCTCAGAGCAGCGCAATGTCGGAGACACCCCTCACTGCGCGCTTCAATGCTGCCGCTGAAACGGAATCTGCGCGCCGCCCTGGTGCAGGGTGACCGAGGTCACGACACCTTCGGCGGGGGCAAACTCGAGATCGGCCGCCACCACGGTCAGGAAGAAGCGCTGCGCCGATTCGGCGAACAGATCAAACGCCGGCTGTCCGCTCAACTGCGCTTTCAGCTGCTCACCTTCGAGCGAGATGGTCAGCTGTCCGGGCGCGCCGACGTAGGTGCCGAGCACGCGCTGCAGTTGTTCCCGGCTCAGGCTCACCGGCTGGCGGGGTTTCGACACCGCTTCTTCGGTACGCGGGGCGAAGTCACCCTCGCCTTCTCCGTTCTGGAACAGGCGCATCCCGCTGATCGTGCCGGCCTCGGTGCGCTCGATACGCAGATAGGTCAGGCCGTCTTCGAACAGAAGGGTGTCTGCTGCGATAGGCAACAGCTTGAAGGGCTGACCGCCGCTGCGCTGGCTGATCAGGGCGCCGTCGACCAGACGCAGTTCGCGAGTGGTGCTCGGGTCGATCCGGTACACGCCCTGGTAGCTCTCAAGAGTGCCCTCTGCCAGCGCGAAGGGCTTGGCTTCGGGGTAGGGGTCGCCGAGGGCGAACGCCGCCAGCTTTACCGCGATCTGGGCCGGGTCGGCGCCCCCATTACTGTTCTGCAGAACCACCACGCTGAGCTGCTGCTCAGGGACATAGAGCAGATGCGTGCTGAAACCGAAGATACCGCCGCCGTGGCTGAGCTGCGGGCGACCGCGGACACTGCCGGCCACCAGGCCAAGGCCGTAGCGCGCCTCGACCGCTGCGGCCTCCGGCGTGATCATGGCCTGATAGCTGGCGGGCGCCAGTACCTTGCCGTTGTGCAGAGCCTGGTTCCAGCGCCACAGGTCGTTCACCGTGGATATCAGCGCACCGGCGATATGCGGCTGGGTCATGCTCAGAAACGGTGCCGGCACGGCCTTCGCGTCGCTGCCCACATAGCCCTGTGTCATGCCGTGCACCAGCAGGTTGTCCGCGCCGTAGCGGGTCTGTCCAAGCCCCAGCGGGGCCAGCAGCGCCTGTTCCAGATACTGGTGCCAGGCTTGCCCACTGGCCGCTTCGATGACTGCGCCCACCAGCACATAGCCGGAATTGTTGTAGGCCCAGTCGGTGCCCGGCGCGAAATCGGCCGGCAAGTCCTTGAAGCTCGCTACCAACGATGCGGTATCGAGGTCGCGGCGGATCGGCCCATCCATCACACCTTCGATATCGGTGTAGCTCTTGACCCCCGAGGTGTGATTCAGCAGCTGGCGCACGCTGATCGCGGCGCCGTTCGGGTAGTCCGGCAGGAACTTCGACAGCGGATCATCGAGGCTCAGCTTGCCCTCTTCCGCAAGCCGCAGCACGGCGGCGCCGCCGAACTGCTTGGTCACCGAGCCGATCCGGAACACGTGATCCGGGCTGAGCGGCACGCCCAGCTCCAGGCTGGCCATACCGCGCGCTCCGCGAAACAGCAGCTGGTCGCCGCGGGCCACCAGCACCGCCGCGCCGGGTCCGTCCACTGCGTAGCTTTTGGCCAGCAGCGGTTCGGCAAACGCTGCCACTTCGCTGGCGCTTGGCGCGTTCGCCTGCGCAGATCCGGAGAACAACAGTACCAGCGCCACTGCCCAATGCTTTCGCATGATCAAGCTCCTCATCCATAAGTGCGCGAATGATGGCAGCGTGAAGGAGTGAATGCGAGTTCTTGGGGTGGGCCTTGACCCACCGACGCCGGGACGTGAGCCAACGGGGAAACGCGAGGCGAGTGAAGCCTTGGTGGGCCAAGGCCCACCCAATGCGATCGTCAAGCCTTCACGCGCAGGCGAACGCGGCCACGCCCAACGAGGTTGCGATTGCCTTCGCGGCTTCGCGACCCTCGTACACCGCCGTAACGACCAGATCGGCACCACGCACCATGTCACCACCGGCGAAGATCTTCGCATTGGCAGTCTGGAAGGGCAGGGCGCCGGCCTCAGCCACGCGCACGCGGCCGTTGTTCTGTAGCGTAACGCCGTGCTTGCCCAGCCACTCGGGCGGGCTGGGGGTGAAGCCGAAGGCGACCATCACCTGGTCGGCGGCGATTTCGCGCTCGCTGCCGGGGATTTCTTCGAACTGGCGACGGCCCTTTGCGTCGGGCGGGCCGAGGCGGGTTTCGACCGCCAGCACCGCGCGCACGCGATTCTCATCGTTGCCGAGAATTGCTTTGGGCTGCAGCTTGAACAGGAAGTTGACGCCTTCCTCCTTGGCCTTGGCCACCTCACGCTTGCTGCCGGGCATGTCGTCTTCATCGCGGCGGTAGACGCAGGACACGCTTGCCGCGCCCTGGCGGATCGCGGTGCGGTTGCAGTCCATGGCGGTGTCGCCACCACCGGTCGCGAGCTGTCCCCACTCGCACGGCTGCGCGGGGTAGACGCTCAGTGAATGCGCGGCAGCAGGATAATCGAATCGATACGCGCACAGCTCTCTAGCGAATGGAAGGCCACCACCGGACCCTACTGTGCGTGGGGTAGGCCTCAAGCCTTGAGTGCGGCAGCCAGTGCGTCAATCTCCTCCTCAAGCTCCTTGTCGTCCGCTGCCAATCGTTGGATCTCTCTTGCGCGGTCCAGTGCGTTGGCGGCACCTTCTCGCTGCCCGAGACCAAACAGCACCTTTGCCCTCAGAAGTTCGATCCGCGCTCCACTGACAGCGGTCCCGCCGCCCGCTGCGATGATCGTCTCGGCATCCTCACCCAATTGGTCCAACGCACTCAATGCCTCCTCATAGTGCCCCACCTGCTCATGGAACAGGGCGAGAAAGAAGCTGAAGTTCTGCCCTGCGACGTTGGCCGGGCCGAACCCCTGCCGCAGTCTGTCGCGAGCATCGCGGATTGCCGCGAGGCCTTGCTCATGTTCCCCACATTCGAAGGAGCGGGCACCGAAGTTGCCTAGTTCAATCAGTGTGGTCTGTCGTTCGTATCCGAACACGCGGATCGCTTGATCGGCAGCTACGCGCGCTGTTGGCAAGGATCGTTCGCAATCCCCGTTCAGATGATGGGTGTAGGAAAGCGTGCTGAGGCTGACGATGCTTTCGAGGTGGTCGGGACCCAAATGCCGGGTATTGATTTCGTAGGCGGCTTGGGCGGCTTCAACGGCCTCAGGCATGCGGTCCAGTGCCCGTAGCGCCCGCGCTCGATTGCGTTCGGTGCTTCCCCGCGAGGACTCGTGCAACCCCGAAAGCAGCTCCTCGGCTCGCTCCAAGTACTCGAGCGCTTCCGATGGTCGGTTCAGGCGTAGCAGAGCATCTGATTGGCCAATGATAATTGAGCGTATGGAGTTGGGATCGAATTGCGTGGCGGTTGTCGCGATGGCCCAAGCACGGTTCCAGGAGTCAAGTGCTTCTGCCGGTTGTAGCATTTGAGCGTGGAACTCGGCCCTTACAGTATGGGAGCGTAGTTGAAGCGCTTCGTCGTAAGCGATGGTAGCGATCAGTGTGTCCGCTTCATTGATACTTAGCCGTGCATCGTCGAAGCGCGTCGCCCAACTCAGCGCAATGGCGAGGTCGTAAATGGTCCGTATCGTGTCCGGGTGTGCTGCACCAAGGTGTTCCCTGTAGTCGCGAACAGCGTGCTCGCCGTGCTCGATGGCGAGCCCGTGTTCACTCAGGCCGCGATACGCGACCGACAAGGCTCGGTGCAAACTGGCTCGCGCAATGGGATCCTCGCTGAAGCGCTGCGATGTCGCTTGCGCCACGGCATCGAGAACTGCTTTAGGTCCTGCTTCGGGTGCAAACCGGGGATCTCCTCGACTCAAACCAGCGAGGATGTCCTCGGCGAGAAAACGTTGGACTGCGCTGAGGCTCTTCGCGTGCAATTCCGCTTGTACGCGCGCGAACTCGATGGACCTAAGTAGCAGAACACTTGCGCCCATTCCCAGTACGAGCGCCAAGACTGCTGCAATGAGCCACGGACGCCGCGCCCGGGATGTCGCGAGTGCTGCCCGAGAGCGCGCCAGAGCTTCGGCCATGCGCGCACGCTCTTCACGCATTTCGCGACGTTGTTCGCGAGACCGCAATCTCTCAACCAGGACGCCGACGCTGGATGGGCGCAGCATTGGATCCTGATCGGTGGCCCAGGCGATGTCCTCACGCAGTTCCTGGTCTTCGATCTCACGATCCCAACCTGGAGCGAGTGTGCGCCTGAAATCCTCGACGATCAGTTGAAAAAGGATCATGCCGAGTGCAAACACATCACTCTGAATCGAAACCCGTCCCCCTCGCACGATCTCAGGTGCGAGATAGAGCGGCGTTCCCGCGCCGCGTACATCACCGGGAAATTGCGAGAGGGTCAGCCCCAACGCGCTGACCCCGAGTTGGCTCAGTCGATCAGGATCGATGATCCGACTCACTCCGAAATCTACGATTCGGCAAACGCGTTGACCATCGTGCTCATCGATCAACACGTTCTGTGGCTTGATGTCTTTGTGTAGCACTCCGACGGAGTGCGCGTGGGACACGCAGCCTGCGAACATACAGAAAAGTTCGATACGATCTCGCAGGTTCAGGTTTGAGAGATTGTCCCTGCTCCAATCCAGAAGATTGCGGCCACCGTAGGGGTATTCGAGAAAAAACGGGGGTTCGGCAAGTTGCGCCTCAATGACCGGCAAGAACCCGCTGTCGTCCGGGAACTCGGCCGCCAGCAGACGGGAAACTGTCAGTTCACGCTTCAGGGCATCGAGTTGTTCATCATCGCTGGCGAACTTGACTGCGCGCGCACCCAAGGTGCTGGTTGCTCGCCAAACTTCGCGCCCAGGCGCGGCCGCGATCCGCTCCTCAAGGATCGCACCCGAGGCCACCGGAAGACGCAGGCCAGGTTGCAGCGCCAAAGGTGTCGCGGTCGCAACGCGAGCCACGCTCCTTTCAACCGAGCCGTCAAGCCGGTAGCCGACGCGAGCAATTGTTACAAGGCGCACTTCGGGCACGTTCTGCAGTGCCTTGCGCAACTTGCCCACGGCGGTGGCGAGGACATGATCCACCACCACACGACCGCCCCACAGTTCGGCCATGAACTCCGAGCGTGAAACTACGGAGCCGGCGTTCCTGAGCAACAGCTGCAGTGCGCGGGCAGGCTTGGGCTCAAGGGGGCGGTGTTCTCCCGCAACGACGAGGGTTTGACTCGCCTCGTCGAACTCAGCTGCACCGAACCGCCAGCGAAAGGCACGATCTCCCAGGGGCGATGTGTTCATTACGCCTCGCCAGCACGAGTCAAGGTTCCGATTGAGGCTAGTTGAACAGCCTTGAACTCGCAAGCTTGAATGTTTCTTGAAGTTCATGTGAGCCCACATGGCAGAGTTGTGGACTAGGGTAGGGCTTCGAGCAGAAGGCAGTGCTTGACCGATATCTCGGCGCGAGATGCGGTTGGCTCGCGTCCGGAATCGAGTGCCCCAAAAACACGACCTAGTCTGAGAGACTTTAATGAATCGCCTTCTGAGCTTCGCACTGTCTGCGCTGGCGTTGTTCGTGGAGCCGGCGACCGCGACGCCCCGGCTTGATGCGTTCCCAAGCCGCTTCGACGTCGCCCCGTCCCAGGTTTTCAGCATCAACACGGTCGTAGCAAACGACAGCGCTCATCCACTATCTGATGCGTCGGTGGCGATTGCCGTTCCTTCCGAATTCGGAAGCGTGACAAACCTGCCGACCGATGCCAGCTGCAATTCACCCTGCCGTGGTGGATCGACCATCACATGGGCCGCAGGCTCCATCCCGGCCGGGGGGGCGTATGTCGCCTCGTTCACGACCACACTGAACGATTTTCCTGCCCCGCCCGCCGGTACCTTGATCGCCGTAAACGCGCAGCTTCGCAGCGGTGCGCAAGCCGTCGCAACGGTCAACACTCAGGTGAGGGTGCGCCCCTCCGCCGCCAACAATGTGCTGCAGATCAGCAGCTCGCTCCAATTTGCACGACCCGGCGAGCGGGTTCTGTTGAGTGCCACCTTTGGCAACGCGTCAAGCACTGCGACCACGCTCGGCAACACGCTGAGCCTGACTCTGCCACAGGGGTTCCAGGTCATTGATGCAGGCGATGGCGTTTTGGGCGCGAGCACAGTCACTTGGAGCATTGGCGCGCTTGGGCCCGGGAGCAGCGGCGCTCGAAACGTGCTGGTCGAAGTTCAGTCGTCCGCCGAAGCGCTTCGAAGTGTCGCAGCGACCCTTCAGAACAGCACGGAGTCCACAGAAGCACGCACCGTGCTCGGAGTAGCGCAAGCCCAGTCACTACGCGTGAGCGTTGACACGGATGCGCACGAGGTGGAGCGCGGCAGGCAGTTCGGCGTCAGGATCAGGGTGAGCAATGCCGGTTCTGCGTCACTAAACAATGTCGTAGTTAGCTCGCGCTTACCGCAGGCTAGCAATGGGCCTGCAGCGATCGAAGGTGGTGGCACCTGTCCTTCCGGCTGCAGCGGCGCGAGAGAAATTCGCTGGACAATCCCGACGCTTGCGCCCGGCCAGAGTCGAGTCTTCAGCTACGCACACGATGCGGCAAGTTCTGGCGGTGTGCATGCGTTGACCGGCCAGGTCGCCCGTCATGAAGCCTTTGCAGCGGTGGTGGGGCAGCGCGTCATGGCCTCCAGCGATGTTTCGCTACTGAGCGGCCGCGTACTGCGCGTGGCTCTGGATGGGCCAGATCGACTTCGATTTGGCGAAGAGACGGTGCTACAAATTCATGCCGCAAACCTTCGAACGACCCCAGCGCTGGGCTCGCGTCTGAAGGTCCGCCTACCGGTGGGAGTCCAGGCCACTCAACTCGATGGAGCCATCGCTGACGGAAACGGCGGGCTCACGTGGGATCTCGGAACGCTCGGTCCTGGGCAAACCGTGATCAAACGCATCAGCGTGTTGGCGGAAGCTCTTCAAATCACACCAACGCAGCCCTCGATCTTCAAAGACGGGTTCGAATCAGACGGAAACGGTACGCCCGGGGTTTCCGGAGCGCTGTCATCCGGGTTGCTGTATGCAGAAGTTCTGGACAACAGCAGTGGTGCTCGTGCAGCCCGGCATCTGGGCCTACAGACATTGCCCTCAAGGGCGAACCTCAGCTTGGTTGTGGGTCCGAAGCCGGGGCTGACAGGCGAGATCCTCAACGGCGAACTGACCGTCGGCAATAGCGGATCGGATCTCTTCGGAGTGATGGTCTATCTGCGTGTGCCGCAAGAGGCAGGCAACTGGGTTTTGGACGGCGTGGGCAGCTGCTTGAACTCCTGCGCCGACGGCACCCTGGTGCGCTGGAACATCGGTGACCTGCCTGCAGGCACCAGCAGGGCGCTCAGCTTCTCGACGCGTGTGAGCCCCTTTTCTCCCATACCTCCAAGCGGTGCCCAGATCGAGTTCGAGGCCTGGGCAGTTGAGGCCGCGAATCTGGATGTCACCCGCGTGCGCGAAGTGGTCCCGGTCGGTCCCCGTGACCTCGACCTCGCGATCAAGGACAACCGCGATCCGGTACTCAGCGGGGAGACGTTGACCTACACGCTGAGCTACGGCAACACCACTGCAAGCACGCTCACTGGCGTCAACTTGTCGCTCCCGCTGCCGCCGGGCACGCAGTTCCAGTCGGCCAGCGACGGCGGCACGCACAGTGCTGGCGTGGTCAGCTGGTCGTTGGGCTCGCTGTCTCCAGGCGTATCCGGGCAACGTTCCGTTCAGGTGCTGGTGCCCACTGCCCAGCCGGGCCGCATGCTGGAAACCCGCGCGCGCATCGCCGATGGATCCTCGCGGGTGAGCTTCGCCAGCGCCAGCACCATGCAGTCAGCACAGAGGCCACTGAACCTCAGCTTGGTTGTGGGCCCCAAGCCGGCGCTGACAGGTGAGTATCTCAATGGCGAGCTGACCGTTGGCAACAGCGGCTCCGACCTGTTCGGTGTGATGGTCTACGTCCGCGTCCCGCAGGAGACGACGAGCTGGGTCCTAGATGGTGTGGGCAGCTGCATGAACTCCTGCGCCGACGGCACCCTGGTGCGCTGGAACATCGGTGACCTGCCTGCAGGCACCAGCAGGGCGCTCAGCTTCTCGACGCGTGTGAGCCCCTTTTCTCCCATACCTCCAAGCGGTGCCCAGATCGAGTTCGAGGCCTGGGCAGTTGAGGCCGCGAATCTGGATGTCACCCGCGTGCGCGAAGTGGTCCCGGTCGGTCCCCGTGACCTCGACCTCGCGATCAAGGACAACCGCGATCCGGTACTCAGCGGGGAGACGTTGACCTACACGCTGAGCTACGGCAACACCACTGCAAGCACGCTCACTGGCGTCAACTTGTCGCTCCCGCTGCCGCCGGGCACGCAGTTCCAGTCGGCCAGCGACGGCGGCACGCACAGTGCTGGCGTGGTCAGCTGGTCGTTGGGCTCGCTTTCTCCGGGCGTATCCGGGCAACGCGTTGTGCAGGTGCTGGTGCCTACAGCGCAGGCGGGGCGTGTGTTGGAGAGTAGTGCGCGCATCGCGGACGGAACGGGGCGCGTGAGCCATGCCGGCGTCAGCACGGCACAGGCGACGCAGAGGCCGTTGAACCTAAACATCAGTGTACTGCCGGGCGCCGTGGTCCGGAACGAAGTAGTCCAAGGCGAGCTGCAAGTCAGCAATGCAGGGGCCGTAGCCCTCTTCGGCGTCATCGTGAATCTTCGTGTTCCCGAAGAGACCTATAGCTGGACACCCGCCGACGGAGGCATCTGCCTCAACTCTTGCTCCGACGGAACGCTGGTTCGCTGGAATGTGGGAGAGCTGGGCGCAGGAGCCTCTGCAACAGTGAGATTCTCTGCACGAATCAACAGCTCGGGCAATTACCCGGCGATCGGACAATTGGTGGAGTTCGACACCTGGGGGATCGAAGCAACCAATACTAACTCGGTCAGGGCTAAGCAAGTGATGCGGGTAGTGCAGCCATAGATGCGTGAGGGCAATGGCAACTTCACCACATAACGACTACGCCTAAACGGCAGGAACGACCACGCACCGGTAAAACGAGGAACTTCAAATGGCGCTGATTGACTGCACGGATTGCGGGAACCGTGTTTCCGACTCCGCCGCTGCGTGTCCGCGTTGCGGCAAGCCGGTAGCTTGCTCTGGCGATGCCAGTCTGTTGCACTGCCCCTTCTGTCGCTCAACAGTTTCCGAGTACGCGAAAGTCTGCCCGGGCTGTCACGCGGAGAAAGGTTACACACAGGCTAGCGGTGTCATCTATGGGGTGGTCGGGACAGTGCTCTGCGGAATCTCCATTCCCGGATTGATCGCACTTTGGCTGTTCAGCTTCGGAAATGAAGTCGCGCTGATTGTAGGAATGCTGTTTCTCGCCCCAGTGCTGCTCTCTGTGTTTCGTCTAGCTACTGGCCCCGTGTGGTATCGGCGGCAATAGCATATCAAGTCAAGCTTCCTGCCTCATTTGCCTCATTTGCCTCAAAAGGAATTGGGAGTCAGTGGTGCGAGTTTTAGATTCATGCCTGCATGTGGGCC
Organism: uncultured Aquimonas sp.; assembly: GCA_964586455.1. Classification (GTDB taxonomy): domain Bacteria; phylum Pseudomonadota; class Gammaproteobacteria; order Xanthomonadales; family Xanthomonadaceae; genus Aquimonas. Next base: position 35,903 of record CAZPHV010000022.1, read on the forward strand.
AAAAATTCTTCCAATTCAGCATGAAACCGGAAAGGCCTTCGCATTCTAGGCTGGGCGTTTCTCCAGCTCATTAGAAAGAGGGGTTGCAATGATAAAGCGGCCTCGTGAAATGTCTAATGTTTTGGCCCTTGTAGCAGGCTCTTGTTCTCTCTCCGCGAGCGACGCGCAGATCAGAGCAGAGTTGCCCTCCGAGGTGCAAGGCCTGGTCGGCTCAGCTTTCGACATCGGAAATCTTGCGGAGAGTTCGCTATTGCGGTGCTCTTGCCAGATGCCCCTTCAATGAGTGCAAGCAAAAGGTAAGTGTTCAACCAGAAAACGCGCGGGACGCTCACATCTAGAAGATTGCTGAAAAGACGCGCGTGTTGTGTTTGATAAGCTGGCCAGTGTTCACGTTCCTCGATCAACAGGAGACAGATTTGGACCTCAAGAAGCTCTATCTAATCTTGGGTAGGACCGGTTTTGTGCTGTTCCTAGTATCGGTGCTCTGGTGGGGGGCGCTATATGCCGGTCTGCCCCGCCCAGATTCTATAGGAATGGGTAGTGCTGGAGGCTACTTCCGAGAGATGCAGACCAAGCTGGCCACCACATGCTTTTACTCCTTCGGTAGCAGTTGTGAAGGGGTATGGTTCTCCTCAAAATCAAACCTGCCCCGCTACACTCCGATTCTCCTATGGCTTGGGATCTTGCTGATGCTGGTTGCCACGGTGGTCCGATTCTCTCTTGCGAAAACGCCCGCGGCTGCGATGAGGGCTGCCCCAGCCGATTCAAACGCATCATCGGAGTCCGGATCAGAACCGGGTCTTGATTCAAACCCTCAGCGCGGCGCGGGTCCGCGCTTCTCCAACGTGAACATTAATCCCGAGCTGGTTGATTCGGCCAAGGCGACAGCGCGAGTGGCTGCAATAGAGACAAAGGCAGCTGCTTTGGATGCCCTATCGGCGGTCAAGTTCCTGGCTTCTGACCCGGTTGGCAGAGTTGGTGGAATTTTGGCGGAAACTGCGGAAGAGCGACTGTACAAGATCGCTGCGGTACTGGGGCTGGTATCGGTCGCCCTGCTAGCGTTCTCTTGGGGGGCATTGAGCACGCTTCCACTGGCGCGGACATTCTCCTCCCTGTTTGTGCAGTGGGTTGGGTGGCTCTTTGCCTTTCTTGGGGTGGCCGTTGTTCTATTTCTGGGTTTGGGCCGAGCAGCCCGAGCTGCCTCGTCCGCGCTGGTGATAACCTCAGTCGCGTTTGCGCCGCTTGCCGTCCTCGTGCTGGTGGCCTCACTGCTGCGGTACCTGCTGACTCCTACTCTTGCGCTAGCGACAACAGGCGCAGCGCTTGTGTTCGCCCTGGGTTACGCTGCCTTGATAATTCAATCAGCCCTGCAGAGCGTCTCCCAGATGGAGACACGGCGGGTGTCTTGGCTGTCGGCTTCAGCGCTTGTTGGCGGTTGGCTTTGCTACATCATCGCGCTGGCGATGCTCAGCTAAAGACCTCTCCAAGCATCTAGGCATGTCCTAACGTTTGCTTTCGGAGCCCATTGACGTCCGCGACCAAGGAACGGCGGCCCTGCAAGAGGCAAGAGAGCAATCGCTCCTGCTTGCGGTGAGCACGGATTGAGCCTCCAGCATCCGTGCGCGAATCTCGGACTTCCGTGGCCGGCCCAATGGCCAGATTCCAGCAGCCGGACACACTCAAGCACTGGCGAACGCGGCCACGCCCAACGAGGTTGCGATTGCCTTCGCGGCTTCGCGACCTTCGTACACCGCCGTAACGACCAGATCGGCACCACGCACCATGTCACCGCCAGCGAAGATCTTCGCATTGGCGGTCTGGAAGGGCAGGGCGCCGGCCTCAGCCACGCGCACGCGGCCGTTGTTCTGTAGCGTAACGCCGTGCTTGCCCAGCCACTCGGGCGGGCTGGGGGTGAAGCCGAAGGCGACCATCACCTGGTCGGCGGCGATTTCGCGCTCGCTGTCGGGGATCTCTTCGAACTGGCGACGGCCCTTGGCGTCAGGTGGTCCCAGCCGGGTTTCGACCGCCAGCACCGCGCGCACGCGATTCTCTTTACTGCCGAGAATTGCTTTGGGCTGCAATTTGAACAGAAAGTTGACCCCTTCCTCCTTGGCCTTGGCCACCTCACGCTTGCTTCCGGGCATGTCGTCCTCGTCGCGACGATAGACGCAGGACACGCTTGCAGCGCCCTGGCGGATCGCGGTGCGGTTGCAGTCCATGGCGGTGTCGCCGCCACCGAGCACGATCACATGCTGGCCCCACAGCTTGGGCGGTTCGGGGTCGATGCCCAACGCGTAGCGGCCGTTGCTGATCAGATAGGGCAGCGCGGGCACCACGCCGTCCAGGTCCAGGCCCGGCAGGGCGCCGTCAACGGCGGTATAGGTGCCGAGGCCCAGGAACACCGCATCGAACTCATTCAGCAGCTGATCGAAGCTGATATCGCTGCCGACGTCGATACCAAGCCGGAATTCGATGCCCATGCCCTCCAGCACCTGCCGGCGCGTACGCACGACTTCCTTGTCCAGCTTGAAGGGCGGAATGCCGAAGCTGAGCAAGCCGCCGATCTCGGGATGGCGATCGAACACCACGGCGGTGATGCCCTGCCGCGCCAGCACATCCGCGCAGGACAGCCCCGCAGGGCCGGCGCCGATCACCGCGACGCGCTTGCCCGAGGGCACCACGCCCGACAGATCCGGCCGCCAGCCCTGGGCGAGCGCGGTGTCGGTGATGTACTTCTCGATGCTGCCGATGGTGACCGCACCGAAGTCGTCGTTGAGCGTGCAGGCGCCTTCGCAGAGGCGATCCTGCGGGCAGACTCGGCCGCAGATCTCGGGCAGCGGATTGGTGGAATGCGAGAGCTCGGCGGCCTCGAACAGCCGACCCTGGCGGATCAGTTCCAGCCAGTTCGGAATGTAGTTATGGACCGGACACTTCCACTCGCAATAGGGGTTGCCGCAGTCGAGGCAGCGTGCGGACTGGTCGGCGGCCTGTTCGGCGTCGTACTGGCCGTGGATCTCGCGGCCGTCGAGAATGCGCAGCTTGACCGGCACCTCGGCCGGCATGCGCCGCTCCGAACTCAGGAAATGCATCGGATCGCGTTTCATCAGGCGGCCCTCCGCAGTGCGTTGATCAGCGAATCCAGGCCCGCCGCTTTCGGCTTTACCAGCCAGAAGCGCGGCAGGAAGCCGCGGAAATCGTCGAGAATCTCGGCCGCCAGCGTGCTGCCGGTCAGCACGCGATGGCGTTCGATCAGGCCACGCAGGTGCTGCAAATGCGCCTCCAGCCCTTCAAGGGTGATGCGATTGAGGTCGATCAGCTCGTGGTTGAAGCGGTCGACAAAGCCGCGGTCGAGGTCCAGCACATAGGCAAACCCACCGGTCATGCCGGCGCCGAAATTCAGGCCGGTCGAACCCAGCACCGCGATCACGCCGCCGGTCATGTACTCGCAGCAGTGGTCACCGGCGCCCTCGACGACGGCGGTGGCGCCGGAATTGCGCACGCCAAAGCGCTGCCCAGCCGTTCCGGCGGCGAACAGATGACCGCCGGTGGCGCCGTACAGGCACGTGTTGCCGAGAATGGCCGAATCACGCGCGCGGTAGCGGGCGTCATCCGGCGGCCGCACGGTGATCAGGCCTCCCGCCATGCCCTTGCCCACATAGTCGTTGGCTTCGCCGGTCAGATGCAGCTCCAGGCCGCCGGCATTGAAGGCGCCGAAGCTCTGGCCGATGCTGCCGGACAGGTCCAGACGGATCGGGCGGTCGGCCATGGCGGTGTTGCCGTGTCGACGCGCAATCAGCCCGGAAAGCGCGGTGCCCACCGAGCGATGCACATTGCGTACGGCATAGCTGAAGCGGCCGCCGCTGCCGGCTTCGATCGCCGGCCCGATGTCGCCGAGCAGACGCTGGTGGAAATCGTCCGGATCCTTGGTCGGCCGGCCCGGCGCACAGGCGGCTGCGGGTGGATTCGGCGGCGGTGCCAGAATCGGCCGCAGGTCGATGCGCTGACGGCGGGCGTCGACGTTGCTGCGGATGCGCAGCAGATCCGCGCGCCCAGTCAGCTCGGCCAGCGTGCGCACGCCCAGCTGCGCCATGTAGCCGCGCAGTTCCTCGACCACGCCGATGAAATAGGCCATGACCTGTTCCGGCATGCCCTTGAAGTGCTTGGCGCGCAGCACGTGGTGCTGGGTGGCCACGCCGGTGGCGCAGTTGTTCAAGTGACAGATGCGCAGGTACTTGCAGCCCAGCGCGATCATCGGCGCGGTGCCGAAGCCGAAGCTGTCGGCGCCCAGCAGGGCGGCCTTCAGCACGTCGAGGCCGGTCTTCAGGCCGCCGTCGGTCTGCAGGATGATGCGATCGCGCAGGCCGTTCGCGCGCAATGCGTGATGCGCTTCGGTCAGACCCAGCTCCCAGGGCCCGCCGGCGTATTTGATCGAGGTCAGCGGGCTGGCGCCGGTGCCGCCGTCGTAGCCGCTGACGGTGATCAGATCGGCGCCGGCCTTGGCCACGCCTGCGGCGATCGTGCCGACGCCGGCATGGCTGACCAGCTTCACCGACACCAGCGCGGTCGGGTTGATCTGCTTCAAGTCGTAGATCAGCTGGGCCAGGTCTTCAATCGAATAGATGTCGTGATGCGGCGGCGGGCTGATCAGGCCGATGCCCGGCTTGGCGTAGCGCAGGCGCGCGATCAGCTCGTTGACCTTGTGGCCGGGCAGCTGGCCGCCCTCGCCGGGCTTGGCCCCCTGCGCCACCTTGATCTGCAGCACATCGGCATTGACCAGATACTCGGGCGTGACCCCAAAACGGCCGGAGGCGATCTGCTTGATGCGCGACATCTTCTCGGTGCCGAAGCGAACGGGGTCTTCGCCGCCCTCGCCGGAGTTGCTGCGCCCGCCCAGGCGGTTCATCGCGATCGCCAGCGCCTCGTGCGCTTCGGGTGAAAGTGCGCCGAGGCTCATGCCCGCCGAGTCGAAGGCCTTGAACATGGCCGAGGCCGGTTCGACCTCGGCCAGCGGAATCGGCGTGGCGTGTTCGAAGTCCGGCTCCAGCAGGTCGCGCAGCATCGAGGGCTCGCGATCGTTCACCAGCTTCGCGTAGCTCAGCCAGTCGGCGTGCTCGCCCGTGAGCGTCGCCACCTGCAGCGCGCCGACCACGTCCGGGTTGAAGGCGTGGTACTCGCCACCGTGCATGTACTTGAACAATCCGCCGGGCTCGACACCGATGCCGGTGTTCCAGGCGCGCACGGCCAGCTGCTGCTGGTCGGCCTCGATCTCGGCGAAACCGGGCCCGCCGATGCGGCTGGGCGTGCCGGCAAAGCAGCGCGCCACCACCGCGTTCGCAAGACCGACGATTTCGAACAGGGCCGCGCCGCGGTAGCTGGCGACCGTGCTGATGCCCATCTTCGAGAGGATCTTGAGCAGGCCGTTGCGAATGCCGCGACGGTAGCTGCGACCCAGCTCGCGGTGCTGGGCCAAGCGCGCTTCGGAATCGCCGCTGCGGGCGAGGTCGAAGATGGTCTGGTAGGCGAGATAGGGGTAGACCGCCGTTGCGCCGTAGCCGATCAGACAGGCGAAGTGGTGTGGGTCGCGGGCGGTCGCGGTTTCGACCAGCAGGTTGCAGTCCGAGCGCAGGCCGCAGGCCACCAGATGCTGATGCACCGCACCCACCGCCAGCAGGGCATGGATCGGCAGGTGCTCTTCGCGGATCGCCCGATCCGACATCACCACCAGCAGCTTGCCTTCGCGCACTGCCTCTTCGGCGAGCTTGCAGCAGCGCGCCAGCGCGGCGTCGAGCCCTTCGGATTCCGGATAGTTCAGGTCAATCACGACCGAACCCACACCCTCCTCGCGCAAGCCAAGAATCTGCAGATACTTTCGCTGGCTCAGGATCGGCGAGTTGATCATCACCTGGCGCGCGTAGGCCGGGTTCAGCTCGAACAGGTTGCTCTCGCGCGCGATCTGCGTGTGCAGGCTCATCACCAGCTTCTCGCGATAGCTGTCGATGGGCGGGTTGGTGACCTGGGCGAAGGCCTGGCGGAAGGCGTCATACAGTGAACGCACGCGGGTCGACAGCAGCGGCAGCGGGGTGTCGTCGCCCATCGAGCCGATCGCTTCGGCTTCGGTTTCGGCCAGCACCTTGAGCACGGTGTCGCGCTCTTCGGCCGAGAGGTTGAACATTTTCTGATGGCGGGCCAGCTCAACCGCGGGCATCGGCTCGGCCGCCAGGCTGGGGTCGATCAGGTCGGTTTCCAGATAGCGCACGCCCTGCTTCAGCCAGCGCTTGAAGGGCGCGCGTTCGCGGTTGATCTGATCGATCCGTGCGGTGTCGAGGAACTCGCCGCGGTGCAGGTCGACCGCCAGCATCTCGCCGGGGCCAAGGCGACCCTTGGCGACGATGTCGCGGGCCGGCCAGTCGACCACCCCGGCTTCGGAGGCGACCACCAGCATGCGGTTGGTGTTGAGCGCCCAGCGCGCCGGGCGCAGGCCGTTGCGGTCGAGCGCGCAGGCGGCGTAGCGGCTGTCGGCGACCACGATGCCGGCCGGGCCGTCCCAGGGCTCCATGTGCAGGGCGAAGTATTCGTAGAACGCGCGCAGGTCCGGGTCCATGCCGTCGACGTTCTGCCAGGCCGGCGGAATCAGAATGCGCATGGCTTGCAGCAGGTCCATGCCGCCGGTCAGCAGCACTTCGAGCATGTTGTCCAGGCTCGCCGAGTCCGAGCTGTCCTGGCTGACCAGCGGCTGGAACTCGCGGAAATCAACGAAGGGCGAGCGCATCCGCGCACCGCGCGCGCGCGCCCAGAAGCGGTTGCCGCGGATGGTGTTGATCTCGCCGTTGTGGGCGAGAAAGCGGAACGGCTGGGCCAGTGCCCAGCGCGGCATGGTGTTGGTCGAGAAACGCTGGTGGAACACCACCGCCGAGCTGGTCAGGCGCGGGTGCGAGAGGTCCGGATAGAACTCGCGCAGGCGCTCGGGCATCACCATGCCCTTGTAGCCCAGGCTGTGCTCGGCCAGGGTCACCACGTGGAAATCACTGATGTCGACGAGCGCCATCTCGGCCCGACGGCGCGCGCTGTACAGCCCGCGCTGGAAGCCGGCGGCATCCTCGCCGCGGTCGGCATTGACGAAGACCTGCTCGATCCGCGGCAGGCGTTCCCTGGCGAGCGGGCCTGCGGCCTGGGGGTTCACCGGCACCTGGCGCCAGCCGGCGATGCGCGAACCGACCCTCTCCAGCTGGGCCTGCAGCTCGCTGCGGCAGCGCGCGGCGAGCGCGTCGTCGATCGGCAGGAACACCAGGCCCGCGGTCGCAAGCGGCGCCAGCGAGAAGCCGTGGTCCTCCGCCAGCGCGCGGATGAAGGCCTCGGGCCTGCGGATCAGCAGACCGCAGCCGTCGCCGGACTCACCGTCCGCGGCCACGGCGCCACGATGGGTCATGCGCGACAGCGCGCTCAGGCCAAGGTCGACGATCTCGCGGCTGGGTGCGTCGTCGAGATGCGCGATCAGGCCGAAGCCACAACCGTCGTGTTCCAGCCGTGGGTCGAACAGACCCTGCGGCGCCTGATGCTCACTTCCGCTCATACGCTTGCTGCCCCCAGGGGATGGTGCTGGCGCGGTCAACGGCGCCCACCGTGGGCGGCCGGACCCCCACACAAACACACCCTTGTGCGACGCGTCAAACTACCAAGAGGAATACTGAAGCGGACCAGCAGCAGGCCACTTGGCCGGAGGCGTCGGGCCGGCCACTTCGGCTTGTTCTCGCCTCACGTTTGTGGCCTCGGCTGAGCGGTCCGGGCTGGTGCCACGCGACCGCTTGCGGGAGTTCCGCCGCGTCCTTGGCGGGCGCTTGTGCGCCTGCGCAGGGGCGGCTTGATCGGCGTCGAAGCGGCGGTCGGACGTGCGCCGGAGAACTTCCGCACGCTCACAAATGTAAATGAAGCGCTGGTGAGCTCCGCTTGCGAACTGCACCGTGCGAGCACGCTGCCGGCTGTGGAACTAGACCTTGGCGGCGGATGCGATCTGCGCGTCGCTGCGGTTCGGGCTGGGCGTTCGATCATGAGGCGCTGCCACGCATCGTCGCCATCTTGTCCAGCGCAGTCAGGGCTGCGCGGCGATCGAAGCGCTTGCCCGACATGCATTCAAGGCGGTAGGCGTCGGCTTCGAGTTCATTGCCCTGCGAAGGCTGGGCCGTTACCCCCAGCTCGATCAGGCCGTCGAGCTGGCAGTCGAGCTGGCAGTCGACCAGCACCGCCCCCCGACCGCTGCCTGATGCGCCTGCAGCATCGCGCGCTTCCGAAGCGAGTGCGCAGCCCGCGCGCCTGCACCCGCGGAGTCAACACCGAAAGAGGGGTGCGACCCTCTGCGCACTGGTGGCACCTTTGCAGTGAATCCAATCCCGGACTTGACCTATCAGGAGTCTCCGCGATGCGCCGATCTCCGCGAGTTGGCCAATGAGCACTAACGTCTTCCCAAGGTTCTGGAGATTCGCAGTGTCCGGTCCGCCCCGCATGATCTGCGCTTAGGCTGAGCCCCCGCGCCCATTGAGACCCTCTTGATGAACAAGCCGCCGCAGATCAAGGTGATGTTGTCGAGCCGCTCGATGAGCGCGGCGTTTGCACCGCCCCACGAAACCACGCTCGAACAGCTGCGGCGCAAGATTCAAAAGCAACTGCATGCCCTGCGCTGGGTACTGCCGGACGACGCCAGTGGACCCGGCCTCACTTCAGTAGATCCTATCTTCGATGTCTGGATTCATGAGAACGACACCGCCAATGCGGGCAGCAACACTACCGGGCTCTCGCTAGATCAGATCAGTCAAGCCGACATCATCATCGTGCTCTACACCGGCGAAGCCGGATCGGCAGAAGGCAATGCTCAGATCGGGATCTGCCACGCCGAACTGCAGGCCGCACTGGCGCGACGCGGCGCAGTCGTGCACATCGTCGAATTGATGCCAATCAAACAGTCCGAAGAACCGAACGATGTGAAGTTTCGCAGATACGTCAGAGAGCTCAAGCTGTTCCACACCAAGGTTGAAGACGAGTCGGATTTGCTTGCCAAGGTCAGGCGCCTGCTGCACAAGGCGGTGGCCGAACTGACCCACCGGGGCGCGCGTGGGAGGCCACGTCTGGATCGCGGCCAACCGCTTGACTGGAATCGGCTCGATCTCGTTGCTCGTCAAGAAACCATGCGCGATGCGCTCACGGCCGAGCTGGGTGTGCCGAAGTCAGACCTGAAAATCGAAGCGCCCGTGGTGATAGAACTCGCGGGCAGGTGCTTTGGTGCCCGTCTCGACGCCATCCCCGCCGCGCTCAGCGTGGCGGCCGCCCGCGAGCTGGTTGGTCAACCCTTCCATCGCGATCACCACTTCGTTTCGCGGCTCTCCAAATCGCAACCGGGCGTCATCCATCTCATCGCCTGTCACCGCGGCGTCACCGAGGCCCAGGCGACCCGCATGCTCGGCACGCCCAACGCCATCGCCGTCCCCAGCGACTTCGGCGTCTACGCCGCTGACCATGTGCAGCACATCCAGGTGTTCCTGCTCGCCCACTGCGCTGACGAATCCGCCATCGGCGTCGCCGTGCGGCGGCTTGATGAGTGGCTAAGGCAGACCGGCGAGATCGAGCGCGTTGCCCGCCGCGCCGAAGCGCGCCTGCAAATTCTGTACGCAGTCGAGGCTGCCGGGAAAGTCGCGCGCGGCGAGACAAGCCCGTCGAGCGTCAAGACGAAACCGGCCAAGAAACAAGCCGGTTGAGCGCCCAATCCGCCGAGTCGCCACTCACCGGCTCATGCGCCATCACCCACCTCTGCGCCACTCGTCACACCGTCAACTACCACGTCGCCACCCACCACGTCGCCACCCACCCCCCAGGAGACCACCATGCCCCACGTCACCTTCGTCCACGGACTCTCGAACAAGCCAGCTGCTGATGTCCTTCTTCCGATCTGGAAGCGCGCACTGGCGACGGGTGTCGATGGCCTCAATCTTGATGCGGAAGGGGTCAGCTCATCGATGGTCTATTGGGCGGATGTGCTCTACGAACGCCCGGACCAAGGAGAGGAAGCGGTGGCCTACGAGTCAACGTCAGCCGAAGATTTGGCTCGCGCGGATGGCAGCGTTGATGTCGAATTGCCAGCGATCCAGATGCGAACGGTAGAAGAGGCGGAATTCCTCACTGCGCTGCAGCGCCATTTCACCAGCGCCAGCATGGAAGACATCGATCTCGGCAAGGTGCCGTCGCCGGACGATCCAAGCGCGGTCGCGCTTGAGCGCGTGCCGCTGCCATGGTTCATCAAGAAGCGAATCATGAAGGCGTTCCTCCGCGACGCGCACCACTACTACTTCAACAAACCGCACACGCCGAGGCCAGGCGAGACCTATCGCGTTCAGGACGAAATCCGACGCCGATTTGTCGCCGCATTGACCGCGCAAGCAGACGTACCGGCTGCGAATGGGCCGCATATCGTGGTGTCGCACAGCATGGGCACCATGATCGCCTACGATTGCCTGAAGCGGGTCGCTGCCTGCCCCGCCATCGATGGACTGATCACGCTCGGCAGTCCGCTCGGCATCGATGAAGTGCAGGACTGCAACAAGCCGGAGTGGACGCGCGTCGATGGGTTTCCCGCCGAGAAGCTGGCGGGGCGCTGGGTCAACCTCTTCGACCGTCTGGATGTGGTCTGCGCCGCTGACCCGCGCATCGCCGGGGATTTCCAGCACGGCGGCAAGGATCGCATCGAAGACATCGGCGTCAGCAACCAGGGCTATTGGCGCCATGCGGTCGTCCAGTATCTGGCCCGGCCGCGCCTGCGCGAAGCCTTGGCATCGATGCTGAATCTTTGAATCATCTTGGCTGGGGAGAATCACCATGCCGAACGAGGACCTCGATTCACTTACCAAGGCGCTGGTCGAAAATCGCATCGGCTGGCGCGATCCAAGCGTGCAGTCGACCCTGGAGACCCTGCGTGCTGATCGCAACTTCGCAGCGCTAGCTGCGCTGACAGAGAAGTGCGCGCGATTTCATCCGAACGCGCCCAAGCTGCGCCGCCTGCAAGCACAGGCATTGATCGACTCAGGTCAACCCGCGACCGCTGTCAGCGTGATCGAGAGCGTCAGGTCGCACTTGGCCAACGATGACCCTGAGCTTCCTGAGCTGCAGGGCCTGCTTGGTCGTGCCTATAAGCAGATGCTGATCGACAGCGGTGGCGGCAGGAGTGCAGAACAACGCGACTTGCTGGAGAGGGCGATTGCGGCTTACCGCAGTGCCTATGAGGTGGACTCGACGCGCTATTGGCACGGGGTCAATTTGCTCGCGCTTGGCTGGCGCGCGCAGCGACAAGGACTAGCGCAAGGCAATGCAAGCCAATTGACGGAGCTCGCGCAGCAAGTGATGGCCACAGCGCGCGCGGCAGCATGGGACTCGCTTGACCCGTGGGCGCTAGCCACGGTGGCCGAGGCTTCCATCGCACTGGGAAACCCTGCGGCCACTGAAGATGCCTTGCGTGAGTTCCTCAACGCCAAAAGCCTTGAGGCGTTTCATGTGGGCAGCTTGCTGCGGCAGCTGGTGCAGGTCTGGCAACTTGACGGCAAGGAATGGTTAGGCGCGTTGACCGCCTTGCGTGCGATGCACATGTGCCTGCCCGGGGTCGACGCAACTCTGATGGCTGCGAGTGACGTGCAACAGCTGATGGCGGCCGGCGCAGAGGCAAAGGTCGTCTATGAGCGGATACTCGGCCCAGCCAAGGGGCTTGTTCCCTTCGAGTGGATCCAGACGGCGAACACTCGTGCCGCTGGCGTCGCTGCCGTGCGCAGCCGCGATGCCTATGGCCGCGACAGCACCATCGCCACCGCCTTTGTCATCGACGGCGGCAGCCTGCTCGACCAGTGGAAGGGGCACACACTCGCGCTCACCAATTTCCATGTGGTCAACCGCGAAGGCTTGAGCCCGGGGCTGTCTCCGGATTCCGTCGAGCTGGTCTTTGAAGCGGTCGATCCTGCACGCCGGCACACCATCAGACAAATCCTGTGGGAGTCTCCCGAGCGGGAGTTCGATTGCGTGATCCTGCAGCTGGACCCGCCGCCACCAACCAGTGGTGTTGCACCGCTGGCCCGCAATCTGCCGCTCAAGGATGCGAAACCGCCAGTGCGGGTCTACATCATCGGGCATCCGGCAGGCCGTCCGTTGGAGTTCTCGATCCACGACAACGAACTGCTGGATCACAACCACGGGCTCAGCGAGGTCACCCACCTTCACTACCGGGCGCCAACCGAAAGCGGCAGCTCAGGCAGCCCGGTCTTCAAAGAAGGAAAGTGGGAGGCGATCGCCATCCATCACGCCTATACCGAGACGCGCCTCAACGGCGAGACGGGCGGCTATCAGGCCAACGAAGGCATCGGGCTGGCATCGATCAAGGCAAGATTGACCGCCCTCGCCGCGAGCCTGCCGACCCTCTGAAACCACACGACTTACAGGAGCATGTTATGCCACTGAAACCCATCTGTTTCGTCGTCATGCCCTTCGGCACCAAGGACACCGGGGCAGACGCGCCGAACAAGCCCGCCAAGGTCAACTTCGATTTGCTCTGGTCCAAAGCGATCAAACCTGCGCTTGAGGCCCTCAACTATCGCCCGGTTCGCGCGGATGAGGATCGTGGCGCCTTGATCATCGTCGAGATGATCGAGCGCTTGATGTACTCCGATCTGGTGCTGGCCGACATCAGCACCGCCAATGCCAACGTCTACTACGAAGTGGGTCTGCGCCACGCCGCGCGATCGCACGGCTGCGTACTGATTGGCGCGGACTGGGCCAAGCCGGTGTTCGACGTCGATCAGATGCGACGCATCCCGTACCCGAACCCGATGGACGAAATCGACGATGCCGCTGCAGGCGAGATTGTGGCAGCGCTGGTTGCGGGCATCCCGAACGCAGCGCAAAGCGCTTCGCCCCATCACGAGATTGGCTCGCGCTATGTCGAGCCGGCACAGCAACAGCGACGCGCGCAGGAGCTCGCGCAGGAACTGGATGCGTTTGAAGCGGTGTATCAACGCATGCAGTCGATCCTCGAACGACCACCCGCGGAACGACGTGCGGCAGCGCAGGCGTTCATTGCCGAGCACCCGGCGAGCAAGGTGCTGTCACCCTACCTGGCCGCCGTCATCGTGCCCTTTGTGCGTGACGCCAGCGAGGACTGGCAGCTCACGCTGAGCTACATCGACAGCCTGCCTCCGACCGTTCGCCAGCAGCCGTTTGTGCGCGAGCAGCGCGCCTTGGCCGAAAGCAAGAATGGCGATCATCACGCCGCCATTGCCGCACTCAAGGCGCTGATCAACTTGGCTGGCGCGACCCCTGAGCGGCACGGGCTTTTGGGGGGGCGCTACAAGAAGCTGTATCGCGCCTCCAAGGACAAGGGCGAGCCATGGCCGGCCTACCTCGATGCGGCCATCGACCACTACGAGACCGGGATGAACCTGGATCTCAATGAGTACTACTGCAGCTGCAACCTGCCCGCGCTGTACCGTGAGCGCGGCGAGGCCGACGCCGAGTCGCGCGCAGTTGCCGTATCTGCCGCCTCACGCCTCGCCTGCGAACGCGCGGTTTCTCGCGGAAGCAAGGACGAGTGGCTACCACCGACGCTGCTGGGGCTGGCCTTCAGCGAAGGCAATGCCGATGCCGCGGCGGCGTTAAGCCTCAAAGTCGCGCGCAGCGCAGATGTGGACTGGAAGCTGGAGACCACCCTGAGCGACCTGCGCGCGCACGTTGAACACCACGCAAAGCGCGATGCTGCACTGGGCGCCGCACTGGCGACCGCGCTGGCGCGCTTGACCGCCACCTGGAACGCGCTGCAAGCGAGTGCAAGGACACAGCCATGAAATTGTTCGTAGGCTATGGCTACAACGACCGCGATCAGTGGATCGAAGAGTGGGTGTTTCCGCTGATTCGTTCCTTCGATTTCGAGATCGAGTCAGGCAAGGGCTTGGAGGGTCAAGACCTACGCGACGAAGTGAGATCGCGCATCGAGAAATCGCGTGCGGTGATTGGCTTTACAACCCGCCGTGTGCAGCAAGTCGACAACAACTGGAGCACGCACCGATGGGTGATCGACGAACTGACGCACGCGCGCGCTCATCAAGTGCGCCATATGGAAGTGCGAGAGTCCGGTGTCGATCCGCAGGAGGGGATGCGCGGTGGTTTGGGGCGCTTGGACTTCGACTTCGAGCGCAAGGAGGCTTTGCTGGTGCAGCTAGCAGCGGTGCTACAACGCTGGCGCCGCGAGTTGCAGTCTGTCCGTGTATGGCTGCTGCCGGCCTCGATTCGCCCGATGATCATGCGGAAGTACCGCGAGCCAGGCTTCAAGTGCGTCTATCGCACCATGATTGAAGCAGAGGAATCAGAACCGATCGAAGTGCAGCCCGTTCCCTACAAGGGTGGCGTCTTCATCAAGCTGCGCGACGTGCCGCTGAATGCTGCCGTGCAGGTCGAGATCTCTCACGATGGCAAGACCTTCAGCTCCGATTTTGAGCCCATCGACGCCCCGACCCTCACCTTGGTAGGAGACCACTGACATGGCGTCCCCAACCACAGCCAATCTCGACATCCGCATCGAACAGGATCAGACCTATCACGGCGATGACTGGTGGTCATGGAGCATCTGGATCGAAGGCGACAATGCAGAACTTGATCGAATCGAAAGGGTCGTCTACCAGCTGCACCGCACCTTTCCTGAGCCCGTACGCACCAAAACCGCGCGCGCCAACAAGTTCAAACTGGAAGCCGAAGGCTGGGGCGTGTTCACCATCTACGCCCGAGTTTTTACTCACGACGGCGAGGCCTGCAAGCTTTCGCATGACCTGGTGCTCAACTATCCCGACGGCAGCGCCACCGCCGCATGAGCCAGCGCCTCTTCATCAGCTACCGCCGCAGCAATGCCTCGCCCGTCGATGCCTTGGTGGCTGCTCTGGAAGCCGAAGGCGTCGAAGTGTGGATGGATCGCAGCGAGATCGACGACGCGGCTAGCATCCAGCGCCGCATCGACGAAGGTTTGGCGAGCTGCCACGCGCTGCTCGCGTGGTACAGCGCCGACTATCCGAAATCGCGCGCCTGCCAGTGGGAGCTGACGGCGGCCCTGATCGCAGCGAGTGCCGAGGCCGCGCCGGTCAAGCGCATTCTCGTCATCAACCCTGAAGCCGACAACGCGCACATCCAGCCGCTGAAGGTGCGCGATATGCAGCATTTCGACCTGGATGACGATGTCGCGACGCTGGCGCGGCGCGTTGCTGAGGCGATGCGCCCGATCCAGGGTGAACTCGGCGCGCTTCGGCGCCTGAATCGCCCGCGGGCGTATGGCTTTACGCCCTTGGGTTCCAGCCGCTTCGTCGGTCGGGTAACCCGGCTGTGGGACATCCACTCCGCACTGACCGCCGGCAACTTCGCCATTGTCGCCGGCCAGCCTTCACCGGCAGCGAAGGGTGAGCTGGCGCAGGTGCGCGGCAGCGGCGGCATCGGCAAATCGCTGTTGGCCGAAGAGTACGCCCTGCGCTTTGGCGCGTTCTGGCCGGGCGGCCTGTTCTGGCTGCGCGCCTATGGCGTTAGCGACAACCCCGACGAATCGCCCACCGCGCTCGCCGAGCGTCGCGAGCTTGCCTATGGCAGCCAGCTGGTCGGCTTCTGTCATGCACTGGGCATCGACACGCGCGAGAAATCCCTCCAGCAGCTACGCGCTGAACTGGGCCGCGCAATGACCAAGCCCTACCTGTGGGTCGTCGACGACCTGCCCAGCGGCGACCGCACTGACCTGGAAGCCTGGCTCGCACCCTCCAGCGCGGGCCAGACCTTGGTGACCACCCGCAGCCGTCGCCTGGATGGCCTCGGCAGCGCCATTGAGCTCGGTGTGCTCGAAGCAGACGACGCGCGCGCGCTCCTGACGCTGGGCCATCCGCCGTCGACCGGTGAACAACACGCCGTCGCGCGAATTCTCGAACTGTTGGACGGCCACGCCCTGGCGGTCGACGTCGCCCGTGCAGCCTGCCGGCGGCTGGGCTACGCAGGATTCTGCGAGCATCTGGAAACCCCGGACGCCGACGCGATGGCGCTTGCCGGCGAGCTCGCCCAAGTCACCCCCAGCGGACACAGCCCGTATATCGCGGTCACCCTGCTTGGCAGCATTCGACAGCTGGGTGAGCACGGCCTCGACTGCCTGCGGATTGCGGCCTCGCTGGCCGTCGCCCCAATCCCGAACGAACTGGTGGCGGCCAGTCTCGCCGAAGCCGATTCCCTGCCCAAGCTCACCTCCGAACGCCGTGCCGCGCTGGGTGTGCAGCAGCTGCTCGACCATTCATTGGCCGAGGAAGCCGGTGATGCCGGCGAATTCAGCGTCCACACCCTGATCGCCCGCACGCTGCGCTTTTGCGATGAGAACGGCGCTGAGCGACGTGAGCAGCTCAAAGCCGCACTGCTCAAGCAACTGGTCGACCGCATGCAGCAGGCTGCGGACATCCGCAATCACCCCTGCCTGCAGCCCATCCTCGCGCATGCGCAGTGGCTCGCAGAGCAAGCGAACGATGTTGTCGGTTTTGACTTGGCCGGCTGGCTCGGGCGACTTGAACTTGAGGCGGGCCGGTTCCGTGAGGGCGAGCAATGGTGTCGGCTCGAATACGGCGGATACCAGCAGCTGCTGGGCAACGAGCACCCGGACACTCTGACCAGCATGAACAACCTCGCCCTCACCTTGGCGCGTCAAGGCGAACACGCCGAGGCGCGAATGCTGCATGAGCAAACGCTGGCGATCCGTCGCCGTGTACTAGGCGAAGAGCACCCCGCCACACTGACAAGCATGGGCAACCTCGCAAGCGCCTTGTGCAGCCAAGGCGACTACGCTGGGGCGCGGATGCTCCACGAGCCAACGCTGGCCATCAGCCTCCGCGTGCTCGGCGAGGAGCACCCGGACACGCTGACCTGCATGAACAACCACGCGGCCATCTTGGCGTATCAAGGAGATCACGCCGGGGCGCGGATGCATTACGAGCAAGCGCTGGCGATCCGAGGCTGCGTGCTGGGGGAGGAGCACCCGGACACGCTGGCGAGCAGAAACAACCTCGCCAGCACCTTGCAGAGTCAAGGCGATCACACTGGGGCGCGGACGATGCAGGAGCAAACGCTGGTGATCTGCCGCCGCGTGCTGGGCGAGGAGCACCCGGACACGCTCGTGAGCATGAACAACCTCGCCACCATCTTGGCGCATCAGGGCGATCACGCCGGGGCGCGGGCGTTGCAGGAGCAAACGCTGACGATCCGTCGCCGCGTGCTGGGGGAGGAGCACCCGTCTACGCTGATCAGCATGAATAACCTCGCCAGCACCTTGGCACGTCAAGGCGATCACGCCGGCGCGCGGACGCTGCAGGAGCAAACGTTGACGATCCGTCGCCGCGTGCTGGGTGACAAGCACCCCATGACAGTCCGCAGCGCGTGGAACCTGCTCTACACGCTTGATGGCCTGGGCGACCAACTCGCCGCGCGCGCCGTCCTTGAAAAGGACCTCAAGTGGCTGTTGTGCGCCGATGAAGCAACGCTGTCTGCGGATCAAGCGCAGGTTCGATCCATGCTTCAGAAGTGGCTCAACGGTGCAGTTGACGAACCCGCCCCCAACCGCGGCAACCAAGAGGCCAACTGATTGGACGTCGACCCCCGCGAGCGCTACGTCGAAACCCACCTCAGCGTCCACCCTGGCGAGCGCTACCGCTTCAGCGTCACCGGAAAATGGAAGGACGGCTTCATGTCGCCCTGCGGCCCCGAAGGCTGGGGCGGCGGCGCGCTCACCCGCTTCGCCCGCGTGAAGGGTCTGCCCTTCTTCCGTCTTTGCGCCAGCATCGGCAAGAACGACCGCACCGCCTTCGCGGTCGACACCACTCAGCCGTGGACAGTCCCAGACATCACCCCACCCAACGGCGACCGCCGGCGCTACCTGTTCGCCAACGACCTATGGCTGATGTACTGGAACAACAAGCGCCTGGACGAAAGCGAAGGTGGGCCACTGCGGGTGACGATCACGCGGCTAGGATGATCCTGGACGACGCCGCAAGGCAGGAGCGAGAGCCCAGCATTGGGGATTCCCTGAGGTAGAGCCCACGATGACCGGCTACATCCCCGGTGCCGGCGACTGAAAGATGCGCAGGCTTTCGACGCAACGGTCGATCTCGGCAAAGCGCTGCTCGGCGACGCGCTGGTGTGTTGAGAAGGTGATCACCACGCCGATATGGGTGGTCACAGTAGCCAGGTAGCGCGTGTAGTAGTTGGGCACTTCGGACTCGAAGTGCACCGCGTCGACCCAACGGTAGTGGCCGATGTCGCGGATGCGGTTGGAGTCTACGCGCGCGGCGATCTGGCGGCCGCTGACGTCATCACGCCAGCGTCGTCCTTCGGCAAGATGGGCGAGATAGGCATCAAGGTTGTCGTCGTCGTTGCGGTACTTGGCGGTGAGGATGATGAGGGAGTCGCTTGGCCCGTCGCCGGATGGGCGGCAGGTGGTCTCGGTGCCCTCATGGCGACAGCGCCAGCCGGCAGGCAGGGCGAACTCGAAGTAGCCGTTGCGATGGTACACGGGGGGTCTTTCCACCAGGGTGTAGGCCAGTAGCATTCCTATTGCTGCCAGCGCCGCGGCGGTCAGAATCGAGGCCACCCAGAACATGGGATGCAGCACGATCACGGTGCGGAGCCCCCGTTGGCCGCATGCAGGCTACGCTGAAGATGTTCGACTTCTGCACGCGCGCCTTCGCCAAGCTCAGCGTCGCGGAGCAGGGGCGCAAGCAACTGCAGTGCGGCGTCCACCTGATCCTTCGCATCGGAGTGACTGCCTTGGTGGCGCAGGGCCGTGGCCAGCAAGTGCAGCGCGCGAATCCGCTGCAGTGCGAAGGAATGATCCTTCGGCGCTTGCTCCGCGAGTGAGGCCAATGACCGCAATGACTCCTCGACCAAACCGATGGCAGGCTCCGCCTGCCCAAGCTCGCCAAGATGAAGGGCGGCAAGTGCGAGCTGATAGCTGGCGAGCTCGAACCGGGACACGTTGGCGTGCTCAGGATCCAGCGAAGCCGCCTGCGTCGTCCGCAGCTCGATACTTCGCTCCAACAGCGCCTGCAGGCCGGGCCAGTCGCGGCGCGCGTACAACAGGTCGAACTTGCGCTGCATGGTGATTGCGTGCGACTCGCGCAGCTTGGCGTCTTCAGGCCAGACTCGGGAGCCGTCCTCCGTTGCCTGCAGAAGCCTATCCAACCAAGGCTCAGCGGCCGTTGGCGATTCCATCGCGCTCAAGCGGTAGCTATCGTCGAGCGCGCGCAGCAGGGCCAGACTCAGCGAGTGGTCGGGCGCTTCCTGCCGACGCACGCGCTCGCTCAGCGCCCCCGCAGCATTGCTCATCATGTCGACGGCGGGCTTGATCTGTCCCCGATCCGCCAACACGCGGGCGCGCTCGCTGAGGCAAATGGTTTCCCTGTTGGGTTCCAGCTCGCGCCGTCCGCGCGCCAAACCCTGCAGCATGTCGCATTGGGTCATCAGCATTTCGGCGCGCATTTCGGCGTGCTCGCCCTCGGTGTCGATGCTGTCAACGCGCGTGATGATTCCGCCGAGGGCGAACAGGCTGCGGTCAACCGCGATGTTGGCCTGATAACTCTGGTACAGCGCATACGACGACAGTGCGACGGCGAAGGTGAGGGCACCGGCGCCAATACCAGCGAACGCGGCGATGCGCTTGCGCCTGGCCTTCTCTGCGCGGCGAGCAATCTCGTCAAAGGGTAGACCCAATAGTCCGGCCACCACCTTCGCCAAGGCTCGCGCTTTGCCGTCGCCGGCTTCACGCGCATCAGCCGCGAGGGGTTCCGATGCCGCCAGCCCCAAGCCACTGTCGTCCCGCTGTGCAGCCAATAGCGCAGGAGGAAAGCAGCTCTGCAGCGGATCGCGTGGATCGCCCGCGACGATGATGGGAACTACACGGTTAGCGCGACCAAGGGCAATGAATAGTCGAATCTCTTCATTGACGTAGGCGCTGGCCGCCGCCTGCGGCGAACACACCACCACCAGGCATTCGGACGCTTGCAACGCAGCGACGGTTGCTTCCGCGAGCGATGCGCCACCCGCGAAGTCGTCGCGATCACGAAATACCGGCCTCAATGATGGAGGTACTTCACCATGCCGCGTAACCCGGCCCACCAGCTCACGCGGCACCCGCCAGCCTTCGAGCTGCCGATGAATCCATTGTGCAATGGCCAAATCGCGGTGGCTGTAGGAAATGAAGGCCCGGTAGCGCATGCGCGGTCCTAAAGTTCCCCTACCAACCAGACGCTTTGTTCAACCTGATTGCCGCCCTCGATCAACGCCTCTTGGCTCAGGTCGGTGGCGAACACGCAGGACTCGAAGCGGCTGTTGCGAAACCACTGCGGCTTGAAATGCCCATCAAAATGAGTGCGTTTGAAGATTACGCCATCGAACAGAATTTCTTGTTCGGGCTCAGCGAGGTCCATCACGTTCGCGGGGGGCGGCGGACGGGTCTGGCTGATCCAGCTGTCCTCGAAAAGCGTGAAAGCGGGCGTCAGCATGCGTTCGTTGGCCGGCGTCGAAGCGAAGCGCACGCCGGCGTGGCCGCTTAGATCCATCTGCGCACCGCGAAACCGCACATCCCGAAACTCGACATCAAGCAACTGCGTGCCGTCGATGCGAAGGAACCACGCGTCGCTGTCGATGACGCTCACGCCCAGCAGCGTGAGGCCATGCTCGCCATCGGTTGGGCCGGGGCCGAGCACGATGCCGGCGATGGTCGAGCGTTCGACTTGGAGCCCTTTTATCGATCCCCGCTGGTAGCTGGTGTTGCTCCACAGCGCCTCGCGGACGCGCCCATCCTGCCACTCGATGCTGGGCACGGAGCGACGCCACTCGCGCTCACGACCTTCACGCAGGGCTGACAGCGCTTGCCAGGCATTGTGTCGAACAGCCGGTGGCTGGGTGGCGTCGCTATCCAGACGCTGCAGCAACGGTGCCAACGCCGGATCGGAAGCTGCCGGTGCCAACACGCGATCCAACTCACGTCGCGACCACATCTGACTAGATGCAGCGATGGCGTCGCGGACCTCTGTACGCCTAGCCGCAGCCTCGACGCGGTCCATTCGAAAAACCGCAAGCGAGGCCAGCATCGCCGCGAGTATCAGCGCCAACCCCCAAGGCGCACTGCGCCGAATCGCTGCCACCATCTGCCGCCGACGCGCGCGAACAATCTGCGCCCCTAGAGACGGCGGCTCATTGCCGAACCAGTCGATCATCTGCGTGTCACGAAGGAGTCGCGTCAGTGCATCTGGAAATTGCGCATCTGCAACACGCCTGACCACCGCCACAGGCAGCCCCAAGGCCAGCGCCCGCTGAACCTCCGCCTGGCACCAACTGCTGGCGGCCGATTCCCTGGTCAACAGGCAAACCAGCCCATCGCAACGCGCCAGCTCGCGTGCCAAGCCCTGAACGAAGTCGTCCGCAACCAATAGCTCGCTGCGGTCCAGCCAAACGCGGCAGTTGGCCCCAATTAACCCAGCTGCAAGGCGATCCGCGTCGAGGTGATCGACGCGGGCGTAGGTCAGGAAGAGGCGGGGTTTCACTGCTGAAGTCTCCGTGGAGAGGGGGGCAGCTTGGACCTGTCGTCAGAACAGCGCTCCCCAAATTTTACGACCGCATCCACTCGTTCTCGCCGATCATGATTCCTACTGCATCAACATCAAGACCAACAACAAGATCAACATCGCCTTAAGTTGTCTCACGCCGATCAATTTCTTCTCGCTCGAACATCCGGATGCGGCTACGCACGTCGGCGATCCCCGGATTCGCGCGGTTCGCGCACTGGAGCGGCCGGATACGTCAGCCCATAAACGGCATAGGAGATGGGCCTGACCGTCTTCGGGCGGACAGGCCCGCCAGTGGAGTTTTCATCGCAGGGTTGCATCGCTAGACTGCGGGTCAGATCCGCAGCAGTTCAATGACGCGCGCCTGCAGTCGTGACTCCGCCAGCGCCGGGCCCCGGGCATCGAAGAAGCAGTCCGGCTGCAAGCCTTGCGCTTCATCGAGCACGCGCTGCAGCGCCGCACCCAACTCCCGCGGGTGGCGCAGGCGTACGCCCACCCCCGCCGCCTCAAGCCGCGCCGCATGATCGAACTGGTCGTAGTCTTGCGGCAGCACCAGCTGCGGAGTGCTGGCGCGCAGGCATTCCCACAGCACGCCGGCGCCACCGTGGTGGACCACGGCCTGCATGCGGGGGATCCAGCTGGGGTAGTCGACCCAGGCGTGTTGCTGCAGCTGACCGAGCGACGCGGCGGGTGCCTGCGCGGCTGTGGGCGGGGCGCCATCGAAGCGTCCGGCGCTGAAGTGCAGGCACCACTCGGGATGCGCGGCGGCCACGCGTTCGAGCTCGGCCACCAGGGCGGGCTTGGCGAAGTCGAGATGGGTGCCGAGGCTGATCAGGATCTGCGGGCGCGTGTCTTCGATTGGCGGCGGTGACGGCCCGGTAGCGGGCGGGCTCCACAGCAGCGGGCCGATGAAGTCGACGCTGGCCGGCCAGCGCCGCTCGAACTCGAACTCGCGCAGGCCCAGTGCCAGGATTCGTTGCGGCGAGTACGCGGCCTCGCTGCCGTCATCGCGGTAGAGGCCCTCGAAGCCAAGTGCGCGCAGCCGGCGCGCGTACAGCTGCCCGATCATCCGCTTGAAGCCACGCACTGCCAGCGCGGCGCTGCGGTCACGCAGCTGCCCCAGCCAGTCGTGGCCGGGACGCCAGCCGCCCAGATAGGCGGGTGGGCCGCCCGGGGCTTCGATCACGCAGGGGGAGGGGTGCGAAGTCCACCAGGGAATTCCGTTGCTGAGCGCGATCGGCCCGGCCACGGCCAGGGTGAAGTCGGCGATCAGCAGATTGGGGCGTTCACTGGCATAACGTTGGCGCAGCGCGGCGGCGAAGGCTTCGAGCAGGCCCAGGCTGGCGTCGAACTGGGCTCGCAGACGCAGCGGGTTGGAACCGACCCGGTGCGGCGGATCCGTAATCGCGCGCAGACGGGCATCGACATCGGGTAGCACGACCTCGCCCCGCAGGCCGGCCAGGCGGATGCGCGCCTGCGCGGCTTCGGTACTCAGCACGCGCACCTCGGCCAGATCGTTCAGCGCCCGACCCATGGCGAGAACGGGATGCAGATGGCCGGCGAAGGGAGGTGCCAGCAGGTCGATGCGCGGGCGGCTGCGGCTCATGCGGTGCTTGATTCGGGTTGTCCGTCGCAGCGCCCATCGTGGCTCGACTCAGCGGCGGCTACATGGCGCGTATCGCCGCGCAGCCAGTCAAGCTCGGTGCAGAGGGCGGCCAGCACCGCCGCGCGGGCCTGGGCCTGCTGCAGGTAGTCCATATGGCCACAGTCCAGCGCCTGCACTGCCACCCTGTCGGGCGCGAGGGCACGCGGGCCGAGCAGCCGTGAGATCCAGTCGCGACGCCCCCGCAGCAGGTGGCCCTGGATCGCAGTCGGCCAGCTGGGGCCGACCGCACCGTAGGCGATCACGCGGATCCGCGAACGCTGATCGGGATCGACCTCGCGCAGCAGTGCATCGAGCAGGCTCAGCCCGCAGCTGCCGACCAGGAGCAGGCTTCGCGGGGCCTGTAGCAGCCGGGCGCGTGCGATCGACAGCGCCGGCTCGTCGCCGCGCAGCGCCGCGCGGTACTGGCGCGCATTGGCGAGGCTGGCCCGCCACAGCGGCACCGCACGCCAGTCCGCGCTATCGGTACTCCAGGGATAGTTCAGGCTCAGACAGTCGATGTCCTGTGCCTGCGGCTGCAGTTCGGTCAGCAGCCCGGCCTGCAGCGGCGACAGCGCGCAGCGTTCGGGATCGCTCTGGCCGGTGAGGAAGGCGATGCGCGGCTTCACCGGATTTCCTCGAAATCGTCGCTGGCGCGCACGCGGTAGCGGTGCTGGCGCCAGACGATGCGCGCATCCAGCGCGGCGTGCAGCGCATGCAGGGGAACCAACACCAGCAACAGCAGCGACAACATCGGCTGCGCGCGCGGTGCGCCCTGCGTGCAGGCCTGCTGCAGCGCCCAGCGACCGAACACGTGCATGCCAATCGCCGCTGCCGCGAGCAGGCCGCCTGCGGTACTGGGCGCCAGCAGCAGGCCGACCCCAGCCAGTACCGGCAGCAGCTGCGGCAGGCCCAGCTCGAGCAGCAGGCCGAGACGCCGGGCGGGTGGCTGCCGGCGCAGCAGCAGTTGTGTAAACAGCAGCCAGCGGTGCATCTGCCGCACGTAGGCGCGCAGATCGGGCAGGTCGGTGCGCAGCCAGACCGGCTCGAAGCGCTGCTCGATGCGGCCGCCCGCTGCGCGCACGGCTTCGGCCATCGCCAGGTCGTCGGTGAGATGGCCGAGCTGCGGCGCGAAACCGCCGATTCGCAACAACGATTCACGCCGGATCAGCCAGCACATGCCGTTCAAACTGAGCGCGCTGCCGCCGCGCACAGAGGCAAGGTAGGTGAGGCCGGCCTGATCGTTGACGAAGCGCGCCAAGAGCGCCGCGCCCAGGCCGCCTGCGGCGTTTGATCGGATCAACGCGGGCCAGGGCACCCCGCGGTAGACCGGTAGCGAGGTCGCCACCGTTGCGGCGGAACCGGGCAAAACCCCCACCACGACATGACGCAGCGCGCGCAGGCTGGCGGCCGGCAGCTCGGCATCATCGTCCAGCACCAGAACGAATTCGCGCCGGCAGTCGGGCAGTGCGCGATCGAGCTTGAACAGCTTCGGGTTGCAGCGTTCCGGGCAAGGCGGATGCAGGCTCAGGCGCACCTGCGCCGTCCACTGCGGATGTGCGCTCAAGGCCTGCTGTGCGGCCGTCTGCGCCGGTAGATCATCGGCATCCAGCAGCCAGTGCAGACGTGCGCCGCGGCTGCCCAGTTCAGCCAGCACGGCGCCCAGCGTTGCCGCGAGATGCGCATCGCCGCTGCGCACGGCCTGCAAGACCTCGATATCGTCGAATCGCCTGTCGGCGGATACGTAGTTCGCGACACGCAGCTGTGCGCCGCGTCTGCCGAAGGCCAGCGCCTGCCGCAGCAGCTCCACCCCAAGCCAGAGTGCGCACAACGCGATCACCGCGGTGTTCACGCCGGCTGCTCGCGCTGCCAGGCGATGAAGTCGTCCAGGCCTTGCGCCAGAGTCTGCGAAGGCGGGCCCAGCACCTCGACCGCACGGCGGGTGTCGAAGGTCTTGCTGAAGCAGAGGACATCCACGCCGAAACGGGTCACCGGCGGCTCGCCGCGCAGTGGCAGCACCGTCCACGCCAGCTCTGCCGCGTAAGCCGCCAGCCGCGCGACGCGGTACGACACTTCGCGCGTGGGCACGGGCAGGTCGAGTCGGCGGAACACGTCGGCCAGAAAATCCTGCATCACCACCGGCTCGCCGTGGCTGAGGTTGAAGGCGCCGCTCGCGTTCGCATCCAGTGCGGCCCGCAGCATGTAGTCGGTCAGTGCATCAACGCTGATCAGGTCGCCGATGGCGGGCGGGCCCGCGCGCACGATGCGCGGCAGCTTGCCCTGTCGCGCCGCGTGCAGCAGGCGCGGAAACAGCACGGTATCGCCAGGGCCGAACACCGCGCGCGGACGCAGGATGCACCAGGGCCCGGGATAGGCCTGCACCAGCTGTTCGCCGGCCGCCTTGGTTTCGGCATAGGTGTTGGCGTAGTGCGGCCCGATCGGGTCGTCCTCGCGCATGCCGAGCTGATCACACGGCTGGTAGTGCACCGAGCTGGATGAGATGTAGACCAGCCGCGGTCGACCGATGCGCTCGCAGGCGGCGACTACCTGCGCGGTGGCCTCGACGTTGTGGCGCTGGTATTCGCTGCGCCGCGCGAACGGCGAGGACAGGGCGGCGGCGTGTATCACCACGTCGGGGATGAACCCCTCGTGCTCCAGTAGAACTTCGAGCGTGCCCGGTCGGGCCAGATCGAGGCTGCGGTACAGCGGGTCGTGCAGGGCACGCCGGCCAAGCCCAAGCAGCTCCAGACCGGGCTGATCACGAAAGCGCTGCAGGAAGCGTCCGCCGATGAAGCCGGAGGCGCCGGTCAACAGGATCCTCATGTTCTTCCCCGCATCGAGCTCGGCAGATTTAAAAAGCTCAATGCACAGTGTGCCGGCAGAATCGTGCGGCTGCCGTCATTGGTGTTCAGAACCGATTGAAGACGCTGCAGCGTCGCCTGCTGCTGAGTCCAGTCATCGCTGAGCAGCCGGGTCGGCCAGGCCGCACCGCGCAGGCGGCCTGCGCGCAATCCCCAGCTGGCATCGCCGGCCAACAGCAGCTCGCGGTCATCCTGCAGGCGCAGCAGCAGGCCGTAATGCCCGCGCGCATGGCCGGGCAGCGGCACCGCCCACAGGCTGCGGTCGCCGAGCAGATCATGGCCCTCGCCGAGTGCCTGCCAAGCTGCCGGCAGGGTCGTGAGGGGCGCGCCTTCGATCGCCACGTGGCGGGCGGCGAAATCCGCGGGCAGCAGGTCCAGCAGGGTGGCCTGACGCAGCCGCTTCAAGCGCCCGAGCCCGCGCGCCCAGCGCAGGGCGGCATCGGCACACCAGATCCGCGCCCGTGGCAGATCCTGCAGGCCGGCGATGTGGTCGGCGTGCAGATGCGAGACGAACACCGCGGCGACTTCATGCAGGGCGATGCCTTCACGCTGCAGTTGCGCGCCCAGACATTCGTTCGTCGGCAGAGCGACCGGCGTGACCCAGCGGTACAGACGCTCAGGAAAGCGCGCAGTCGCCGCGAAGAAATGCTCGGCGTAGCCGGTGTCGAACAGGATCGCGCCGGCGCTCGGATGACGGATCAGCCCGACCAGGGCGGGAAACTCGGCCATCCGCCAGGCGCCACCGGCGATCGCGACGCACTCCGGGTGGCGGCAGTGGCCGACCCGCAGCACCGTGAGCTGTACGCGTGGCGCGGAGCGGCTCATCGCAAGGCTCCGAGGGCAGCGACCGCAGGCCGCAGCAGGTAGCGAGATGAGCGTTCCTGCCGGGTCCTCACAGCTGCAGCACCGCGCCGCCAAGCGTGAGACCTGCGGCCGTGCCCAGCAGCAGGGCGCGCTGGCCGCGCTTCAGGCGGCCGGAATCCAGCGCCAAGTGCAGGGCAGTCGGCAGCGAGGCCGCGACCTGATTGCCATGGCTGGCGAGGATGTCTTCAACCCGCTCGGGGCCGACGCCAAGACTCTTGAACACGTGTTGCATGCCGAGCTTCGAGGCCTGGTGGGGGATCACCCGGTCGATCGCCTCCAGCCCGAAACCCGCCTCGGTCAGAAGTGCCGCCACGAAACGGTCGAAGTGTACGGCGGTGGCGCGATACAGGCGGCGCCCGTCCATGCGGAAACGACAGGCCTGCCAGTAGTCTTCGGCGCCCGCGGCGGGCGGCAGACGTGAACCTCCGCCGGCGATGCCACAGGCCTCGACCTGCTCGGACCAGGTTTCCAACCGCAGCGCGCGCAGGCCCGTGCTGCCGTCGCCGACCTCCAGCACCGCTGCAGCGGCGCCATCGCCGAACAGGCCATAGGTGTCCGGGTCGGCCGGGTCGAGCGCATGCGAGGCCAGATCACAGGCCACCAGCAGCACCCGCCGATAGCGCTGCGCCGCCAGCAAGGCGGCAACCAGATCGAGCCCGAGCAGAAAACTCAGACAGCTTGCGTCGACATCGAAGGCGGGCGTGCCTTTGAGGCCGAGCTCGCGATGCAGGAAGGCCGCGTTGCAGGGCAGGGCCTGATCGGGCCCCGCATTGGCGCTGACCAGACAGTCGATGTCGTCGACCCCGAGACCCGCGGCTGACAGCGCCGCATGCGCCGCCTCCGCCCCGACCTCGGCCGCGCTGCGCCTGTCCTCATAAGCCCGCCGCGCCACGCCGGTGCGTGCTTCGATGCTGCCGATCGGCAGCCCGAGCCGCAGATCGAGCTCGTTGCTGTCGATCCAGCGTGTGGGCGTGGAGATGCCGGTGGCGAGCAGGCGCAGGGAACGGAGAGGAGCGTTGGCGATGCGGATCATCCGGCTAGAAAGGCGGCAGCGGATCTGCATTGTGGCGAAACGCGCGTAACGGCGTCTGCACATGCGCGGTCGGGAGCTGAAGCGCGAACTGAGGGCATGGCTGAACGCTGCTGCTCTGTCGGATTAGTCCGCAGCGGGTGTCGGCGCTCTCAGTGGGAGCTTCCTCGTGCACTGCCCTTGCAGGGCCGGGCAGTGGACGCGTCGCGCTCATCAAACCTACAACGACGAGCGACGCCCTGCCTCCATCGAGGCAGACAATCCGTGCGCGCGTAGGGTAGATAAGCAAAGCGCATCTACCAGCTCTTCAAATGCTGCGTCACTGACTACTCGGAGTCGACCCAGCCAATCCACCGCCGAGCGCGGCGAAGGCGTACAGCAGGCGCCCGCTCCGCATCAGTCCGCGCTCACCTGCATCCACTGCTTGCGCTGCGCGGGCTCGTCCCAGGTGCGGTGCAGCTCGATCAGGCGTGCGCGCTCAGCGGGCTCGAGCACACCCAGCTGCACCTCGGGTGTCTGATCGTTGAGGGCCACGACGGCGGTGCGCGTGGTCCCACTGCTGCGGCGCAGGCGCACGCTTTCGGGTAGGTCGCGGAAGTAGTGGTCAGCCTGCGCTTCGATCCAGCGCGGTGCGCCCAGCACCACCGGGTCGACTTCACGGGCATCGCCGTACGAGGCCGTGATGCGGGCCAGCGGCACGGCGCCGGCGATGCTGTAGATGAAGTGGCGCCCAGGGTTCAGGTGGGGTGGTGTGAAGCGCTCGATCTCGCGGCCGTCGCCGCTGCGCGCCAAGGCCTCCAGGGGTCTGCTCAGGTCCAGATCGACTTCACGGAAACCGCCCGGCGCCAACACGTACTGGCGGCCGCCCAGTTCCACTGAGACCGTGGTGCCAAGGCCATTGAACAGGGTCAAGGCCGCGCTGGGCTTGAAGTCGAGTGCGGCGCTGGCGGCGATCACCGCGCCGACGATCGCCAGCGCAACGCCGCTGCGTAACAGATCGGCGAACAGGCCGTCGGCGGTCTGGAAGCGATCCCACCAGCCCAGCTTGCGCTGTCGTGCGCGCTCGCTGCCCTTCAGCAACAGGCCGTACTGGGCGTGCACGCGGCTGGTGCCAGGGGCTTCGCTGCGTTCGCTCTCGCCCTGCAGCTGCGTGGCGACTGCGGCCTCGCTGTGCAGCAATTGCTCCAGGCTGGCGTTGGCCAGCAGGTTCACGGCGCCTAGGCCTGCATGCACCCAACCATCCACCACCTGCATCCAGTCGTTGATGTTGTTGCGGTCGGCGGGCGGCAGCTGCAGGCTTTCCAGTCCGCCGCTCCAGCTATCGGTGTGCATGCGCTGCAGCACGCTCGGATCAGGCTGGATGCCAGGCGCCTCGGCGTGGATGCGATGCAGCACGGCGTGGACCTGGTTGCAGGCCTGGATCAGACGCTTGAGTTCGCGCCCGCTGACCCGGCCGTCGGCGGTGACCACGGCCACCACGTTGCCGAGCATCCCGTGCACATCGGCCAGATCCGCGCGCGCATGTTCGGCGTAGTGCAGCAGGTCGATCAGGCCACGCAGGTGTTCAGGCCAGCCGCTTCCCAGGCGTTCGGCCGCGGCCAGATGCGCGCCGCGGCAGCGACTGTCGTGTTCGCGCAACTGAGCGTGCGCGGCTTCGAGCTCGTGCTCGACCTCGCGGATGGCATTGGGCAGGGCACGCTTGCCGATTTCGCGGCCACGGTGAACCAGACGCCCGCCGGTGGCCTCGTACACGCCTTCGCGCAGCGCCCGCAGCGCGCCCAGTTCTTCTTCCAGTTCCTGCACACGCTGCACATCCAGGCGCAGCGCGGCAGGATAGAGCGCCAGCAGTTCCTGCTCCGGCGCGTGCCGGGGTGGGGTGATCAGCTCGGCGCTGCTGCGCGCGTGCCGCGCCAGTTCACGGCCCAGGTAGCTGCCGCGGTAGCGCGGGTCGAACACCGGGCTGGCGAACTCTTCCTTGATCGCTGCCACGGTCTCGGCCGTGCTGAGCACACGTTCGATGCTGCGCCCGCCGGCGATGCGATCGCGCATGGCGGCATCCAGCGTCTTGCGGTCGGCAAACAGCAGCCACGCGCTGCGGCTGTCATGCGGCGCTGCCAGGTAGCGGCGCTTGGCATTTTCTTCGCGGTCGTAGCTGGCGGGGTGGGTTGACCACATCTGCGGAGGTTGCGCGAAGCCTTGCTTGAACAATCGACGCTGCGCCGGCGGCTCGCCCGAGGCCGGAGGAATCCGACCCCAGTGGGCATCGCCACGGATCTCGGCGAGCTTGGCGCGGACCAGGGAATGGGTGGCAAACACATCGGCGGGCAACTGTCCGCTTTGCGCCTGGGCATCCAGAAAGCGCCAGCAGCGATCCCAGGCCTCGTCGGCGGCCTGCAGTTTGTGCAGGGCATGAACGAGCTCGTCGCTGCCGGTCAGCGATACGGCGACCAGATCGGCCTGGAACTCCATCTGCCGCGACAGCGCGCGCTGTGCCAGCACCACGACGCGCAGCAATGAGTCCAGCAGCGAGCGGATCGACCAGACGATCAGTCGCAGGATCCAGCCGATCCAGGCCACGCGCAGGTCGATACGGCTGATCGTGTCGAGCAGTTTGTCCAGCCAGTCACGACGCGCCACCAGCGCACTCGCGACCTGTTGGCTGATATAGACCCAGCTGCCGACCGCCATGCTGCGCTGGGCGAAGTGGCCGAATTCGTGGGCCAGCACGGCCTTCAGTTCGCTCAAGGTCAGCACGTTCACCAGCGGCAGGCCGATCTCGAGATTCTTGCGCGAGGGCAGCAGAATGTTCAGCAACGAAATGTCGTAGAACACCGCGGCATTCACCCGCGGCGACAGGAACACCCGATGCGGGCGTGGCGCGCCGGCTTCATCGGCCAGGCGGTGCAGGAAGGCGAACAGCTCAGGTTGGTTGGCGGGCGTTACTTCGAGGTCGCCACCGCCGCCGCCGCGACGTACGAAGAACAGGCCCTTCAGCATGAACAGGGCCAGCAGGCCGCAGCCGATCCCCGCGAACAGCAGGGCGATCACGCGGTCACCGCTGCCCTCGGCCAAGGTCAGAAAAGCGCGCACGGAAACCTGTACGAACCAGAGGGCCAGACCCGCATAGGCCAGCATGAACAGTGCGAGTGCGGCCACGGCCAACCAGGCCTGGCGCTTGTACTGGGGCGAGGGGCGGGTCAGGTCATCGGGCACGGCCTCGGGGCCGGCGGGATACAGGGAGTCCATGAAAACCTCAGGCGCAGGAATAGACGAAAGTGCAGACGGCGTGAAAGTCGCGCCGCATGCTGGCACTGTCAACGAGGCCGCGTCCAGCGACATGAGTCCGGATAGCGCAGCCAAATGGCGGGACGCGGCCAGAATCCGACAATGCGCGGTCGTAGATCGAGTGGAAGCGGCGAGCCGAGGCGCCGCGCGTCGGGGCAATGGCGGCGGATCAAGATCCGCCCTACGGGGGTGTGGCGGCGGCGGAACGGGATCCGTCTTGCGACGGGTGTCGCCGCGGCGGATCAAGATCCGCCCTACGGGGGGTGTCGCGGCGGCGGGACGGAATCCGTCCTGCGGCGGGTGTCGCCGCGGCGGATCAAGATCCGCCCTACGGGGGGTGTCGCGGCGGCGGGACGGAATCCGTCCTGCGGCGGGTGTCGCCGCGGCGGATCAAGATCCGCCTTGCGCAGGGTGTAGCCGTGGAGGTTCGGGATTCGTCTTTCCGGAGGGTGCGTTCGCACTGCGTCGAAATCCGTCACGCTTTGGATCGCGCTCTCGTTGAGCGGGCACGCGCGTAGGGCGGATCTTGATCCGCCGCGTACCGACATGGAGTCATCTCTTCCTGCGGACACACAGGATCCGCTACCGATCCCCGCGACCATCGCCGCGCAGAAAGTGCGCGGAGTCGGTCCTCAAGCTTCGCGCGACAGTGCCTTCAATAGGCTCGTAACCGCCCGCCCGCGATGGCTGATCCGATGCTTGTCGGCCGGGGCAAGTTCTGCAGCCGAACGGTCAGTCTGAGGATCCAGAAACACCGGATCGTAGCCAAACCCGCCGCTGCCACGCGGCGCGTGCAGGATGCGACCGTGCCAGCGACCTTCCGCGATCAGCGGAGCAGGGTCGAGTGGGTGGCGCATCAGCGCGATCACGCTGATGAAGAACGCGCCGCGCACGTTGTCGCCGCGGTCGCCCAGTTCAGCCAGCAGCTTTGCGATGTTGGCGGCGTGGTCGCCGGGTGCGCCTGCAGGCTGTACTGCACCGGGTTCCCGCAGGCTGGCATAGCGCGCCGAGTACAGGCCGGGCGCGCCACCGAGCGCCTCCACGCACAGGCCGGAATCGTCCGCCAGCGCCGGCAAGCCGGACAGCTGACTGGCATGCCGCGCCTTGAGCAGCGCGTTCTCGACGAAGCTGAGGCCGGTCTCCTCAGGATCAGGAATGCCAAGCTCGCCCTGGGCGATCAACTCGTAACCCTGCGGCGCAAGAATCTCGCGGAACTCGCGCAGTTTGCCGGCATTGCCGCTGGCCAGGACGAGCTTCTGCATGGGTTCAGGCCGCGTCGAGGGCGGCGCGCTGGAAGCCGATCAGGCCGTTGATGCCGAGCGCGGCCAGATCGAGCAGGCCGTCGAGTTCGGAGCGACGGAAGGCGTGGCCTTCGGCGGTGCCCTGCACTTCGATGAAGCCGCCGCCGTCGTTCATCACCACGTTCATATCGGTGTCGCAGTCGCTGTCTTCGGCGTAGTCGAGGTCCAGTACCGGCGCGCCGCGGTAGATGCCGACCGAGACCGCAGCGATCGCGCCGTGGATCGGGCTGCGAGCGATGTCGCCGCGCTTCTCCAGTCGGCGGCAGGCCAGGGCCAGCGCGACATAGGCGCCGGTGATCGCGGCGCAGCGGGTGCCGCCATCGGCCTGCAGCACGTCGCAGTCGAGGGTGACGGTGCGCTCGCCAAGGGCGGCGCGATCGACGCAGGCGCGCAGGCTGCGGCCGATCAGGCGCTGGATCTCATGGGTGCGGCCGCCGATCTTGCCGGCGTTGGCCTCGCGCTGGGTGCGCTCCTTGGTGGCGCGCGGAAGCATCGAATATTCCGCGGTGACCCAGCCTTCGCCCTTGCCACGCAGGAAGCCCGGCACGCGGTTCTCGACCGTGGCGTTGCAGAGCACCCGGGTGTCGCCGGCGCTGATCAGCACCGAGCCCTCGGCGTGTCGGGTGAAGCCGGTTTCGATGCGGATGTCGCGCAGAGCGTCGAAGCGGCGGCCGGACGGCCGGGAAACATCAGACATGGGAGCGACTTCTAGACGGAGGCCGCGCAGTTTACCATCGCGCTCCCTGCGGCCCGGCGCACTCCTGCCGGCGTCGCCCTTAGCCTGCGTGCCGTCTCGATGGGTTCCATCCAGCCGCGCGACCCTCACGGGAATGCCGATGAGTCCTCGCCCTACCGCTTCGATCCGCAGCATGACCGCCTACGCGTCCAGCGAGCGCAGCACGCCCTGGGGCACGCTCGGCTGCGAGATCCGCGCCGTCAACCACCGTTTTCTCGAACCCGGTTTCCGGCTGTCCGACGAGCTGCGCGGCTTGGAGCCGGCCTTCCGCGAGCGGCTGGCGCAGCGGCTCTCGCGCGGCAAGGTCGATGTCGGTTTCCGCCTGCGTGCGGCCGCCAGCAGCGAAGGCCTGAAGCTCAATCCGCAAGTGTTGGACCAGCTCAGCCAGCTGGCGCTCGACATGTCCGGACGCTTCCCCGGCTTCAAGGTCGAGTTCACTGAACTGCTGCGGCAGCCGGGCCTGATCGAGCAGGCCGAGGTCGATACCGAGGCGCTGCAGGCGGAGTGTCTGTCGCTGCTGGAAGCGGTGCTGGACGACTTCATCGCCGCCCGCGAGCGCGAAGGTGCGGCGCTGGCCGCGGCGATGCGCGAGCGTCTCGACGGCATCGAACGCATCGTCGCCGAGGTGAAGGTCGCGCTGCCCGAGATCCGCGCCGCGCTGCGCGCGCGCCTGGATGCGCGTATCGCCGACCTGAAGCAACCGCTGGACCCCGGCCGGCTGGAACAGGAACTCGTACTGCAGCTGCAGAAGATCGACGTCGATGAAGAGCTCGACCGGCTGGGCGCGCATATCGCCGAGATGCGGCGCACCCTGGCCAGCCGCGACGCGGTCGGGCGCCGGCTCGATTTCCTGCTGCAGGAATTCAACCGCGAGGCCAATACCCTGGGCTCGAAGTCCATAGACGCACGTTCCAGCGCGGCCTCGGTCGAACTGAAGGTGCTGATCGAACAGTTGCGCGAACAGGTGCAGAACATCGAATGAGCGGATCGCTCTACATCGTCGCGGCGCCATCGGGTGCCGGCAAATCCAGCCTGGTCAACGCCCTGCTCGAACGCGAGCCGGACATCCAGCTGTCGATCTCCTACACCTCGCGCGCAGCGCGGCCCGGTGAAACCGAGGGCTCGCATTACCACTTCGTCAGCCGCGAGCAGTTCGAGGCGATGGTGGCGCGCGGCGAGTTCTTCGAGCACGCGGTGGTGCATGGCGACCTGAAGGGCACCGCCCGCCACACGGTGGAAGCGCCACTCAAGGACGGCCGCGACGTGCTGCTGGAGATCGACTACCAGGGCGCCCGCCAGGTGCGGGCGCGGGTGCCCGACTGCGTCAGCGTGTTCATCCTGCCCCCCTCACGCGAGGAGCTTGAACGCCGACTGCGCGGCCGCGCCCAGGACAGCGAGGAAACCATCCTCAAGCGCCTGGAAAACTCGCGCGAGGAAATCGCCCACCTCGAAGATTTCGACTACCTGATCGTCAACGACCAGTTCGACCGCGCCCTCGAAGACCTCTGCGCGATCGTGCGCGGACACCGCCTGCGGCGCAGCGAGCAGGTCCGGCGTCAGGCGGAGCTGATCCGGGCGCTGCTGGGCTAGCCGGCCGTCGCGTGGGTACGGAGGCCTTGCTGTAAGTCGCTGGGACCGATCGCCGAGTTCAGTCCGGTGCTCTCAGTGCCGCGAATGTTGCGTCTCTGAACGGACTGCCACTCACCCGACTGGAAACGATGCACAGCCCCTGATCGAGCGCCTATCGCATGCACCCGCTTGAATTGTTGAATGGCCGCCGCTACGCCGAACTTGACCTGCAGTGTGCCGAGCTGCAGCGACGCTATGAGTCCGGCACGATTGATGAGTCCGAGTTGGCGGCCGCATTCGACCGCTTCGGCACCGAGTGGCTGCCGGTCGATGCCGGCCTACGCGCCTGGCGCGAAGCCTGTCCGCAGTCGTACGCGGCCGCGCTGGCGCATGCGCAGTGGCTGCTGCGTTTCGGTCTCGACGCGCGCGGTGCCGGTACGGCTGACACGGTCAGCGCCCAGGCTTGGCGCACCTTGGAGAGTTGCGCGGCGCAGGCGGTGGAACTGCTGGAGTCGCATCTGGGCAGCGTACGCGTGCCCGTGCAGGCCTACGTCCTGCTGGGGCGCATCGGGCAGGTGGCGGGCGGGCAGGGCGGCACGATCGACCCCGTCCGCGGCCGCTATCCGGAGTGGTATCGGCGCGGCATCGAGCTCGCGCCCGACAGTCTGAGGCTGCGTGAGCAACTGATCGCCTGCCTGCGCCCGGAATGGGGCGGCAGCGCGCGGGCGATGAGTGACTTCGTCGCGCAGCATGCCGGCAGCCCGCATCACCGCGCCGTGCAGGTGATGGAGCAGCGCTGCCTCTTGCACTATGCAGGAGCCTTCTGCGGCGACCTCGAAGGCGCGCGTCGGCACCATGCGCAGGCCGAAGCGCTGGCTCCGGGCAGTTCCTCGAATGCGTATTGGTTGGCACTGAGTCATATCCGACATGAGGAGCTTGATCGCGCACGCGCCCTGCTTCGGGAAGCACTGGCGACTGACGATGGCAGTGTCGACCCCTTCTGGCTGCTGATCGACTACCTGTTTGGCGAAGAGCACGCCGCCGAGCGCCGAGCGCTGTTGCACGACCGCGCTGAACTTGGCTCGGTGCGGGCGATGGCGCGTTTGGGCAACGGCCTCATCTGGGATGCGAAGCGACGGGCGGACACGGCTCAGGCGCGCGCGGCTGCGGTCTGGCTTCAGCGAGCCTGGGATGCGGGCGACGCAGGCTCAGGCAACCTGCTGGCGCATGCTCTGTATCACGGTCAGGTGCTGGAGCGCGATCGTGTGGGCGGCGCCAGACTGGCCCTGGAGAGTGCGCGCGCGGGCAGCAAGCATTCCTGCGTGCTGGTGTGGGACATCCACCAGGAAGGGGGATTGCCCGAGCTCCAGCTCAATGAGCTGGCCGAAGTGCTGCAGTACGGGGTCAGTGTCGAATACCCCGGTGCGCTGAGCGCGGCTGCGGATGCCATCGATCGCGGTGTGCTGAGCATGGACGCCACGGGCCGGCTGCAGCCCGCGCAGTCGAAGCCAGACGCCGCGCAGATGCGGGTGGTACTGAAGCTGCGTACCGATGCGGCGGAGCAGGGCAGCGAATACCACAAGAGCCTGCTGGCTTACCTGCTGGAACGCGGAGCGACGGGCGTGGAGCGCGATCCGCAGGCGGCCTTGTACTGGTACTTCGAGGCAGCGAATGCGGGCGATGCGTGGTCGAGCTACCGGCTGGGCCTGCTGCTGCAGGATGACCTGCTGTGCACGCCGGATCTGGAGCGTGCTCGCGAACTGCTCGAAGGCGCCTTGGTGGGCGAGGTGAAGGGAGCGCGTCGCGAGCTCGCCCTGCTTTTGCTCAGGCACCCGCGCGACACAGCCGATGCGCAGCGCGGTCGCAGCCTGCTGGAGCAGTGTGCGCTGCAGGACGCCGATGCCGAGGCCTATGAGGGCCTGGTCTGGGCACATCTCGCGGAGCGCGGCGCGAAGGCGGACCCGGCGACTGCCAAACGCTGGATGGATCTGGCGGTCAATGCGCGTCAGGCCAGTCCATGGCTGCTGGAACAGCGTGCATTGCAGGAAGGCAGTCTGTTCAAACGCGGCTGGCTGCGCTGGAAGCGTTGGCGTGGCCGAGGCGCGGAGGCCTGGATCGAACGACCACGCGCAGGCTGAGAGCCGCGACTTATTGATTCGGTACGAAGAAGCTTGAACTTCTTGGTCGTGTCGGTGTCAGAGC
>CAZPHV010000023.1:0-72391 GCA_964586455.1 uncultured Aquimonas sp.
CATCGCAACACCACGGTGATCGCGGTGGCGAGACAAAGGAAGGCGCGGCAAGCAGACGGGCAAGACGACACGACCAGGCGCGGCGGATCAAGATCCGCCCTACACGAGCAGCACCGACCCACCGCAACGCGCAACGAACCCAAGTAGGGCGGATCTCGACCCACCGCAACACGCACCAACCCCACGTAGGGCGGGTCTTGACCCGCCGCCTGCAACCCACGTAGGGCGGATCTCGATCCGCCGTCTCCACCCCGCGCAGGAAACGCCCTACACCAAACACACCCGCTGCACGTCCGCCCAGCTCCGCAACACCCCTCCGCGCCACCGGCGAAGAGGCCCCACCACACCCCTGCCAATGCACCGGCACGGGTCGATGTATCCCAGGGCTCGAACCTGAGCCCGGCGCAGGCCAACGGACCCGGCCTGCGGCGAAGGGCGCACCCCTTCGCGCGTGCCCGGCCTGTTCCGCCGGGCAGGTGCAAGCCCTCGGCGCAGGACGCGCCGGCGGCGGTCAATGTTCTCGATACCCACTGCCCCCGCCCGGGGCAGACCCGACGCTAAGACGCAAGCGCTAAGACGTAAGGAGTGGCACATGAGCAATGGCAATGGGGTAACCGCGACCCTCTCTGAAGCGGTGGAAGCCGTCACCGAAAAAGCCCAGGAACTGGCCCACGACGCCAAGGAAGCGGTCGTCGCCGCCGAACAGGCCGTGGCCAAGCGCGCCGCCAAGGTGAAGAAGCAGGCCGAAGGCCAGATCAAGAAGGCGAAGAAGGCCGTTTCCGGCGCCGTGAAGTCGGCCAAGAAGCAGGTCGCCGCGGCGAAGAAGGCCGTCGACAAGAAGGTCGGTGAGGCCAAGAAGGCGGTCGACAAGAAAGTCGGCGAAGCCAAGAAGGCCGTCTCCGGCGCGGTGAAGACCGCCAAGAAAAAGGTCGCCGACGTCAGGAAAGCCGCAAGCAAGAAGGCCGCACCGGCCAAGAAAGCAGCTGCCAAGAAGACTGAGGCTGCGAAGAAATCCGTAACCCGCAACGTCGCCGCAGTGAAGAAAGCCGTCGCCAAGAAAGCAGCTCCCGCCAAGAAGGCTGCTGCTACCAAGGCCAGCGCGGTGAAAAAGGTCGCCGCCAAGAAGGTCGCACCGGTGAAGAAGGCGGCTGCAAAGAAGGTCGCCGCCGTGAAAAAGGCCGCAGCCCCCAAGGCGCCGGCCAAGAAGGCCCCCGCGAAGCAAGCCCCAGCGAAAAAAGCGGCCGCCAAAAAAGCCGCCCCTGCAAAGAAGGCAGCCCCCAAGAAAGCCGCCAAGAAGTAACCGGAGGGAACACCCGCCGCCCCACCGGCGGCGGGTGAACCCCCCACCGCCCAAGCCGAAGGCGCACGCAGCCGAAGGCCGACAGAACACCCAAAACCACGGCGCGAAGCAGGCCCCAAACCCGCCCCCGCGACAGGCAAAGCACCAAGCCCCTCTCCCCTGGTGGAGCGAGGCGGATCGCTCATCCACTGCCGGCGGCAGCGGATGATCCGACGAGCCCGAGCGAAGCGAAGGAAAGGGGGAGTGAGGGGCCGTACTCCCAGCACCCAAAAACCCGCAACAACCAAGCTTCTAAGCCCCTCTCCCCGTGGGAGAGGGGTTGGGGAGAGGGTCCGGCCCCCCGCCCCCCCCCCCCCCCCCCCCCCCCCCCAAACCCCCCCCCCCCGCCCAGCCCCCGCCCCCCCCCCGCCACCGGCGGGGGGGGGGGGGGGTGGGGGCCCCCCCCCGGCCCCCAGCCACCCCCACCCCGCGACACCCAATCCAAACACCCAGCAGGCGCCAAGCGCCGCCCCCCAAACCCCGCAAAGGAGCCCCCCATGGCCGTCAAAATCACCAAAAAAATCAAGGGCTACTCCGTCCTCAAGCCCGAAGACAAGGCCGCCGCTCCCGCCCCCGCAGCCCCCGCGTCCGCCCCGGCCGAAACCCCCGTGCGCACCAGCGCCGAAGTCATCCAGATGCACGAGCAGATCGAGCGCCCCGAAATGCTGGTCGGCTCCACCTACAAGATCAAATCGCCCCTGTTCGAGCACGCCCTGTACGTCACCATCAACGACATCGTGCTGAACCAGGGCACCGCCCACGAATCGCGCCGCCCCTTCGAGATCTTCATCAACTCGAAGAACATGGACCACTTCCAGTGGGTCGTGGCCATCACCCGCATCATGAGCGCCGTGTTCCGCAAGGGCGGCGACGTCACCTTCCTGGTCGAAGAGCTGAAAGCCGTGTTCGACCCCCGCGGCGGCTACTTCAAGGCTGGCGGCGTCTACATGCCCAGCATCGTCGCCGAGATCGGCGCGGTGATCGAAGACCACATGAAGACGATCGGCCTGATCGTCGACCCCGAACTGGACGAACACCAGCGCGCCCTGATCGCAGAGAAGCGCGCCGCGTTTGAGGCCCAGTCAAAAAAAAACGCTGAGGTGAATGCGGCAGCTTCGGTGGTGGCGGGGGAGGATGCTAAGAGCGAAGCCGGCGGATTCCCGCCCGGCGCGACCCTGTGCCACAAGTGCAACACCCAGGCGATGGTGGTGATGGATGGGTGTCAGACGTGTTTGAATTGTGGGTATTCGAAGTGTGGGTGAGGATCACCGCGGGGGCGTCTGATTTGCGGACCTGTAATGACTATTGGAGTTCGGCGTGCCCAGAGTCTCCTTGACCGATCTTATTGATCTTGTCTCGAAAGTTGCCTTGCAGAAGAAGACAAAACTTCGCCAAGTCAAGTTCCGTGGGGACTATGGTGTCGCGAGTGATTACTATAAAAGTTTCCGAGATCGGTTGATCTCCCACCACAAAGCCAACGGCCCTCGCTCGGGATTAGCTACAGCCATAGGTACGCCTACCGATCCAAAGAAGATCGACGGCTACCTGAAAACCGTGGCTGGATACGCGAAATGGTGGGGGCGGCAGCAACTGACCTACTTCGCTCCCCCCGCTTCGA
This sequence comes from uncultured Aquimonas sp., assembly GCA_964586455.1. GTDB lineage: Bacteria > Pseudomonadota > Gammaproteobacteria > Xanthomonadales > Xanthomonadaceae > Aquimonas. The sequence continues at coordinate 2,958 of CAZPHV010000023.1, forward strand.
TGTACGAGTCGAACGGGGTGGCGGTTTCTGTGAACCCCGAGCTCGGGCTTGAAGTAAACGGACATCCTCATGTAATCAAGCTTTATCTGCGAGGCGAGTCCGAGCTGAGCAAGTCAGGCGCTTCAGTAATTTGCAGCTTAATGGAGGCCACTCTCAGAGCGCAGGTTCCGGCGTCAACAACGATGTCTGTGCTCGATGTGCGTCGATCCAAGCTTTTCCATGCGTCATCGTCGCCTCAGGATGTGCTGGATCTTGTGGACTCTGAGCTGGCTTGGATTGCAGTGATGTGGGAGCGGTTGTAACTGTCGCTGCTCGTGGTTTTTGGTGTTGGGGGTGGGCAATGAGTGACGAACGCCTTGGCTTTTTCGCAAGCCTGAATGAGTCATTGCGCTCCCACTTTGATGAGCGGTTTAAGAGTCCGTTTTCGGGCGCCTTTCTTGTTTCATGGCTTGGTGTGAATTGGAAGGCGCTCTTCATTCTTCTCTTTTCGGAACAGAAGGCAGCCGAAAGGTTGGCCTACCTCGCTGAAGGAGGATACCTTAGCTTTGCGAATCTGGTAGGGCATCCGATCTGGATTGCGTTCATCGTTGCGGTGGTCTTTTATCTCCTTTCCGCGCTGTTTTTGTCGGTTCGTGAGCTCTATGGACTAGGCTCGCGGTGGATCGAGCGGAGATTTGAACGCCAGACGTGGCGCTCGCCCGCCGAGTATATAAGGCTAAAGTTGGAGTTTGAGAAAAGAAACGCCGAGCTAATGGACCTGGCGTCGGACAACCTTAGTGAGCTGGAAGGGCTCAGGACGCAGTTGAACGCGGCGGCCGAAGCGTCTTTAGAACAGAAGATAGCGGTTGCAGCGATTCAAGAGGAAAAAGCCAAGCTCCTTCAAGATGTTGCACGAAAGCAAGAGGAGATCGGCGAGTTGCGGCTGCGTCACCAGCGAGTAACGGAATTAGCGCAGACACTCAATAGGGCTAACCTTGCAGTTCCGGATAGAGCAAAATCGTTAGTAGCCGCTTTCAGATCGAGTGGTTTACTTTCTAAGCTTGAAAGCGATGGTGGTTCTCTTCTCCAAGCTGTGGAGCTAATAGTTGCGCTCGATTCGTTGGAGTCTGAGCTGAGAGATTCAGAGTCGGGTGGGCCAGGGGCAAGCGAAAATCTAATGACCCGCGTCTCAAATCTCTCCAGAAGGTGTTTTCCCGCACTGCCCGTAGACATGCAGCTCCAGGCAAGGATGCTGATCGATATGGAGAAGGCGGGCCTCTCGGCGGCGGGGCTTCTCGATGATGTTATCGAGCTCGCGCTTCGTCGTGCTGCTCCTGCGGTGGAGGCGCTTTCCAAGGAGTACCCAGAAGCATTTAGCTCTGGCACTGACTTCATGACGAAATCATTGGGTTTTCTTTATCCCGAGTTTCGAGCCTCGCATGGATTCAGCCGGCGAACTCGTGCGGGATTTGAGAAGTTCGCGGGACTTGTTCATGTCTCAGAAGCATGAAAGGAAAGGTCAGAAACAAAATCAGTGGTAACCATTGCGCCACCCGTGTCAACAGGGCCGACAACATGAGAATGGGGTCGGATTAATTATCTGTGAGTTAGGAAATGAGTCTGACAACGCTCACTGGCTGGTGCGAAACTATTTTCGAGAGGTTTTCATCCCTTGGGGGGCTTGGGCGTGACAGTTTCTTTTAGCTTTTCAAGACGCTGAAAGACTCTTGATTCGAGTTGGCGATAATTGTCAAGAAACTCAGGGGTCTTTTGCTGTGCGGAAGCTCGTGTGAACCGAGTTGCTAGACCAGATTCATCCTTTCGGGACTCCGTAGCGTTGAATAAATCCGAAAATCTCCGCGGTGCTACTCCTTCGAAGTGCAAGAATGCAACACGCTTATCGCAGCTCGGCTCAGGAACTCCATCGCTGTCATGGGTGATGGCGTCGTCATGGAGCTCCCTCGCCAAGCTTTTCCCGTAAGGCTCAATAAAGTAAACGGCCGAGATCCCCGCTGCAATAATGTGGCGAGCGCAGTTATGACAGGGGTACGTCGTTGTAAAGAGAATCGAGCCTCCAACGCCTGCGCCGCCTTTGCGTGCTACCGAAATCAAGGCATCCATTTCTGCGTGAACTGCTCGCGAGAATTCAATCAAGTCCTTCAGTCTTGTGTCTGATCGTACCTTCTGTGCTACCGAAACGGCGGTTGAGCGATCAAGTTGCCCCGTGGACTCAAGAACTTCGACGATTTGATCTCGAAGTTGATCTTTGTGCCTGTCGTTAAAGCAGACCCCTCCTTCCTTGAAGACGCAGCGATGATCTGTCGTGGAGAGGCCGTAGAGCCCACCACCAGCTTGAGGAACGTCGTTGCATCCAGTTGACAATATGTTCCCCGCGGGGTCGAGGATGGAAGCGCCCACCTGCCGTGATAGGCAGGCTGATCGGAGACCTGCACTGAAAGCTGCGTACATCCCCCGCTCAACTAGTGTTGGGCTGATCCCGTTCCGCCCATGAAGAAGCTCCACAAAGCGTCGGATTGGACGTTCCAGATCTTCGGAGTTGTTGTGGGAGTTTCTTACGAAGAAGTCCGCAAACTTAAGAGTTTTCTCAAGTTGTTGCCCACCGCCACCCTCTTCAGCTCTGTCGCGATCGATCAGAGCCTCCGCCTGAGGTCCGGACATGTGTCTAACCAGATTTTGGCGTCTCCTTTCGTAGCCTGCCAAAACGCCGACAAGATAGAAAAGATTTCCGTAGACTTCCTTAAGTAGATAGGCTTCTTTGGGATTCTTCAGCTGGTCGATTATGTATGCAACGCGGCCCGGCCGAATGGACTCAATGTCGACCCCTTCGTGTTTTGTTGCCCGATCAAGGCTGATAGCGCTAATAGCTACCTGAGCACCTAAGTCATCGCCGACGCGCTGACGCAGGACATTTCCCAGATCTTGATACTTTGTGATCCGGTCAAACTCACCAACTGCTTCAACTGTGTTGTCGGAAACAAGAAAACTTCTAGCCAGATCCGAAAAGCGAGCGGTAACCTTAACGGTGACTACGTCGTACCCAAGGTCCCTCAAGACCTGCTCGAGTACTGCACGAACGTCCTTGAGGCCGCACCCAACAGGTCCGGTCAGAGCAAACACAAGTTCCTCCGAGCGCCGCGCTTGCGTCTCAGATCTGGCGTCTCGCGAAGTCTGCGCGGAAGCTTGATTTAGAGTCGGAGTCTTGCTGACTGCCTTAAGTCGCGCCATAACACCCCCAAGAGAATTGCGCTCCGGGAGTTTAGCTCATGATTCAGCTTTGAGGCAGGCGAGCCGCAAACTCTAGCAACCTGCGAGTGGCATCGTCGTACTTGCTAGTCTGAGAGCGAGTCTTCTCCGAAAAGCAAAGTATCGAAGCCGATTTCGGGGCCAGACTAAGCTCCAACTGCAGTACCTGTTGGCCCTCAGAGGATGGGGTGTCGGTCAAGTTGCTAGACTTTCGCTTTGACATGAATGTTCTCCCCAAGCGGCTCGGCCATTGTATAGCTCAGAGAATGCAACGTGTCGAGTTTCTGTTGAGTTCTATATGGCATTGATTATCAAGGAAAAAGTGGCGCTCTTGCTCGCGTGAACGAGATCAAGGTCACGCGACCCTGAGCTCGCCTAGACATGGTTGACCAGTGCTCATGCCCTCCCTCTTCGACCCCCTAGGCCCCACCTCCCGCGCCCCGGACGTCTCCGCCGCGCTGGACTCGTTCGGGACCGAGCGCGAAGTCGATCGCGGGGCGGTGTTCACCCGGCCCGAAGTCGCGGCGACCATCCTCGATCTCTGCGGCTACACCGCCGACCGAGCGCTGCATCGTCTGCGCCTGTCGGAGCCCTCCTTTGGCGGCGGCGACTTCCTGCTGGCGGTGCGCGTCTGCTGCAGCGCTGGCGTCGCGAGAGCGGCACGTCGGCCTCGTCGCTCGCTGATTTGCACGAAGCCGTGCACGCCGTGGGGCTGTGTCTCTGATGCGGCCCTTCGTCCCTATCACGCGCGAGGCCTCGCCCGCATCGAACCGCCCTGCGTGGCGCAGCGCTTTGTCCGGTCCCTTGCTTGATCGATCTCCACTCCGTTCTACGAGTGGGTCTGTTGCGCGCTCTGCCACCACTTTCCCCTGACCTCGCTACCCGAGACCCTGACGCCATGCACTTCTTCGCCCGCGGTTTGCTCGTCCTCAGCCTGTTCGCACTCGCTGCATGCGCCACCACCAGCCCGGTGCCGACGGGCCCGGCCGTGGCGAATCGCGTCGGCCTGGTCAACCTCGTCCAGCCACAGCTCACGCACAGCCACGTCGGCGTGACGATATTCGGCAATGAGGCCAAGCGGGTGGAGCCGCAGCAGCTGCGGGCGCCGGAGTATCTGGCGCAGAGGCTCGGCGAGGCGCTGCAGGCGCGCGGTGTGGAGCTGGTGCCGGTCGAGCTGCCGCCTGAACTGGCCGAGGCCGAGAAGCGCTTCGTCTCGATGCGCTGGAGCACTTACAGCGTGCGTGAGGAATACGCTGCCGCGCTGCGCGAGCTGATGCAGTCGCGTGGGCTGGATGTGCTTTGGGTGGTCGAGTCCTCGGCGTGGCAGGACCCGATCGGCCAGTCCACGGTGATCGTTGAGGGTCATGGCCTCTACACCCGTCGAGTGCTGGGCGATGACCTGCCGCATGCCTACGCCTTCCTCTGGGGCTATGGGCTGCAGGCCGGGAGCCTCGCTGTTGTAGGCGCGGCCGGCGTGCGCGAGTACACCCCGATCGAGGCCGCGGAGCTCGATGCTGCGACGATCCCGAGGATCGAGGCGGCGCTACAGCCCATGTTCGATCACGCCGCTGGCCGTCTGGTGCAGGCGCTGGATCCGCAGCCGCGTCGATGAGGCTAGGACAGCAGCGGCCGACCCGCGCGCGTGGCGAGGCTCACCTCGGCACGGTGCGTGCCAGCCGTGGCGCCTCAGGGAAAATTCGGCCAGATTCATTCTCCATGAGTATGGAAACGTGTCCGACCCTTTCGCGCTTGCTGGTTCCTGGTGTGGCTGCCGCTGCATATGAGCCACCGACGCCTTCGCCATGGCGCTGTCCCGAAACTGCACCGTTGAGACACCCTCGATGACGATGACTTCATTTTTGCGGCGTTGGTGTGCGGCGCGAAGCATCGTGCGCTGCGGATGGCTGTTCGCGCTTCTTGTGCTTTCGGCCTGCGCTGAACAGGCACCAGCGCCTTCGGCGGAAGACCACGCGCGCGCCGCACTGGAGCGGCTGGATGCCGGAGGCCTGCGTGGCGGGGTGCTGGAGCAGGCCGCCGCGGACGTATCGCGGGCGCGGCAGATCGACGCCAACGACCCCTGGGTGGCGGTCGCCTCAGCAGAACTCGTGCTCGCATTGGGCTATCGCAGTGGCGACGCCTTCCGCGGCAGGAGTTATGCACCGGAGGCCATCACCCATGCTGAGCAGCTGCTGCAGCCGGCCTTGCAGGCAGAGCCGCCGGTCGCCCGCGCTTTTCTCGCCCAGGCGCGTCTGCAGATTCTGCGCGGACAGAGGCGGCAGGCGTGGGAGACGCTCAACACCGCATACACCCTGCAGCCGGAACACCACCGGCCCTGGCTGCTGCGTGGGGTGATCGCTCTGCAGATGAAGGATCCGCAGCGCGCGAAGACGCAGCTTGATGAGGCTGAGCGGTGGGCCGACTCGGACGCCGCGAGGATTTCGGTGTTGCGGCAACGTGCTCGAATGGAACGCGTGCACGGCACACCTGAGTCCGAGCTCGCGCAGCTGCGCCGCATCATTGAGATCGACCCCAGCGCTGCACATGCACACGGAAACCTGGGTGCTGCGCTGCTGCGCATGAAGCGCTACGAGGAGGCGATCTACGCTCTTGAGCGGGCGCTGGCGATTGAGCGCTATCCACTGGCGGAGCAGCAGTTGGCTAGAGCGCGACAGGGGCTTGCATCAATGTAGGATCGTTCAATGCGAGTGACGCGCGTTGTTCTGTACTCGGGAATCTTCTTGCATGCACGATCGCGGTTCGCACCTCTCGTATCTACCTGCTGACCGCTCGTACCCCCGCCTGCGCGGGGCAGTACCGTTCGGCTGTGTGCAGTTGCTCGGCCCGCTGTGCGCGCTGCTGCTAGCGGCCTGTGCACATACCGAGGTGCGCCGCGCAGAACACGTTGCGCGGGAGCTGCCGATGGAACGGTCGGGCGATCCTGCCCCTTCTTCCGATGGAACAACGACATCTCCAGGCGGCAGCTGCAGTCACGGCCTGCGCCTGGAGGGCATGCTGGCTGTGCCGACCTGCCCTGAAAACGGCGAGGGCTGCCGGTACGGCCGCGATGCGGTGAATGCGTATGCCGAGCACATCGATAGCCCGCCTCACGAGTTCAGTGTGCTCGTGGCATCAAGCCCTTGGCGCTTTTACAGCGGGGATGGCCGCATCCTTACCATCGAAGCTTTGACGACGGGGCTGCGGACGAGCTTCAAACCTGAAGTGCGCGAAGTGGTGCTGTACGCCAGTTGGTCAGGTGTTGCCCCCGAGGCGCATGTGCGATCGCTTGCGCGGCAGGTGTCGGATGCGTTGGACGGGTTTCCGGTACGGGGCCTGGATGGCTTCATGTGGCTGGACAAGAATGGGGTCAGGTTCATTTTCCACGCGCGAGCATTAGATCGCGACTTGGATCGATGCGTTCCGGCAGCGAATGGTTATTTGATGTGGCGAGCACCAGGGGTGGATTCATGCCGCGCGCAGCGGTTCTGCTTTTGTTGGGCGCTGATAACGTGTCCCTTACCTCACCAATGATCGGAATCCATGCGAATTTCTGACATCTTCACGCGAGCCGCAGTCCTGGTGTCGACCGCCTTCTTCGGAGCCGCCAGCCACGCGTCTACGCCTGAGGCGCGCGTACAGGCCTTCATCGCCGATTTTGCCAAGTTGCACGCCGCGTCAGCGGACCTGCGCAGGCGCACGGACTTCGAGCAATGGAGCGCGGCTGTTCGTCGCCTGGACAGGATCCACTTCGTCGAAGGGGGGCGGAGTGGGCTGGATGGAACGCTGAGCGACCATCTGCCCAAGGAGACGATCATCCGCAGCGAGCGAGACGGCCACGGGGCGGTAATCGAGACGGCTCTACTTGATGCGATGCCGGCTCGGTACTACGAGTACGAGCTGAGAGAGCGTGATGGTGACTGGCGCATCGTTCGGCTGCGCTCCTTTCTGGCTTCCGCTGAAGAGCCGTTCCTGTCAGAGCAGGAACGGGCGCGATTCAGGCAGGAGCATGCGCCGGCGCTGGGGCCGTTGCCCGAGGATGAGGCTGGTCTGGACGGAGAGGCTCTTTTCTCCAATGGTCGCCTTACGGAAGTCGAAGGGCAGAGCAGCGTGATCGAAGTGCGTCGCGTCGGCACGCTGAAGGTAGGGAGCGGCATTCTGGTCGTCGGAGACCTCGGCTACGACTCCACAATGCTGCAACCGCTTTCCCTGCGCATCTCGCCCGGCGAATATGCAATCGACGTTTCGGTGGCCTTCGAACGCGTCGCAGCAATGCGCCTACGGGTTTCCGACCAACCCGTAGTCCGTTGGCATCCGGCCGATGGGGGAGGCTACGGACACGTGGTGGGGGTCGATGCGGGCAACGTGTTCATCAGCGATGTGGATGCGCTTTTGGCTGTCACCACGCGCCACAAGGACTCGGAGTTCGACAAGCTCGCGAATGATCCGGACATGGCAGGCGCGCTGATGCTCCACCTGAGCGAACCCGACGATGCGGTTGTTGCGAGTTCCGGCTATGGCGACGGCGCCTACCCGGTCTACTGGGGTCTCGATGCCGCTGGCGACCCGGCGGTGCTGCTGGTCGACATGCTGGTCGTCACCCAACTGCCCAATCCGTACGCTGCGGATCCTCTGCTCCCCTCATCCGAGTGACGCGAGCATGCAGAGGGAGAAGAGGGGGGAGGCTATCTTGTCGACATGGTTTCGACTCGTACCATTGCCGCGCGTGTTGAGCTCCAGTTCCCGCTTGCCTGATCTCTCCCATCCCGCCACCCTCGCCACATGACCTCCCTCTTCGACCCACTAGGCCCCGCCTTCCGCACCCCGGACGTCTCCGCCGCGCTGGAATCGCTCGCCGCCGAAAGCGAAGTGGAGCGCGGCGCGGTGTTCACCCGGCCCGAGGTCGCGGCGGCCATCCTCGATCTCTGCGGCTACACCGCCGACCGCGCCCTGCATCGCATGCGCTTGCTTGAGCCTTCCTTTGGCGGCGGTGACTTCCTGCTGCTGGCGGTGTCGCGTCTGCTGCAGAGCTGGCATCGCGAGGGTGGTTCGCCAACTACCGCGCTCGCCGAGCTTCGCGAAGCCGTGCGCGCGGTGGAACTGCATCGCGAGAGCGTCGACGCCGTGCGTGCGCGTCTGATTGCGCTGCTCTGCGATGCCGGCATCGCGCGCGCCGATGCAGATGCCCTGTGCGCGGCCTGGCTGATCTGCGACGACTTCCTGATGACGGCGCTGCCAAGCGAGTTCGATGTCGTGGTGGGCAACCCGCCCTATGTGCGGCAGGAGCGCATCCCCGCGCCGCTGCTGGCCGAGTATCGGCAGCGCTATCGCACCCTGTTCGATCGCGCTGACCTCTACGTGCCCTTCTACGAGCGCGCGCTGGATCTGTTGGCGCCGGGCGGGCGGCTGGGTTTCATCTGCGCCAACCGCTGGGTGAAGAACCGCTATGGCGGACCGCTGCGCGCAAAGATCAGCGGCGGCTTTGCGCTGCTGCATTACATCGATATGGAGAACGTCGATGCCTTCCACACCGAGGTGATCGCCTACCCGGCCATCACCGTGATTGAGCGCCCGCGCACCGCCAAGATGCGCGCCGCCCCCACCCGCGTCGCCACCGCCGAAGCGCTGCAGCAGCACGGGCTGGCGAGCGTGGCGCAGAGCCTGTTGGCGGATGCAGTGGAGAGCGGCGTCGATGAAGTCGACCTGGCCCAAGGCGGCGAATCGCCCTGGCTGCTCGACGACGTGCCGCGCCTGCGCCTGCTGCGCCGGCTGGAGTCGCAGTTCCCTGCGCTGGAAGACGCTGGCTGCAAGGTCGGCATTGGCGTGGCCACTGGCTGCGACCGCGTGTTCATCGATGACTTCGACGCGCTGCCGGTCGAGCCCGAGCGCAAGCTGCCGCTGGCGATGGCGCGTGACTTGGTGGACGGCCGCATCGATTGGCGCGGCCGTGGCGTGCTGAACCCCTTCGAGGCCGACGGCACGCTGGCCGATCTTGAGCGCTATCCGCGCTTCGCGGCATATCTGTACAAGCACTACGAAGCCGTGGCCGGCCGTCATGTCGCCGCGCGCAGCGGCGAGGGCTGGTACCGCACCATCGACCGCATCTACCCCGAGCTGGTGCAGCAGCCCAAGCTGCTGGTGCCGGACATTAAGGGCGAGGCGGTGTTCGTGCTGGACGAAGGCCACTATTACCCGCACCACAATCTGTACTTCATCACCTCCCGCGAGTGGGATCTGCGCGCCCTGCGCTGCGTGATGCGCTCGTCGCTGAGCGTGATGATCGTGGCGACCTACTGCACGCGCATGGCCGGTGGTTTCCTGCGCTTCCAGGCACAGTACCTGCGCCGCTTGCGGCTGCCGCACTGGAAGCAGGTGCCGGACGCGCTGCGCGCGCGCCTGCGGGCCGCCGCCGATGAGGCCAACCCCGATGCGCTGGACGCACCCGTGTTCGAGCTGTTTGGCCTGAGCGCGGACGAAGGCCGGCTGGTACGACGCATCGCTGAAGAGGCGCAGGTGACCGGACGCGCCAAGCGCAAGGCGGCCGCATGAAGATCCAACTGCTGCCCGAGGGCTTCGATGCGCGGATTGGTGATGCGGTGCAGGCGTTCTGGAAGACGCGCACCGGCGCGGTGATCGAACGCAGTCAGGGCGGCAGCCGGGATTCCGTGGTCGGCGGCAAGAACATGCTCGGCTTCGCCCAGCTCGTGCGCGAGGTCGTCCAGCACTGCGGCCTGTCGCCGGAGTGCGTGTATGCCGGCATGCGCGACGTGGTGCTGCCGGGCTTCTTTCGTGCCACCAAGAACTGGGACGTGCTGGTCATCCACCAGCGCCGCCTGCTTGCAGTGTTCGAGTTCAAGTCGCAGGTGGGCAGCTTCGGTAACAACTTGAACAATCGCAGCGAGGAGGTCATCGGCTCAGCCGCCGACCTGTGGGTGGCCCATCACCACCACGCCTTCAGCGACGGCCCGCACCGCCCGCGCCGCAGCGGCATCGCCGAACCCACGGCAGGCGAGGCCGACTACGGCCGAGACCAAGCGGACACCGATCCCGCCCTGCTCAACCCCAGCCTACGCAGCGACCCACGTCCACCCTTCCTCGGCTGGCTGATGCTGCTGGAAGACTGCCCGGCATCCACCACGCCGGTGAAAGTTCAGGAACCGCACTACCGCGTGTTCGACGAATTTCGCAACGCCAGCTACGCCCAGCGCTACCAGATCCTCTGCGAACGCCTGGTCGAGCGGCAGCTCTACGCCGCTGCCGCGCTCGAACTCACGCAGCGCGACAGCCGCGAACATCGCGCGCTGTCGGAGGCGACGAGCTTGCGGTCGCTGTTTCGGGAGTTTGCGGGGCGGATGGTTGCGGCGGTGGGGTGAGTGGGCGGGAAGAGCGGGCGGGAAGAGCGGACATAGCCCGTGCCATCAAGTTCGGCGAGAGCTATCACTTAACTACCCGGGGATCGGAATGAGCGCATACAGCTTGCCCATCGTGCTACGCCAGGGCACTCCTTGCAGGCTGCTTGAGCGGATACAGCTCTCGCCGTCCAGCGGCGATCAGATCGCCGAGAAGACCTTCCAGGAATCGCTGTTCGCGAATCCTCAGTCGCTTCCCGTCGCCGACATCGACGCTTCATATGGCACGTTGATTCCACTCTGTACCGAGCTCCACACCGACAGTGGTCGTATCGACATTCTTTACGCAACGTCCTCGGGACGTCTCGTGCTGGTCGAGACCAAGCTTTGGCGCAATCCGCAGGCGAGGCGCGAGGTGGTGGCGCAGATCCTCGACTATGCAGCGCAACTGACCCGCTGGAGTTTCGAGGACCTCGATGCCCGTGTCTCCCTGGTCAGAAAGGAGGCCCCCGGCTCGGTCATGCGGCTGGTCCAGCAAACTTGCCCTGAAATCGACGAAGCACGGTACGTAGACGCGTTGTCCCTCAGCCTCAGGCGGGGTGACTTCCTTCTGATAATTGCGGGTGACGGCATCCGTCAGGATGCCGAGTCACTGGTGACGCTGCTTGAGCGCGTCGGGCACGCTCGATTCAAACTTTCGCTGGTCGAGATGGCCGCTTACCGGCTCTCGGCCGATGAAATCCTTCTGCAGCCACGCGTGCTCGCTCGGACCGAGATTCTCGAGCGATCCATCTTGCTCATGAATGGTGAGCCGGTAGAACTTGCAGAGCCGACTAGCTCTGATCCATGCGTTGACCCCTCTGGGCTTGATGCCCAACGCGCTCGCTACAGATCCTTCTGGTCCGCGTTCCTAAAGGAAATGACGTTGCTTGATGCCTCTTTCCGAGTGCTCGCACCCACCATTTCCACGAACCAGTTCTTCGCAATGCCTCCAACTGCGAGCTCCTGCTGGGTCAGTGCCTTTGTCTCAAGTACGCGAGGCGTGGCTGGCGTGTACTTCGCGACTTCAAGGAGCTTTGCGCTTGCGGACGAGCTCTTCGACGTGCTGTCCGGGCAGCTTGACTCGATCGCAAAGGAGATCGGACGTCCGCTTACGCTTCAGACATCGGGTGCAGGAGGCTCCGGCAGGAGACTCGCCTGGGAGAGCTTGGAATTTCACGATGCGCTTCTTGAGAAGCCTGATGCCGGCTGGCTGAAGACGCTCGCAGAAGTCACGTTCCGCATGGTTCAAGCCCTTACGCCTCGGATCAACGCGGTCCTCCGAGATGCGAATGCGCGTTAGTGTTTCGAAGTCGATGGTGGAATCGGCGATCCCTTGGCTTCCCGATCGCGCCGCTGGGTTCAGCGACAGGCGACGACCACCCCTACTCAAACCCACTCCGCAGCAACCCGCGCTCATCCGCCGCATCGATAAAACGCAGCCGCAGCGGATGGCCGCCGTTGAGCGGCAGTCCGGCAGGTGGGTCGAGGCGCGCTTCGAACTCGATGAACAGCGCTTCCGGCGTGGGGACGCCGCTGAGCGCAATCACCGCGCTCTCGCCCGCGGCCAGCGCCAGCGCGGTGCTGACGGGCTGGCCGCCGGCATCGGGCGTGCACGCGTCGGGGGTCATGCCGCTGCACGACCACAGCACATCGTCGAGCCCAAGCAGCGAGTGATGGGGGCAGGGCTAGCTTCGTAGCACCTCTTCGGGCCGCAGCATTGCAACGCCTGTTGATCTCCTCACCGCTTGCCTGATCTCCTCCGGCCAGCCACCCTCGCTTCATGACTTCCCTCTTCGACCCACTAGGCTCCTCCTTCTGCGCCCCGGACGTCGCCGCTGCGCTGGAATCTCTCGCCGCCGACGGCGAGATCGAGCGTGGGGCAGTGTTCACCCGGCCCGAGGTCGCGGCGGCCATCTCCCTCTGTGGCTACACCGCTGATCGCGCTCTGCATCGCCTGCGCTTGCTGGAGCCCCCCTTCGGCGGCGGCGACTTCCTGCTGCTTGCGGTGCAGCGTCTGCTGCAGAGCTGGCGTCGCGAGGGGGGCGCCAACTGCCGCACTCACCGAGCTTCGCGAGGCGGTGCCCGCGGTTGAGCTGCATCGTGAGAGCGTCGACGCCGTGCGATGCCCGTGTTCCCCACCAGGTGCAGGCTGCCCCAGGCCCCTTGATTGCTTCCGGCCTTGTATGAACCTAGACTCCGCGCGCCGCGTCGCCGCGTCGCCGCGTCGCCGCGTCGCCGCTGGCTGTGGCAGTGCTGACTGACGTCTGGCCCGTGCCTTTCTGGATCTATCCCATGAACTTTCTGCTACGCCTTTTGCTGTCGCTCCTGGTATTCGCCGGCACCTCTGCACACGCCAATCAGACTTCTCCGGGGCCAGCTGCACCGGATGGGTTGACGGGAACTTGGTGGGATGCCGAGCGATCGGGGCAGGGGCTTGTTATCGAGCAGGTGGCCTTTCCTGAGCCCGGGCGTCCTGATCAGTTGCATCTGTATTGGTTCACCTACGCGGACGATGGTTCCCCGCTGTACCTCGTGGGAGCGGGCGAGTATCGCAACGGGTTCGCATTCGTCGATGTGATCCGCACGCAAGGTGGGCGTCATGGCCGTGACCTTGACCCGAGTACGGTGCAACGAGAGCCATGGGGCGTCGTAAGGATCGAAGGCATCTCCTGCGAGCGTATCCGCGTGAGCTACACGCCTGCAGGCAGCTTGCGGGCTGAGCTCGAAATGACGCGCCTCGCGACCACTTTGGGAGGCGCGACGGCGAGAAGCAGCTGTGATATGCGTGAGCTTGAGCTGGGCGTTCCCAAGGTCGAGAAGCTTGAGACTGATGCATCCCAGCCGTACTGGGGCGATGTCATCATCCCGTACCGAATGGATGTGAGGCTGCGGCCGCCTGCTCCCGATCGGGAACATGAGCTCGCGCGCTATCGGATTACCGCGGTTGACGGTGATGTTGTCGTTGGCTATGTCTGGTGGAGCTATCTTGCGAATGGTTACCGCCCGTACTGGGTCGGTCTCCAAAGGGGCGAAACGATCGCTGAGGGCTCGGCCCTCGAGATTTCACTGCGAGCTCCGCCAGGTGCGCCGCAGTGGATGCACATGACGTATCGGATCGGCCTCAACTACCGCGGGCATCAGGGCAGCAACACCAGCTACACGGTGTGGGAGAACATTTCTTGGCGCTTGTTCTAGGTGCTGGCCGGGAGAAACAGGAGAAACAGGGGTCAGAGTGCACTTTCACCGAGATCCTCAAGGCGGACAAGCGACCACGTGAGGTGCCGCTGACACGCCTATGTTTGCATCGGCGGATGGGCAGTTTCGACCTTGGCTGGTGGGGAGTGGCCTGCCTCCTCTGCTGATCGGGCTGTAACGCGTTCCCCTGGCTTCCCGCTCACGCCGCCGGGCTTTCCGACCTGCGACGAGCGCCCTACTCAAACCCACTCCGCAACAACCCACGCTCATCCGCCGCATCGATAAACCGCAGCCGCAGCGGGTGGCCGCCGTTGAGCAGTAGCCCGGCGGGCGGATCGAGGCGCGCTTCGAACTCGATGAACAGCGCTTCCGGCGCGGGCACGCCGCTGAGCGCGATCACCGCGCTCTCGCCCGCGGCCAGCGCCAGCGCGGTGCTGACGGGCTGGCCGCCGGCATCGGGCGTGCACGCGTCGGGGGTCATGCCGCTGCACGACCACAGCACATCGTCGAGCCCGAGCAGCAGCGGCAGACGCGCGCCGAGCGCTTGCACGGCGTCCGGCCCGTGGTTGTCGATGTGTACGCGGTATTCCAGTCGTGAGGCCATGGTGTTTCGCGGCGATGCGCGCGCGGCGGAGAGCACCAGTTCGGCGCCCGCGCTGGCGGGCGTCACCGCATTGGAGGGCGCAGTCGCCGGGCCGGTGCGCGCGGTGTTGATGGCGGCCGCCGTGAAGCGATAGGCGGTCTGGTTCTGCAGGCCTTCGATGCGGCAGGGCGCGGCTGCGCAGACGCGGGTGTCGCCGGTGGGAAGAATCTCGATCGCATAGCCCGTCAGCGCGCTGCCGCCAGTGTCTGCGGGCGGCGCGAAGCGCAGTTCAGCGGCGCCGTTGGAGGCCACCGCGCGCAGGCCGGTGGGGACACCGGGCACGCCCGCGGGAATCACGCTGTTCGAAAGCTCCGAGGCCGGCCCGCGGCCGGCGGCATTCACCGCGATCGCGCGGAAGGCGTAGCTGCTTCCGTTCTGCAGCGCATCGATCTGGCAGGGCGGGGCGCTGCATTCGAGCTCGCGGCCGCCCGGTTCGATCTGCACGACGTAGCCGGAGATCGCACTACTGCCCGATTCCGCGGGTGGGGTGAATGCAAGCATCGCCGCACCGTCGTCGGCTGTGGCAGTGCCGATCAGCGGTGCGGCCGGTGTGGCCAGGGTGCGGAAGCTCTGCTGGCTGCCGTAACGCGTGCCGACAGCGTTGCTGGCGTAAGCGCGCACGTAGTACAGGGCGCCGGGCTGCAGGCCGCTCACGGTCGTGGCGTAGGCACCGATGCCGCTGCCGAGTGCGACCTGGGGGTCGAGCACGGTGGGCGTGCGCACCGTGCTGTACACGAGCCCGCGCTCGCTGACGGCGGCGTCGCCCTCCGCGACCACGACACCGCCGAGTTGGGCGCTGGTCTGCGTGATGTTTCCGGGCGGCGCCGTGTCCACCTCGGGCGCACCGGCGGGCGCTGCGGAGCGCAGGCTCTCGCTCGCCGAGGTGGCGCAGTTGAAGTCGTCGCCCACGTTCACCGTGTACGTACCGACCCCGAGCAGCCCCGTGGTCGCGCCAGTCCCGCCTGCGGGCGACCAGTTGTAGAAGTAGGGCGGCGTGCCGCCGCTGACGTTGGCGATCAGACGGCCGTCGAAGGCCTGCGGGCTGCTGGTCTCGATGCTCAGGATGCTGTCGATCCGCAGCTGCGGCGGCTGCGTGAGCACGGTCGAGAGCGACAGGCTTTGTCCGATCGCATCGCTGACCTCCACGCTGTAGCTGCCGGCCGGGCGTCCGGAGATCTCCACGGCGGTGCTGCCGCCGGGCGACCACAGGTAGCTGTAGGGCGGCACGCCCCCACTGGCGTTCACCCGCAGGCGACCGTTGCTGCCGCCGAAGCAGGAGACCCCGTTCACTACCGTGATGGTGCCGAACAGCTCCGACGGCGTGCTGAAGCTGCGGGTCTCGCCGTAGACCGTCGCCGCCGGGCTGATCGCGTAGGCGCGCAGGGCGTAGGTGCTGTTCGGCTCAAGGACTACGGTTTCGGCGAAGCTGCCGGGGCCGCTGCCCATGGCGACGCGCTCATCCTGCAGGGTCGGCGTCGACTGCGTGTGGCTGAACACCACGCCGCGCTCGCTGACCGCCGTGCTGCCCTCGCTGGTGACCGTGCCGCCCAGCACCGCGGAGCGTGCGCTGACCGAGTTCGGAATCGCCGTGCTGACCGCGGGCGGTGTCGGTTGGCTGATCACCACGCTGCCTTGCGTGCTGCAGCTGTTGAAGTCGGCCACCGACACGCTGTAGGTGCCGGCGGCGAGACCGCTCAGGGTCGGGCCGATACCGAACGGCGACCAGAAATAGCTGTAGGGCGCTGTGCCGCCGCTGGCCGTGGCGGTCGCGCTGCCGTCACTGCCGCCAAAGGTGCTGACATCGGTGCCGACCACGCTCACCAGCAGCTGGGGCGGCTGCGTCACCGTCGCGACGAGGTCCAGGGTGGCGCCCACCGAATCCGTCACCCGCACGCTGTAGTCACCCGCGGTGAGACCCGTCGCCGTGGCCGCCGTGCCGCCCTGCGGGCTCCAGAAATAGCTGTAAGGCGGCGTGCCTCCAGTGACCGAGGCCGTGGCGGAGCCGCTGTTGCTGCCGAAACAGTTGGCCGGCGTGCTGCTGACGCTGCCGGACAGCGTCTGCGCCGCGGACAGCGTGAGCAAGCCCAGCCACATCAGCGCCGCCAGCAGAGCCTGCAGCGCTGGCAGGCGCCTCCGACTGCGCGCGCGGGGCGGAGGCGCGCCAACGTGATCCATGGATCGGGTGGAGGGTGGCAGGGGCGGCATGTGGGGCTCCGAGGGCGCGGGCGAGCGCATGGGGCGCTTCACCGCGAAAAACCTGGCGCAGGATAGCGGCGGCGTCCCTCACCGATCGAGTACCAGGGTCGCCGAGTAACGGGGCCGGGTTCAACTTGCATGAGCCAGGAAATGAACAAGACCCCTTTCGCTCACGCAGATTCGGGAGCTCGCGGCGCGGAGGGGGGGCGGCGGTGGACGGACGCACGCCGCGGTCCCAGGCTGAGACGTCTGCGCCATACGCCGGGGGTATATTCCTGCAGCGCCCCACCGCAGCCGAGGAGCCTGTCGACCCATGCGCCATGCCAAACGCTTTGCCGCCTTCGGGCTGATCGCCTGCATTCCCCTTGCGGGCTTTGCGGCCGGCCCTGTCGATTCGAGCGCGGTGCGTCATGCCCCTGGCGAGTTCGCCAAGACGCAGCCGGCGGCCGTGGAGGTCTGGCGTGTGCCGTCATCGTCTGTTAGCAAGGCCGCGCGCATCACCTACGCCGCGCCGCATCCGGAAGAAATCCAGGCTTTGCATCGGCGGAATGCCGACGGCGCGTTCAAGCGCGTGCAGATCGGCCTGGCGCGCGCGCTTGCGCCTGAGGGCCAGGCGCTGGCTGCCCAGTGGACGGAGGCGGGCGGTGGCGATCGCGTGGCTCAGGTGGAGGTGCGCTCGGAGGGCGCCGCTGCGCTGCGCGTGGGGCTCGATGTTGCGGGTTTGGATCCGGCGATCGAGCTGCGCTTTGGCGGCTCGCGCAGCCCGGAGCGGCCGCGGGCCAGCACCACGGTGGCCGAGGCGCAGCGCCTGCTCGGCGATGACGGCCTCTACTGGACACCCAGCACCGATGGTGAGGTGCAGCGCATCGAGGTGATCGTTCCCGCCGGGGCTGCGGCGCCGGCTTCGCTCTCGCTCCTGCGCTTGAGCCACGAGATCGTGGACAGCCGGACGCCGTATCGCCTGCCGCAGAAAATGGGCGAGTCCGGCGCCTGCAACGTCGACGTGGTCTGTCGCCTGAACGAGCTGGGCCCCAACTTCGCCAACGCGCGCCATGCCGTCGCGCACATGCGCTTCGTGGTCGGCAGCAGCACCTTCATCTGCACGGGAACCCTGGTGGCAGACAACGATCCGGCCACCCAGGTGGCGCTGTTCCACAGCGCCAATCACTGCTTCTCTTCCAACACGAGCCTGCCCCCTGTTGCCTCGCAGATCCAGGCCGTCGCCAACACGCTCAACACGTTCTGGAACTACGAAGCCACCACCTGCAACGGCAACGTGTCGGCGATGCAGACCCAACTCGCAGGCGGCGCCACCTACCTCGGCTCGGACCACCGCACCGACGGCATGCTGCTGCGCTTGAACCAGTCGGCGCCCGCCATCGCCTTCTTCGCCGGCTGGAACGCGCAGCCCCTGTCCAGCAACAGCGCCGTCACGGCCATTCACCATCCCTCGGGCGACGCCCGCATGGTCTCGACCGGCCAGAAGCTTTCGGAAGATGCGGACAACCATGAGGTGGGCTGGCTGAGTGGAACCACGGAGGGTGGCAGCAGCGGCTCCGGCCTGTTCACCATCGCGGCCAGCGGTGCCTACGAACTGCGCGGCGGCCTGTACGGCGGCGCCGCCAGCTGCGCGAACACCGGCAACCTGGGCAATGCCGGCAATCGCGATTACTACTCGCGCCTCGATAAGGACTTCGCCTGGATGGCCCCTTGGCTCGCGCCCCGCCCGGACCTGTTCGCAAACGGCTTCGAGGCCGCGGCCGCGGCCGGCGCTTCCCCCTGAGTTTATGCGGCCCCTCTCCGGGGGTGAGAATCAGAAGGGGCGGACATCACCATCGCGCTGCCGTTTGCGATAGGCCGGTTCCGCCGCTCGGCTGCTGTGCGCTTGGGCCACGCAGTGCGGTAGGAGGATCACGATCGAGCACACCGCGATGCCGGAAGACGAGTCCCTCCGGCGCGTGGTGGGCGAAGAAGTGCTCATCGACCTGCCGGATGCCGTTCTCAAGTTCCCCAGGATGATGCTTCCGGTGTCCGAGGCGCTGCCGGTGAACGAGCTGCGTTGGTGGCGGCAAGTCTATGCTCACCTCAATGGGGGGAGGCCGGATCAGGGGAGAGCTTACCCATGCGTGCCATGCCCCAAGCATGTGCTTGGCGATGGTTTTTCGAGCATGCTTAATCGTTACAACACGGAACAGGACTGAGCTTTATGCCAAGAATCCCCTTCAAGCTGACTCAGAAGATTTCTTCCATCGGGTTTCTCATGGTCGCTGCCGTCGCGCTGCCGGGATGTTCGGCGTATGAGACGTATCGCTCAGTGCCGGTCGTGGAGCGGGAGTTCTTCGTTCCAGCCGCCGACGTCATGGATCGAGTCGAGCGCGCGGCCAGGGCCTGCTGGAACGAGAAGCGCGCCCTGGCTGTCGACACGATCGAGATCCGGAGATACGACATCGGCGTGGGCGGCACCTCCCTTCAGATTGCACCCAAGGTGGCCAAGCCGGGATTCGCGAGCGCATTCCTCACGGTGCGCGTGGTGTCGTCGACAGCCAGCCTGAGCTTCGTGACGATCGAGGAAGCGCAGACCGTCTACCCGGACAGCTTTCGCGGGTTCGCACCCACGGTTGAAGGATGGATCGAAGGGCGTCTCGAGTGCGGAGGGCGGGTGCCTGGCAGAACCTGAGGGAAACCGCCTACGCGTCGGCGGTATCGTGCCGGTTGACGAATCCGGCAGTGAGTTTCAGATCAGTGGCTCACCGGGGGGCGTGGGTTCGATGTCGTGTCGCGTTGGTGGGTGCTGGCGCGGGACAGCGCGACTTTCGCGGCGGTCGGTGCGCGACACGCGCACCCTACGAGGCCAGGCGGTGCCTCGGGTTTGGGCGGCGGGCTGATCGTCGCCGAAGGGCGCTCCGCCGACGCATCGAGTGTCGCGGCGCATACGCTTCGCCGTCAGCGCCAAGATGCGCGAAGCACGGCGCGCCGTCGTCGATCATCTGGCAGGCCGCAGCGCGCGCGGCGCGCATGAATGCCTGCGATGCGCACCCGCTGTGGATGGAACCCGGTAGGGCGCGCCGCGACGTAACCCATCGGGTACGGTGCGCCTTCGGCGTATCCCATCCGGTAGGGTGCGCCTGCGGCGCACCAAGGCACTCGCGGCGCATTCCGTGGTGCCGCGCTCGCCCATACCCGACCGAGATGAACCCTTCTTCTGGAGTGTCTGGATGAATCGCATGACTTCTTGCGGCAGGTCCTCGCTGATCGCCGTGGCCCTCGTTCTGTCGAGCGCCGCGTGCACAGGTAGCGAGCACGAGTCGGCCAACGCCCCTGCAAGCGCTCCCCGCGGCGAATACCACGGCGAGATCTGGTCCGACGGCATGTACCCATCCGTCACCGAGTTCTACGGTGAAACCCGCGACGGCCGCGATGGCGTCTATCGGTTCGAGTACGGCGACGACGTGGAAGAAGGCGTGCTGTTGAACTGCAAACCCCTCAAGGCTCAGGAATTCCGCTGCGGCTGGAAGGATCGCTGGGGCTCAGGCCAGCTCGACCTGAAGTTCACTTCCGACTTCAATGCCTTCACCGGCGTCTGGAGCGATGAGAGCAACCCGCCGTCGCTGGGTTTGCGCTGGCATGGAGCTCGCCAGCCGCAGCCAGGAGAGTAGAGCCCCGTCGGGTGCCTACCGCAGGGGGCCGCGCCGTGATTCCCCCGCATCAACCCCCAACCCACCTTTGCGCCTTGCCGCGCAAGCATTCCCCTTCGAGAGGTGCCTGTGAGCTACCGAATCCTGTTGCCGATGACCCTGGCCTTCGCCCTGGCGGGTTGCATGGGCGGCACCGCCGCGCTGCGCGAGAAGCCTGCTGGCGTCTACACATTTGAAGTCGAGGGCGCGCTGGCCGACGTGGCCAACGCGATCCACACGCAGGCGCGTCGCTGCTACAGCGGCGGGACCTACATGCCCAGCGGCGTGCAGACCTCGCAGACGCAGGCCAGCCTGCAGTTGGACGAGGCCAGCGGCCGCGCGCAGATCGACGTGACCCTGCACGGCGCACTGGGCCCACAGACATGGCTGCTGATGGATCTGCGGCAGATCGAGTCGGCGCGGACCGGCGTCGAAGTGCTGTACTCCCGCAGCGGCTACGAGCGCCGCGCGAAGGCGGTGGAGCGCTGGATCAAGGAGAGCTACGAAAAGTGCAGGTGAGTCATGGCCGCGTGTTTGGCCGACTGCGTGCGGTCCTGCCCATGACGACATGAGTAGGCGCCGATGATCGAAACCACGGCTCAACTTTCGCGCAGCCCCGAGTCGCTGCGCGCGCGGATCAACGCCATCGCCAGGCCGCGTCGCGGTGGTCTGCACTCACCACACAATGCGCTCAAGCATCACGAGGATGATCCCCAAAAGCCGTACTGGGGACATTGGCAAGAGTCGCGATTCAGCCTGCGCCCGCAGCAACGATTGCGTTGGACGAATCTGCACCTGTGGTTGACGCAGTTCGATGGCGAGGTGCGCCTTTCGGCTACGCGAAGCGAGTTGTGGATCCGAGCCGGTTTTGGCACCTACGCCACGACGATCTACCTCATCCTGCTGAGCTTGCTGCTATTCACAGCGATCGCCTGGATGCTGCACGACCCGCTCGCGGCCTGTATTCCATTGGGGCTTGCTGCCGCGCTCGTGTATGGGTTGCGAGCGCAGCTGCGTTGTGGTCTGGCCAAGCTCAATGCTGAGCTTGATCAAGATGCATGAGACCGGCGGTGGCGACTCTCGAATGAGCCGGTGGCATCCTTCGCCACGGCGGGCATCCTCGTGCTCGATAGGCAGCGCGCCCGCGTGACGCTCTACTTGCGATCAATGCTCGCGGCCTACGGCTGGATCTGCGGCCTCTTTCTCGGCATTCCGGCGCTGTTGATGTCGATCGCAGTCCCGCAGGCGGTGATCGGAATCCTCATTACATCCATCAGCTTTGTGGTGCCCTGCCTGCTCACTGGCGCGTTGCTGTGTGAGTGGGCTGGGCGTGAGCTTTCCACCAGCAAGCGTCGTGCCTTCGTGATGGCTGGGCTCAGCCTGGTGGTGGCGGTGCTGGCCGTGCCCATGCTCGCTGCCCTGATCGCCCCGCCAACTGCGGGCTGGTCGAGCGGAGTGTTCGAGATCGGCTTCGCGTACGTGCTGATGATGCTGTTCTTCGGTGCGGGGCCGGCAGCGCTCGCCGCTGTGTTGTTCATCGGTGGTGTGGAGCGCGCGACCGGCAACATCGTGGGCGACCCGTCCACGTAGGTGGCTGCGGCAACGCCTGCAACTCATTCGGAGGGCTGCTGCGCCTCGGTCTGAGCCTGAGCCCGTCCGAGCACTGCTTGAAGTGCGTAGGCTGCTTGAAGCGGCGGAGCCCCGATTAAAATGCGCTCCAAGTGCCGCCGGGATCCTTCAACCCGCGCGCCCTCGCCAGGGCAGATTGGCTCTCATCTTCCGTCGATGCGTTTGGGAAACTCTCTGCATGTCCGACTTCTTTTCCGGAAGGGTACTTACCGCGGCTACACCCGAAGCTCGCGTGCAAGCATTCATTGCCGACTTCGCCAGACTGCATGCCGCTTCGGCGGAGGTCCGTCATGACGGAGACTTCGACGCATGGCGCGCAAGGATCTCCCGCCTCGACGCGGCACATTTCGTCGCGCAAGCGCGCAGCGGCCTGGACGCAGTGATGGGCGACAACCCTTGTCACGACACGGGTACCGGAGTGTTGGTACGTCGCGAGCGCAACGGTCGTGAGGCAGCTATCGAGACGCATGTTGCCGAGGCATACCTTGAGCACTACTTCGTGTACGACTTGCGTGAAGTCGAAGGTGATTGGCGCATCGTGCGGTTGCGCACCTACCTGGACTCGGCCGAAGCGCCCTTCATGACGGCGCACGAACACTCGAGACTCACGCGCCACTGCAACCGCGCGCTGCGCGGGTTGCCCAGGTGCGAAGCTGCGTTGGATGGAGCGACACTCTTCGCTGAAGGTCGCATCGCCGAACTCAATGGCAGAAGAAGTCCGGTAGAAGTACGGAACGTTGGCACTCTAAATGTCAGCAGCGGAATTCTGATTGTCGGCGATCTGGGCTACGGCTCCTCGATGCTGGCGCCGCTCGACCGGCGCATTGCGCCAGGTTTGTACCCAGTTGAGATCTCGTTGGCCTTCGAGCGTGTGGCCGCTTTGCGCATGAAGGTTTCTGAGCAGGCCGTCGTCAGCTGGCACCCCGCGGACGCGGGCGAGGAAGGACATGTGGTGGTTGTCGATGCCGGCAACGTCTTCATCAGTGACGTGGAAGCCCTGTTGCAGGTCACCTGTCGTCGCAAGGAGCAGCAGTTCGAAAGGCTCGCTACGGCGAACGATCCGGCTGCAGCGCTGATGCTCCACATGACTCACCCGGATGACGTGGTCATCTCCATGTCGGGTTTTGGCGACGGTGCGTATCCGGTCTACTGGGGCGTTGACGCCACCGGTGAGCCGGCGGTACTGCTGGTCGACATGCTCGTCCTCACGGAACTCGATGACGGCGACCCTGAAGTTTAGCGGTGGCGCCCTGAGCATCTACGAGCCTCAGGCGTACATTGATGCTTCGAGTCGGGGCGTGTCTGTGCGGATTCCGCGCCGAATGCCGCGACTACGGGCCCGACCTCGAAGCATCGAGCGCACGGGCGATGTGCGGTCGCGCCATGCTGCCAGGCACAACGCTCGCCTGCGAGCACAGTGGAGCTCCAAGTACGAGTCCACCGCGGCCTACGACGGCATCATCCTCTGGCGCTACAGCCCGGACCTCGCGTGGGCGACGGGCAACCGAGAGCAACGTTGATGCGAACGGCGATCACCCGCTGTCGAAGCCGCCTCGCACTGGCCGTGCTCTGCGCTGCACTATCGCCGGCCTGCGCGGCCTCGACTTCGACTTCGACCTTGCCCACTTCGGCGAAGACTGCGCAGGGAGAGGCCGCCACGCCGCCCCAACCACGAACACGATCGCCCTTGGCGGGCGTGCTCGGAGAGCGCGGCGCGTTCGCTCAGATCGAATCCTTGCGCTTGCGTTCGGGCTGCACGCCAGCGCTCTGCGGCCCCCACCAGATCGAGAACTACGAAGACCCGGCGCCGCCCGGCTGCACGCCGACGCGCTGCAGCGTGCAGGTGGACGCGGTCGAGCGGGTGGGTGAAGCGCAAGAGTTGCGCGTGATCGATGGCGCGCGCAGCGATCTGGTGAACGAGGGCACGGGGCCGGACCTGGAACTGGCCGATCGGCCCTTCTCCGCTGCGCGCGTGGGTTCACCGGATGCACCGTGGGGCTGTGCCTTGCGCTATCGCACGAGGGACTCGGACAGAGCGGCCGCCGCCAGCGCTGGACCACCCTGCTGCTGGTGCCGTATGCGAACGGAGCCCACGGTCGGCGCGCTGCGCGCCTCACCGGCTGGTGGGCCGACTGCAAGGATATCGAGCAGGGCACCGCAGCAGATACGGTGCTGCTTCCGATGGTCGAGCCGGGTGACGAGGCCGATGCGGGTCTTGTGTTGAACCACTACCGCTGCGGTGCTGAGGGCTGCCGTCGCGATACCGAGGCAACGCCTTGGCGGGTGGAGATCAACGAAGCCGGAGAACTGCTTCGACGCGATTGAACGGCGCAAGAGTGCAGGGCGTGAACACTTGGCAGCGCCGCCGCTCTCCGCGTGAGCTCTGACCGGATTCGCGAGATGCAGCCGTGCCCGTCTCAGTGGACTCAGGGAGTGGCACTGGTTGATGATCCACCCGCCATTTGCTCTGACGAATTCTCATGATCCCCCTGCGTGTCATCGCTTTGCTGTTCTGTGCCCTTCTTGCCGGCTGCGCCACGACGGTGGACAAGCAGTTCGCCTCTCTAGACCAGGCGCGCTCCTGCTGCGCGTCGATCAGCGAGTTCAAGTTCGAACCGCTGCCCACGAAAGGCAGCAAGTTCAAGCTGGACGAGCGCGCGTCGGTCTTCGATTTCGATTCCGGACGCAGCTACTTCAAGGCCTTTGAGCTGCCTGGCTCGGGCCTTCGGCGATATCGGGTCAAAACCTATTTCAACGGCATGTGGATCGGCCAGTACCTCGATCCTGTGATGCTGATCCTCGACGCTGAGCATCGCGAGTTGGCCCGGGCAGCGCTGCCGCTGCGCTTCGACGATGGCAATCTGTTCGGCGACCAGAACGCACATCTGTATGGCTTCTTCGCGGTGGATGATGACGCCCGCTACCTGGTCGTGCTGACTGCGGCGTTCGAATCGGAAGCGCCGGTGGCGCAGACGGATCCGTCGGTGATGGTCACCATGATCGGCCAGACGCCGATCGCGAGCCCGACGCCCGGAACATCGATCCGCCTGCATCGCTCGCCCACGGGAACGGTGCGCGTTGAGCCGCTGCCGTAGGGCTGCGGGCGGCATGGACACCATGGACACTGCACGCTGGTTCCTGCGCACCTATCCACGCCTTTCGCAACTTGCGCACGTGCTGTCGATCGCCTGGTTGGTGCTGCTGGCGGTGACCTTGGCCCAGCCTTTCCTGGGCCTGCCGGAGGTGGCCCCGGATGCGCCG
Source organism: uncultured Aquimonas sp. (assembly GCA_964586455.1). Classification (GTDB taxonomy): domain Bacteria; phylum Pseudomonadota; class Gammaproteobacteria; order Xanthomonadales; family Xanthomonadaceae; genus Aquimonas. Next base: position 28,184 of record CAZPHV010000023.1, read on the forward strand.
CTGAGCGCGCCTGAGACGCTCCTGCTGGTCTTCGCCGCCGGCACACTGTTGATCTCGACGCTGCTGATACTGGTCGCCACCCTGATCGTGCTGCCGGCCCGTTCGAGTCTTGAAGGGTGGCAGCCGTTCCTGCTTGTTGCCTGGTGGCTCCCTTTCATGGGGCTGCCGCTGTACCTGAGCTACCGGCGCCTGCGTGATGGTCCTGTTTCGAACCTGTGCTCATGAGGTCAGCGATGCCCGAGGCCCCTTCTTTGGGTAAGTGGTGTGCATTCCGAAGCCTCGTGCGCTGCGGATGGGTGTTCGCCCTGGCCCTGCTCTCGGCGTGTGGTGAACAGACGCCGCCGCCGCCTTCGGCAGAGTTCCATGCGCGCGCCGCACTGGAGCAGCTGGATGGCGGAGGTCTGCGCGGCGGGGTGCTCGAGCAGGCTGCTGCGGACCTATCGCGTGCGCGAAAAATCGACGCCAGTGACCCCTGGGTGGCGCTGGCGTCGTCTGAGCTCGTGCTGGCACTGGGCTACCGCAGTGGCGATGCCTTCCGCGGCAGGAGCTATGCACCCGAGGCCATCGCGCAGGCTGAGCGGCTGCTGCAGCGGGCATTGCAGGCAGACCCACCAATCGCCCGTGCCTACCGCAGCCAGGCGCGGCTGCAGATTCTGCGCGGGCAGCGGCGGCAGGCATGGGAGACGCTCAACACCGCCTACGCCCTGGAGCCGGAACACCACCGGCCGTGGCTGCTGCGTGGCGTGATTGCGCTGCAGATGAAAGATCCGCAACGCGCGAAGACGCAGCTTGATGAGGCTGAGCGGTGGGCCGACTCGGACGCCGCGAGGATTTCGGTGTTGCGGCAACGTGCTCGAATGGAACGCGTGCACGGCACACCTGAGTCCGAGCTCGCGCAGCTGCGCCGCATCATTGAGATCGACCCCAGCGCTGCACATGCACACGGAAACCTGGGTGCTGCGCTGCTGCGCATGAAGCGCTACGAGGAGGCGATCTACGCTCTTGAGCGGGCGCTGGCGATTGAGCGCTATCCACTGGCGGAGCAGCAGTTGGCTAGAGCGCGACAGGGGCTTGCATCGCGCTAGGCCAGTACAGCGGGCGTTCTGAAGCCGAGCCTGCGAGAGCACGTGCTGGCGAGGGTTACACCGGGTTGACCCCGCGCTGGTCGGGGTGCCAGTCGCGTGCGCTGCCCTAGCCCGCGCCCGGGCGTTCGGAAACCGACAGACCTCACAGCCCATGCGGTGAGACTTTTTGTTCGCTGGCGACACTCTTCGGCCGGGGCGTGGTTTCAGAACCACGCGATGGGGGCTGAGGCGTGCGTTCACCGAGTGTCCGCGCTGTGCGTGGGCGCGTGGAGGGCAACGTTCGAGCCTTGATGTGGCCGTGACTCGGAGGTGCGTCGACATGGAGCTGATCTCTCACTGGATCGACTGGCGCGAGGCGATGGGCAGTCCCAACAGCCGTCAGCGCCGGGAGGTCACGAAACTGCTGAAGCACCGCCCAATGCTGATGTACTTGGGCGATTCCTGGTTCTCCACGCCGCTTTACCGCAACCTCGCCAGGCAGAGCGCCAAGCCCATCGATGGCATGGGCATCGTGCTCGGCAAGCCCGGTGGTCTGGCCGCGGATCTGCTCTCCACGTCCGCGTTGGACAGCCTGCAAGGGCGCCTGCTTGCCAACGAATTCGATGCGCTGATCGTGAGCGCCGGCGGCAATGACTCGCTCTCGGATCGCTTGAAGCAGGTCTTCGCTGCTTGGACAAGCAGCACGCCGCGTGCAGCAAAGATCAGCGCGGACCAAGCCTTTGATGTGCTGGTGAATGCCGGCATCTTCGACGATGGAAAGGGCGGCGGGATTCTCGGGCGTTACCGTGCGCTGCTGCAGATGGCCAAGCGCGTCCAGGCGCAGCGTCCGCACTTTCGCGTGATCGGGCACACCTATGCGCCCTTGAAGCGCATCGGCCAGGAGGCCGATCTGACCGTCGCCAACATCGGACTGCTGGCTTTCGTGAAGGGCAGCGTCGGGCCCTGGCTGTGGAGCGTCATGCGGCATGTTCTGGCCGACAAGGAGGCCGGGCGCCTGTTCGCGCGCCGGCTGCTGCTGGACGGCTTCAGAACCCTCGTGCTGGATCGGCTCGTCTCCGACTTTCCCGGTCTCTTCAGTTATGCCGACTTCAGCACCCTTGTCGGTATCGACGTCGACGCCTTCTGGTACGACGAGATCCACCCCAACGAGGCGGGCTTCGCGCGCATGGCGCCGCTGCTCAACGACCGCATTCGCGAGGCCTTGCCGGCGGACAAGAGAGCCGCCGTGCCTTGACGTGCGGTAAGGCCCTGAGGCGCGCGGGGGCGCGCCTTCGTGGTGGTGATTCCTGACTTGATGTGATTCTGCAAGGGGGTTCCATGAGCGGGCAGATCGGCATTGGTGAAAGCGGCAACGCGGGTCAGGATCCATCTCAGTCAGAACTAGGCGATGCACCAGCTCCGCAGCGAGACGGGTGCTCCGGCGATCGAGGTCCTCACGCGCTTTGCTTCTCGGGAGGCGGCATCCGCAGCGCCACCTTCAACCTCGGTGTGCTGCAGGAACTGGCGCGAACCGGCCGGCTGAAGACATTCGACTATCTGTCGACGGTATCGGGCGGGGGCTACATCGGGGCCTGGTTTGTTGCGCAGATTGCGCGTGCGCGGAATGACAGGATCGAAAAGGAGGAGGCGAGAAGAAAGGCCAAGCTGAGCTCATTGGCCAATGACGGCGAGGACACCGAAGGGTCGTGCGATCCGCAGGGACCGCGCGACGGAAGGGTGCTCGCCAGCCAAGAGGAGAATGCCGAGTGGCGCGCGCCCTCGCAGAAACACGAGGTCGACAAGGAACCGACCCAAGGCACCACAGCGTCGAAACCATCGTCCGAGAACTGTGAGGCTATCCAAGAGCCGCAGAATACGGAGGACACGAACAAAGAGCAGAAGCTCACCGAAGACGAGAAGACAGCGATAGCCGAGCAGGCTCGGCTGGATGTCATCCAGAGCCTCGCGCGCGCTGATGAAGCAGGTGAGCCGCAAGCGAACAAGGCATCTGCAGAAAGCCTCAATGTACCTTTGGCACTGAAATGGCTGCGGGACTACAGCAACTACCTGAGCCCGACCTGGGGCCTTTCCAAGGACGCCTTGAGCCTTGCCTCCATCTACCTGCGCAACCTTGCGATCCACTGGATGATTCTGCTGCCGGTGCTGCTCGCGGCGCTGCTGGTGCCGCGCGTTGTGCACCGGATCGTTCAGGACGCTTCGGACCACGTGTCGTGGATTGTCTGGGCCGTGGTTGCATCAACCTTGCTGATGGCGGCCTTCTCCACCAATGGGCCGCCGGCCGAGGGTGAGGAGAGGTCGTCCCGTGTCAACCTCGTCTGGCATGCAGTGTGCTTTACCCTGCCGTTATTGGTGATTCCGATCGGGCTCATCGCCCTGGTGAGCACCAAGGAGGGCCTAATCGCCCTGAACGGGGTGCTGAAGTTGGTGTCGTTCGGAGTTTTCCCAACTACCGTCTTCGAGGACGGGTTCGAAAGGTGGGAAACCAGTGCCGCAGGCGCTTTGTCTACTGCTGCGGGCTTTGCCTTTGCCGGTGCGGTGCTCTACCTGTGCGGAAGCCTGCTTCTGCTGTTCGTTCGTTCGCTGCCTTGGATTCTTTACAAGGATGGAGACTGGCGATTCCGGATGCTCAGGCGGCTCAAGTTCGAGCCAAGCGCGATCGCAGCCAAGAACTTCGAGAAGTGGTCGGAGAGATTTCCCCTGAGACTCGCGCTTGGCGTCGTCAGCGGCGCGTTGATTGGCGCGTTCTGCGGGCTTGCTGCGGCGATCTCGGCCGCCAATGCGTCGTCGTGGGGCATGTATCCGGAGCTCCGTACGGCCTTGCTGCCGGTGCTGTTCGTGTTCGCGATCTGGCTGGGCTCGGTGCTGCGGGTGGCGATCGCCACCCGAGCGTCGAATGAGCTCGCGCGCGAATGGTGGGCCCGAGCGACCGGCGCGACCTTGGTCGGCCTGCTGGTCTGGGTCGTGCTCGCCTTGCTCGTTCTGTGGCTGCCGCTGTTCGTACTGGAGCTGCCCTTGCTGCGTACCGGTTGGGCGGCAGGCACCGCGGGCTTGGGCGGCTTCCTCTTTGCTGCCGCGACTGCCGCGGTCGGCTTCTGGAGCAAGCACGGCACGAGTCTTGAGCAGCATGTGGAACGTTGGCGGGATCGCCTCGGCAAGCGGCTGACCGAGATCGCTGCGCTCGTGACTCTGCTCGGTGCGTCTCTGTTGCTGAACCTGCTGGTGGGCCAAGCCGCTTCCCAACCCGCTCGGAGCCGTCAGGATTCGAGCGCCACTGCGATGCTGTATGCCTGCGCATCTTCTGCACGTGCAAATGTACTTGGGGCTGACGTTAACGCGTTCCATCCGGTTACCTGCAGCGTGGGAGGCATGCTCTTGGCAGATATGCCCGGGCGGGGATTTTCCGAGGCCGATATCGAGGGCGCGCGAAACCGGTTTGTCGCCTGCTGTGTCTTGAAGCCCGACAGCCTAACTCTCGCCAGTGACCAGGATGTCTGCCCTTCAGGCTCGGACAGTCTCAACCGAAGCAGCGTTGAGGAGCGATCGACTGGAGTCCTCAGGCAGCATGCGGTCGATATGCCCTGTGTTCTATCGACTGAATCGAAAGAGCAAAGCCTTGGCAAGAAAGGGGAATCCGGCACTACCGGTCACGCTGCGCAGGTGAAGTCGACGATCCATCTGCCGGCCGCGCTCCCCTGGTCCATCCGCATGGCGGCCGACTATCGGATGGGTCTCGAGTACACGAGCACTCCAGGGCTGCTGCTAAGCCTGCTTGGGATGCTGGTCTTCTCGATACTGATGGCCTGGCGGACTGGCGCCAACACCTACTCCCTGCAGTCGATGTACGCCAATCGATTGGTACGCGCCTATCTGGGCGCATCCAACTTCAGTCGTCGTGAAGTCGACCCGCAGCTGCGCTTCAACGACAGCGACGACATGCCTCTGCATCAACTCAAGGACATCAAGCCTGAGCTGGTCATCAACGCCGCGCTGAACCACACTCGCGCAGAGCCGCACACCCTGGCCTGGCAGCAGCGCAAGGCGTCGCACTTCACCTTTACCCCGAGCTTGTGCGGAAGCCGAGCCGCCGCGTCTGTGGATGCGGCGCCAATGCTGCCACCATTGGGCTTCCAACGAACCGAGTACTACCGTTTGGACCGCAAGTCGGCGGCCACAGGAAACCGAAAGGAGGACAGGGATCTGGTGACGCTCGGCCAGGCCATCAGCCTCAGCGGTGCGGCGGTGTCGCCGAGCATGGGCTACCACTCCTCGCCGGCGGTGTCCGCGGTACTCGCGCTGTTCAACCTGCGGCTGGGCAGCTGGGCGCTGAGGCCCCAGCAGGAGAGAGGGGACGGAACGTCCACGGCCCACACGTTCTGGCAGCGTTTGCTGGACCCCTGGTGCCTGTTGTTGAAGGAGTTTTCTTCGAGCGTTGGAACCCGCGGCAGGTTCGTCTATCTGTCCGACGGCGGACACTTCGAGAACCTTGGCGTCTACAGCATGTTGCAGCAAAGATGCCGCTACATCCTTGTGGTGGATGCCGGTGCGGATCCCGCGTACGAGTTCGCTGACCTCGAAAATCTTGTTCGCAAGGCGCGGGTGGATCTTGGGGTGGAGATCAAGATCACCGAGGCGGAGGCCTGCATGAAGGCGATCCGCGAGGGGCGACTGCGCTACCTGCACGCGCGCATCTGTTATCCGGGATCCCTCGATGCAGAGAACGCGCCTTCGACCGAAGGCGAACTCGTGCTGGTGAAGCCTGTGCTGTGTGGAGACGAGCCTTTTGACGTGCTGCGCTACGCCGAAACCGTCGCCAAGCGAGGTTCGAGATTTCCGCAACAGTCGACCTCGGATCAGTTCTTCGATGAAGCACAGTTCGAGTCCTATCGGATTCTGGGAAGACATAGCGTTCGCGAGGTGTTGGGTGAGGACGGCAAGCAGCCCCCAAGGCCGATGCAAGCGATGCGTGAGCCACAGGTGCCACTGGCTGCTCAGCAGCCCCAGGAGAAAGTGAACAGTCCGGTCAGCGCGGTCGGAACGACGGGCTCGCAAGGTTGGATGAGCGGTGCCATCGATGCCGTGAACTCGCTGGGCTCGGTGGGACAGGCGGCGGTGCTCGCATCCGCGATTGGTGTGATCGGTGTGACCGGCGTGGTGACCCTCAAGGACCCGACGGTATCGATCGATCAAGCGAGCCTGCAGGAGCTGCGCGACATGCGCATGGCGTTCGACGATGAGAGTCTGACTCGACTACAGGACTTGAATTGGAAGGTCGATCTCAACGAGGCGGGCCAGGTGAGACTGGATGTTTCGGGGCTTGGCGCTCAACTTACGGACGGGCTCAAGCAGATCGATTGGTCAGAGGTGCTGCAAAGCCCAGCATGGGTAAACCTGCGCCAAGAGCTTGCTTCGGTACGGGGCGAGATCGCGCTCACGTTGCAGAACCCAGGCGACCCGGCGATCAGGGTGCGGGTGGAAAACCCGAGTGCCGGTGGCGTTGAGCCGGACTTGCTCGATAGGTTGGACAACATAACGCGGGCACTTGATAGCGCTGCGCTCTCGGTGCAGCGCTCCACTCAGAACCTCGATGGTGTGGTGACGAGGCTCCGAGATGCGGTGGACGAACTCTCTAGCGCGGTGGAAGCGGGGAACCCGAAGAATATCCTGGAGGCGCTAGGGAATATCAGCAAAGAACTAGGGGAAATCGCGTCGCGGATCGACGAGATCTCGCCGCGCAACACCGTGAGGGCTTCCCGATGAGCACGTTGTGCCGAGGCAAGCTGGGCCTGCTGACCATCATCGTTGCCGTCTGTCTGAGCGGCTGCCAGACCACACGCGGGGCCTGGTACTTCCAGAGAGAGCCTGGCCGCGAGCCGCTCGCCGGGGAGTGCGACGCGACCACGCGCGCATGTCTCTATCTCAGCGTGTTGAATGACAGCCGCAGGTCACTCCCGGTGAGCGCGATCCGTGTGTATTCGAGCCCGGCGCCTAGGCTCGGTCTCGTGCGGGGCAGTCATGAGACCTGGTCCTGTAGGCGCGCTGACGACGCAGAGCCCCTTCAGCTTCAACCCGGAGAGTTGGTCGTGGTCGCGCTGCCTCATGCAGAACCGGCGGCGTGCATGGTTCCCATGCACGCTGAACTGCTGGACCAGCAAGGTGGGAGCCTAGCGCGGGTACTTATTGGCTCGAACCAACCGGACTCGATTCCTGCGTCATGGCTGAAGTGCCATCAGCGAGTCGCGGCAAGCCTTGGGTCACTCGAACTGACTCACAGGTGTGATGCAGGTCAGTCGCAAGCAAGTGTTGCCCGCTGTGCGGGAGAGGCATGTTTGCCCATGCCATTTGCGTGCTGTATCAGCGAGCCGCCGAGCTCCCGTTGAGCCCCGGCGGAGTTGCGCCCGGCTTGCAGCTTCAATTGGCTCTGAGCGGGGCGCGGGAACCGGGATCTTGCGACGAGGGTTCGTCTGGGTGCTGCAGACACATCGCGCGGTGTTCGCTTCAGTGGGCCGTGGACGTACTTCTTCGGGAGCCGCGCCGCGAGCGGTTGTTCGCTCTTCGCGTGTCTTCCTTACAGCATGCGATACGGGGCCGACCGATCTGAGCGAGAAGGTGAGGGCCCTACGCCAGATCCAAATGCAGGCTTTGAGGCCCCTCCCGAAGCCGTCCGCGTCACACGATGATGCAGGCCATCTGCCTGTGCTTCAATGCGTTGATAGATTTGTATGTAGCACAAGCACCGCGCGGCCGATTCCCTTCGGCCGCGCGGGTTCTCATTTCAGCGTCACCAGTTGCTTCAGCACGCCTTCCAGGCCGCCGAACACGGTGAGTTTGTCGATCTTCTCGGTGACCTTTTCCAGCGCCTCCAGCTCCTTCAGGCGCATCAGCACCGGGCTCTCTTCCATCAGCTTGGCGGTGTTGAGCAACGAGCGGGTGGCGTTCGCTTCCTCACGGCGGCGGATCACGTTCGCTTGGGCCGCCTTCTCCGCCTGCACCACGCTGTTCAAGATCTCCTTCATGTCGCCCGGCAGGATCACGTCCTTCACGCCGACGCCGAGCACCTCAAGCCCCAGCGCCTCCACGCGAGCGCGCACGTAGCCGAAGATGTCGGCGTCCAGCGAGGCCTTGTCGCCGAGCAGTTCGTCCAGCGACTTCGACGACACCGCCTGACGCAGGCCGAACTGCAGCTCGCGATACAGGAAGTCGCCGTACTTGGCGACCCGGGTGCGTGCCGCCACCGGGTCGGTGACACGCACGCTCGCACCCAGGTTCACGCGCAGCGAGACCTTGTCTCGGGTCAGCAGCTCCTGGCCGCTGACCTCAATGGCCTGCACGCGCAGGTCGATCACTTCAGCCACCACGTTCTTCTGCAGATTCCAGAAGGCCGCAGCGCCTGGCGTCAGCGCCCGTGCGAGCGTGCCGTCGACGAACAGCAGGCCGGCGTGTTCGCTGGGCACGGTCACCGAGACGGCGACCTTGTCGAGCAGGCCGATCTGGCGCAGGCGCTGGGCGGTGGCCACATCGATCTCGCTCGACTCGGCCACGGCGATGCGCTGCACCTCGACCGGCACGAGGCCGTTCCAGTAGAGCTTGCGCGTGCCCGGCTGCAGCACGTCCTGCAGCTTGCCGTGCTTGAACACGAGGCCGAGCTCCTGGCTGCCGATGTCGGCCAGCAGGAAGGTCTCGTTCACGCGCTCGCCGAGCGCAGCGATGAGGGCGTCGACATCCTTGCCGGCGTACTCCGGCTGGGTGATGTCGAACACGCGGACTTCGACCTGGTCGAACCAGGCGCGCAGGCGGTGCACGCCCGGGCCCAGCACGCGCTCGAAGCGACGGTTGCGGTAAACGAGGCCGCGCTCGGCATCGCCGATCACGACCTTGCGGATCATCAGCATTGCGGTCTCCTCTACTTGCAGTGGGCTCGACGAGGGTTGGACAGCCCCGAGTGCCGCGGCGAGCCGATGCGCGGCGAGGGCAGGGGTTGGCGATGGTTGACCCGCGCACTACGCGGCAGGACGGTTCAGCGGATGAACAGGGCGCGCGGCCATCAGGCCGCGACGCCGCGAAGAGAAGGGTTCGCCCCGCCGCTCTCAGGACGGAGAGCCGGCGCGCGCGTGCGGGCGGCATGGCGTGGGTGTCGCGCTCTCCGAAGCGGCAGAGCAGCGATTCCTGCGCGGGCCGGCCGCTGGCGCGGGCGTGGTCCCGGTCCAGTGGACGTTGCTGCCTGGTGTCCGTTGAACCTGCAGCCGAAGCCGCGTGTTCGCGAGTCGCCAGGCGGCGCGGGGCGAAGCCCGTGGGGCGCAAGGCCCCGGGTGTTGCGATTGAGGCTTTGGAGCGGGAATCGAACCCGCGACTCTCGGATTAGTAGTCCGATGCTCTAACCAACTGAGCTATCCGTTGTCGACGTACGGGACTCGAACCCGCGACCTTCGGATCTCGCGATCCGACGCTCTACCCACTGAGCCAACGCCGCCCTTGGTGAAACCCCCTGCAGCCGGCCGAGGCATACGCCACGGCAGCGCCGCGCGCACCGGACGGGCGTGGGAACCCGTACCGCAACGAACCGGTGAAAGAGGCTTCGCATTGCCGCCGGTTCACGGCGGCAATTCCTGCAGGCCGCTCAGGCCTGCTGCGGGCCTGCTGCTGAGCAGGCTCGCGATTGTCTTGGAACTCCTTGTGTTGACTGATAACCCTGAAGCCAGAACCCGGTTGCCGTCATGCGCCTTGGCTACCCCTCAGCCTGCCGAGTCGAGCCCCTCTCCTCTGGAGGGAGAGACGTTGGGGAGAGGGGGCCAGGCTCGCGCAAGCCTTTGTTCCCCTCGCCTAAGCCTCACGCCTTTGCTTCGCTCAGGCACATCGGATCCTCGGCTGACACTGCCAGCCGATCAGCGATCCGATGCGAATCAACGAGGCGAGAGAAGGAACGGCGCCGAACTTCTGTCGCCCACGAACGCTGAAAACAAAACGCCCCCGGGTGGGAACCCGAGGGCGTTCGCGTCGCCTCGGGGAGATCGGGGTCGCCGATCTCCCGAGTGCGGAAGATCAGCTGGTGGTGTCGATGCGGCCGTTCCCAGCGATGCCGCGCTGGTCCAGCCGCACGCGTGCGCAGACATCGAAGCCGGAGGGCTTCGCGTGCGACTTGCGTGGTGGGTGGGCGAGGCGGTTCATGGCTGGGTCTGCTCTGGAACAGTGCGGGGACGTCCGCGAGGTGGCGCACGATACGCCTGTTTTCGGGGCTGTCAAGCCCTCAGCGCGCAGCGTCTGATGCCGTCGATGCGCCGCGCTGTGCCGTCGTGGGGTGGTGCGATGCGCTGGGCAGTGGCTGTCCGCTCTCGCCCGTGGCAGGTCGACGCGAGCGATGGCTTGACCGAAGCGGGCAGGTGCGTGGGCGCGGGATCCGCGAGACTCAGTCTTCGAATCCGTCAGTGAACAGAACGATCGTCCCCACCTGCGGCACATGCATCACGATGCAGTGGATCGCGCCTGCAAGCGCGATGATGTTGGTGCAGTCGACGGTGTCGATGGTGCGGCCCGGAAACGCCTGCTGGAACACGCTCACCGCCTGTGCGTTCTGCGCGGCGTACTGGTTGGGGTTGCTGGCCGGGGTGAACCGGCAGGTCAGCACGAGGTTGTTGAGGATCACCGCATTCGCATAGGTGCAGTGCGCGCCGTTGCACTGGAATCCGGGCGTGCGAAATACCGTGTAGCCGCGGCCTGCAAGCGTGCTCGCCATGTCGTTGGTGACCTGGGCCGGCACGCCGCTCAGCAGGCTCGGTGAGTACTCGGAAATGATCACCGAGTTCCTCGATGCCGGCAGCATCCACATGTCGATGTGACGGGTCGCATCCAGCGCCTGCGGCAGCGCCGCGGTGACCTCGACCAGGTTGCCCTGGTAGTCGAGATAGCGGGCCTGCACGTCGGCCAGGTTGAGCGAGGGGTTGCCTTCGGACGGGTCGAAGATCAGGTTGGTCAGGAAGGCCGCGCGGTCGTCGAACAGGTGGTAATTGCCGCCGCCGTGCAGCAGACCGATCGCGTAGCGCGGCTGGCTCCAGGCGTTCGCCAGCGCGGTGGGAATGAGATTGTCGTTCGGCCGCGGACGGTTGTAGGTGTGGTCGATGATCGCCAGCTGGCCGGCTTCATCGACGACGTAGCGCGGGCCGTAGTCGCGCATCCAGATGCTGTCGCTGGCGGCGATGATGAACTGCACCCGCGCAAGATCGGCGCCGGCGTTGGTGAGCGTGGTGGTGACGCTGGCCTGCTGCGCTGAGCTGGCCACGACCAGAAAGACCTTGGCGTCGCTGTCCAGGGTCGTGACCTTGGTGATCATTTCAGTCTGCAGCGGCAGCAGGCTGCTGGTCGCCGTCCAGCGCATCAGGATGCCGGCATTCGGCTCGTACTCGGCGATGGCGCGAACGGGTGACGGCGGCGGTGCGCGCAGCGACACGGGCAGCGGCGGCGTCCAGCGCGCACGCTCCTGGGGCGTCATGTGACGCGGTAGCGGAACTTCCTCTTCCTCAGCCCATGCCGGTGCGCTGCACGAGAGGCCGGCGACCAAGGGCAGCACGCAGAGCAGGCGCAGCAGGGTCATCGTGCCTCCGGAGTAATGTTGTGCAGTCGAGTCTAGTGCAGGGGGGCAACAGGCGTCGAACGAGCGTCGGTGCGGATCCGGCGCCAGTTCTTCATCGCCCGCAGTCGCGACACGGATCCTGCAGGCTCGCTGCAAACGATGGATGCGCTGCTACGGCCGATGAAGGGCGTGTCAGCGCATCGATTCGTGCTGAATTGTCCGCCACGCGGTGAGCCATCAGCGGCCGCTGCGGACCGTCGCAGCCTGCGAGGCGTCGCGACGGGTGCAGTGGTTCGGAGCGGCGACTCAAGCCGCAAGCGCGTCCGGGAATGAACCGATGGCTGCCGCCAGCATGCCGAGCAGCAGGCCCACGATCAGGTAGGCAAGTGGACGTCGGGCATGCTCCCAGTGCAGCAGAATGAAGGCGAACACCGGCAGCGTGCCGAAAACGAGCCCGGCCAGGCCCCACAGCAGATGCGTGGCGAACATGCGCCACAGCATCAGCAGCAGGCCGCTGATGAGGATGGCCATGGCGACCGGCATCAGCATGGCGAGCATCCAAGGCGACTCTCGGGCGGCGCCTCAGCGTGCACGGGAGCACCAGTCACCTGCCTGGCTCAACTGCTCTGGATGCGGATGCAGTTGATAGGCCCGGTCCACAGCGGACGGAACGAGGGTGCCAGTTCGCAAATGGCATTCGCCTCCTCGACGCTGATGCCCCAGTAGATGAGCCTCAGCTCGCGCTCCTGGGGCGCCCCGCGGCCGAGGCTGAGGTAGGTCTGGCTGCTTGGCTTGTTGTCCATCAGACGCTGCTGGCGCGTCGGCAGCTCGCGTTTGCATTCGTGGGACTTCACGCTGCGCTGCTCGTTGGGGCTCGCCTTGCGCGCGGCCAGAATGCCGCTCAGAAGGTGCTCCCCGATACGGCGGCAGTCCGCTTCGTCGGCCGTCGCGGCCAGCGCCACCATCTCCAGCTCGCGGCCGTTCACCGTTTGCAGGACGCGCAGCTCGGCGAACACAGGCGAGGTGATCTCGGCAGGGTTGAGCGTATCGGCGCGCTCGGACCGGTACTTCTTCATGAGGCCGCCCACAGCAGCGACGACCAAGATCAGGATCAGAAGCTTTTTCACGAATGGAGTCCCCACATGGCTCCGCTGCGTCTGCCCGCCCCCGCGGGCCCCGGACGCAGGGGCGGCGCATGCTAGCAAGAATGTGAAGACAGTTCCGCAGGTTGACACGCTTGCGCTGGCGCCGGTCGGTGTGCCACATGCCGATATCCTGGTTACCGACGTGCAGGGTCATCGCACCTGCGCGCTGCAGGTGAAATCGCGCAGCGGGGTCAGCGCGGACGGCGGCTGGCACATGGGCGCCAAGCATGAGCGACTGGATGCCGCCGGGCTGTTCTACGTCTTCGTCGATTTCGGCGCCTCGCTGGCGGCTGCGCCGAGCTGTTTCATCCTGCCAGCCGCGCGCGTGGCGGAGGTGATCCGACGCTCGCATCAGATGTGGCTGGAGCAGCCCGGTCGCGGCGGCCGCGCGCGCAGGGATGGCACCCTGCGCCGCTTCCTGCCCGACTATTCGCGCGTCGGCCTCGACATCGGATGCGGAGCCGATTGGCTCGAGTCCTGGCGGGACGCGTGGCGACTGCTTTCGCCCGCGAGCATGCCGCACGCACCAGAGACGGAAGCAACAGCCGCGAGCTCCGCCCCGAGCGCGCAGCAAGGGCGGGCTGCGCTATGACGCGCTGCGCTTGAGAGGCGCTGTTCGCGTACGCGGGCGTGGTCGGGCTCTTCATGCGCGTGCCTTCACTGGTGCTGCTGCTGATCAGCCCACGCGAGGCCGGTGCGATCACCCTGGCCCTCGTCCTTATTCCTCGCGCCCTGGTTCGGAATGGCCGCGCTGCTGTGCGACGGAACCGGGCGAAAATCGATTGCGAACCGCTCGCCTGCTTTCGCGATGGCGTGGCTCAGTCTGAGTTCGGCTCCCGAGCTGATGCTCCTGCTGGTGTATCTGACGAGGGAACCTTGGACACAGCCGGGAGCCGCGGGGCTGTACTTCATGCGGGCTTTGATCGACTTGCTTGTGTTCGTCGTTTTGGGCGGCGTTTGCCCCGCAATCCTTGCGGCACTGTCGTTTGATCGGGGCGTTGAGCGGGCGAGTGCGCGCGAGATGAGTGGGCAGCCAAGCTCCGGCCGCGAACACACTGCGAGGAACAATCCCGCGTACTGCGGCGAAGCCTGCCTGCAACTCGTGAGCGCCCATTCGTCGATCGTGACAGGGGCGAGCGGATGGTAGATGCGCTGCGCTTATCTACCCTACCAAAGCGAAAGACGCGTTGCCCAGATCGAAGCCCGAAGCGGCAATCGGCGGCTTCGGGCTTGGAGCCATGGACTTCGCACTTCGTTCAAGGCATGCCGCATCTTCGGGAACTGCTGGTAGATGCGCTGCGCTTATCTACCCTACAAAAGCGAAAGACGCGTTGCCCCGATCGAAGCCCGAAGCGGCAATCGGCGGCTTCGGGCTTCGAGCCATGGACTTCGCAGTTCATTCAAGGCGTGCCGCATCTTCGGGAGCTTCTTGTAGATGCGCTGCGCTCAACTGCCCAGCGAGTGCGGGCGACGCGCCGTCTGTCGAAGCCCAAACATTGGTACGCCTGCGCCGCGGGCACCAGGCGCACACTTGGTGCCCTCACTCGCAGGTAGGGAAAACCCTTAGCGACACGCTGGAGCTGCCGGGGCACCCTCAACCAACGCGGAAGCGGGCGGAGCACCCACAGGATCGGCGGCAGGCTGTTCGTGACAGAGTGGCGGCACGGGACCGGTGCTCGATTCGCCCGACCCAACCGCATCACGGAGACAACGGCATGCCCCTGCACGCGCTGGATCGCTTCATCCTTCGGGCCTGCGTGGCCTACGTGCTGTTTGGAGCGGTCTGGATCGTGGGTTCGGATGCAGTCCTGGCAGGGCTGCTCGATGTCGAAGCGATTGCCCGGCTGTCGATGGCCAAAGGACTGCTGTTCGTTGTGCTGTCAGGCTGCGGCTTCGCGCTGGGCATGCGCCACGTGCAGTCACTGCTGGATTCAGCGCCGGAAACGATGCACGGATTCAACTGGCGGCGCTGGCAGCGCTGGCCGGGCTATCTGCTCGCTTTGGCGCTTACCAGTGCGGTCGGGGTGCTTCGGGCTGCGCTGCTTGATTCGGTTGGGGCAGATAACGAACTCGTGCTGGCCTTTGTCCCGGCGATCTTCGTTTCTGCTTTGCTTGGCGGCTGGGGGCCGGGCCTGCTGAGCACTGCGCTGGCGGTCTTGATTACGGCGCAGTCCATGTACTGGCAGTCCTCGGGTCCACAGGAAGTCGGCATTGTCGATCACCTGAGGCTGTTGCTGCTGGCCATCAGCGGTGCCGCCGGCAGCCTCATCAGCGGGAGCCTGCACCGTGCCCGCGAATCCGCCGTGCAAGTAGCGCTGACCCATGCCTCGACCTTGGCTGCTATTGGCGATGGTGTGGTCGTGCTGGATGCCGAAGGCCGCGTTCGATCAATGAATCGAGCCGCGATCGAGATTACTGGCCGCGAACTGGCTGACGCGCGCGGCCACAGTCTGGCGACTCTGCTTGGCGAAGAGCTCGCCGAGCAGCGCGAGCCCAACGGACACAATGACGCGCTCGTTGATGCCGAGCTGAGGCAGCTGTCGCGGCCCGGTGGCGCAACGATGGTTCTGCGCCTAAGCGAATTTCCTCTGGTCGAACGTGGGCAGCAGCTCGGTCGCGTCGTGGTGCTCCGAGACGAAACCCGGCGAGACGCTTTGGAGCGCGAAGCGCGGCGGGTGCGGGGCCTGCTGAGCTCTGTCATTGAAGGCTCGTCCGACGCGATTTTCGTGAAGGCCCCGGATGGCCGCTATCTGATGTGCAATGGCCCGGGCGCGCAGATGGTGGGCTTTACCGTCGAGGGTCTGCTCGGGCGCACCGACGTGGATGTGTTTCCTGCAGAGCAGGCACGCATGCTGCGGGAGATCGATGTGGCAATTCTCGCCTCAGGCGAGACCCGCACCGGCGAAGAGCAGCTCAGCCTGCCGGGCCGCCCCGATGCGATCTTTCTTGCGACCAAGGGGCCGATACGCGACGAGCGCGGTGACCTGGTCGGCGTGTTCGGCATCTCACGCGACATCACCGAGCGCAGCCTTCAGCAACGCATGCTGGCGCAGAGCCGCGCCCAGCTGCAGACCTTCATCGACCAGGCGCCGATCAGCGTGGCGATGTTCGACCGCGACATGTGCTACCTGGTCGCGAGCCGGCGCTGGCGCGCGAGTTTCGCGACGCCGGATACGAGCCTGATCGGCGTCTCGCTCTACGCGCAGCAGCCGGATCTGCCCGCGCCCTGGCGTGAACTGCACGCGCGCGGGCTCGCCGGCGAGCACCTGCACAGCGATCTCGACCAGTGGGAGCGCAGCGACGGACAGCGGCAGTGGCTCCGCTGGGCGATCCAGCCCTGGCAGGACGAGCGCGGCGAAGTCGGCGGCATCATCATCGTCGCAGACGACGTGAGCACGCAGGTGCGCCTGCTGGAACAGCAGCGCATCTCAGCGGTGGCGCTGGAAGCCGCCGACGCCATCGTCATCACCGATGCGCGTTCGATCGTTCAGCAGGTCAATCGCGCCTACTGCGAAATCACGGGCTACACCGCCGAGGAAGCGATTGGCCGTAGGCAGGGTGATCTGGTGCGTTCCGGAAAGCAGGGCGCCGAGTTCTATCGGACGATGTGGTCCGAGCTGGCTGCCGTGGGAGTCTGGCGGGGCGAGCTGTGGAACCGTCGCAAGAGTGGCGAGCTCTATCCCGAGTTCCTGAGCATCACCGCAGTCAAGGATGAACACGGCGAGGTCAGCCACTACGTCGGCGTGATGCAGGACATCACCCAACGCAAGCTCGCCGAGGAAACCATCATCCGCCTCGCGTATTACGACGCGCTGACCAACTTGCCGAATCGTCGCCTGCTGCTGGATCGGCTGCAGCAGTCCTTGAAGTCGAGCGAGCGCGAAGGCCTGTGTGGCGCGTTGCTGTTCATCGACCTCGATAACTTCAAGCAGCTCAACGACACGCGGGGCCACGACGCGGGGGACCGTCTGCTGGTTCTGGTGGCGCAGCGGCTGCAGGAGTGCGTTCGCGAGAGCGACACCGTGTCCCGGCTGGGCGGAGACGAGTTCGTGGTGATGCTGGAGCATCTCGGGGCGGACCCCGAACGCTCCGCTGCCATGGTCGCGAAAGAGGCGCAGCGTATCGCTGACCGGCTGGCCATGCCTTACTCGATCCGTGGCGCCGACTATCGGTGCAGCGCAAGCATCGGCATCGCATTGTTCAGTGGCGAAAGCACCAGCACCGAGAGCCTGATGAAGCAGGCCGATCTTGCGTTGTACCAGGCCAAGGCGGACGGCAAGAATGTGGTGCGCTTCTTCGACCCTGCAATGCAGACCGTGGTGGAGTCGCGCTCGCGTCTTGAATCTGAGCTCAGGGATGCAGTGGCGCGCGGTCAGTTCACCCTGCACTACCAGCCGCAGTGGCATCGCGTGCAGGGCGTGGTGGGTGTCGAAGCCCTGATGCGCTGGCGCCGCGACGACGGGCAGCTGGTATCTCCTGCGGAGTTCATTCCGCTCGCCGAAGACACGGGCCTGATTGTGCCGATGGGTGCTGCCGCCTTCGTTCAGGCCTGTCAGCAACAGGTGGCCTGGCAGGACGATCTCGCCACGCGTGGGCTGAGTATCGCGGTGAACGTCAGCGCGCGTCAGTTCCGTTCCCCGGACTTCGTGTCCCAGATCAGGGCCGCGCTGGAGACCAGCGGCGCCGACCCGCAGCGGATCAAGCTTGAGCTGACCGAAAGCCTGCTGCTGGATCAGGTCGATACCGCCATCGCCCGCATGCACGAACTGCGGGCGCTGGGGCTGAGCTTTTCGCTGGACGACTTCGGCACCGGCTTCTCGTCGCTCTCGTATCTGAAGCGACTTCCTCTGGAACAACTCAAGATTGATCAGAGTTTCGTCGCCGATCTGCTGACCGATAGCAGCGCCGCCGCCATCGCGCGCGCCATCATCCACCTCGCGCACAGCCTTGGCCTTGCGGTGGTTGCGGAGGGCGTGGAGACCGAGGAGGTCTGGTGCCGGCTGCGTGAGGAGGGCTGCGACGTCGCCCAAGGCTATCTGTTCAGTCGCCCGCTGCCTGCGGAGGACATTCCGCGGCGCGTGCGCGAACTCGCAGAGCGCCTGTCTGGATGAGCGAATGCGTCGAAGCCCTCGCCTCGTTTCGATCGACGCTGGAATAATGGGGGCATCTGCACAGCAGAGTGGAATGAGCGCTTTGGCGGCCGTCTCGCGTCACGCGCATTCGCGGGCTCGACAACTGCGACGCGCCCACACGCTATGCGCCTGGCACTGATGGCGGCATGCTGCACGAACTGACTTCGACGTGGACACGTCCGCGGCCATCACGTTCCGCAACATCCACCGGAACCTCCATGCACCACGCGACCTTCGTCCTCTCCACTGGCCGCTGCGGTACACAATGGCTTGCCGCGACCCTGGCCGAGGCCTATCCGGACCGGATCACGGTCGCGCATGAGCCGCTGCATGCCCGCTACCACTCGCGCGAAGCGCTGCGTGGTGCCGGCGACGCGAGGCCACAGGCGCAACCGCCCGAGGTCGTGCTGCGCCACGCCGATGCCATCGAGGCCGGGCTTCTGACCCGGCCCTATATCGAGTGCGGACACCCCTGCTGGAGCACGATCCCGTGGTTGGCCGAGCGGTTCCATGGTCGCGTCCGGATCGTCCATCTGCTGCGCCACCCCGTGCCGACCAGCTATTCCTGGCTGACCCACCAGGCCTACCAGCCGCCGTTGCTGCCGCACCTCGCCGAAAAGGTTCTGCTGTCGCCCTTCGACGAGGGCGTGCGCTTCGGCGAGTACCGCGAACTTTGGCCCAAGCTCACGCCCCTCGAGAAATGCCTGTACTACTGGGCCGAGGTCAATGCGTTCGCGCTGGATCTGCAGTCACGGCTCGACCTGCCGTGGCTGCGTCTGCGCTTCGAGAACCTGTTCCAGGCGCAGGGCTTGGGACAGCTACTCGGCTTCCTCGACCTGCCGCCGAGTGATCGGATGCTTGGCCGACGTAAGGATCGGGTCGACGCCTATCAGTGGCAGGTCGCGGCACCTGCGGCAGGCCAGACACTGCACGAACACCCGCGCGTGATCGAACTCGCCGCGCAGTTCGGCTATGCACTGGACGCAGTCAACGAGGCTGCGCTGGCGCGCCGGTATTTGATTCCCGGCGACCCGCAGCTGGGCTGATCCGCGCGAGCCACGGTGCGCCCGGAAGCTCGCACGCCTGACTCCGAGCGTGTTACTGGCCAGGTTCGAAGCGCTGGCTTGTGTCCATGCGCACTCCGCGCAGCTGCGCGGTCTTCAGGTGGCTGGCGCGGCGATGCTCGGCGAAATAGCCGATCAGGATCGAGCGCCGCCGTGCGCCGCTGTGGTTAAGGCTGCCGGCATGCAGAAGGTCGGCGTCGAACACCAGGATGTCACCTGCAGAGCCGCTCAGCTGCAGCGCGCGCGCCTCTTCGCTCGGGTCCGCGTGGGCCGGGTTTGGCCCGGGCCGATGGGTGCCCGGCACCAATCGCGTCGCGCCGTTGTCGGGCCCGAAGTCGTCGAAGAAGGCCAGTGCGCTCACGGTGTCGCCGGGCTGCTGGTCCGACAGGTCGCGGTGCAGGCCCTGGTGGCCGCCCTCGGGCAGCGGTTCGCGACCCTCGACCTGGGCGATGAAGAAAGCGCTGCCAATCAGCGCGCCCACGGTATCCAGCAGCAGCGGCAGCCGACACACCGCCTGCACGTGCGGGTCGAGGTCGAGCATGGAATGGCGCCAATCCGGGCCGCGCGGCACGGGCCACGCATGCGACGGCTTCACGCCGGTTTCGAACGCCTCGCGTAGCGGCTCGATCCAGTCGAGAGGAATCGCGCCACGCAGAAGCGCGTAGCCTTCCCGATGGAGCTGTGCGTGATCGATCATGCGGATTCGACAGAGCGTAGTTGGGGTGGCAGCGACGCGCAGGAAGGACGGCAGCGCGTGTCTGTCTTGATTCGATCAAACGGTTCTTCGTAGTCGCAGGGTGGAAAAGCGCAGCGCATCTGGAAGCTCTGCAAGCCTGGCGCGAACTCGCAGTCCGCGCTGCAGGCTGACGGTTTCGGGGTCGTAGGCAACATCGAACGCCTTCGCTGCCGCTGGGCCTCGCAATGGCATTCCACTTCGCGGGCTCGCGTGCTTATAGACGTTTGCTTCAGTCCTGCGGCGGCACCAGCCCTGCGAGACCGCTGGACTGGTACTCCGCCACGCATTCGCCTGCGCCCATGCACATCAGCCGGGTGGCCCTCAAGGTGATCGCGCTGCAGGGCGCACCGGAAAGGGCGTAGTCCGGAAACTGACCGCTGCTGCCGGCCTCGGCACCGAAGGCCGCCGTGATTGTCGGGCTGCTGAGCTCGGCGCCGGGGGCGCTGGCTTCCAGCGTCAGCATCAGGGTGACGCGACGTTCCTGCTGATTGTTCGCCGAGATACGCAACATGCAGCTCTGCGACTCACGCGGCTCGCCGACCACCGAAATCTGCAGGTTGGCGCGGCTGCTCGACACGCTCGCCTGCGGCGCGCTGTCGGTGCCCGCACCGCCGCAGGCTGAAAGCAACACGCTCAGTGCGACGGAAACGGCCAGTCGGTACATGGCAATCACTCCGATGTCGGTTGGAAGGGAGTAGTGGACGATGGATTCTCAGAGTCAAGTGAGCGCACAAGGATTGGCAGCGCGCGAGGCTCGCCAGCGGCTGCATTGCTTGAGCGCGTGCACACTTGAAGAGCCTAAACGGTAGCGGCCCGTCGGGCCAAGCGACTCGCGGCGCAAAGCAGGTGCATTCGGCGGCGTGGGTTCTGCAGGACCAATCGCGTCTGCGCCTGGTCACGGGCTTGGTTCCTGCTCACGACTCCAGCTCACGTATTGAGTGGCAAGTATTTGAGCGAAGCCGTTTCGCAATCTGCACAGGATCGGTACTGGCGCACTTGCGATGAGCCACGCCTACGCAGCGGCGCCGGTGAGCGCCGCTGCATCCCAGGCGGGATCAGCTTTTTGGCGGAATCCGCAGCACCTGACCGGGATAGATCTTGTCCGGATGGCTGAGCATCGGCCGGTTGGCTTCGAAGATGCGCGGGTACTCATTGGCCGAGCCGTACTCGCGCTTGGCGATCGCCGACAGGGTGTCGCCTGAAACGACGGTGTAGAAGCGCGCGCTGGGCTGATCGGCGGCGCCGAGTTCGATTTTCTGATCCTCCGCGCTGGCTTGCGGTGCGGCGCTGGGCGCCACGCCGTCAGCTGCCGCTTCCTCGACGACCCGCAGGCGGTCTTCCACGACCTCGACGCCCTTGATGTTGCCGGCAGCGATGATCGCCTTCTCCTTGTCTTCGAGCGTCTGCGCGCGACCGATCAGGGCCACCTTCTTCTCGTCCTGGAACGCGATCACGCTGAGCGCGCTGAGCTTCAATCCCAGGCTTAGGATGTGCTCGCGCACTGCGTTTTCGTCGATAAGACCGCTGCCGAAAAGTTTCTGGCCGGCCTCGGTGATGAATCTGAAAAGTCCCATGGGTCGTGTCCTTGCGGTGAGGGGCCCTGAGTGTTTCACCCGCGGCTGACTCAGTTGGCAAGAACCCGTTAAGACGTGCACGCCCACTTGGCCGCCCGAACTGTTCCTTGGTAGCGTGCAGCAGTTCGTGAATGCGCGCCTTTCGTGCAACCGAACGCCGAGTCAAGCCAGCACCGCGCAGCCTGCGTCCGAAACCACGGTCGCCAGCGAAAGGCATCAAGGCAGGATCGACGGTTGGACGCCACGCGACGTCAGGCGATCCGCGCGATGCGCTGCGTAGGGGCGCGCTGAATGCCGCGAGCCTGCTCAGCGAGCCCCCAGTCGTTCCCAAAAGCTGTTCGGAAGCGCATCGAATTCAGCTTTGCCCAACTTCTCGCGGTGGCGCCCGGGTGGCGGTTCGCTGCGATGCGGGCGACGGCAGCACACGCGAACCACGTAGCCGTCACCCGCGGTATCCTGCACCTCAGTGGTCAGTGCCTCGCCCTGCTTCAGGGCTTGATTGATGGCAGCACCCAGCGCACGCAGCGCCTGAGGCGTGCCGACAAGGGTCGACATGTCGCGGGGGAAGTCCTGCGGGTAGACGTGCAGGATCGATTCGGGCATCAGCGCTCTCCGGCGGCGACGCGGCCATGGCCGCCACGTGTATTCGCACCAGCATGCAAAGCGTGCGCCGTCGGAACGTCGATGCCGTTGGTGTGGCGTGGCGGTACGCGGCGAAATCCCCCGGCGGTGTGAAGTGAAACCCGAGATCGAACGCGCGAAGCGAGTCGATGGCGCGAAATGCAGCTCTGCTCAGGTGCGGGGGTCAGGCGCGAAGAACGGATGCTTGCGCAGGGCTGTCAGATAGACCGCTGCGCAGAGCATGAACGGAGCCTCGATCGCTCCGGCTTGGTCGAATGCAGACCAGTCCGACATCCCGCCTTCCGGCCATGTCAGCACAAACAGAAGGCTCACAAAGGCTGCAAACAGCGCACCGATCTTCCGACTGCTGTCGTCGCCCCACCACAGCGAACGCAGCACCCATCCGATCAGAACGCTGAAACCGAGGTGTGCGATCCACCACAGCTCGTCCCCCAACAGCAGCACCAGCGCGCAGGTCAGCGAGAAGAACCCGTAGCCGCCGACAAGCCAGACCAGCCCCTTCGGACGCAGGGCAGCGCGTCGCCGTTCCTCTTCGCTCGACCGCGGCGGTCGGAGCTTCTCGATCGGCGGCGGCGTGGACGAGGGTGCATAGGGGTTGCTCATCGACGCGGGCCTCGAGGGGCAGACACCCCTTGCTTGGCGAGCTCAGGCGCCGCGGGTCCGTTGCCTGTGCTCGGAAGCCCCGGCGCGCGATGGGCTTCAGGCGCCAGCGCAGCCCTCGCCGCGCGGGGGCGATCCAAGCGGAGCATAGACGCGCTCAGCCTGTGGTGCCGGTGCCGGTGCTGGTCGGCTTCGACTCGGAGCTGGCGGGTTTGGCCTCGGTCGCGGCGGGCTTGCTCTCGCCGCTGGCGGGTGCCGAGGCGCTGCCATCGCCGGCCAGGTTGCGCTTCTTGTCGCCGTCCTTTTTGAAGTCGGTCTCATACCAGCCGCCGCCGGCAAGGCGAAAGCTGGGCGCGCTGATCTGCCGACGCACCTGCTCGGCGCCGCAGGCAGGGCAAGTGGTGGGGTCGGCGTCAGACAGCTTCTGCAGGCGTTCGAAGCTGTGGCCGCAGTCGCCGCATTCAAATCCGTAGAGAGGCATGGAGTGCTCCGGAGGCGATCAAGAAGATGGCCGCCAGTTTGGGGCATCCGTGGCGAAATCAAGCCTCGGGGCGGACATGGGGATCCAGGCGGGATGAACTTCACCCGCCACGCAGGCTTCCGATCCGGTCCGGGGACCCCCGTATGCCTGTGCCTGCGCCCCGAAAAACATTCGGTGTGAAGGTGGCAGTCCTGCCGGCAGCAGGCGATGGCGTTCGAAGCGACGCGCGACTCCGGAAGCGTGGTCGGTCGTGTTGCGCAAGTGCGTCGCGAAGTCGCGAGCAAACCTGCAGGGCCCGTTGAGGGGGCTCGGGACTGTGCCGGTCGCGGCGCAAGGCTTGCAGGGGGCGTTCGCAGATCACCGTTGACGTTGGATCGTGCCACCATGCCGCTGCCGTCCGTTGGCATGCCATCGCTTTATTGCCACGCTCAGAAGCCTCAGGGGGGGACTTGATGCGCGATCGGAATCGCCGTCCGGCGCGCACTTCGCGACCGCGACTGGCAGCCTCATTGCTGGTGCTGCTGTTCTCGCTGGCGCCCGCTGCGGTTCCTGGCACGGTGCCATCTCCGGCAGTGCCCGCGGCCTTGGTAGAAATCGAAGCGCTGCTGGAGTCGGACCGCGGCGCCGCGTTGGCACGTTTGGATGCGCTGAGTCTCGACGCCGAGTCGACGTTGCGTGAGCCCGCCATCGAGTTGCTGGTCAAGGCCTTGGGCCGGGGCAGCCCGGCCGAGCGCGCGCGCGCGCTGGAGCTGGCCTCGACGGCCTTGCAAGCGCAGACCACATCGCCCGCATTGGCCGCAGCCTTGTTCGAGCAGCAGTCGACGCTTCTGTCGAGCCAGGGTGCCTGGCCTGAGGACGACAGTGCGCAGCTGGCCCAGGCAGAGGCATTGCGCGACCGCCTTGACTCGCCGGAGGCGCGCGCCGGCGTGCTGCACAGCGTGGGCGCCGCGCGCCTGCGCGCACGGCGCTTCGCTGAAGCCGAGCCCGTGCTGCGGCAGGGCTTGAGCGAGATCGAAGATCGACCGGCATCAAGGGTTCTCGCCCTGTTGCAGGGCAATCTCGGCGTGGCGCTGGCACAGCAGGGGCGCCTGGCGGATGCGATGGCGGCCTTCGTGGCCCAGGATGAAGCGCTGCGTGCAGCGGGCGAGCCGGCGCAGCCGAATCTGCTGCGCAACATCAGCAGTCTGAATATTCTGCTGGAGGACTGGCCGCGCGCGATCGACTACGCCGAACGGGCGATGGCGCTGCTGCAGCCCGATACCAAGGAAGCCGCGCCGCTACTGATCAATATGGCCTCCGGCTGGATCGGGCTCGGCGAGCTGCAGAAGGCGCGTGTCGCGCTGGAACAATCGCTGGCGATTTCCGAGCGGTTTGGGCTGGATGATCTCAGTGCGCGCAACAACTATGGCTACGTGCTGCTGCAGCTCGGCGAGCTGCAGGCTGCCCGCGCGCAGTTCGAAGCGGTGCGGGACCTTGCACGTGCGGCGCAGGACATCGCGGTCGAAGCGGTGGCACTGAAGAATCTCGGCGATGTATGGATACGCCTGGGCGAGCGCAGTCGTGCGGACGACCACCTGCAGCGGGCCTTGGCCCTGCACGCTCGGCACGAGCAGCCTCACAAGCGCCTGGAGCTGCTGCAGCTGGTGGTCGACAACCTTGAAGGCATGGGCCGGCACGCCGAGGCGCTGCGGCGGATGCGCGAGCTGAAGGCGCTCGCCGATGAGCTGGTCAACGTCGAGTCCTTGAATCGCATCGCTGAGCTCGAAAACAGCCTGCAGCTCAAGGAGAGCGAGGCTGAGCTGGCCGTGCAGAAGGCCAGGCTGGCCGAACGCGAGGCCGATCTCGCCAGCCTCAAGGCGCGCGAGCGGCAGGAGCTGATCGAACGCAATGCCCTGTTTGCGCTGGTCGTCGCCCTGGTGGTCATCGTGCTGTTGTTGGTACGTCAGGTGCGCGAACGTGCGCGCGCCAACCGCGAGCTGTCGGCGCGCAACAGCGAGATCGAGGCCCAGGGTGAACGCTTGCGTAGCCTCAACGGGCTTGTTCAGCGGCAGAGCGAAGAAGACGCGTTGACCGGGCTCAACAACCGTCGCTATCTGCAGGCCCTGCTGCCGGCGCTGGTGCCCCGACAAGGCGAGGCGGCGCGTGCGCTGGCGATCGTGGCCGATCTCGATCATTTCAAGCAGATCAACGACCGCTGGGGCCATGAGGCCGGTGATCGCGTGCTCTGCCATGTCGCCAGCCTGCTGCGGCAGTGCGCGCGCAGCGGCGACGCGCTGGTGCGCTGGGGCGGCGAGGAGTTCGTCTGGATCTGTCAGGGTGCGGATGCGTCCGAGGGCCCCAGCCTGAGCGCGCGGTTGCGCGAGGCGCTGATGCGCAATCCGATCGAGATCGCCGGCGAATCGGTCTGCGTAACGGCCTCGATCGGTTACGCCGCGATTCCGCTATGGCCGGATCAGCCCGGCGACCCCGCGCTGACACTCAAGCTCGCCGACCACGCGGCCTACGCAGCCAAGCGTGCAGGCCGCAACCGCTGGGCCGGCTTTGAAGGACGCGAGCCGCCACCGCTGCAGACCGACCTCAGTCGCATTGAGATCGAAGCGATGGAGGCTTCCGGCTGGGTCGCCAGCGTTCGCGGTACGGGCTGAGCTTCGCGGGCGCCCATGGCGTGGCTCAAGCTGTGCTCGACGGGTAGTCCCGTTGCCACTGCAACGCGCTTGGGTGGTCCGCGCTGGTGCGAGCTCGACGCTCGCGACCGGTTCCGGTTCAGAGCTTCAAGGCGCCATAGCAGCGTCCATGCACGCGTGACCGAGGTGCTGTTGCAGCCGTGCTTGATGAAGTGGCGCGATGCATCAGCTGAGCGCATGCAGGCGGCAGCCGAGCCTCCTTGTTGGAATCTCACAAGGCCTGAGGCAAGCCCGATGGAACTCGACTCTACCCCTCGGCCTCCGTTGATACCCGAAGGCTGCAACCCGGCCGCGTCAGCGAAAGTCCCAGCACCGATCCAGCCTGTTGCGGATGCCGCCACCAAGCGCGAATTCAACGCGCGCTGAGCCAGCCATGGCGCGCGTGCTTCCACCCGTCCAGCAGACGCCGCCAGCGGCGACTAAGGTCCACCCTGATCGGATCCGATTGGCTCTTCGTTCAAGTTCGCTGGACATGCTGTCAAGCCCGGCCACCGACGAGTTGACAGCATCGACATGGCGGGAACGCAGGTGAGCGGCGACACTATCTTCATCCTGCAAGGCACGGCGACCTGCCGCGCCGGTTGAGCAGAGTTTGCGCACGACGGCTGTGAGCGACGGATCTGCGCGCGAGCGCGCGGCCGCGTTCTTTTCGGCCGAATCACACGGGGAGCAGAGGCGAAATGCGGCGATTCGAACTCGTTGACGGAGTGTCGAAAAAGTTCTGGGAAATCCGAACCCAGGGCGTCGAATTCACGGTCAGCTTCGGCCGTATCGGAACGCAAGGGCAAAGCAAGACCAAGTCGCTTGCGAGTGCCGCGGCGGCCGAGGCTGAAGTCGCGAAGCTGATTCGAGAGAAGACCGCCAAGGGCTATGTCGAAGTGGCGCTGGGGGCTTCGCCTTCGAGCCCTCCAGTCGAGACCTTGCAGCCGCTGCCTGAGCCCCGGCGCGCCGACGCATCTACGCGGGGTGCCGGGCTCGAAACTGCGAGCGCAGTACGCCCGGCAGCGACGCCGGCGCTCGCGGCGTCGAGCCACGGGCAGTTCGACGGCGCTGCGACGGAGCACGCGGCGCCGTCGGTTTCCGCACCCACGCGCGAGCCGCAGGGCGGGATGGAGTCCAGCGGTTCCAGAGCGGTAGACGACGGATTGGTCTGGCCCAGCGCGGGCTTTCTCTGGACCGAGGAACGGCTCGCTGAGCTCCCGCCCATGCGGGGACTGCAGCCCCTGTCCGTTGGCGACACGGACTCCGCCCAGAAGGATCTCGACCCTGCTGCGCTGAAGGCATGGCCCTTCGACGTTGACCCGCGCCAGTGCACCGACCTCACGCTCTGGTCGCAGGCCTGCTCGCAGACCGACCTGCTGGGTCGCGCTCATCGGACGCTGGTGCAGGCGGCCACGGCCCTGCATGGCCTGCCGTTTGCCGTGGAACTTGCCCTCGGTTGTGCTGCGCAGTGGCTGGCTTCCAATCCGAGCCTGTACACCTACGCAGGCGATCGGCCCGCGCGCCGCCTGCGCAAACAACTGGTCGTCTGCAGTGAGCCCGTGCACGCCGCCTGCGTTGAGATCGCTGCGCGCTTTCGTGGCGTGGCCCTGGAAACCGATGCATTGATCAGCTTCATGCTGCCGGAGCAGGCCGCCTGGGCCAACGAATGCGCGCAGCATCCCGGCCTCGACGAGGAGGTGGAGGCCTCCTGGCTCGACGACACCGCACTGTCGCCTGCCAACGCCTTGCGCGTGCTGCGCGGCCGCTACGGCAGTGCCTTTGGCTGGCAGCTCTACTTCGATACCCCCAGGCCTGCCCAAACCGCACTCTTGCAGCTGCGCCTGCATGGCGTGGGCGCCTTGTCGCTGTTCGACGTTGCCATCAAGGAGTACGCGCGCTGGCCGCGCCTGCGGCCAGCGCTGGAGCGCCTGCTCGGCATGCTCGAGTGCGTGGAGGCCCCCGAGACCTTCGCCGTGCTGTTTCGTCACGTCGAGCACGAAGCGGTGCGCGACAGCCTGCAGCGTCTGGCGACACGTTGGCCGGTGGCTCTGTTCAAGAGCGCGCTGCTGACGCCCCGGCGCAGTGAGGCGCTGGAGGACTGGGCGGTAAGCCTGGCGGCGAGCGCGCCGGAAATCGTGGATGTGGCGCTTGAGGCCAGTACGCCGGCCGAGCGCACTCGCATGGACAGCGTGGTCCGTGCCCGGCTGCGGCCGATCGAGGCGCCGTTGGACGCGCTGCCCGGTGCGCTGCGCGAGGCCGCGGCCGACCTGCCCGCGGCCAAGGGCAAGAAGATGCCCTTGCCGGAGTTCTTCGACCCGCGAACATTGCACCGCCCCCTCCTGCGCTGTGGCGGCGCGCTGCCGAGGGTGGCGATGATCCAGCTCGGGCGCTTGCTCGCCGCCAGCACGCTGCAGGCGCCACGCCCCGAGCTGGACGCCGTGCGCGCGGCCTGCACGCCGGAATCCCTGAGCGAGTGCGCGTGGAACCTGTTCCGCGCCTGGCAATTGGCCGGCTCGCCGAGCAAGCAGGGGTGGGCGTTCGCCGCACTCGGCCTGCTCGGCAACGATGCCGTCGCACATCGACTGGCCCCGCTGATTCGCGAATGGCCGGGCCAGTCTGCACATGCGCGCGCCACCCTCGGCCTGGACATCCTGGCCGCGCTTGGCAGCGATGCGGCGTTGATGCAGCTGAATGGCATCGCCGAGAAGGTCAAGCATGCGGGTCTGCAGGCCCGCGCTCGCGAGCGGATCGAGCACATCGCCGCAGCGCGCGGCCTGACTCCGATCGAGCTGGCTGATCGCCTGGTACCGGATCTTGGTCTGGACACACGGGGCTGCGTGAGCTTGAACTTCGGCTCGCGTCAGTTCCAGGTGACCCTGGACGATGCCTTGAAGCCGCGCCTGCGCGATGCGACGGGTCGCTTGCTGAAGGATCTGCCCAAGCCTGGACGTGGCGACGACGCCGAGCTTGCCGAAGCGGCTGTCATGCAGTTCAAGGCGCTGAAGAAGGACGCCAAGGCGGTGGCCGCGCTGCACGTTCCGCGTCTGGAGCGCGCGATGTGCGAGCGGCGACGGTGGCGCCCAGCGGTGTTCGAGAGCGTTTTCGTGGCGCATCCCTTGATGGGCCTGTTGGCGCGCAGGCTGCTGTGGGGCGTGTACCGGGCGGGTAGGCTGGTGGGCGCATTGCGCATCGCCGAAGACCACAGCCTGGCCGACAGCGAGGACTGCGTGTATCGGCTTGCCGAGGGCGTCGAGGTCGGCATCGTGCACCCGCTGGAGCTGCCGTCCGAGCTTGCTGCCGCCTTCGGAGGCCGCTTCTCCGACTACGAGATCGTGCAACCCTTCCGCCAACTGGGGCGGGAAACCTACTCGGTTGACCCTGCTGAGCGGCAAGCCGGTGAACTGCTGCGATTCAAGGACCGCAAGACGAGCGCCGGTGCGCTGATGAGTCTGGCAGCGCGCGGCTGGGAGTCCGAAACCTCAAGCTACGCGATTCGGCACTTCAGCCGCCCGCTGCCGGGTGGGCAGCAGGTGAGCGTCGAGCTGGAACCGGGCATCCAGCTCGGCGACATTCAGTCCGAGCCAGAACAATGGCTGCTCAAGGTCGACCTGCCCGCCGTTGATGCCGATCCGGTTCAGGTCAGCGAACTGATCCGCGATCTGGAACTGGCGGCGCCGATCTGAGACCGTGATGAGCGCTGCGCGCTCGGCGTGCACCGATAGGGGCTTGGGCGCTCCGGAGCACAGCTGCACAGGCTCGCCGACTGCGGCAGGCCTGTGCCGGATGCCGGAATCAGTAGGCTGTCAGCCAACCGCTGCGCGCGCTCTCCTGCCCGGTGACCACGCGTTGGTAGAGGCGGCGCAGCTCCAGGGTGATGGGGTTTGCGCCGAACTCACGCTGATCGAGCCAACCGACCTGGGCGATCTCGGCCGAGGTGCCGGTGAGGAAGATCTCGTCGGCGTCCTGCAGCTCCTGCAGCGACACCGGTCGCGAATCCGCCCCCGCGAGCTCGATCACGGTGGCGCGGGTGATGCCGGGCAGGGCATCCGGGTGTTCGACCGCGGTGACCGATCCGTTCTTCACCATAAACACATTCTCGCCGGTGCACTCGACCACCTGGCCTTGCGTATCGGTGAACAGGGCTTCGCCAAATCCGCGCGAAGTGGCCTCGCGCTTGGCCAGAATCGAATTCACATAGGCCCCGCACAATTTCAGGGGGGGAATCGCCGAGGCGGTGTTGCGCCGGTACGGGCTGTGGGTCAGCTTGACCCGATCGCTGCCCAGGTGCGGCTTCCAGGGCATTGAAGCGACCAGGGCGTCTTCGCCCAGCACTTCGACATCCAGCCCGAGCCCGCCGCGCGCATAGGTCGCCAAGGGGCGGATGTAGGCGTCGCGGTGTCTGTTCGCACGCAGAACAGCCAAGGTGGCCGCTTCGAACTCGCTGATCGAGAAGCGGATGCCCAGCGCCTCGCAGCCGCGCGCCATGCGATCGAGATGGTCGCGCAGCCGGAATACGGCTGCGCCATCGGGGTTCGCATACGCACGGATACCTTCGAACACGCCGGTGCCATAGTGCAGACCGTGCGCCAGCGGGTGGATGCCGACCTCGTCGACGCAGACGATCTCGCCGTTGTACCAGAGGTTCAGGGACATTCGGCTACCTCCACTTTCAGACAGTCATAGAGCTTTTCCATCTGCCGGCACAGACTCTCCGGCGGGCGGTCACCCGACAGGGTCAGCTGCAGGCGCCAGGATTCGTCTTCGGCACTGCGCTGGCCTTCGATGGCCAGCGGCGTGTAGCCGCGGCGCTCGGCCGTGCCCAGCACGCGCAGCAGCGCGCCTTCGGCCGGGCGCAGGGTCAGGTCAAGCCGGAATCGCATGGGCTTCGGTCTCGTCCAGCATGGTCGCGTTGCTGTGGTTGGGCGGCACCAGCGGCCAGACATTGGCGCGGGCGTCGATGATCACGTGCAGTAGGGCCGGCCCCGGTGTGGCCATCAGTTCACGCAGCGCGGTCTCGGTGTCCTCGCGGCGCTCCAGCCGCACGGCCGGGATGCCGAACACGCGGGTGAGTGCTGCGAAGTCGGGATTGTCCGAGAGGTCAATCTCGCTGAAGTTTTTCGCGAAGAACAGCTCCTGCCACTGCCGGACCATGCCCAGTGAACTGTTGTCCAGCAGCACCATCTTGATCGGCAGCTTGCAGCGTGCGACGGTGGCCAGCTCCTGGATGTTCATCATGATGCTGCCGTCGCCTGAGACCAGCACCACCGGCCGATCCGGGCAGCCGAACTGCGCGCCCATTGCCGCCGGCAGGCCGAAGCCCATGGTGCCCAACGCGCCGGAGGTCAGATGATTGCGCGGGTGATGGAAGCGCCAGTGCTGGGCGACCCACATCTGGTGCTGGCCGACGTCGCAGGCGACCACGGTGTCGGGCGGCATCAGCTCGGACAGGCGTTTCAGCAGGGCTGGCGCATACACGCCCTTGCCGGGCGCGTCGTAGCGCGGCGCGCAGGTGACGCGCATGCGCTGGCAGCGCTGATGCCACTCCTCGCAGTTGCTGCGCGCGGCGGCCAGGCCGCGCAGCGAGTCACGCAGATCGCCGTACAGCGGCACATCGGCATGCCGCAGCTTGCTGATCTCGGCGGGGTCGGCATCCAGGTGGATGACCCGCGCGTTGGGCGCGAATTCGCTCAGCTTGCCGGTGGCACGGTCGTCGAAGCGGGCGCCGACGCAGATCAGCAGATCGCATTCCTGCACGGCCGTGTTCGCCGCGCGGGTGCCGTGCATGCCCAGCATGCCGATCAGGTAGGGATGATCGGGTGGCAGATTGCCCTGACCGCGCAGGGTCTGCACCGTCGGCAGCCGAGAGGCTTCGACAAAGGCGCGGAACTCGGCGACGGCGTCGGCCAGCACCACGCCTTGGCCTGCATAGACGACCGGTCGCTCCGCCGATGCAATCGTTGCGATCGCCTCGATCAGGCGCGCGGCCGAGGGCTGCGGCAGGGTGTCGTGGGTTGAAGCAGGCAGCGGACGCAGGTGCTGCGCCGGCGCGTTCTGCACGTCTTTCGGAAAGTCGATCAGCACCGGGCCCGGGCGTCCGCTCTTGGCGATGCGGAAGGCCTCGTGCACGACCTTCGGCATGTCTTCGATTGAGCGCAGCAGAAAACTGTGCTTCACGATCGGCAGGGTCATGCCGTAGACGTCCAGTTCCTGGAAGGCGTCGGTGCCCATCAGGGTGGTCGGCACCTGGCCGGTCAGCACCACCATCGGCACCGAGTCGAGGAAGGCATCGGCGATTCCGGTGACCAGGTTGGACGCGCCGGGCCCCGAAGTGGCCACGCACACGCCGACCTTGCCCGACGCGCGCGCGAAGCCGTTCGCGGCAAGCGCGGCACCCTGCTCGTGGCGCACCAGGATGTGGCGCATCGGCGAGCCGGTGAGCGCGTCGTAGAAGGGCATGATCGCGCCGCCCGGGTAACCGAACAGCACCTCGGTGCCTTCGGCTTCAAGGCAGCGGGCCATCAGTTCGGCGCCGTTCTTGGCGGGCTTGAAGGCTGCCGCCGCGATCGGCGAGGCGGTGGGTTCGGCCGACGCGTCAGACGCGTCCAGGCTGTGGGCGGCGCGGGCGTTCATGCGGCGGCGTCCTGCGGTTTGGCGGCGGGGGCGTCGGCGGCGGGGCTTTCGGCGGCCTTGGGCGCGGCATTCAGCCAGGCCATCTCGGCGCGCAGGGTCTTGCCGATCTTCTCGATCGGGTGATCCAGATCGGCTTGCTTCAGGCGCTGGTATTCGGGGTTGCCGGCCTTGTACTCGGCGATCCACTGACGCGCGAAGGTGCCGTCCTGGATCTCGGTCAGGATGTCCTTCATGCGCGCCTTGGTGTCGGCGTCGATCACCCGCGGGCCGCGGGTCAGGTCGCCGTACTGCGCGGTCTCGCTGATGAACTCGTGCATGCGGGTCAGGCCGCCGTCGTACAGCAGATCAACGATCAGCTTCAGCTCGTGCAGGCACTCGTAGTAGGCGATCTCGGGCTGATAGCCCGCCTCGACCAGGGTTTCCCAGCCGGCCAGCACCAGCTTCGTCGCGCCGCCGCACAGCACCGCCTGCTCGCCGAACAGATCGGTCTCGGTCTCTTCCTTGAACGTGGTCTTGATCGCCTTGGCGCGCGCGCCGCCGACGCCGGCGCAGTAGGCCAGGGCCAGCTGCTCGGCCTTGCCGGAGCGGTCGGCGTTGACCGCATAGACGCAGGGCACGCCGCGGCCGATCTCGAACTCACGGCGAACCAGTGCACCCGGGCCCTTGGGCGCGACCAGGATCACGTCGAGGTCATCGCGCGGGGTGATCTCGCCGTAGTGCACGTTCAGGCCGTGGGCGAACAGCAGGCAGGCGCCTTGTCGGATGTTCGGCTCGATGTGCTCGCGATACAGCTGCGGCTGCACCATGTCCGGGGTCAGCACGGCGATCAGGCCGGCTTCGCGGATGGCCTCGGCCGGCGACTTGACGGTGAAGCCATCCGCTTTCGCCTTGGCCTCGGTCGGGCCGCCCGGGCGCAGGCCGATGATCACGTCGGCGCCGGAGTCGCGCAGGTTGAGGGCGTGGGCGCGGCCCTGGCTGCCGTAGCCGATGATGGCGACGCGGGGCAGGGTGGCGGCGGGATTGTTCGGCTGGCTCATCGTCGGTTCCTTGGAAACTGCGCTGGGTGGTTGGGTGGGGTCGTTCGCGGGGGCGAGGTTCGGGGCGTCGGCTTCAGCCGGTGGTGATCGCGCCGCGCGAGGCGGAGCTGACCAGCCGGGCGTACTTGGCGAGCACGCCAGATTCGACGCGCGGGGCGATGCGGGCGGGGATGCGGCGCGACAGATCGGCGGTGGTTTCCAGCACGCGCCGATCGACGTCGATGATCACGGTGTCGCCGTCGGCCAGCTGGGCGATCGGGCCGCCGCGCGCGGCTTCCGGGCTGGCGTGGCCGACCATGAAGCCGTGGGTGGCGCCGCTGAAACGGCCGTCGGTGATCAGCGCGACCTCATTGCCCAGGCCCTGGCCGACCAGGGCCGCGGTCACCGCCAGCATCTCGCGCATGCCGGGGCCGCCGGCCGGGCCTTCAAAGCGGATCACCACGATGTCGCCGGCTTTGATCTCGCGCGCCTGCACGGCGGCAAACGCGGCGTCTTCGGAGTCGAAGACCTTGGCCGGGCCCTCGTGGCGGCGGCGGCCGTGGCCGGCCAGCTTGACGATGCAGCCCTCGGGCGCGAGGTTGCCGTACAGGATCGAATAGCCGCCGCTGGGCTTCAGCGGATTGCTCAGCGGGCGAACGGCATCCTGATTCGGGTCGCCTGCAGGTGCGGCATCGATCTCGGCGAAGAAGCTGCGACCGGTCACGGTGGGGGCATCGGCCAGCAGGCCGGCGGCCTTCATTTCCTTGGCGACCAGTGCGGTGCCACCCATGGTGTAGAGCTCGGCGGCGGTGTAGCGGCCGCCCGGTTTCAGGTCGGCGATCACCGGCACTTCGGACGCCGCCTGGAACTCCTCCAGATCGAAATCCACGCCGGCTTCGTGCGCGATCGCCAGCAGATGCAGGGCGGCATTGGTCGAGCCGGCGGTGGCCGAGACCGCGCGCGCGGCGTTGCGCAGGCTGTCGGCCGTGATGATCTCGCGCGGCAGCGGGCCCTGGTTCGCGAACAGGCGCATCACCTGCTCGCCGCAGGCTTCCGCCGCGTCGCGCTTTTCCGGCGCTGGCGCGGGGATGTCGTTCAGGCCCATCGGCGACAGGCCCAGGAAGGTCATCACCATGGCCATGGTGTTGGCGGTGAACTGTCCGCCGCAGGCGCCGGCGCCGGGGCAGGCGGCCTTCTCGACTTCGACCAGCTCGGCTTCGTCGATGCGCCCGGCCGAATGCGCACCGACCGCCTCGAACACGTCCTGGATGGTGATCGCCTTGTCCTTGCAGCGGCCCGGCATGATCGTGCCGCCGTAGAGGATCAGGCCGGGCAGGTTCAGTCGGCCCAGCGCCATCGCCGCGGCAGGAATGGTCTTGTCGCAGCCGACCAGCAGCACCACCGCATCCAGACAGTGGCCGCGCACGGCGAGCTCGATCGAATCCGCGATCACCTCACGCGAAGGCAGCGAGGCGCGCATGCCCTCGCTGCCCATGGCGATGCCGTCGGTCACGGCAATCGTGTTGAACTCGATCGGCGTGCCGCCGCCGCGACGGACGCCGGTGCCGACGTGCTGGGCCAGCTCGCGCAGGTTGATGTTGCAGGGGCTGACGTCCGACCAGGTGTGAACCACCGCCACCAGCGGCTTTGCGATCGCGGCGTCATCCAGGCCCGTGGCGCGCAGCATGGCGCGGGCGGGGGCACGGGCGGGACCGGTCTTGATTGCGTCGCTCTGCACGGGGGGATTCCTGGTGGCGGTGGAGGGGATGGCGGGCTTGCAAGTCCGCGGGCAAGAAAAAACCCCGCCTCGTTGCCGGGGCGGGGTTTTCGGTGTTTTCTGATCCGTTGCCTTGGAGGCTGTGTTTCGGACCGTACTTTCCTATCCCGCGCCGGGTGGCAGGCCAATAAGAAGTACGAGTACGAGGAGCGCGAGTGCCGCGGCCGCGATGCGCGCTTGCGTCACCTGCACCGGAGCGGTGCGGGTGAGGGCGATGGGGCGGCGGGCGGGCAGACGGTTCATGCGCTGCAGCAAAACACAGGTTTTCGCGAAGTGTCAACAGCCGAAACGGCATTAGGCTCTGACTTTGGTCGAAGCGCCTGAACGCGATGATCGGCAGCCCCGTCTTTGATTGACCCCAGTCGGCGTGCGACCTCTACACTGGTGAGCGACTGGCCTGACTGGCGCCTCTGCGAACCCGGCCTGCGCCTTGCAAGGAGTGGAACCATGTCCAGTACGACCTCGAAGACACGACGCTACGCGTGGTTTGCAGCGCCTCTGATCGGCCTGCCGGTTCTGTTGATCCTCGCGTTGATGTGGTGGTGGGATTACGAGCCGCCGCCTTTTGACGTACTCGCTCACGCCCAGGCACGCGCCGCCGAGCGCGGCCAGCCGGTGGTGGTGGGCACGATCAGCTCGGAAGCCTTGATCCGCGTCGCCGAGACCCTGCTCGACAAGCGCGGCGGTTACTTGAGCAACGACAAACTGCCGCCCGGCGCCTTCATGGACAACATGCCCAACTGGGAATTCGGGGTGCTGGTGCAGACCCGTGACTTCGCCAAGGCCTTCCGCAACGAGTTCAGCCGCTCGCAGACCCAGAGCACCGAAGACGCCGATCTGCTCGAAGCCGATCCGCTGTTCTCAAGCCCTTCCGACCGCTGGCTGCTGCCTTCCTCCGAGGGGCAATACCGCAAGGCGATCGGGCATATCGAAAGCTATCTCGACCGCTTGTCCGACAGCGACCCTTACAGTGCGCAGTTCTACGCGCGCGCCGACAACCTGGCCGACTGGCTGGCCGTGGTCGAGAAGCGCCTGGGCTCGCTCTCGCAGCGGCTGTCGGCCAGCGTCGGACAGATGCGCATCGACACCGATCGCGGCGGCGACCCCAGCGCCACCCAGAGCACGCCGGGTGTATCACCGCGGATGGTGCAGACCCCTTGGACCGAACTCGATGACGTGTTCTACGAGGCGCGCGGAACCACCTGGGCGCTGCTGCACTTCCTGCGTGCGGTCGAGCACGACTTCGAACAGGTGCTGCGCGACAAAAACGCGCTGGTCAGCCTGCGTCAGATCATCCGCGAACTGGAGGAAAGCCAGCACCCGCTGGGCAGCCCGATCGTGCTGAATGGGTCGCCTTTCGGCTTCTTCGCCAACCACTCGCTGGTGATGGCGAACTACGTCTCGCGTGCCAATGCCGCCGTGATCGACCTGCGCAAGCTGCTGGAGCGCGGCTGAGTGGGCTGCCGACCGGCGCACGGGCTGCTGGTCGGATTGGTCGGTCTGCTATGGCTGGCGGGCCTCGCCCATGCGGGTGAGGCGGTGGTGCGCAGCCATGCTGAGTCCGCCGGAACCCGCAGCCTGCCGGTCGACTGTTCCGCCGCTGATGGTGAAGGCTGGACCAGCTATCGCATTGAAGCCCCGGCCGTAGGCTGGGAAGCGCGGCCACTCGCCGTGCTGGTCAGCGGGATCGCGGTCGATCGCGTGCGCATCAGCCACGGCGACCGCATCTACTGCGGCCAATACGGCGACGGCGCGCGCGCCGACTCGCGTTTCCGCACCGGCGTCGGTGGCGTGTTCGTACCGGCACAGGGCAGCAGCAATCCCGTGCGGGTGTCGGTGTCCGGCTCAGCGCTGGCGCTGTGGCCGGTCATCATCGATGTCGGTGCGCCCGCTTCGGTGCAACGTTCGGATGCCCTGCGCTTTGCTTTCCGCATCGCGGTACTGGCGATCACCTTCAGCGTGGTGATCTCCACCGCCCTGGCGTGGGCAGCATTGCGCGAAGTCGCGCTGCTCAGCCTGTCGATCAATACCGCGCTTGTGGTGGTATGGATCGCGCTGATTACCGGGCTGTCCGGTTTCCCCGAAGCCTGGCTGCCGATCGGCGAAACGCGAATGCGCATGCTGCTCAGTTCGCCACTTCTGGTCGCCGGCATTACAGTCTTCTTGATGATGCGATCGGGCCGCCTGCGCCGGGGCGAGAAAGGCGTACTGCTGGTCACCCTTGGCTGCAGCCTGCTCGCGCTGTTGGCGGTGGCCGCCTGGGTCATGCCCTGGCGCGAGCTGGCGGAGTTCGCCCAGTGGGCCGAGATCGGCGTGTTCCTGCTGTTCGCCAGCGTGGTGATGGTCTGCCTGCCTGGCGCCGTGGCGCGACGCCTGTTGCCGACGGCCAACCTGCTCGGCGTGCTGCCCTTGGCCGTGGTCAGCGCGCTGGGCGTGTTCGTTCCCGCCTGGATCGCCGCATGGAAGATCGAGGCCTATGTCGGCGGCGCCGCCTGGATCGCGGTGGCATCGAGCTCGATGCTGATGATGCGGCTGGGCAGCTTGCGCCGGCAGCGTGACGAAATGCGCGCGCTGTCGCAGACCGATTCGTTGACCGGCCTCGCCAACCGCCGAACCGCGCTGATGCGAGTGCAGGAAGAGGTCGACCGCCGACGGGTTCTGGGCACCGACTTCGGCCTGGTCTACGTCGATATCGACCAATTCAAGCAGATCAACGACGGCTTTGGCCACGCTGCCGGCGATAGGGTGCTTACGGGCGTCGCGCAGCTGCTGAGACAGCTGGTGCGCGCCAGTGACGTGGTGGCTCGGCTCGGTGGTGACGAGTTCGTGCTGATTCTGGTCGGCGCCGACGAAGCCACCAGCCTGCGCCTGGCAGAGCGCGTGCGCGAACGCATCGAACTGCTGCCGCTGGTCGGCAGCGGGCCTGAAGCACCGTTGTCCTGCACCGCCAGCATCGGCGTAGTCGGCAGTGCGCGTCACCCCGAGGCCGGTGCGGAGGAACTGCTCAGGCGCGCAGATGAAGCCATGTATGCCGCGAAGAAGGCGGGCCGCAACCGCGTCGTCCGAGGCTGATCCGCGCCGTCACCTGCCCGCGCTTCGGGCGGGGTCGCTTCGGTGCTTCCGCCTGAGCCGTGTGCCTGGCAGCCAGGCCGCAGTGCTCGTTCAGAAGCCTTCTTTTCAAGCGACAGCTGCGAGCGCCGTCTGCAGGAGCTGCTCCCCAAGCGGCAGCACTGCATCGCGTTCTGTAGGAGCCTGCTTGCAGGCGACAACACCCGCGGTGCGTCGAAGAATCTGCCTGCCAAGTCACAGCACTGGATCGCTTCTGCAGGAGCCTGCTCGCAGGCGACAGCCTCCTTCGCCACCCGTGTTCCGGCTCAGGGGCGCGCGAGCTTCAGACCACAATCAGCGCGCCCGAAAACACGAACGCCCTCCCGCATACCCACATACGAAAACGCCCGGCCATCAAGGTCGGGCGTTCTCGCACACAATCAGGCCGCGCGCAGCGCGCCCTGCAATCAGAACTTCGGTTTTTCTTCGGCGTTGTTGTAGCGCTCGATCGCATCCATCAGGATCGCCTTGGCCTCAGCCGCATTGCCCCAGCCATCCAGCTTGACCCACTTGCCCTTCTCCAGATCCTTGTAGTGCTCGAAGAAGTGGCCGATGCGCTCCAGCCAGTGGCCCGACACCTGCTCGATATCGTTGATGTGGCTGTAACCGGCGAACACCTTGCCGACCGGCACCGCCAGCAGCTTCTCGTCGCCACCGGCCTCGTCGGTCATCTTCAGCACGCCGACCGGGCGGCAGCGGATCACCGAGCCCGGAATCAGCGGCAGCGGCAGGATCACCATCACGTCCGCCGGGTCACCGTCACCGCACAGGCTGTGCGGCACATAGCCGTAGTTGCAGGGATAGCGCATTGGCGTCGACAGGATGCGGTCGACGAAAATCGCCCCGGTGTCTTTGTCGACCTCGTACTTGACCGGTTCGGCGTCCTTCGGAATTTCGATGACGACATTGATCTCGTTCGGCACATCGCGGCCGGAAGGAACAAGTTCGAGGCCCATGGCTGGCTCCTGCGGGGGTAGGGATAAGGGTTTCGAAAGCGGTGCGGACCACGCGAACGCGCATGCAATCGCGCGCTGCAGCAGCCCGGCCGGCCACACATCCGAAGGCCGTCCGCGCGGCGCGAAGGATACGGGATCGGCTGCTGCGGCGCACCACGGCCTTGGTGGTGAGCGCCTGATCGCGCTCCCAGACGCTTCGAAACCCGGCGTCCCAAGCGGCCATCGACCGCCAGCCTGCCGACTCTTGAAGCGGCTCTTCGTGGCGCACCGAACAGCACAACCGCCGAATGGGCGACGCGCCACGCACGCTGAGACCCAACCCATTGCGTGACCTCCGCCCGCCGCTCACCGGCCGCAGCGACGCACCTCAATGCCCGATGCCCCATAGGGTGCGCGTGTCGCGCACCAACTCGCGAATCCAACCCGCGCCAATGCCTGTGCCATAGGGCGCGCGTGTCGCGCACCATCACGCGAAGTTCCAGGTGCACGAACGAACCCGCCAGCAAACGCTATCTGCACCCAAAGGAAGCTCAACACACGGCTGTCGGTTGATGAGCAGGCGACGCCGTCGTCGCCACTAGGCCACCCGAGATCAGCAGCGTGTTTCAACCCACGCCTGCTCGTTGATGAGCATGCGACTTGGTATTCCCAGCGCTCGCCCACGCCAGCGCCGCCTGGATGTCTGCGGCGCTGAGATGCGGGTAGGCCTCGATCAGGCTCGCGGTATCCCAGCCGGCCGACAGGCGCTCAAGAATCCACTCGACCGAGATGCGCGTGCCGCGGACGCAGGGTTTGCCCAGCATCACCTCGGGTTCGGCCACGATTCGGCTCTTCCAGTCCATCTCACCACCTGCGGATCAGCTCCACGCCCGGGCCGGCAGAAACTGCATCGCCCGCGGCTAGGCTACGCCCGACGAAGCGCGCGGCGTAGTCATCGAAGCGGCGCGCAGTCGCCAGCCCGGGTTTGCTCGCCACCTGCAGTCGATCAGACAGGCTGTGTGCGTGCGCGCGACCCAGCTCGCTCTGGTGCTTTAACGCGCACAGACCGCGGGTGGACATCGGACCGCGCGCGGCCGAGCGGCCGTGCTCGAACATCTGTCCCAGGGCCTTCCACAGCAGTTCGAGATCTTCGCCGGAGAAGCCCGACTACTGCTTGGCGAGAAGCGAGGACACGAAGCCGTGCGCCGCGTGCGGGCCGTAGGGCACGGTGTGCTTGGACGGGGCCGTGGACTTGGTAGCAGTTGACGCCGGTCGACGCGAGGCGTGGAGACCGATCGCCCCTATGTCTACGGGCTGTTCGAGTGGGTCAACGAATTCCTGCGACAGGATTGATCGACGAGGTCGATCCCTCCAAACGTCTCGACCATCGAGGTTCCGGCGCGCCGCTTGCGTCTGCGCGATGCAGTGCACGACGATCAGGAACCTTGATCCGGCACCGGGCTCGCGCCGTGTTCTGGGCAAAGGGCTGGATTACGCGGGCGCCGGCATTCTTCGATCGAGCAAACGCACGCGGCCCGCACAAGGCGGGCCGCGTGGGATTCAAACGCTGAGAGCCGTGCTTACAGCAGCGGCACCATCAGCAGAGCCACGATGTTGATGATCTTGATCAGCGGGTTCACGGCCGGGCCGGCGGTGTCCTTGTAGGGATCACCCACGGTGTCGCCGGTGACCGCGGCCTTGTGGGCTTCGGAGCCCTTGCCGCCGTGGTGGCCGTCTTCGATGTACTTCTTGGCGTTGTCCCAAGCGCCGCCGCCGGTGGTCATGCTGATCGCCACGAACAGGCCGGTGACGATGGTGCCGATCAGCAGGCCGCCGAGTGCGCGGATGCCGGCGCCCTCGCCCATGGCGAACTCCATCACCACCGCGATCACCACCGGCACCAGCACCGGCAGCAGCGAGGGGATGAT
This sequence comes from uncultured Aquimonas sp., assembly GCA_964586455.1. Lineage (GTDB taxonomy): Bacteria > Pseudomonadota > Gammaproteobacteria > Xanthomonadales > Xanthomonadaceae > Aquimonas. Next base: position 69,264 of record CAZPHV010000023.1, read on the forward strand.
CATTTCCTTGATCGCCGACTTGGTCAGCATGTCGACCGCGCGCGAGTAGTCGGGCTTGGCGGTGCCTTCCATGATGCCCTTGATCTCGCGGAACTGGCGGCGCACTTCCTCGACTACCGCGCCGGCCGCGCGGCCGACCGCTTCCATTGCCATCGCGCCGAACAGGTAGGGCACCAGGCCGCCGATGAACAGGCCGATGATCACGGCCGGATCGTTCAGCTCGAACACAGTCGCCTTGCCGGCGGCTTCAAGTTGGTGGGTGAAGTCGGCAAACAGCACCAGCGCAGCCAGACCCGCCGAGCCGATCGCATAGCCCTTGGTCACCGCCTTGGTCGTGTTGCCGACCGCGTCCAGCGGGTCGGTGACGGCGCGCACTTCTGGCGGCAGTTCGGCCATCTCGGCGATGCCGCCGGCGTTGTCGGTGATCGGGCCGTAGGCATCCAGTGCCACGATCATGCCGGCCATCGACAGCATCGAGGTTGCGGCGATCGCCAAGCCATAGATGCCGCCCAAGGTGTACGCGCCCCAGATCGAGATGCAGACCGCGATGACGGGAGCTGCAGTCGACTTCATCGAAATGCCCAGGCCCGCGATGATGTTGGTGCCGTGGCCGGTCGTAGAGGCTTGCGCCACATCGCGCACCGGCTTGTACTGGGTGCCAGTGTAGTACTCGGTGATCCACACGATCGCGCCGGTCAGCACCAGGCCGATCAGCGCGCAGAAATAGATGTTCAACGCGCCATAGCTGGAGTCCGCCATCAGCTCGGTGGTAATCGGGTAGAACGCCGCTGCGGCCAGTACCGCGGAGATGATCACGCCCTTGTAGAGCGCGCCCATGATCGATCCACCGGCTTTGATCTTGACGAAGAAGGCGCCAATGATCGAAGCGATGATCGAAGCGCCGCCCAGCACCAGCGGGTACAGCACACCGTTGGCGCCGACCGTTTCGATCATCAGATAGCCGAGCAGCATGGTTGCGATCACGGTGACCGCATAGGTCTCGAACAGGTCGGCCGCCATGCCGGCGCAGTCGCCGACGTTGTCGCCGACGTTGTCGGCGATCACCGCCGGGTTGCGCGGGTCGTCCTCGGGGATGCCGGCCTCGACCTTGCCGACCAGGTCCGCGCCGACGTCGGCGCCCTTGGTGAAGATGCCGCCGCCGAGGCGCGCAAAGATCGAGATCAGCGAGCTGCCGAAGGCGAGCCCAACCAGCGCGTGCAGGTTGTCGGTTTCGCTCAGGCCCATCTTCTGCAGGATCAGGTAATAGCCGGCCACACCAAGCAGGCCGAGGCCGACCACCAGCATGCCGGTGATGGCGCCGCCGCGGAAGGCGACATCCATGGCGGGACTCAGGCCGCGACGGGCGGCCTCGGCGGTGCGCACATTGGCACGCACCGAAACATTCATGCCGATATAGCCCGCGAGGCCTGACAGCACCGCACCGATCAGGAAGCCGATGGCGGTGCTCCAGGCCAGGAATACACCGAGCAGCACCAGCAGGATCACGCCGACGACGGAGATCGTGAGGTACTGGCGATTGAGGTAGGCGCGCGCGCCTTCCTGGATCGCGCCGGCGATCTCCTGCATCCGCTCATTGCCGGGTGATTGCGCGAGGATCCAGCGTGTGGACACCACGCCGTAAAGGATGGCGATGACCGCACACGCGATCGCCGCGAACAGACCGTACTGCTGAAGCATTCAGAACCCTCCCATAGCCGAAGTGGACCCGTTCCGTGCGGGCCTTCATGGACCGACGTGTCGCGAAGCTAGGAGGTGGATGGCAGCGCTGCGGATGAAGCGCAGCCCATCCGGTCAATCAGTGTTCCGAGCCCCCCGGCCCAGGTAACGCCTGCCGCCCGATCAAGCGGGCCGCCCGAGTGTAGCGGGAAAGCTCGGGGTCCGGGTTGGGGATTGGGGGGGTGAGGCGGCGCGTTTGCGCGGCATGCCGCGCGCGCCGCCGAACGCCCGAGCGCTGTGCGCGAGGGCCGGGCCGAAGGCAGGCGGCGCGTTTGCGCGGGGCGGTCTCAACTCTGAAACGCAACACCCCTACGGAGCGTAGCGGGCCAGGTGACGTAGCCTGAGCTCCTCTACCTGCAAGTGGAGTTGCCCATGTCCAGAGGTCACCTGACCCAACCCGAACGATATCAGGCGCACGCCCTTCGCGAGGCCGGGATGAGCCTGCGCGCGATCGGCAAGCGGATGGAGCGTTCACCGAGCACTCTCTGCCGCGAGCTCAAGCGCAACCGGAGCGCAGCGGGCTATCTGCCCGACCCTGCTCATGTCCGCGCCAAAGAGCGTCGCCGGTGTGCCAGCGAGCGGCCACGCATTGATCCATCGCACTGGCCGAAGATCGAAGCGCTTCTGCGCGAAGATTACAGCCCAGAACAGATTGCGGGCCGCACGGGGCTTGCCAGTCATGAGCGCATCTACCAACACATTGCCGCTGACCATCGAAGTGGCGGCACGCTGTACAAGCTCCTGCGGCAGGGTGCGCCACGTCGCCGGCGTCGTTGCCGGCCAGACCGACGCGGCCAGATCAAGCACCGGCGGGACATCAGCGAACGCCCCTCGATCGTAGATGAGCGCGCGCGTTTCGGCGATTGGGAGCTGGACACCATGGTCAAAGCCAACGGCGGCGAGGTTCTGGTGACGCTGACCGAGCGGCGCTCACGACTCCACCTGATCCGTCGTGTCCGGGCACGCACCGCAGAAGCCGTCTGCCGCGCAATCGTAGGCACGCTGGCACCGATCAGCCGTCTGGTCCTGACCCTCACCTCGGACAACGGCAAGGAGTTTGCCGAGCACGAGATCATTGGACTCGCGTGCAAGGCTGACTTCTACTTCGCCAAGCCCTACGCCTCATGGCAGCGTGGCTCCAACGAGAACGGTAATGGACTGGTGCGCTACTACCTGCCCAAAGGCACGGACTTCGCAACCGTCACCGACGAGCAGCTCAAGGAGATCGAGCGAAGGATCAACAGCCGGCCGCGGAAGACGCTAGGCTGGCGCACCCCTTACAAGGTCTTCGCCGAAGCCCTCAAGAAGCGTGTTGCGATTCGTAGTTGAAACCGCCCGGCATGCCGCGCGCGCCGCCGAACGCCCGAGCGCTGTGCGCGAGGGCCGGGCCG
>CAZPHV010000024.1:0-72353 GCA_964586455.1 uncultured Aquimonas sp.
GATCCGCGGTATCTAACGGAATCGAAAAGAGAAATTCTGGGGAGACCTCAGGCCAAGGCCCACCGAACCTTGAATTGGATGGACCTCGGCCCGCCGACCCTGCGTCTTCCCTCCGGCTTTGAAAGATCCTGAGCCGCCCCGAGGGCCGTCGAGCGAAGCGCATCGCAGCTGGGCTTGCCCTACCTGGACGACGGCGGGTGCTTGGCCCGGAGAGTTTGGCCAGGAGAGTACGGAGTGTTCCGACTGACGCGAGCATCAAGCCCCGGTAGGCCAGGGCCCTCCCTATGCGAAATCGGGGCCGCACCCGACGGAAGTGCTCAGCGTTTCAAGCGCACCCAAACCCTGCGTAGCAGACCAATTACCCGCCCCAGGCGCGAGCGCGCCAACAAGGCCCGCGCCTGATCAAGCTCGGTCGTGATCCGGCCGACATCGCGGTACAGCCGCTGGATGTGCTGGTCGCGGCGGGTGATCAGCACGCGCAGCGCTTCGGCGTCGGCGTCGCTGAGCGTGTGGCCTGCGGTGAAATGCTCGGGCAACGGGCGATCGACGTAGATCGTCGAATGCGAATCTGCCAGCTCTTCGGCGGGACGCTCCTGAGTGTAGAAGTACAGCGCGATCGAGCGCCGCGACAGATCGCGTCGATCCTGCGGCAGGTCGATGCGCTGGAAACCATGCCAGCTGATCTCGTTGGTCTCGAAGATCACGCAGCGGTTGTCGAGCGGCGCGATGCGCTTGAACTCATCATCGGGGGCACGCGGATCGCGGTGCAGATCGAGACAGCCGCCCCATGCCTCGTCCCACTCCGGGTTGAGGTAGACGATCAGGTTGAGCCGCCGATGCCAACCCGTGATGGGGTGCCGGTTGAAGTCGACGTGGGCGTCGAGGTCCTGCCCATGCCGGTTCTCATGGGTGCCGCCGCCGAAGTACCACGGGTCGTAAAGCAGATCTGCGATGCCGGTAAGCCTTGAAACCAGGGCGAGGAACTCCGTCGACTGGATCAGGTCGTCCAGCGCCGCATACGCCGGACCGATCCCGCGAATGCGCTCGACTACCGCCTTGTTGCCGATCTCACCCTGCTCGTTCTTCGCAAAGCGCGGATCAAAGCTTGGAAACTCGGCGCGCAGGCGCTGCAGATAGCCGGGCGCGAAAAAGTCTTCGATCTGCACGTGGCGGAACGGACGCGCATGCTGGAAACGCTCGGCGAGGGCTGGCGCCTCGCGCAGAACGGCAGGAGTAATGAAGTCTGCGGTCGAAGACATGGTCGAACCCGGAATGGCTGGGGCGGCGTCCGCGGCTGGCGCGGACCTGCAAAAAAGCGGCTGCGAACGATAGCAGGCGGGCCGCAGGGTCAGAACGTTCAGCCGCGACCGCCTCGGTGAATCCGTGCGAGCAGCGACGGCTGATCGTGGCCACCCGCTACCTGCTCATGCCTGACGCAGGCAATCCCGGCCGGCGCTCTTGGCCGCGTACAGCGCGCCATCCGCCAGCGCCAGGCTGGCGTCGATGTCGCCACTGGGCGCGGCGAAGGCGAGTCCGGCACTCGCCCGGTACTCAAGCACCTGGCCCGCGACCTGAACGCGCCGCTCGCGCACGCGGGCCAGCAGGCGCTCTGCCCACTGCCAGGCGAACTCCGGCGGACTCGCAGGCAGCAGGCAGAGGAATTCCTCACCGCCCCAGCGTCCGACCACCCCTTGATCCGGCACTTCCGCCGACAGCAGCTCGGCGAAATCGCGCAGCACAGCATCCCCGGCGCGATGGCCGAGGGTGTCGTTGATGCGCTTGAAGTGGTCGAGATCAATCATCAGCAGTGCCGGACGTGCCCCGCTCTCGCGAGCGAACTCCCGTTGCAGGCGCTCGATCAAACTGCGGCGGTTGCAGAGGCCGGTCAGCGGATCCTGCAGCGAGAGCTGCTTGAAACGTTGATTGGCCTCGCCCAGCGCCAGCGCGGTCGCTTCCAGCGCTTCCTTCTGCCGCCGCAGCTCGCGTGTGCGCTCGCTGACCAGACGTTCAAGACGCGATCGCTGTCGAGTCAGCGCGCGCACGCGCCACACATACAGCGCCGCAAGCACCAGCAGCGCCGCCAGAAGGGCAGTTCCCCGGAAAACCCACGACGAGGTCCACGGAGGTACAACCTCGAACTCCACCAGTGTCGTCTGCGCACGACTGCCCAGATTGTCGACTTCGAGTTCGAGCCGGCTGGTGCCCGCGGGCAGATGATCGAGAATCAGGGATCGACGAGTGCCCAGATCGACGAAAGACTCGTTCTGGCGCAGACGGTATCGGTAGCGCACTGCCTCGGGCTGATTGAACACCAGCCCGGTGAAATCCAGAATCAGCGGGGCATGCGCATGCGGCAGCCGCAGCCGCCCAACACCCGCCTGCGACGAGGTCTGCAGGCTCGGCGCTTCGTCGTCGATACGCAGGTCTGACAGGCGCGGCCGCGGCAGTTCGAGTGCTTCCGGCAAGGTCGCAGGGTCGAAGCTCGTCAAACCATCAATGCCACCGAAGTACAGCCAGCCATTGCGACCCACCGCCTCCGCCTGGGTGGCGAATTCATCGGCGGCGATTCCCTGGGCGCGCGTGAACAGACGCAGCGCCCCGCCGCGTGGCTCGTAGCGCAGAAGCCCACGGTTGGTGGTGATCCACAGGTGGCCGCTGCGATCGCTGACGAGCCCCAGCGCGGGGCCATAGGGCAGCCCCTGATCGCGCCCGACCGCGCGCAGGACGAGTTGGGTCGGAGACTCAGGGTTCTCTACCCGGACCAGGCCGCCGTTGGTTGCCAGCCACACGCTGCCATCGGTATGGCGATGGATGTCCCAGACAATCGGCGCGGGCAGCCCATGCTCCACCCCATAGCGCGCCAGCGTGTTTCCGTTCTCATCCAGAATCGCAAGCCCGGACCAGCTACCGACCCAGACGCGCTGCTGGGTGTCGACGTAAAGCGATTGGATGTTTTCGATCTGGCGCCGACGCCACAACGGAACCTCAGGGGTCGCGAGCGAGACTCGCTCGCGCTGCAACCCGCCTGGCTCGATCCGACCCAGGCCGCTGGACGAGCCCACCCACAGTCGCCCGCGGGCATCGTCGGCCAGCACCCGCACGCCCGCCATCGGCACCTCGATGCCCAAGGGCTGCTCGCGCTGCCAGGGGCCGCCTTCGACCTCCCGCAGATACAGGCCATCGTCCGTCCCCGCCCACAGGCGGCCATCACGCGCCTCCAGCAAGGCCCAGACCAGACGCGAAGTCATCGGCAGCACGTCGACCTCAGCGCTGAAAGGCACACTTTCAAAGCGCCAGGGCTCGCCCAGTCGGCGCTCGCCGCGCACCCGCTGCAGACCGCCGCCGAAGGTGCCCAGCCACAGATCGCCCGTGCGCGATTCGAGGATGGCGCGCACGCGGTGGTGGTTCAAGGCAGCCGGGCCCTCATCGCGATAGCTCTCGACGTGGAAGGCGCGATCCTGCGGTGTGAAACGCGCCAGTCCCTCCCCCCAATAGCCGGCGAACACGCCACCCTGCTGATCTGCAAGCAGCGACTTCACCAGGAAGCCGCGCCCCGCCAGGCGCGCGGCACGGCGATGGTTCAGGACCCTCAGGCAGTCGCAGCTGGGATCAAACCACGCCAGTCCCTGATCCGTTCCAACGAACACAACGCCGTCCGGGCCGGCAGCCAGCGAGAGGATCCTGCTCGAACGCAGCCCGACCGACTGCGGCTGGCCAGGCAGGAACTGGCGCGCTTCGCCGGTATCCAGCCGCACCCGGAACAGGCCCTGATCCCAACTGCCGATCCACAGCACACCGGCCGGAGACTCAAGAAAAGCATCGGTGTTGAACGGCGCGATCGTGCCCTGTACGGGTACGGCCAGCAGCTCACCATTGCTGTCGATCCGGAACACCCCATCGCCGCTGCCGACCCACTGTCCGCTGCTGCTGGCATGCAGCTCCCAGAACTCGCGGCCGGCATGCTCAGGCTGATCGGCCAAGCGCTCGACGCGGAACTCCGCCTGCATGGGATCGCCCTCCCAGCTGAGCCGCTCCAGACCGCCGCGGGACGCCAGCAGAAGGCTCCCCGGTCCGGTCGTCTCAACGGCGGTCAGGTGCTCGGCCAACAGGCCCTGCTCGGCACCGAGATGGCGAAAGCGCCCGTCACGACGATCGAACACCAGCAGGCCGCCGCCATTGCTCGCCAGAAACAGATACGGATCCTGGATGGCAAGATCGGCGATGTAGTTCGCCGCGGCGCCAGCCCCGAGGGCTTCCGAAGGTCGATACACCCGGAATTCGTAGCCGTCGAAACGGTTCAGGCCATCCTCGGTGGCGATCCAGGCGAAACCTTCGGCGTCCTGCACCATCGCCAGCACCGAGTTCTGCGACAGGCCGTTCGCCACCGAGTACTCGGTGGCGGCGCGCGACGGTGGGCTCGCGGACAACAGCGCAAGCAGCACGCCCAGGGCTGGCAGGCAGCTTCGACGACAGGCAGCGATGGCGTAGAGGAATCGGGTCATGCAGAGGCGCTCCGGAGCGGCGAGCCGAGCATGCACGATTGAAGACGAGTCGTGGGTGCATATGGCCGCTTGACTCCAAGCCGCTCACGTAACCATCAGCTGCGTCTTCACTGACTCATCTTTCGTAGCGCAATCCCGGCGTCGTAGACCGGTCCAGTCTTTCAGACTTGGACATTTTCGATTCGCCCGCGTCGCCCAAATCGCTATCCGCACCACTGTGACTCACACGGTATCCCGTCGCGGTCTCCATCCATCTCTGTGTCTGGGCAGTGCCTCAGGAAGTAGTGAGCCTCCTCGCACGAACGCATCTGGCTACAGCGGGTGCGGCCGTCGCACCGAAAGCTGGGCTCTTCTTGAAGACGTATGGGCAGTTCAAGCGGCGCCGGGCTCCGAGCAGTCGCGCTGTTGGGGCGCTCCTGCGGTCGTGGTGCTGGAGCATCCTCTCCGCCCAAGTACACAGCGAGACCAACAACCGCGGCCAGCGGAATCAGACTTGCAAGCCAGCCGAAGTCCCTACCCTCGCGTCTCGTATTGAAAGACGCGCTTCCGACGCCTCGGTCCGAGTTTGCATCCCCGGGGCGCAAGACATTGATGGCGCGCTTCCGGCCGGCGGCATCAACCTCAACTTCGAAGGACACCAAGAGCCCAGCCTGTGGCCGTCCTCCTGAGGCTCGAAAGCTGGACACATGCACGAAAACGCGTTCCGTCGAACCCGCGAGTTCAATGAAGCCGAACCCGCGGGAGTCTTTCCAGTCCACCAGCGTTCCATGTCGACGCATGGCCCTACCCTCTCGTAGCTGAAAGACCGCCCGTCTCGGGCAGCTCCCGAGGACAGTCGCGGGGCTACTCCAACGTAAACCACTGCACCTCGACACGACGGTTCAGATCGCTGTCCGGGCCGGCCGGCTCTTCCCAGCCGCGGCCCACCAGCTCGAGCCGGTTCGCGTCGATGTTCGGGTACTTCGCAAGCAGGGCCTCACGCACGGATTCGGCGCGCTGGCGTGAGAGTTCCATGGCCTTCAGCGCCATGCTGCGGACGAGAGTCTGGCCGCCCTGCTGCTCGAATTCTCCGATGCGGGCATTGTCGACGTGGCCGCGCAGCACCACGATCGAGCCTGGGCTGACCTGCAGGAAGCCGCGGATGATCTCAAGGAAATCCTGGTTCTCCTTCGAGCCCGCGTCGAGCTCGGCGGAATTGGGCTTGTAGAAAAAGCGAATGTCGCGACTCAGCAGCGCATCGCCTTCGAGATTGACCGCACCTTGGGTGCGGATCGGCGCGATCGCGACGGTTTGCGCGGCGAATTCCGGCTTCGCCTGCAGCGCCTTCAGCGCGGCCAGGTCGATGTAGCGCGCCGGGTCGGCGGGGTTGCGGATGATGCCGCCGTAGGCCAGAAGCGCGCTCTGGAAGATGCCCTGGTAGCTGCCGGCTGCATCGATGGTGCCTTCAAAGAACGCAAGGTTCTCCGGAAGGTTCGAGAAGTGCACCTTGGCCAGTTCCGCGCGGGTTTCCTCGACACTCCAACCGAAGGTGCGGCCGACCGTGCCGAGCTGGCTTTCCGGCGACTCGCGCAGCTGGCGATTGCCCTCCAGCAGGCCGTGCACCAGCGCCTGTACCTTGTCGGCATTGGCCCGCGCGAACTCGCCGTTGACCAGCAGCAGGTCGGCGATCACCAGCAGGTTGCGGTTGGATACCAGCAGCTTGGCGCGGCCGTTGCTGCCGGCGATGGTCGCATCCGTGCTCGGCGACCAGCCGATGCAACCGTTGAGACGCGCACGAGACGCGCCGAGCTGCTCCGCATAGGCCTCGCAGGCGACCGTGGCATCGTCGTAGAACACCAGGTTGATGGCATCGGCGCGCGGCGCGGCGTCCAGGTCGCGCAGCACATTGACCGCAGCACCTGACTCGGAGGCGAGGTAGCGCAGGAAGAACTCGCTTTCGTTGAACTGGGTGCCGGCCAGCACCTTGCCACGCAGGGCGTTGATGCCGGTGATGCCGCTGTCGACCACAATCATGTTGGCGCCGCGCGAGAACGCCATCTGCGCAGGCACCACGATGTCGAACTGACGGCCAAGCACCGCCAGCACATCGGCCGTGGTCACGCTGGCCGCGACCTGGCCGTTGTTGAGCTTGGACCAGCTCTCCTCTTCGCTCAGCGTGATCCGCAGCTGGAAGCCGTACTCGCGGGCAAAGAACGAATCCGGGTTCGGGGCCAGGCCGCCGTTGGCGACGATCAGGCCGGCGTAGCCGGCGTACTCGCTGAGGTCGACATCGAGAATGCCGTCCTTCATCTGATAGGGCGCGGAACGATCCAGCACCGGCGGCGCCGTCAAGGGCTCGATCGGGTCGACACTCGCGGCGTCACTGGTCGCACTGCGGCGCTCCCCGCCATCACCGGCAACGCTGCCCTGCCCGTCCTTGGCCATGTCCTTCATGACCAGCCAGCCGCCCAGGCCCAGCAGGCCAAGTACCAGCAGCACGGAGATGAACTTGCCGGCGGCATTGCCGGATTGAAGCCTCAGTCGGTTCATGCGGGCACTCCTTGAGCGCGGGTGTAGTTGGAACGGTGTTGAATCAAAGTTCGACGGTTGAGGTCTTGCGTGAGTGCTTGCGTACTGCCATCGCTGGCAAGGATGAAAGAACTCAAAACTCACGTGGTGCGCGCATGCGCATCACCCGGGAGAATGTCGATTGCTTGCGCGTCGTAACCGAAACGCCCAAGTCATCGCGACTGAAGCGGAAAGCATCAGCCCCAGGCTGGTCAGGTCGGGCGTGTGGAGTGCAGACATCATCGACCACAGCCACTCCGGTGGGTCCTGCGGCCCGGAGACAAACCAGATCCAAGCATCGTGCCCACCTCTGAGCAGACGCTTGATCGCGAGCGGCAGCAATCCCAGTGCAAAGAGCGTGGCACCGAGTCTGCCGCTGCGCCAACGCAGAACGAAGATGCAGGCGGCAATCGTCAAGAGGGCAAGACCGTCCACCGCCAGCCATGGGTACAGCAGGGTGAGGGTCATCTCGTCCGCTTGAGTCGTCGGGCTCACGACTGCCGCTCCGAAGCGCGCCCGCGCTGCGGCAGCGGCGGTGGGCCGGCAAGCACGCGCTTCGGCAGTCGCACCGGTTCGGGGCCTTCAAGAATCCCGGCGAGATCGCGCTGGCGCTCCAGCCAGCGGTTGGCTTCGTCGAAGGAGTTGGCGAGTGCGTTCAGCGAATGAACAACGCCATCGGCGTCGGTCGCCAGCAGGCTCTGCTCACGGATCAAGGCCATCTGCTGGTCGATGCGTGAGAGCTCGGCGTCGACGTGTTCGAGTCGTTCGCCAGCGGCAGCATGCGCCGCTTGGCGCTGGTCGATCACGAGCACCTGCTGCTCCAGGCTGCGGCGCAGGTCGGCGCCGATGCTGCCGTCTTCGAGCCGCGCACGCAGCGCGTCTTCCTGCTGCTGCAGGCGACCGCTTTCGGCGGTCGCCGTCTGCACCACGTGGCCGATCGCCATGCGCGCAGCGAGCATGCGCAGATGCAGCCAGACCAGCTGCTCGACGCTGTCGGCATGCGTCGCCATCAGACTGGAGCTGCGCAGGCGGCCTACGATTTCGCGGGCGCGGGCTTCGATCTGCGCGTGGCTTGCGGCTTCGCTGGGGCCGAGCTGGGTCAGCAGCGCGCGATAGCGCTGGTCCTCCGCGGACTCTTCAATACGTTGGCTGTGCCCGGCAGGCAGGGCTGCGGCATCGACCGTCGCGCGGAAGCGTTTGCTGCTGCTGGTTGCCCACAAATAGCCCACTTCAAGCCCCGCGCCGAGCAGCCAGAAGCCGGGGCTCAGGAACGCGCCGAGCAAACCGAACGCGGCCAGACCGATCCAGTTCGGCGAGATCGGCATGCCCAGCGGTCGCGCATTGAAGGCGGCCCACAGGTATTTCATGCCGGCGTGGCTCCGTAGGGCCGCAGGCGTTCGGGCACGAACTGCATGTCGGTGGCCTCGCGGATGGCGATGCGCATCTGGAATTCCAGCACGTCCAGCGGCACGGGCGGCTGGTAGCCAACCAGGCAGGCGCGGACCGCATCCAGCGCGGGCTCTTCGAGCGTGCGCACACGACGGTAGACCTTCACCGCCAGCGCCTCAGCGGCACCTGGGGTGAGCAGCAGGGGCAGGTCCAGGGTGGCCAAGGCCTCGACGCCCGGGCTGACGTCCAGGCGCTTCAGCAAGGCGTGCAGCAGACCCGCGCTCTCGTGCTCGGTGGCGGTGGGCAACAAAGGAATCTTGACGTCGATACGGCCGGGGCGCTTGAGATCGACTTCGATCAAGTCGGGTCGTGAGCTGGCGAGAATCCACATCACCCGACCGCGATTCTTACCGTCGCTCATCTCCTGCGCAATCATCGAATACAGCCGACCGGACAGCCCGCTGTCGCCGCTGCCGGAGTCGCGCTTGCCGAGCGTCTGGTCGGCTTCATCGACGAACACGATGCAGCGACCGAGCGCGCGGATCAGGCGGAAAATCTTCTCGAGATTGCCCTCGCTGGAGCCGACCCAGCGGTCGCGGAAGTTCTTGAGCTTGACCACCGGCACGCTGGCCTCGCCGGCCAGGCATTCAACCAGATAGGTCTTGCCGGTGCCGACCGGGCCACAAAAGATATAGCCCATCGGCAGCGCGCGCAGGTCGGACTTGCGCCACAGCGCCATGTCCTGCCGCAGCCAGACCTTCAATGCTTCAGGCGAGTGATAGTCGTCCAGGGTGCGCTCGCTGCGGATGAACTCGATCAGGCCGGCGGCATCGCCCTCGATCATGCCCTTGCGCACATCGATCCAGTCGGCTTCGGCAAGGACCTCACCTTCGTGCGCGCGGCGACGCACCAGCGACTGCAGGGCACTCAAGGACACGCCGGCCAACTGGTCGGCGATCTCGCTGCCCTCCGTAGCATCGAACGCATTCGCGTGATCCACGCGCAGCTGAGCAAGCGCCTGCTCCAACTCGGGCTTCTGCGGCAGCGGCAGCTGCACGCGCTCGACGCGCGGATTGTTGGCCACCAGCGGATTCAGGTCGTGCAGGTTGTCGGCGATCAGCAGGCTGACGAAGGGCAGCTCAGCGAACGGCGACTCGCCGGCCCAGTCGCGCACCAGGCTGGCGAGACTGGCGATCTCGAAGTCGCCGGCGCGATTGGCCGGCAGGAATTGGTCGGCGCCGCGAATCAGCACCGCCACCGGCTCGGGCTCGCCGCGACCCAAGGCACGCAGGTTGCCGCGGTAGCGCAGATAGCGGCTGATCAACTCGATCGCCGCGCGCGGATCATGACCCACGGTGGACAGCTGCGCCGCGCCCGGCCACGCTTGGAAGCCCTCGCTGCTGCGCAGAGCCGACAGCCCGTTGCCGGGGTCGAACACGAACACCAGCGGAAACCCCTGCAGCAGGCGCGCGTCGAGGTACTCGACCACGCCCACCAGTCGACCGTTCAGCACGAAACGATCGGCGACATTGCCGTGCAGGATGAACTGGCCGTGGGCGCCACTTTCGTAGGCGAGCTTGAGGGCCTGGGCCCAGGGCGGAAGGACGGTCGTGTTTGTGCTCAAAGTCGAGGTCTTCCGGTAGTTGCTGCGTGTGGGCGGAGAGTCGGCTGAGGGCCGTGCTTCGCACCCCTCTCCCCACGGGAGAGGGGCTGGGGGTGAGGGCGTGGGCGGCGCGACGCACCGCATCCCCACGCATCCCGCGCGCCACGCGCGTTCAGGCGGGACAGCCGATGACAGAGGCGAGGGTCCAGCTCCGGTGGGCCAGGGCCCACCCTATGGAACGGCGTGGGGACTGCGGGCCGCAGCGCAGTCCCCACGCCGCCCCAGCCCCAACGAATCCCCAATCCCGACTCCCGGCTCCTATTGCGCCTGCTGCTCCGACTGCGGCCCCGTGCTCGTGCCCATGCTGCGCGTCGCCGCAGGTGCCGGCGCCGCCTGACCGGGAAGGCTGATGCCTTCCGCGGCGGCGAAATCCGCCAGCGCCTGCGACGCCAGTGCATTCATCTCGGCCTGCTTGACGTTGATGTCGGTCATGTCGAGCGAGTCCCTGGCCACGCGCGCACGCCCTGCCGCGCGGTTGCGCTCTTCCTCGACCATCTCGTGCAGACGATTCAGGGTGTCGCCGGAACCGCCGATGCTGCCGATCATGCCGGCCGCCATTTCATTCATCTCGGCCACCGCCGATTTCATGCGCATGTCGTTGATCGCACCCTTGAGCGAGTCGATCTTGGCGCGAGCGGCCTGCACTGCCACGTCGCGGGCCTTGATCAGGTTCTGGTAGGTGTCCTCCGCCGACGACATCTGGCTGCGGTTCTCCGCCAGCTCGCGGCTCACCGTCTGCAGACGCAGCGCGTACTGCGCTGCCGCATCCTGATTGCCGGCGCGCAGGTGCGCGGTGGTGCTGGCGCGCAGCTCCGTCTCGTCGCGCTCGAGCTTGCGCACCTGCGAGATCAAGCGCTCGACCAAGCCGGCATGCGCGGCCAGACTCTGGTTGTAATTGCCGATCTGCTTGCGCAGGTTTTCCTGCTCAAGCTCCAGCAGGGCTTCGGGGTTGCGCTTCTCGATGCCCTTGATGAACAGGGAAAAGAAACCGCGCACAACATTGGCAAGGCGACCGAACATGGCTGCTCCAGTGACTGCCCGCAAAGGGCGTTGATCGGGCCGAGGTTCGCAGGAACCCCGACGGCACGGCCGCTGACGTACGCATCAGCGCCGCTGTGACGCGACACGTTACCGCGTTGGGGTTGCGTGAAAAAGGCTTGCGGGCGCGCGGACACCACGCGCGCCATGCTTGTGCATCAAAAGGGGCCAGCGCGAGCGCGTGATTGCTGGGAGTCGTACGGGCAGCCAAGGTATCGCCACAGCACGCCCGAATCGCCCCGACATCCATCAGACTCACCGAGACAGCACGGCTCGCGGCCACCAGAGGCTCGAACGCGGATGCGTCAGAACCCGAAGCGCAGCGCCTGATCGATCTCCACCGGGAAAGCCACATTCACATCTGGCGAGCACGCCTTGTTGCCGCGCTCCACCGGCCACTGCAGCACATACAGCAGCGGCGCCTGCTGTTCGCGCGCAACGGCAGCAAGCCGGGCCATGCCCTCGCGGTCGTTGTAGTAGGACTCGGCGACGATCAACGGCATGTCGCCCAGTCCGATGCGACGCAGTCGATCGACGATGCGCTCGTACAGGTCGCCTTCGTCCGCCCCAGGCCAGGCGTAGATCGAGAACGCGAACGCGCCCGGGTAAATCCGCTCGCCGCCCGGCAGTCTATAAACGTAGCTTGTGTGCTCAAGCCGCGCACGCAGCCGGTTCGGGTCCGGGTCCGAGATCGAAGAAAAGCCAACGCTGCGCTGCGGGTCGAAGCGGCTGACATAGTTCTGCCACAACCGGTTGGCGTAGCGGCTCCAGGGCTCGTTGTCGGGATCGGTGGGGAAGAACACCACTTGGCCGAACACATTGACAAAACGCGCCCGCGGCATGCCCTCGGTCATCAGGTCGATACGGTAATCGACACCGCTGGCCTCGATGATCGGCATCAGGTTGACGATGAGGTTCCAGTTTTCCTCGAAGATGCTCTCGTCGAACTGCGTCCATTGCGCCACGTCGTTACCGCCCTGCGGGTGGTAGCGCACCAGCAATTGCGCGAAGCCGGCGGCGCGGATATCGGCCAGCAGATCAGCGAGGTTCTGGCGCATGCGCGGGTGCAGATTGCCGCCAGTGGAGTCCAAAATCGCCGAACCGGGCCAGACGCCGTCTGCGTCCGCGGGGCCCGGCGCCCGGAAGTGATAGATGCCAACAGCAATGCTCTCGCTGCCGCGTGCGCGCAGCTCGATCAGGATGTCGCTGACCCGCTGGCGCACACCGGGCTTGTGCAGGTTGGCCAGCACGCCGAAGGGTTCGCGGTCGCAGTTCGGGCCCAGATCGAAGAATCCCAGATTCACGCCGGGCCGCGCCTCGATGCTGAGCCGGGGCGCGGGGCCTGTTTCCAGACCTCCGCCGTGGCCGAGGCTGGGCCCGCGCGGTGAGCTCAAGGCCGGAGCAACGCCCCGTCGCCCCCCAGGGTTAGCGACGCTGGCTGGCCCCTCGATGATCAGCTCGGGGTTGCCGTTGGGCCATAGCACCGCGCGCATGGGCTGCGCTGTAGCCAGCATCGGCATGCACAGCAGGAGAATCAGCAGACCTGCGGAAACCCGTCGAAGCTGCGGCGTTGCCTGCGTCAGCCAACACGGCAGCGCGTTCCCTGCAGGCGCCCGCAGGCGCTCGCAGGTTTTGAACGAGTCAGAATGCATTGATTCCTGTCACCTCACGGCCCACCACGAGCTGGTGAACCGTCTCGGTGCCTTCGTAGGTAATGACTGACTCCAGGTTCAGCGCGTGCCGAATCGGACAGTACTCGGTGGTGATGCCGGAGCCGCCCAGGATGTCGCGCGCCTCGCGAGCGATGTCCAGAGCGATGCGGCAGTTGTTCCACTTGGCCAGACTGACCTGGGTCGGCTGCATCTGGCCGGCATCTTTCAGGCGCCCCAGCTGCAGCACCAGCAGCTGCGCCAGCGTGATCCGCCGCGCCATCTCGGCCAACTTGATCTGCACCGCCTGGGTCGCCGCGATCGGGCGGTTGAACAGAATACGGTGCTTGGCGTATTCGCTGGCTTCGGTGAAGCAGGCGATCGCCGCGCCGATGGGCCCCCAGGTGATGCCGTAGCGGGCCTGGGTCAGGCAGCCCAGCGGACCCTTCAGACCCTTGACGTTGGGCAGGCGCTGACGGTCATTGACGCGCACATTGTCGAAGAACAGCGCGCTGGTCGCCGAGGCGCGCAGGCTCATCTTGCGGTGGATCTCCTGGGCCGCGAAACCCTTGGTGTCGGTCGGCACGATGAAGCCCTGAATGCCGTCCTCAGTCATCGCCCAGACGATCGCGATCTGCGCCAAGTTGCCATTGGTGATCCACATCTTGGCGCCGTTGATGATCCAGTCATCGCCGTCGCGCTTGGCGTGCGTTTTCATGTTGGCCGGGTCCGAACCGCCGTGCGGCTCGGTCAGGCCGAAGCAGCCGATGATCTCGCCGCGCGCCATGCCGGGCAGATACTGCTTGCGCTGTTCCTCGGTGCCGTAGGCGAAGATCGGATACATGCACAGCGAACTCTGCACCGACACGAAGCTGCGCAAACCGGAATCGCCACGCTCCAGTTCCTGGCAGATCAAGCCGTAGCTGACCGCATTCAAGCCGGCACAGCCGTACTCTTCAGGCAGCGAGGAGCCGAGCAGGCCCAGGCTCGCGATCTCCGGCACCAGCTCCTTCGGAAACCGCCCCTGGTCGAAGCAGTCACCAATGATCGGCAGCACGCGCTCGTCGGTGAAGCGGGCCACGGTGTCCTGCACGGCGCGCTCTTCGTCGGTGAGCAGCGAGCGGACATCGAACAGGTCGGAGGCGTTCAGGGGCATGGGGGCGGTCGATCGGTGGTTGGAGACCGCTAAGTGTAGCCGCCCACGCCCTTCGCAGGCATCAACGTGCCGTGTAGCGGAACAAGCCGGGATTCGGGAGTTGGGATTCGGGATTCGTGGTGCAGCCGGCGAAGCTATGGCTGCCGACTACCCGATCCAGATCGTGGCTTCCGGAGTCGGTGCCCTGGCGACTCGGCCTTACACCCTGGCGATGCGCTCGCGTCGAAGGTCTACCGAGGGACCTACCCCCGACTTCCGACAGGCACGGCGCACCCTGCCCTCGCCTACCATCGGGCCGGGGATGCGCGTCGATCCGCGGCGCGCTCGTGTCATCACTCGAGGGGAAGTCCATGCACGCACGCCATCGCCGCGCTCAGCTCGCGCTGCTCGCCGTCTCGCTGTCCGCCGCGCTCGTCACTCACGCCGCGCCGCAGGTGCTGCACTGCGGGCAGGTTTTCGATGCCAACACCGCGCGCCTGCTCGGCGCGCACAGCCTGGTGATCGACGAGGGCCGCATCAAGGAAGTTCGAGCAGGCACCTTGGACGCAGCCACGCTCGGCGCGGACGCGACTGCCGTCGACCTTTCCGCCCACACCTGTCTGCCCGGCCTGATCGACATGCACGTGCATCTGGGCTCGCAGACCAGCCCTGCGGCCTACTCCGAGGGATTCCGTCTGAACCCCGAGGACTATGCTTTCCGCTCGGTGGGCTACGCCGAGACCACACTGCAGGCCGGCTTCACCACCGTGCGCGATCTCGGCGGCCTGCAGACGATCGCCCTGCGCAATGCCATCAATGAAGGCCGTGTTGTCGGCCCGCGCATCTACGCTGCCGGCAAGTCGCTCGCCACGACGGGCGGCCACGCCGATCCGCGCAACGGCATCAACCGCGAGCTCGCTGAATCATTGGGGTGGCCAGGCCCCGAAGAAGGCGTTGTCGCAGGCCCGTACGAAGCCCGTCGTGCAGTACGTCAGCGCTACAAGGAAGGCTCGGACGTCATCAAGCTCACCGCCACGGGCGGCGTGCTCAGTTTCGCCAAGAGTGCTGACAACCCGCAGTTCATGGAAGACGAGATCCGCGCCATCGTCGAAACCGCGCGTGACTACGACTACAAGGTGGCGGCGCACGCCCACGGCAAGGAAGGCATGCGCCGCGCCGTCGCCGCCGGCGTCGATTCGATCGAGCACGGCACCTACATGGACGAGGACGTGTTCAAGCTGATGCGGGAAAAAGGCACCTGGTACGTGCCGACCATCTCTGCTGGCGTATTCGTCAGCGAGAAGGCGCGTGAGATCGGCTACTACCCCGAAATCGTGCGTCCGAAAGCCGAACGGATCGGCGCTCTGATCCAAGGCACCGCCGGCCGCGCGCACAGCGCCGGCGTCAAGATCGCGTTCGGCACCGATGCTGGTGTGTTCCCGCACGGTCAGAACGCACGTGAGTTTGTGCTGATGGTCGAAGCGGGCATGCCGGCCGCGTTCGCCCTGCAAAGCGCAACGAAAAATGCCGCTGAGCTGCTCGGCGAGTGGGAAAGTCTCGGCAGTCTGGAAGCCGGAAAGCACGCCGATGTCGTGGCTGTGGCCGGCAACCCGATCGAGAACATCGAGCTGATGCGCGACGTGCAGTTCGTGATGAAGGCGGGCGCGGTGGTGAAGGCGCCCTAAGGCAAATTCGGTGCGCGCTGCACATGTGCAAAACGCGCCACGCAGGGGCGACAACGCCCCTGCGTTGTTCCAAGCGTCGACAGATCACTGCACTGTGCGGTGTCCCATCTATTGAGGTGCGGTGCTGCTGAACAACGGTCAGCACTGGCGGCCGTAGACGACCGCGCCAAAGAAGCAGGCGCGCCCGCGCGTGCTTCGTCCCGAGACCGGTTTCGTCCGAGGAGCGGTGCGGACAAGCACCGCAACGCCGAACCGAGAAACGCCTCGCAAGAGGCGTTTCTCGAACCGCGGCTACAGCCCGGCAATCGTCGAGGTCGACCAACTGCGATAGGCAGCGCCGTTCGGGCTCTGATCCGCACGCAGCTTCAAGCCCAGCGTCTGGTACAGCTCGGACTGCGTGCGTCCACCCGCGTCGACGATGCGCCCGCCAGTGATTCCCGCACCTGCCACCAGCATCGGCACATTGTTGTTGCCATGCGAATCGGCATCGCCCATGTCCGACACCTGGGTCACGATCGTCGAACCGAACAAACCCCGGGCGTCGAACCGGTCGAACAGGTGCCGGGTCAGGCCCTGCATGTAGGCGATGTCTTCCGAGTACGCCAACGGCATGTTGCCCTGGTTGTGGTGGGACTGATGCGACTCCCTGCCCAGCACGTCCAGGAAGTGGTTGTGGGCATCGGTGCCGAACGCAATCGACACCGAGGCCGTCAGGTTGCAGCTGAGCGCCAGTGCTGCGATTTCGGTATGCAGCTTCGCAACCGCATCGAAGCCCGTAGCGTTGGTGTTGGGCGGCTGCGGACAGGAACCGCCCGGCGGGTTTCCGCCGCCCGCATCGATCGCCTGCTCGATCTCGCGGATCGCGGTGAAGTGGCTGTCGAGCTTCTGCTGCTCATGCTGACCCAGCTTGGTTCGCAGACTATTGACCGCCGCATAGTGCAGATCGACCACCGACTGCCGGGGCGCCGTGCCACCGCCCGGATTGGTCGGCCCGCCGGCGAACAGCACATCCAGGGCAGCGCGGGGGCTGGTAATGATCGGCTTGCCTGAATTGCCCTCGCGGCTCAGCGAAGACTCCCCGGTGGTGCCGAGGTTGAGGTAGCGCACCGGGAAGTTCGCGCCGATGGTGCGCCCCATGTTCACGTCAAAGCTGTCCTGCGACCAGCTGCCGTTGTTGAAGCGGTGAAACATGATGCCGTGGCCGGCACCGCTCAGCGACGCATTGCGCAGGAAGGCGATGCGGTTGTAGTGGCTCTGCAAGGGCGCGGATTGCACCGGCAGGACTCCGTTTGCCGGAAACCAGCGCTGCGGATGGCAGCCGCCGCCCGAGAAGATCAGGCAGTGCTTGTTGGGGACGCCCGATTGGGCCTCCGCGGTTCGCGCCAGCAGCACGCCGGCGAGCACGCTGGAAGCCTTGATCAGGCCGGCGGAAATGCCGGCCTGGCCTACGATCCTCAGGAAATTCCGGCGCTCTTTGTCGAAGCAGTCGCGATGTCTCATGGTGCTCACTCCAATTCGTTGGGAAGGCGATGCGGTGGAGAGGGGCGCGTCAGCGCGCCCACTCCCGCCGGTACATCACGGAGTGCAGCGCCGGGATCTCTTCCAGCATTGCGCGCGGACCGCGATTCACCAACACATCCTTCAAGGTCCCGATATCGCAGCGGTACGCTTCTTCTTCCTGCCTGCTGATTCGTGCATAGCCCACGTCACGCTCCGTATCGAGCAGGAAGATCGAGTGGATTCCCGAGCTGTAGCTGACGAACTGCGTGGCCAGACAGGTCTGCGCCAGGCCGGAGGCCATCGGATCCTCAGCGATCTTGCCCGCGACCTGCACGCCCCCATGGAAGGTGATCGGCGGCGAATGAATCACGCGATCCGGGTCGTCGAGGAACTGCAGCTGCGGATAGGGCGAGAAGTACGTACCCGTCGAATTGATCGGGTTGCCACGTACGTCTGTCGTGCGCACCCGGCCCACCGCATCGAAGTTCTCCAGGCCACCGCCCAGCGGATTGATGATCTCGCCATGGCAGTTGGAGCAGCTGGTACCCGAGGTGATGCGGTCGTAGATCATCCGCTGGGTCGTGCGCGGGTTCTGGAAGAACTCGCGATCCTGAGCGGCCAGTGCGTCGCGGTCGAGGCTGACGCCCGAGGGCGGCTCCGGAATGTCCTGACACATCATCCGGCGGCGCAGGGCCACCGCGCGCGTCACCAGATTGGCTTCGGTGTCGGTGGCGTACCTGGACAGGAATGCACCCGAAAGCAGGATGCCACCGCGGTCGCTGGAGTTCGCGCGCACGAAGCCGTCCGCATCTGCGCCACCGCCGGAGAAAGGCAGCCCGTACAGGCTGGCCAGACGCTGGTTCACATGCGTGTGCGAGGGTTGGTACAGGTTCTCGAACGATGCCGCGGGATCAAGCATGGTCTGCGAGAAGTTCTTGCCGAGCTCCAGCTTCATATCGTTCGCCAGCACAGCGAAGTTCGAGAAGCCGACCTTCTCCTTGATCTCCAGCTGGTCGGTACCGATCCAGCGATTGACGAAGTTGCCGAGCAGCGCCCTCGCCTGCTGCGTGTTCAGCAGGGTCGAAGCGTGCTGGCGAACGCCTGCCGCCGTGTCCAGCTCACCGCGACCCGCAGCCGCCATCAGTGCCGTACTCGGCGTGGTGCCGACAATCGTATAGCTGAGATAGGTCGCCATCTCATAGCCGGTCAACTTGTAGACGCCGCCAACGGGCTCACCCACCTCGGAGCGGTACAGGAACTGCGGCGAGGACAGCATGCCGGCCAGCGCAATCTTCATGCCCTCCGCCGGCGTACGTCCGCCCACCGTGCCTTGTGCGACACCCAGGTAGGTGCTGCGCTCGTCTGCCGTCAGCGGGCGACGGAACACGCGCGGGCCCAACTGATCGACCAAACGCGTCGCGCAGTTTGCGTCTGGCGAGCACGACAGCACCGAACTCCAGCGCGTAGCGACATCGTCGGCAATACGCTCGGCGGTCGTGATGTAGCTGGTGTAGCGCGTGCGATCGACGTTGAGCGTGTTGTTGCCGAGGAAGGCACCGACGTTGAAGTCGTCCGGCAGGCGCGATGTGACGTCCTGCGTGTAGTTCACAAGGTCCTGCACCGAGCGCTGGAATTCCACCTTGGTCAACAACCGCAGCCCGCGTTGGCCATAGGTCTGGCTGGGCGTCGGACAGGTGAAGTAGGAGACGGGGTTGTCCGGGATTCCGTCGGCCGGGCGACGCCAGGTCAGGATGTAGGCCGCGATGTCCTCAGCGCACTGTCCCACGCAGGCACCCGCGTTGTTCTGCGGCATCCACAACTCGATGAAGTCCTTCAGCGAACGGTCCTGGCTGTCCTGGCTGTGGCGATAGACAGAGCGATTCGGGTTCAGGCGGGCGATGACCAGCGCTCCGCTGGCGTCGCGCTCTCCATCCACACCGTGGCATGCCACGCAGGCCTGGGAGTTGTACAGCGCGGCTCCGCGCTCAGCGTTTCCGGAGCCCGGGCTGCTGGAGGAACTGGACGAGCTGGACGAGCTGGAGCTGCTGGAGCTGGAGCTGCTGGAAGAACTGCTACCGCCGTTGTAGACCAGAGTGATCGGCGTGGAGGGCGCAGAGGGCACGCTGCCGGTGTAGCTGATCAGCCGGTAGTCGTAGCTGCCGTCACCGGAAAGCAGCGTCTCGACGAAGGAACGCGCACTCAAGGCGAGATTGGCCTGCGTCGTCCAACGGTTGTCCGGGCCCTTGCGTCGCACGAGGATGCCGCTCTCGGCACTGCCGGCATTCGACCAGACCATGGAAACCTCGGCCGTGCTTTGCACGACATCACCAAGG
Source organism: uncultured Aquimonas sp. (assembly GCA_964586455.1). Lineage (GTDB taxonomy): Bacteria > Pseudomonadota > Gammaproteobacteria > Xanthomonadales > Xanthomonadaceae > Aquimonas. The sequence goes on from CAZPHV010000024.1 coordinate 19,442, forward strand.
AGACCCTCGGGCGCAGAAGGCCGGCCCGGCAGTGCAATCGCCGGCTCGTTGGCCGGGTTGTCGCGGGTCAGAAAGACCTTGAAGTACACCGGCACCCGCTCACCGATCGAACCCAGGCCTGCTACCGCACGCAGGGCCTCGACGCCCGCGCTGAGGTCATAGTCGGCGCTGTTGACGAGAATCGGACGGCGCGGCGAAACGCTGATCCGACGGCTGCTGTGCTTGACGAACAGCGCATCGAAGGTGACCGGACGGCTGATCGCATGCAGGATCAGATTGCCGGAGACGGACTGCACGAGCATTCCGCCATCGGGCAGGGCCTCCAGCGCAGCAAGATCCAACTCGGTCGTGAAATGCATGTTCGGCAGGTGGTTCGACTCGAACAGCAGGTTCTGCATGCGGGTGTTGCGAATATCGATACCCGTGGAAATGCTCGCCAGCGGGATCGTCAGCACCGCATTGCCCGAAGCCGCCACAGTACCGCGCAGCTGGGTGAAGGTGTGGGCTTCGGCGTTGCTGATGTTCTTCTTGCTTACGAAATGGAAACTCGAGCTCTGCCCCTCGATCAGCCAGCGCGCGGCTGAGCCACCGCACTGCACGCCATTGAACGAGAACTCAGTCGGGCTCTGACTGCCCGGGTTGCCAAGAATGAAGCCAAAGCTGGCAGTGCCCCCGGTGGCGACCTGGCCGTTGTAGCCGGCATTGCGGACGCAGACGCGCGAACCGGATCGTGAGGACACGCCGTCCCAAAGATCGCGAACGACTTCGTTGCCGCTGTAGTTCCAGCAGACTTCCCAGGTGTTCACGGCCGCGCCATGGTTGGTCGCGGTTACGGCGATCTGCGCGCCGCCCGGCCAGCTGTTGACGCTGCGATAGGCCACGCTGCACACGCCCTGTGCGGAAGCGCTGGAGGAGGCAATCAGACTGAGGAGCAGCGCAAGCGTGAGGCTGCCCCAGATACTTGATGAGGTTTTCATGGTGTATTCGGCCTCGTTCAGTTAGCGCGCGTCGAACGCGAACGCGAAATCCACGGGCACTGCCTCACTGATCGAAACCAGATTGACAATGGAGCGAAGCTCTTCAACGCCGTCGACCAGCGCAAAATCCGCAGCGCGGGTAAGCGCCGGCGCGGTGCTCTGCACCAGAATGCGCGAGCTCGTCAAGCGCTGGATCAGGACCTTCGAGGTGATCGTCTTCTCGACGCCATGCAGCCGCACGATGGCGGTAATGTCCGCCAAGGTGGATTGGCCCGGCGCCAACGAATTCAACAGAGCGCCCGGCACCGCCACCGTGATACGGGCTGTTGGGAAGGTCGAGGTTTCAAACAGGAGCTCGCGCATCCGCTGGTCGCGCACGACCACGCCCGAATTGATGCTGTTCATGTCGATATCGACCTGTGCCCGGCCGTCGATACCAATCGAACCACTCAGGGTATTGAAGGTGTGAACTTCAACGATATGGGTGTTCTTGGTGGTCACAAAGTTCAGGTAGGAAGCACTGGCATCGAGCATCCAGGCCGCCTGTGCAGGCACCGACGAGGACGACGAACTGCTGTTCGAGCTACTTGAGCTGCTTGAGCTGGAGCTGCTGCTCGAACTCGAACTGCTGGATGAGGATGTCACCGAGCCGCACACCGCCCCGGTGACCACCGGAACCTCGGCGCTGGCGACGCCTTTGCTGCCCTGGAATCCAATCTCGATGGATTGGCCGGGCGGAATGGTCTGATTCCAACTGAGGTTGGTCGCTGTGTAGGGATTGTTTCCGCTGTAGCTGGCGTTCCAGTTGCCGGTCATGCGGTTGTCGCCAGTGTACTGCCAGCTGACCGTCCAGCCCGTAATGGGCGTGGAGCGCGTATTGGTAATCCGGATATTCGCGGTGTAGCCATTGTTCCACTGCGCTGAGACAATGTATTCACATCGCGCCGCGGCGTGGCTGGACCACGCCAACAGAAGGAGCAGAAGACTGCAGATGGGAAGCCTCCTGACACCCCCGCTGCTCCGTCGCGCCAGTGTTCCTGAAAACAAGAGTTTGCTCACGTTTAATTCCTCCATGGTGAACGCCAGACGGAACCGATACGGCTGGCAGAGTGGGCCAGAGTGCCGCTGTCAGATTCCACAACGAATGCACACAGCACGACGACCCCAGGCATCGGGGTCGGGCTGCAAGGTGTCAGTGGCTTGGACCCTTCCTCAAGCCTTGGGGAGGAAGGCTTCCAAGCGCTGCTCGGGACGAGGGAAGCCCCCTACGCCCAGCGGCGCGGGCGGCAAATGCATGGATATAAAGGCAAGCAAAGACGCATGCCGGCAGAAGCAGAGACGCGTAGATGAACATGACGTAATCGAATTCAACAGCGTGATTCCATGGGCGCGCAATGCCCAGATAACAGGCGAACAACCAGGACACTGTGGACACTGCGCCCGTCATTACCACCGCGGTTTTCTCGAGGATGCCAAGCCCGATCATTCCGGTGCTGGAAACAACGCGGGGAAAGCTGAAGCGATGCAGCACCGCACCATTGGCCGTCAGCACGACAACAACGGCCACCTTGGCCCAGAGCTTCTGGTTAAGAAGATACTCAGGGTCTTTCACTGCGCCCCAGATCACCAGGACAAGACCAGAGGCCCAGAGTACGCCCAAGGCCAGCATGATGATGTGCGCTGCAGCCTTGAGATCCTTGACTGCGCCAATACTCAAGCGTCTGCCGGCTGTCTTGGACAGCGACAGATCCTGCATCAGCAGAATCCCAACCGCGACACACGCCGCCATCAGATGAACGTAAACCAAGAGCGTATTCATGGGAACACCTGCATCCTGTCGAGCGCACTGGGGGCTTAATTGGAAGTGGGAGCACGGCCGGGAATCGACTTTTCTTGCCGCAGGAATCTGCGTCTGCCCTCTTCTTGCACAAGGGGCATGCTTCTTTACGCAGGATGCAGCCATATCAATCGGCGGTAGATCTCAGGCGGATCGAGCGCCGACATGGGTGTTCGACCTGGTGCCAACATGTAACAAAGTGTTACATGCTCTGCATGTCAATTCAACGTGAGTTTTTTCGATCTGATGACACGATCACATTTTGCTACCGGTGTCACCCCCTGCATTTCCTGGCGATCGGCATTGCCAAGCAGCGGACGTTTCCGCGTGCCCGATGTCTACCGCTTGGATCAAGGGCGTTTGAGAAACCACCGTACCTCGTGACGCCAGTCATCCCGCGCTCCGGAAGCAGAGCGCGGCGTGCTTGTACGCTGCGTCCTGTCCTCCCGCGTCATGACCCTTGTCGCGTATCCAAACCTGCAGCCACACGGCTTGGTTCACGCCCGGCAGCCCTGCCGACGACCGGACCGTCATGGACGATCGCTAACGCTCGCTCACGCTTTGAATCACTAGGAACGCTAGGCCGATAGTCGACCCGACTCCCCACTGAACCCACCACCGAGGCCGCAAAGCGGCACGCATGGCGTTGGTACCTCGGCCCTCCCCGACCGGAACACCCGCGAAAACCCTATACGTCAGATCCCACCGCCGGCAGACAATCGAAACTGTCTGCGCATCGGCCGTAAGGCCTGATGCATTCGAGCGGTCGCGCTCGAACGCATGTGTAGAACTCCTGCAGAGGCTCTCGCATTGCCGCTTGGAACAAGCGCGTCAACGCGAACAGCCCCGTGCAACCCGAGCAGAGCAGGCAACACGGCCAAGGAAGCACCCATCGAAGCCGTGCTTCGAGTCGTCCCATCGCCGCTCGCCGCATCCACTACAACGACTCGAGGAAACGCAGCACGTCTTGCCTTTGGCTCGCCGACAGCGCGCGATAAGCGTTCTTGGAAGCCTCTGCTTCACCGCCATGCCAGAGGATCGCTTCCTCGATCGTTCGCGCCCGACCATCGTGCAGATAGCTGTGAACGGGGGTGCACGCCTGGCTGCCTTGTGGCGCAGTGGTGGTCCCGCCGGTGACACAGGCCGACAGGCCCAGACCCCAGAGTGGCGCCGTACGCCATTCAGCCCCTGATGCAAGACCTTCACCGAGGCTGTCAGCGAGACCGGGCCCCATGTCGTGCAAGAGCAGATCGGTATACGGATGAATTGTCTGGTTTCTCAGCTCAGCCAGCGGATGGTGCTCACTGGTCTGCAGCGTGGGGCGATGACAACCGGCACAGCCGATGCTGCCGAAGCTCGCTTCGCCACGCTGAACGGCCGGGTTGTTGATGTCACGCTGGGGGCGAACGCCGAGCAGGGCGATGTACTTGACCAGATTGTCCAGATGCACGTCGGCCAGCTCGGAGCCGCTGGCGCCGCAACCGGTCTGGGCCGAGCCGCAATCAGGGTTCGGCAGGACCGAGGTCATGACTCCCATGTCGCTATTGAGCGCGCTGGCCACCTGATGCCGCACGCTGGTGGTACCCGCCTTCCAGCCGAAGCGGCCGAGCCGGGTCTGACCAGTAACAGGGTCCGGAATGCGGTTCGCTCGTCCTGATATCCCGTCGCCGTTCGAGTCGTTCGGATCTTCCATGGCGAGAATGGTGGATTCCGCTACGGCCTCAAGCAGGCCCATACCCACGAGCTGGGGCGCGATGCGGCCGGAGAAGCGCGCAGGCACTCCGTTGCTGAACTGGTAGTTGGGCGAACGCAGGCCATTGGCCTCGGTCCACGAGGCGATCGAAACCTGCCCTTCGCTGCTGACCCCACCTGTAGTACGTGGCTGAAGCACCCTGCCGAGGTTGGGGTGCGGGTTGCCGAGGCTGTCGCCGACCTTGAACACCCACTTGTCCAGAGCCTGACCGATCGCCTCGGGGGCAGCCCTGCCGTTGCGGACATGACAGGCCGTGCAGCGATCATTGACGTATCGAGGCCCTGCCCGGCCCGCTAGCTCAGGGAACACACCATTCTCGGCGTGCTCATCATGAGCACCACTGACGAAGGAGGTGTGGTGCACTCGGCGCCCCAGCACGAACGGCTGACCGTTCTGGTAGCTGAGGTTCGTGGCCATCTGCAGGAAATGGTTGTCAGGTTCGCCCGAGTGCATGTAGGGCAGCGTGGTCTCACCACCCAGCCAGGCCTTCTCGGGGATCTTCACCGAATCCTTTGTGCCACCACCGAACATGGGGGTACTGAAGGTGCCAGGCTGAATGTCCCAGGGAACGATGCCCTCACCCACGATGTAGAGGTAGGTCGTGCCGTAGTAGGGCGCGCGTCCGCGCGGCACGCTGGGGTCAAGGAACTGGCTGATCTCGAACTCAAGCTTGTCGCCACGGCGGATCGGCTGGCCGGTACGGCAGTTGAAGGTGCGCTGCTTGTAGTAGTTGAAGGTGTCCACCACCACCATCGTGCCGTTATCGCAGAACTCCGCCACCGTGCCGATGCCGCGGTAGAACCAGCGATTCTCGGCTTCGGTATCGTTCAAGCGCCACTGCGTGCGCACATTCATGCGAATCGATGCGGTGTTGTCGGCGAACTGCTCCTCGATGATCTCGATCCCCGCCGTGCGGTGCTCCCAGTAGAAGCTGGGGTAGTGATCGTAGGCCTGGAACTGGTTCTCCTTGGCGTGACGGTCACGCGCGCGGTCAGCGATACGCGTGATCAAGCGGTTGCCCTGCTGCACCCGCACGGCCGGTTCGAGTACGGTCGAAGCGTTGTACAGGGGAACGATGTTTCCGAGCGAGGGGTTGCTGGAACTGCTCGACGAGCTCGAGGAAGAGCTGCTGGCAGACACGCGGCTGATGCGAAACCAGTTGAAGTTCCAACCGCCCTGCACCGCATACACGCCCAAGCTGAAGGTTCCGGCGTTCAGATCGACCGTGTGCGAAACCGTGGTCCAGTTCTGCCAGTCGCCTGTCGCCGGAATCGCGACCTGCCCCAGAGCGACGCTGCCGGCATTGAGATCCAGCGACAGCCGCCCACCGCTGGGGCTGGCCACGCGGTACTCCACCCGATAGCGCCCAGCCGTCGGGATCGTGATGCCGGCGTAGGCCATCCAGTCGCCTGTATCGATCCATCCGACGTTTTGCCCGCCGCCGGTGTCGCTGGAAGCCTGCACGCCCACACCGGCCATGCTGGTGTAGGACTCGGCCTCACGGAACAGACTGAAGGCCGCGGCCGAGCTGCTGCTGGAAGAACTGCTGCTGGACGAGCTGCTTGAAGAACTGCTGGAACTGCTGGAACTGCTGGAACTGCCCGAAAGGCTACCGAGAGTGTAGGTCTGCCAGGGCGTGGTCTGGCCCGCACCGCTGCTGTTGATGATCGTGTAACTGATGCTGACCGGGGTGGTCGAACTCAGACCTCCGATGTCGAAGGTCCACGCACTACCGCTCTGCGCCATCCGATGGTTCTGCTGAGGACCATTGTTGATGCGGTAGTGGATGTCGACCACGCTGCCCTGCGACACCGTCGCACGCAGCGTGCTCGCATTCAGCGCCGACACGCAGCCCAGGTTGCAGCCGCTCGCATTCGCCGGCTGTGCCCCGTACACACCCACTTCCCAGATCGAATAGCCCCAGCTGTTGCCGCTGCTGCGCTGGATGGCGTTGATCCGGACATAGCGGTAGTTTCCGCTCAGCGCCAGCGTGTCCCTGCGCGTGCCGAACGCGCCGCCGGTGCGCGCGGCCATCTGCGTCCAGATGCTGTTGTCGTTCGAGCCCAGCACTGTGTAGTGGGACGCGTTCGCCGCTTCCCAATCGATCACGATCTGCGACAGCGAATGCTGCCGGCCCAGATCCAAGGTCAGACTGCTGGGCGAGACGCCGTAGTGGGACTCCCAGCGCGTGCCGGGGTTGTTGTCGATGGCATTGGCCGCCGGCTGCAGGTTGGTGCTGCCGCTGGCCGAGGCCGGCGTGATCTTGACCATCTGCGCATGCGCACCAGCGCTGAACAGCACGGCCAGCAGGCCGAGGGCGCGGAGGCCCGAGCGAAGCATTCGCATCGTGTGTTTCCTTTGGGGTGGGCCGTCGGCTCGGACGCTACCTGGGGAGGATCAGAAGAACTTCAGCCTGGAACTCGTCAGACGTCGTGAGCCCGGCGCAGATGCGAACACACTCGCGCTGAAGCAAGCGCTCGCACATTTGAATTGCGAGCGCACCATCCATGGCGCGCAAGAAGCTCCAATGAATCAGAGCTTCTAATGAAGACGAGAAACCCGGAACCAGTTGATGTTCCAACCACCGGATACCGCAGCCAGGCCGAAGCGATGCGGACCCGCAGCCAGATACACGTGATGTCTGACGGTCACCCACTGCTGCCAGCCGCCGGTGGTCGGAAAACTGATGCTGCCGTACACGACAGCACCACCGGCCTCCTCAAGACGAAGGCTGCCGCCTGCGCTAGCACTGGCCACGCGGTAGCTGATCTCGTACATACCGCTCGACGGAATGCTTACCGGACTGTTGACGAAGGACAGCCAATCGCCCGGGTCGATCCAGCCAACGCTGCGACCGCCGCCAACATCGGTGGTCGGCTCAGTCTGGATTCCGGACATATAGCTGTAGTTTTCGGCACGCAGGGTAACGATCTCGGTTGGGATCGGCCCAGGCGCGATTTTGTCTATGCGCAGCCAGTTGAGATTCCAACCGCCGCTGACTGCAACCACTGCGATCTCCTGCTCCCCTGCCGGCAGTTCGACTTCGTGAGCGGCGTCAGTCCATCGCTGCCACCCGCCCGTCGCAGGCACAGCGAGGCTCCCGTACACGCGCGAACCGCCGGCCTGCTCAAGTCGAAGCCGACCGGCGCCCGACGGTGCCGCAATGCGGTAGGCCACCCTGTAGCGACCGGCCGCAGGCACTGAGATTCGATAGGTGATCCAGTCGCCAGCATCGATCCAGCCCAGATTCTGGCCGCCACCTGCATCCGTGGTCGGCTCGGCAACCACTCCCCGCATGGCGCAATAGGCCTCTGCCTGGATGAGCGCCGGCACGACCGTGACCGCGCATGGGCCGCCCGGCGGGTTGCCTGTAAGCGACGGCCAGCCTCTGACGATCTCGCGGACCAGATTTCCGGACGCCGTGTAGTCGCCAGACGCCCAACCGCCCTGGGGATTCGCCCCCAGCCGCAGCGCGGAAGCGCCCTCATTCTTGTCGTTGAGCGCCCAGTTCGCGTGGCTGATCTTGTTGTCTCTCAAGAAATTCATCCACGCCTGGGTCTCCTGCGCGTTGACGCCGCCGTCGCCGTTGGCGTTGACAGTGCCCCACTCGGTGACGAAAAGCGGAATGCCGCGGTCCAGGGCGTATTGCGCCTTGTTTCGAAGTTCCTGCTTGTGGGTACCTGCGTAGAAGTGAAGCACGTAGGCGATGTTGCGGTAGCCGGTGATCGGGTCGTTGGCTGCAGCATCCACGTCCTGCGACCACCGCGGCGTGCCGACGACAATCAGATTGTCGGGGTCAATCGCGCGAATCGCGGCGATCACGGTCTGCGCGTAGGGCTTGATGGTCTGGCTCCACGAAACGCCCAAGGGCTCGTTGTAGATTTCGTAGATGACGTTGTTGTGCTGCCCGTAGTCGCGGGCCATCTGCTGAAAGAACTGGACCGCGGCCTGCGTATGCCGTTCGGCATGGTGGCTGTGCCAATCGATGATGACGTACATGTCATTGGCGATGGCCGCTTCCACCACAGTCCTGACCTTGGCCAGGTTGGCTGCAGGCTGCTCGATATAGCCGCCCGGATCTTCGACACCCATGGCTGCGCGGATGAGCTTCGCGTTCCAGTCGGACTTCGCCGCCGCCACGGCGCCGCGGGTGTAGAACTTTTCGCCGCCCCAGCCGCTGTTACTCCAGAACAGACTTGGGCCGGCGACGCTTCCAGGCTGCCCCCCAAACAGCACCTGATTGCCCTGGGTGCTGATCGGAGGCACCTGGGCATACGCCCACTGCGTCGACAGCAGTGCCAAGACCACCAACATCATGAGCCGCAACGATCTACACATGTTTAGTTCCCAGTGGTTCTTGGAGATGCGCGCTTCATCGAATCGGCCATCCCTTTCCGACGAAGCAGACTGATCTGCCGGATCGACAGCTAGCGGTACACGCGGATGTAGTCCACCTGCATGCGCTGAGGGAAGTTGCCTGCGTCGGGGCTGCCGGGCCAAGAGCCGCCGACGGCGACGTTCAACAGCAGGAAGAAGGGTTGATCGAACACCCAGGCGCCCCGCGTCTGAACCTGCGCACGCGTTACGCTATAGAACTGGTTTCCGTCGACGAACCAGCGGATGCCGTTCGCATCCCACTCCACCGCGTAGACGCGGTAGCGATTGCTGACAAGCTCCCCAACGTTATGGGTGCCAATGAAGGGCGTATTGCCCGAGTAGCCAGGGCCGTGGATCGCGCCGTGGGTCAGGGTGGGCTCAAAGCCGACATGCTCCATGATGTCGATCTCGCCGCTTTGCGGCCAACCCACCTGGCCCAGGTTGTTGCCCAGCATCCAGAACGCGGGCCAGATGCCCTGCGTGTGAGGCAGCTTGATTCGAGCTTCGATGCGGCCGTACTGGAAGGAGCGCTTTCCGCGGGTGACCATGCGGGCCGAGGTGTAGGAGCAGCGGCCGTACCAGCATCCGTAGTTGCTGGGGTTCTCTCGGCGGGCTTCGATCACCAGCACATTGCTGCCGACCGCCGGGTCGAACTGGATGGAGGCATTCTGGCCATTGGTGTAGTACTGCAGTTCGTTGTTGCCGCCGCCGTCGCCGTTGACCTCGAAGCTCCAGCTGTTGCCATCAATCCTGTCGAACTCGTCCGCCCATACCAGCTCGCGTGCCGGCGGTGCAGCAGCGCGGCTGATGCGGAACCAGTTGAAGTTCCAACCGCCCTGCACTGCATACACGCCCAAGCTGAAGGTTCCGGCGTTCAAATCGACCGTGTGCGAGACCGTGGTCCAGTTCTGCCAGTTGCCTGTGGCCGGAATCGCGACCTGCCCCAGAGCGACGCTACCGGCATTGAGATCCAGCGACAGCCGCCCACCGCTGGGGCTGGCCACGCGGTACTCCACCCGATAGCGCCCAGCCGTCGGGATCGTGATGCCGGCGTAGGCCATCCAGTCGCCTGTATCGATCCATCCGACGTTTTGCCCGCCGCCGGTGTCGCTGGAAGCCTGCACGCCCACACCGGCCATGCTGGTGTAGGACTCGGCCTCACGGAACAGACTGAAGGCCGCGGCCGAGCTGCTGCTGGAAGAACTGCTGCTGGACGAGCTGCTTGAAGAACTGCTGGAACTGCTGGAACTGCTGGAACTGCCCGAAAGGCTACCGAGAGTGTAGGTCTGCCAGGGCGTGGTCTGGCCCGCACCGCTGCTGTTGATGATCGTGTAACTGATGCTGACCGGGGTGGTCGAACTCAGACCTCCGATGTCGAAGGTCCACGCACTACCGCTCTGCGCCATCCGATGGTTCTGCTGAGGACCATTGTTGATGCGGTAGTGGATGTCGACCACGCTGCCCTGCGACACCGTCGCACGCAGCGTGCTCGCATTCAGCGCCGACACGCAGCCCAGGTTGCAGCCGCTCGCATTCGCCGGCTGTGCCCCGTACACACCCACTTCCCAGATCGAATAGCCCCAGCTGTTGCCGCTGCTGCGCTGGATGGCGTTGATCCGGACATAGCGGTAGTTTCCGCTCAGCGCCAGCGTGTCCCTGCGCGTGCCGAACGCGCCGCCGGTGCGCGCGGCCATCTGCGTCCAGATGCTGTTGTCGTTCGAGCCCAGCACTGTGTAGTGGGACGCGTTCGCCGCTTCCCAATCGATCACGATCTGCGACAGCGAATGCTGCCGGCCCAGATCCAAGGTCAGACTGCTGGGCGAGACGCCGTAGTGGGACTCCCAGCGCGTGCCGGGGTTGTTGTCGATGGCATTGGCCGCCGGCTGCAGGTTGGTGCTGCCGCTGGCCGAGGCCGGCGTGATCTTGACCATCTGCGCATGCGCACCAGCGCTGAACAGCACGGCCAGCAGGCCGAGGGCGCGGAGGCCCGAGCGAGTGGCCAGCTTCGCGCAAACTGCGGCCGCAGCTGCCTCACCCCCTTGGCGAACCAGAGATGGCAGAAGTTTGTTTGACAGCGATGTCAATATTGAGCCAAGGGAAAGGGAAGCTGGGCTAGCGCTCGACATGGACTGGTATCCAGGTATGGGTGGGGATGCCCCGACAGCGGGAGCGAGAGGACGTGAAAGGATCAACCCGGCTCAGCGGCTTTGCCGAGGCGAGTACTGTTGCCCGGCGTGACGGTCATTTCACATCACCTACAATTTCGGCCGCTGTGACAGCGATATCAGAATATCAATGTGACTTTTTGTGTCAAGGGGTTCGACCCACAGCCGAACCGCATCGAGCCCGACGTGTCCCGAAACCTGCCCGGAGGTTTGCTGCCAAAGGGATGTTCCGGGCCAGCCTTGGTTCGCCTCAAACCGACCTCGCGCCCAACTTGTACAGAACCCGCTTGACTCAGCGCGGCAAGCAACCCGAGCACGTGGTGCAGGCTCGGGCAGCGAACGAACTGCCGCGATGCACCCTCGCACCTCCGGTTCGAAGGCATGAATGCGCAAGGGACACTCATGGGCTCGACTGGGCTGCCGACCTCGATCCGTTTCGGTGCTCGCAGCGCGGACTCGCGAGAGTGCACAGCTCTCGCTTCGGAACTGCAAACCAAGCGCTGGCCCCGGATCCGCAATGACAGCCAGTACGGGCCTCCCAGCCACGCACTTGCCCGGGAACGGGAAAGGCCCGAGAGAAACCCCTTGCCGCGATTCGCAACCAGGGCTTGCATTGGTGAGACATCTGAGGAGAGACGCACGCCACTTCCCACACCACGGGTGCGACACGAGTTGGGGCGATAGCCGGCAGGTCCTCCCCACCTGGTGAAGCCATCAGGGACTCTGAATGGGGGAGTCCTCGGGTCGGCCACGACAGACCAAAACGGGCCTCGTGGACCTGAGCCGGTGCTATGTTGCTGCACATGCCAGAAGCATCCAGCCTGCCCCCCCGTATCGAGCGCAACGCGCATGGCCTCGCCCTGCGCGGCGACTGGACACTCGCGAATGCGCGACCACTGGCGGCGGCCGAAGCTGCGCTCGGGCGAATAGAGGGCGAGGTCGAGTTCGACTGCACCGATCTGGCTCGGCTCGATACCTGCGGGGCGCTGATCGTGCTGCGGCTGCTGAAGCGGGCCGGCCAGGACAGTGCGACCGACCGACTGAAGGGCATCCGCGCCGCCGATGCCGATCTACTGCGTCTACTGATTGAGCGTCGCAGCGCGGCATCCGTGCCCACGCCAAAAGCGCAGGGCTTCATCGCCTTGATGGCGCGCATGGGCGCTGCGCTTGAATCCTTCTGGACAGACTCCCGTCAGCTTCTGGGCTTCGTCGGGCTGACGCTGGCTACGCTTGCCAAGGTTCTGACGGGGCGCCGTCGCCTGCGCATGACCTCAACAGTCTTCCATATGGAGCAGACCGGCCTGGATGCCGTACCGATCGTTGCGCTGCTGACCTTTCTGGTTGGTTCGGTGGTGGCCTTCCTTGGCGCCACCGTGCTGCGTGACTTTGGCGCTTCGATCTTCACCGTCGAACTGGTGGCCTATTCCTTCCTGCGCGAGTTCGGCGTGCTGCTCACCGCGATCCTGCTGGCCGGACGCTCCGGCAGCGCGTTCACCGCACAGATCGGCTCGATGAAAAGCCGCGAGGAACTCGACGCGATCCGCGCGCTTGGCCTGGATGCGATCGAATTGCTGGTGCTGCCGCGCCTTCTGGCCCTGATGGTGATGCTGCCGCTACTGACCTTCATCGGCATGATCAGCGGCCTACTGGGCGGCGCACTGGTCGGTTCGGCCGCGCTCGACATCAGCCCGGGCATGTTCGTCAGCCGCCTCTACGAGATGACCGAGATCCGGCACTTCTGGGTCGGCATGGTCAAGGCGCCGATCTTCGCCTTCCTCATCGCCGTGGTCGGCTGCCTGGAGGGCATGAAGGTCGCTGGCAGCGCGGAGTCTGTCGGCCGCCACACCACCTCGGCCGTGGTGCAGTCGATCTTCCTGGTGATCGTGTTCGACGCGCTGTTCGCCCTGTTCTTCATGGAGCTGGGCGTATGAGCTCGGATACCAGCGGCCAGCGTGAGGCCGTGATCCAGGTGCGCGGCCTGGTTTCGACGTTCGGCACACAGCGCGTGCACGATGGTGTCGATCTCGATCTGTTCCGCGGTGAGGTCCTGGGCGTGATCGGCGGTTCGGGCGCCGGCAAGTCGGTCCTGCTGCGTTCGATCGTCGGTCTCAAGCGTCCCGACGGCGGCAGCGTTCGACTGTTCGGCGACGATACGACGCATCTTGATGAAGAGGCCCGACGCCCCTACGAGCGGCGCTTCGGGCTGCTGTTCCAGGACGGTGCCCTGTTCTCATCGCTGACCGTGATCGAGAACGTCAAGGTGCCGCTGCTCGAGTACTACGACCTGCCTGCCGACCTGCTCGAAGAGCTGGCCCTGCTCAAGATTCGCCTGGCCGGCCTGCCGGCCGATGCCGCGCACAAATATCCAAGCCAGCTTTCAGGCGGAATGCGCAAGCGCGCCGGATTGGCGCGCGCGCTGGCGCTGGATCCCGAGATCCTTTTCCTGGATGAACCCACCTCCGGCCTGGATCCGATTGGCGCCGCCGATTTCGACGCGCTGATCCGCACCTTGAGTGCAGCGTTGGGCTTCAGCGTGTTCCTGGTCACCCACGACCTCGACAGCCTGTATGCGATCTGCGACCGCGTGGCCGTGCTCGCCGATGCCCGCGTGCAGATTGTGGACACGGTCGAAGTCGTCGAAGCGCATCCGCACCCGTGGATTCGCGAATGCTTCACTGGGCCGCGCGGACGCAATGCGCGCGCACAGACATTGGCCACAAGGAGCTGAGCCATGGAAACCCGCGCCAGTCACGTCCTGATCGGCAGCTTCGCGCTCGCTGTGCTGGTCCTCGCCTTTCTGTTCGTGCTGTGGCTGGGCAAGCTTTCGCTGGACCGCGAATGGGCCGCGTACGACGTGCTGTTCAATGAGGCCGTTACCGGCCTCACTGTAGGCTCGGCCGTGCAATACAGCGGTATCCAGGTGGGCGAAGTCCGGCGGCTGCAGCTGGCGGCGAACGATCCAGGCACCGTGGTCGCACGCATCCGCGTCTCCGGCGATACGCCGATCAAGACCGACACCACGGCCAAGCTGACCTTCACCGGCCTGACCGGCGTCGCCATCATCCAGCTCGGCGGGGGCAGCGCGGAGGCACCACTGCTTCTTGGCCGAAGTGATGACGTGCCGCAGATCATTGCAGACGACTCCGCGCTGGCCAAACTGTTCGCTTCCGGCGAAGACGTGGTGGTCAACGTCAACCAACTGCTGTCGCGCGCATCGAGCCTGCTCAGCGAAGACAACGTCGGCAAGGTGACGGCCACGCTGGACCACATCGAATCGCTGAGCGCCACCCTGGCCGCACACGGAGACGGGATCGGACGTGCGTTGGACGACCTCGGCGCGGCTGGCGAAACCCTGCGCACTTCGCTCGCCCAGGCCGAGCAGTTGCTGAAACGGCTCGACTCGATTGCAGAACGCGCCGACGGGCTGCTGGCCAATGACGCCGAAGCTGTCATTGCCAGCCTGCGGGAAACCCTGGACGCCACGCGCAGGCTGGCCGACAGCACCCAGCAACTGGTGGAGAACAACAGCGACGCGCTGGACCGTTTTGGCAACGAAGGCCTGCCGCAGCTCGCTCCCACGCTGGCCGAACTTCGCGAAACCCTCGCTCGCCTGTCGGCGCTCAGCCAACGCATTGAGCGCGACCCCTCCGGCCTGCTTCTGGGCCGCGACCATCCGAAGGAGTACGACCCGCGATGAGCGCCTTGCCCATGCATCGATCTTTTGCCAGCGCAGTGGCGCGTATCTGCCTTACCGCCCTGCTGTGCTCGCTCGTCGCCTGCGCCCTGCCTCAGGCCCGTGAAGGTGAGATGCGGGTGTTCGAGCTCGCAGTCACGACACCGAAGCAGGCGCCGCTCGACCCTCAACCTCAGTTGCTGGTGGATGCGCCGAGTGCCTCCGGCCTGCTCGACTCCGATCGCATCGTGGTGCGGGCCGGCCCCGACGAACTCGGCCTGCTGCGCGGCGGTCGCTGGAGCGAACCCCTGCCCCAGCTCTGGCAACGCACGCTGATCCGCGCGATTGAAGACGACGGTCGTCTCCGCGCTGGCCGTCAGCGCGATGTGCTTGCCGGTGACGCGCGCCTGCTCGGCGAACTGCGCGCCTTCGAGTTCGTGCGCGACCAGGCTCGCGTGCATGTCCACTTCCATGCCAAGCGTGTGGGTGCAGGCCAGCGGATCGTCGCCGCACGCAGCTTCGAAGCCTCGGCCGAGGTGCGCGGCAGCGATGCCGCCGACGTGGTTGTCGCCTTCAATACCGCCAGTCACACGCTGCTGACCGAACTGCTGGATTGGCTCAGCGCTGCGCCTTGATGCCTGGGAGGTTGAAGACGAGTGCCGGGGCCAGCGTGTAGCCCCGGTGGGCCAGGCCCACCCTATGCACCTCGATAGTTATGGGGTGGGCCCTGGCCCACCGAAGCCAAAACTCGCCTCGCTGGTGTCTTTCCGGGCGCGCCTGATTGGGCGCTCGACTGAGTATTCGTCACTTCGGGCCTGTGTTTTTCTACGCCCTACAACCTTCGTGCCCTCGGCCGCTCGTTGCTGAATACGCCCCCCTGATGATCTTTGGCTCTTGGCCACAGAACCCCGACGCCCGGCCCGAGCGTCGCCCGGGTTACGCGCGCTTACCTGCATGGGTTAAAACATATCTTTTCATCGCGATGAATATGTGGTCTTATCTGGCACCCGCCCGGACCCACCTCTCACGCCATGCCTGTCCTTTCCCAAACCTGCGCTGCCAACCCTGCCAAACGCGTCGACATCGTGCTGATCGGCGCGCGTGGTCGCGTAGGTACTGCATTCCGCCAACGACTCGCCGAACGCCGCGATGCCCTGCACCAGAGCCTCGGCATCGATCTGCGCTTGCGCGCCGCCTACGACCGCCGCGGCATGGCCGAGCACGCGCAGGGCCTGGATCCGGCAGACATCGAGTCGGCGCTGTCGCCGCGCATGGAAGGTGATGTGGGCCAGCTCTGGACGCGCCTGGGACGCGCGCAGCACACCATTGCCGTGGACTGCACCGCCAGCGACGAGGTCGCCGCGGGCTATCCCGCATTGCTCGAAAGCGGCGTTGCGATCGCGGCTGCCAACAAGCATGCCGGAGCGCGCCCGTGGGCGTTCTATCGCGGCCTGCAGGCGCAGGCACAGCGCACGCCCTGGCGCTACGAAACCACGGTGGGCGCGGCCATTCCGGTGCTCGGGCCGCTGCGCGATCTGCGCCTGCGCGGCGAGCGCGTACTCGGCATTCGCGGCCTGTTGTCTGGCTCCTTGTCCTATCTCATGTCACGCCTGCACGAAGGCGTGGACTTCTCGCAGTCCGTGATCGAAGCCCGTGATCTTGGCTATACCGAACCCGATCCGCTGGAAGACCTCGGCGGCCAGGACGTCGCACGCAAGCTGCTGATTCTCGGCCGCGAAGCCGGCTTCGAGCTGGAGCAGGCTCAGATCGAAGTCGAACCACTGACAGCGGTTCGCAACCTGCAGGGTGATGCACTGCTGCGGGCCCTGCGCGACGAGGATGACGCCTGGCGCCAGCGCATCCAGCAGGCCCAGGCACGCGGCGAGCGCCTGGTCGTGGTGGGCGAAATCGGGCCATCCGGCGGGCGTGTCGGTGTCGTCTCGCTGCCTGCGGCTGACCTGCTCGCCAGCGCCCGCCCTCGTGAGAACGTGCTGGAGATCCGTACCGATCTGCAGCAGCAGCCGCCGCTGACCCTGCGCGGCCCCGGCGCAGGCGCGGACGTCACCGCCGCCGGTGTGTTCAGCGACGTGCTGGCGGCCGCGCAGACACTTGCGCGCTGAGAATGCGTTCACACATCAGCTGAACCTGCGACCCGGCCAACACCTCTCCGCGCGAACAGGCAGCGATCAGGACCCCTGTCGCCTACTTCTTGGTGGCGTGCCGCGCGGAGCGCGATCTCGACGCTCATGCGAGGCCTGCAGAGCTGGTAGATGCGCTGCGCTGATCTTCGCTACGGCTACGAGAGACGCCTTCGTTGAATCGAAGCCGAAAGGCAGACAACGCGCGTCTGCCTCAGCGGGAGACGCCGTGGTGGGGGCGAAGCCGAAAGGCGCGGACTGCGCATGGCCGCTTCGCTGCAGGTACGGCGTCACTCGTGTTCGTAGGGTGGGTAGGGGCAGCGCATCCACCAGCGCGTCCTGTGGACGCCGAGCGCCAAACGAAGTCCCGGAGTCTGCAAACACCCTCTGAGCCAGCCAGGGATGTCTGTACCGGACGTTCTCAGCTGCGCAAGCGGAGTCAGGCTGCTTGCACCCGGCGAATGAATGCTCGTCCCCGGTCCTTGGCTCAAGGGCTGTGTTCCGCGCTCTACCGCACTACACTCGGATCTTTCAAGCCGGCAGGGCTCACCATGCTGCAGCAGAACTATCCGCACTTCATTGGCAGCCGTGCCGAGTCGCCGAATACCGACCTGGCCGTGCTCGACAAATTCAGCGGCGAGATCGCCACGCGGGTGCCTTTGGCTTGCGCACAGGACGTGGAGCGCGCGATTGCGGCCGCTCACGCAGCTGCAGCCGAGATGGCGAGCTTCAAGCCCTGGCAACGTCAAGCCGTGCTTGAGCACTGCGTACGCCGCTTCCGCGAGCGCAGCGAAGAGCTGGCCTTGGCGCTTTGCATCGAGGCTGGCAAGCCGATCAAGGATGCACGCGGGGAAGTCACGCGCCTGATCGACACCTTTCGCATCGCCGCCGAAGAGTCGGTGCGGATCGGCGGTGAGGTGCTGAATCTCGAAATCTCGGCACGCGGCAATGGCTATCGCGGCTTCACCCGGCAGGCGCCGATCGGGCCCTGCAGCTTCATCACACCTTTCAACTTCCCCTTGAACCTGGTCGCACACAAGGTGGCGCCTGCCATCGCAGCCGGCTGCCCGTTCGTGTTGAAGCCCGCACCGCGCACGCCGATCGGCGCCTTGATGATCGGCGAGGTGCTGGCCGAAACCGATCTGCCCGCAGGTGCGTTTTCCATCCTTAGCTGCAGCAACGACGACGCCAAGGCCTTGATCGAAGACGAACGCCTGAAGCTGCTGTCGTTCACCGGCGGCAGCATCGGTTGGGAGTTCAAAGCCCGCGCGGGCCGCAAGAAGGTCACGCTTGAGCTCGGTGGCGATGCCGCCTGCATCGTCGACGCCGACCCGGGTGTCGCGCTGGAGCACGTGGTCGATCGGCTGATCTTCGGCGCCTACTACCAGAGCGGGCAGAGCTGCATCAGCGTGCAGCGCATCCTGGTGCATGACAGCCTGTACGCGTCCCTGCGCGAGAAACTGATCACCCGCGTCGAGCAGCTGAAGATGGGCGATCCGCGACAGGACGACACCTTCATCGGCCCCTTGATCGACCTGGCTTCGGCCGAGCGTATCGAGGCCTGGATCAACGAAGCCAAGGACGGCGGCGCGCGCGTGCTGGCCGGCGGCGAGCGGCGCGGCACCCTGCATGCGGCAACCCTGCTGCAGAACGTGCCAGCCGACTGTCGGCTGGCCCGCGAGGAGGCCTTCGGGCCAGTTGCCTGCCTGGAACCCTTCAGCGACTTCGAGACCGCGCTGAAGCGCGTCAACGACTCGCGCTACGGGCTGCAGGCGGGCGTGTTCACCCGAGACATCAGCCGCGCTTTGCAGGCCTGGGAACAGCTCGAAGTCGGTGGCGTGGTGGTGGGGGATGTTCCCAGCTTCCGCATGGACAACATGCCCTACGGCGGGATCAAAGCCAGCGGCCTCGGGCGCGAGGGCGTGCGCTGGGCGATCGATGACATGAGCGAGACGCGTTTGCTGGTGCTGAAAAACTGGCTCTGAGGGTTTGGCCCGCCAGCGGCACGTCGGGCATGCCGGGTTTCAGGCCGCGGGCGCAGCAGCCTTGCATGGACGTGGCTTTGCTGGAATCGCGTTCTCTGCTCTGCAGGCGCGTGCGGCTATGCGCGCGTCAAACGCGCGTAGAGCATGCAGTCGCCGACCGGAAGTTGCGGGCCCGCCGCGCTGTGAACCACCAACGAGGAGCGCTGTTACTGATGATCCAGGCAAACGCGGTGCCAGTGGCTGCGCTTCGAAATTTCGCAGCGCGCGTGAGATCAAACGGCTGGAGGACGACTTCAATGCAGGTCAAGAGGCTCGCCGGACATGCGTTTGCAGGAAACTCCATCGGTACTGCGGTGAAACCGGCGCAGGCGCGCCCGGGTTTGGAATCGGCTGCGGCATCTGGCGCTCCGGCATCCGGCCGTCCCTGGCCGGAAGTCCCCCAGCCCGACCGTGCTCAGTAGCGCAGGCGCAAAGTCACACCGTAGGTACGCGGTGCGCCCAGGAAGTCATTGATCGAGCCTGCCTGCAGCGGCGCGTTGAAGGCCACCTGGGTGTAGGTCTTGTCGGTGAGGTTCTGGCCCCACAGTTCCAACGACCAGCGACCATCGTCGGGGCCGATCCCGAAGCGCGCGCTCAGGAGGGTGTGGGCCTCCTGCAGTTTGGTCGCCAGCAGGTCCGAGCCGGTGTTGTACTCCGACTGATGACGCGCACCGACATACCAGTTGGCCTGCAGTCCACCCAGCGCATGCCGGTACTGCAGCGAGGAAGTGATCGACCAGCGAGGAGCGAAACTCGCGGTGTTGCCGGGCAGCAGGGCCAGGGCTGCGTCCGCCAGCGGGTCCGAGCCGTACTTGGAATCCAACCAGGTGGCACCCGCCTGCACGAGCAGCCCGTCGCTGGCCTGCCACTGCAGCTCAAGATCAGCGCCCTGACTGACCAGTTCAGGAATCGAACGGACTACAAAACTGGTGCCGATGAAGCTGTTGAGCTGGAAGTCGGTATAGGTCTGATGGAACAGCGCACCGTTCAGCAGCAGCCTGCCGTCGGCCCAGGTGGATTTCAGACCGAGCTCGAACGCATCGACAAACTCGCCCGGAAAAGCGGTGTCCAGATCAGGTGTGAGGTTGGCATTGAGCTCACGGTCCTGATTGAAGCCGCCGGCCTTGTAGCCACGCGCTGCCGAGGCGTAGCCCATCATGCCCTCGCCGAAGTCGTAGGCCAGCTTGAAGCTGCCTGACCACTCCTTCTCGTCGCGATCCTGGTTCGAGCTGATGCCATTGAACAGCGAGTTCGACCAGGGCAGGCACATGTTGCCGATCACGGTCGGCACCAGCTGACCGACAATCGCCGCCGGCACGCCGCGCGCCACCAATGCCGCACCGACCTGTGCCGGGTTGGCCAGCGCCGCCGCGCAACCCTGGCCGCCGTTCGGCGTCGAGTAGTTCGACTGCAGGTGCTTGCGCTCCTGCGTGTAGCGCAGGCCCAGGCTGAGCTCGAGCGCGTCGGTGGCGTCGAAGCTGAAGTTGCCGAACAGGGCGTTGCTGCGGGCGCTTTGAGCGAAGGTATCGCGCTGGGTCGGACCAATGAAGGTCGTGCCATAGGGTCGGCCGGCAGCCTCGGACAGAAAGGCGAAGCCGTTGCCGGTGTTCACCGCGATACCGGCGGGCGCCAGCGAGTTGGCGATGTTGCTGATCAACAGGGTCGAGAGATAGCCCTCGTAGGCCCCACCCATGTCGATGGGGAAACCGTAGCGCATGTCTTCATCGGCGTGGAACAGGCCAACCATCCAGCGCGTGCGTTCGCCCTCGCCGGCCAGGCGCAGCTCCTGGCTGAAGGTCTGGAACTGGGTCTCCGCCGCCCGGCCCGCCGGGCGGAACCAGATGTCCGCGCCGCTGTAGTCGAGGTCCGAGGCGACGTCCGAACCCCAGTCGCGCCAGCCGGTGATCGAGCTCAAAGTGGCGCCGCCGAACCACGGCGACTGCCAGTTGATCTCAAGCGCAGCTCCGCGGTCTTCGATGTCGCTGCTGCTGGGGCGGTTGGCAAACGCCAGACGACGTTCGGGGTCGGCGAAGTCGATCACGCCGGGGCCGCCCGCGAAGGCGTTGACGGCTGCCGCGGTCGCACCGCGGATGCGGGTCACGCTGACGCAGCAGTTCTCTTCGCGACGCGCGTAGTCGGTGCTGAACTGGATATCCAGATCCTCGTTCGGCAGCCAGGCCAGCTGCGCACGGATGCCGTGCATGTTCTGGTCGCCGTCCTCGTCAGTGACGCGCGGCCCATTGCCGGTCTCGACGTCCATGAAGCCGTCACGCTTGCGCTTGACCGCATACACGCGGAAGGCGGCGTTCTCGCCGATCTGGTCGTTGTAGCTCCCGGCCGCTCCGAGCGCGCCGAAGTTGCCTGCGCTGAGCTCGCCGGTCAGCGCCTGGCGAAACTCGGGCTTGCGCGTAACAATACTGATCAGACCTGCCGAGGTGTTCTTGCCGAACAGCGTGCCCTGCGGGCCCTTCAGCACTTCGATCCGCTCCAGCTCGCCCAGATCGCCAAAGCCCACGCCGTTGCGCGGCCGGTAGATGCCGTCGATGACGATGCCGACCGAGGACTCCAGGCCGGGGTTGTCGCCGACCGTGCCAACTCCGCGGATACGCGCGGTGGTCTGGTTCTCGGCGCTGGTGCTGGTCACCGAGAGCCCGGGCACCAGTACCTGCATGTCCTTGATGTCGCGCACGCCGGCCTGAAGCAAGGCCTGCTCGGACAGGACATTCATCGTGATCGGCACGGATTGCAGGGTCTCTTCGCGCTTCTGCGCGGTGACGATCACGGCGTCGAGCGCCTTCGCGGAATCGGTCTCGGATTCCTGCGCAAGCACCGGCAAGGCCAGACCGCCAGCCAGCACGACGAGGATGCAGGCCGCCAAGGGGCTCGGACGGGGTGTACGGTGAGTCATGGTGTTCCCTCCCAGTGAAGCGTTGGTAGAAAGTGGTCGCCCGCCTCTGCGGGGGGTGCGACCGACAGCGCCGTCCCTGGCGCGGGGTGCTGCAGCCGCGGCGCCCTTCAAGCGCACGGCGAATTCCAGTGGCGGGTTCAGGCGGCCAGGGCGTGCGTCCTTCGCTGCAGGTGCACGGCACTGCCGCCAAAGCGCAGCTCGAAGGCGAGCAGACGCTTGAACACGTGGCTGATATCGAGCTCATCGCTCATGCCCATGCCGCCATGCAGCTGCACGGCCTGCTGGCCCAGCTCGCGAGCGGCGCGACCGATGACCCACTTGGCTGCCGACAGCGCTTCAGTGCGCGTCGCGGGTTCCGCTGAAGTGCAGCGCGCCGCCGCCCACAGGGCCATGGAGCGCGCCTCCTCCACGCGCATGAAGAGGTCGGCCAAGCGATGCTGCAAGGCCTGGAAACGGCCGATCGGCTGGCCGAACTGCTGACGCGTGCGTGCGTATTCGAGCGTGCTGCGCAGGCCCCGCTCCAGCGTGCCGAGTGCATCCGCGCAGTGCGCCGCCAGCGCATAGTCCTGCAGCGCCTGCAGCGCGTCTGCGCAGTCCGCCTGCACGCAGACTGCCGGGGTGGAGTCCAGCTCGACGCGAGCGCTGCTTCGCCCGTCCACCGTGGGCTGTGCACGCACGCGCAGACCGCGCGCAGCCGCTTCCACTGCATACAGCCCCGACCGACCGCGTGCATCCCGCGCCGGCAGCAACAGCAGGTGCGCGCTGTCGGCAAACTCCACGCCGTGCAGTCGCCCGTGCAGCAGGCAGGCGCCGCTGTGCATGTCGACCACAGGCAGTGGCTCGCCTTCGGCCTGATGTGCCAGAACGGCGATCGCGTCGCCCGCCCCGAGCGCGGGCAGCCAGCGCTCGCGCAGTGCCGCACTGCCAAGCTGGGCCAGAGCCCGACTGGCGACGACGGCGCTGTCGATGAAGGGCTCGACGCAAAGCGCATCGCCCATGACCTGACAGACGCGCATGACGGTGAACGCATCCGCGCCCAGTCCGCCCAGCGCTTCCGGCAGCTCCAGCGTCAGCAGTCCCTGCTCGGCCAGTTGCGCCCACACGGCGGCGCTGGGCCGGCCGCTGTCGAGCCGTGCGCGCCGGGTTTCGAAGTCGTAGACCGCATCCATGAGGCGGCGGGTCGAGTCGTGCAGCAGCTGCTGCTCGTCGCTGAGTTCGAAGTCCATACAGCGTCTCCTACAGACCCAGCAGCTGCTGGGCGATGATGCCGCGCTGGATCTCGTTCGAGCCGCCGTAGATCGAGAGCTTGCGCAGGTTGAGATAGGCCTCGGTGGCGCGCGGGGAATCTTCATCACCGGCACCGCGCTCAGGCATCAGCAGGCCGTTCGCACCCAGAACATCGACCTGCAGCTCGCTGATGCGCTGGCGGATTTCGGTGCCGCGCACCTTCAGCATCGAGGCCTCGGGGCCTGGCGCCTGCGAGCGATCGGCTGCGGCGACGACGCGCAGATTGGTTAGCTCCAGCGCCTTCAGCTCGAACTCGACTTCGGCGATGCGCGCGGCCAGCAGCGGTGAGTCGATCGGCCGGCGACCCAGCGCATCGGCGCGACGGGCCATCGCGATCAGTCGCTGCAACTCGCGCTGCGAAAGCCCGATCCCGGCGATGTTGGTGCGCTCGTGCGCCAGCAGATACTTGGCGTAGGTCCAGCCGGCGTTCTCGTCGCCGACGAGGTTTTCCACCGGCACCCGCACGCTGTCCAGCCAGACCTCGTTGACCTCGTGACCACCGTCGAGCAGACGCGTCGGCTGCAGGCGAATGCCCGCTGTCCGCATGTCGATCAGCAGAAAGGAAATGCCGGCCTGCGGCTTGGCCTGGGAGTCGGTACGAACCAGGCAGAACATCCAGTCGGCATGCTGGCCGTAGGTGTTCCAGGCTTTCTGACCGTCGACGATGTAGTGATCGCCCTCGCGCACGGCGCGGGTCTTGAGCCGCGCCAGATCCGACCCGGCACCGGGCTCGGAATAGCCCTGGCACCACCACACGCTGCCATCGAGGATGCCCGGCAGATGCCGCGCGCACTGCTCGGCACTGCCGTAGCGCATCAGCACCGGCGCCACCATCTTCAGGCCGAAGGGCAGCTGCTCCGGCGCACCTGCCAGTGCGCATTCGGTTTCGAACAGGTAGCGCTGCACCGCGTTCCAGCCGGTGCCTCCGTGCTCGCGCGGCCAACCACAGGCGCCCCAGCCGCGCGCATGCAGAATCCGCTGCCAGCGCTGCAGATCCGATTTGACCTGGCTGTCGTCGCCATCCAGACAGCGCGCGCGGATGTCGGCAGGCAGCTCGGTCTGAAGAAAGGCTCGCACTTCATCGCGAAAGGCGATCTCCTCACGGTTGAAGTCGAGGTTCATGCCCGCACGCCCTCGGCCCGGTTCGACTGCACGCTCATGCCGGCAGCACCTCGAACAGGCCCGCAGCGCCCTGTCCGCCGCCGATGCACATAGTGACGACGACGAACTTCGCGCCGCGACGGCGACCCTCGATCAGCGCATGGCCGACCAGTCGCGAACCGCTGACGCCGTAGGGGTGGCCGACCGCGATCGCACCGCCGTTGACGTTGAGGCGGTCCATCGGAATGCCCAGACGATCGGCGCAGTACAGCACCTGCACGGCGAAGGCCTCATTCAACTCCCAGAGGTCGATGTCCTCGACTTTCAAGCCGGCACGGGCGAGCAGCTTCGGCACCGCGAACACCGGGCCGATGCCCATTTCGTCGGGCTCGCAGCCGGCTACGGCAAAACCCCGGAACACCCCCAGCGGCCGCAGCCCGCGACGGGCCGCGTCGCCGGCTTCCATCAGGACGCAGGCCGAGGCACCGTCGGAGAACTGGCTGGCATTGCCGGCGGCGATGCTGCCGCCCGCTACCGCGGCACGGATCCTGGCCACGCCCTCATAGGTGGTATCGGCGCGGATGCCCTCGTCCGCGCTCAGTGTAACTTCGCGGGTCAGCAACTGCCGGCTGCTCGCATCGGCCAGACCCATGCGCACCGTGATCGGCACGATTTCGGCATCGAAGCGTCCCGCCGCGGCCGCAGCCGCCGCGCGCTGCTGGCTCTGTGCGCCGTAGCGGTCCTGGCGCTCGCGATCGATACCGTAACGCCGCGCAACGGTCTCGGCGGTCTGCAGCATCGGCCAGTAGATCGCCGGCGCCTGTGCCTTCAGCACCGGCTCTTCCAGCATGTGCAGATTGATCTGGTTCTGCACGCAGGAAATGCTCTCGACGCCGCCGGCGACGAACACCTCGCCTTCGCCGGCGACGATGCGCTGCGCCGCCATCGCGATGCTCTGCAGGCCGGAGGCACAGAAACGATTCACGGTGGCCCCGGCCACGCTGACCGGCAGGCCGGCGCGCAGCGCGATCTGGCGGCCGATATTGCTGCCA
Source organism: uncultured Aquimonas sp. (assembly GCA_964586455.1). Lineage (GTDB taxonomy): Bacteria > Pseudomonadota > Gammaproteobacteria > Xanthomonadales > Xanthomonadaceae > Aquimonas. Next base: position 44,734 of record CAZPHV010000024.1, read on the forward strand.
CAGGCGCCCTCGGGCCAGGCGCAGCCCATCAACACATCGCCCACCTCAGCGGGATCGATGCCGGCGCGGCTGACGGCGGCCTGCACGACATGGCCGCCCAGGGTCGCGCCGTGGGTCAGGTTCAGGGCGCCCTTCCAACTCTTGGCAAGCGCGGTACGGGCGGTGGAAACGATGACGGCCTCTGGCATGTCGGTTCTGCTCCGGAACGGGAATCAAGGCGCCGCGAGGAGGGCGACGCCGGACAAGGAGTGGGGTTCAATCGTTGAAGCGCCCGCCGGACTCGGCGAGCCGCTGCAGCAGCGGCGCGGGCTGCCAGGCATGACCCTGATAGCCGCGCGCAAAACGACGCATGGCATCCAGCACCTTGGGCAGGCCGTGCTGGTCGGCCCAGTGCATGGGCCCACCGCGCCAGGCCGGGAAGCCGTAGCCGCTCAGATAGACCAGATCGATGTCGGAGGCGCGCTGGGCGATGCCCTCTTCGAGAATCCGCGCACCTTCATCCACCAGTGCGAACAGCAGGCGCTCGACGATCTCGCGCGCATCGATCGTGCGGCGGCTGAGTCCGATCTCGGCCGAGTGCTGTTCGATCAAGGCCTGCACCTCGGCCGAGGGCAGCGCCCGGCGTTCGCCCACTCGATAGTCGTAGAAGCCGCCGCCCGATTTCTGGCCGAAGCGGCCGCGCTCGCACAACAGGTCCGGGATCTTGGAATACGTGAGGTCGGGCAGCTCGATGGCGCGCCGCTTGCGAATCGCCCAGCCGATGTCGCCGCCGGCCAGATCACTCATGCGGAACGGCCCCATTGCAAAACCGAAAGCCTCGATCGCGGCGTCGATCTGCTGCGGCAGTGCGCCTTCGTCCAGCAGGAACCCGGCCTGGCGCAGGTACTGCTCCAGCATGCGATTGCCGATGAAGCCGTCGCAGACGCCCGACACCACGGCGGTCTTTCCGATCCGCTTGGCCAGCGCCATCGCCGTGGCCAGCACTGCAGGAGCGGTCTGCGCGCCGCGCACCACCTCCAGCAGCTTCATGATGTTGGCCGGACTGAAGAAGTGCAGGCCGATCACGTCCTGCGGTCGGGCGGTGAAGCCAGCGATGCGATCGAGATCCAGGGTCGAGGTGTTGCTGGCGAGAATGGCGCCGGGCTTCATCACCGCATCGAGCTGGCCGAATACCGACTGCTTGACCGCGTAATCCTCGTAGACAGCCTCGATCGCCAGATCGATCTCGGCGAATGCCGCGTAGTCCAAGCCCGGCTGCAGCAGGGCCAGGCGCTGCTGCAGTTGCTCGGCGCTGATCCGGCCCTTGGCTGCGGCGGACTCCAGTGTTTCGCGGATGCGTGCGACGCCGCGGTCCAACGCGTCCTGCCCGGTTTCAAGCAGGCTGACCGCAATGCCGGCATTGAGAAAGCTGAGGCTGATGCCGGTGCCCATGGTGCCTGCACCGATCACGCCGACGCGTGTGATCTCGCGTGGGGCCACACCCTGCAAGCCCGGCACCTTGGCGGCGGCGCGCTCACCGAAAAAGGCGTGTCGCAACGCCTTCGATTCCGGCGTGGCCAGCAGCAGCTGAAAGCCCTCGCGCTCGGCACGCAGGCCCTCGTCGAACGGCTTGAGCGAGGCGGCAAGTGCATCCACGCAGCGCGCCGGCGCCGGCAGCTGCGGCGCGGCCGCCACCGCTGCGTTGCGGGCGAAGCTCAGATAGGCCTGCGCATCCGCGTGTTCGACCGTGACATCGCGTACGCGCGGCCGCAGGCCCTGCTCCGCCGCCTGCAGGGCGACTTCGATGGCCGCCTCGACCGCGTCACCTTCGACCACGCGAGCGAACAGCGCGGTATCACGCAGTTGAGCGGCCGGCACCGGCGTACCCGACAGAATCATGTTCAGCGCGGTTTCCAGCCCGACCGCACGCGGCAGCCGCTGTGTACCGCCACCGCCGGGCAGCAGGCCGATCTTGACCTCGGGCAGACCGACCGCAGCCTTTGCGTTCGCCACCCGGTAGTGCGCACCCAGCGAGAGCTCCAAACCGCCGCCCAGGGCAGATCCGTTCAGCGCCATCACAACCGGCTTGGGGAAGTCCTCCAGCCGCTCGATCAGATCGTGCAGATTGGGTGAGGCCTCGGCCGCGGGCAGGTTGAACTCGCGGATGTCGGCGCCGCCGCTGAACAGCGCACCGCGATGGCTCAGTACCACCGCGCGCACTTCCGGATTTGTTTCAGCCTCGAACAGCGCGTGCCACAGCTCAAGTCGCAGCGCGTGGCCGAAGCCGTTGACGGGCGGGTTGTCGATGCTGAGCAGTTGGCAGCCTGAGCGGAATTCGGTATGGACGGGCATGGGCTTCATTCGTTGAAAGGGACGGAAGGGGTTCGGGTAGTCGAGCGGGCGCGTCGGCTCAGCCGGAACCTGGGCTGGGTTTCGGATCGGTCAGAAAGCTGAGCAAGGCCTCGCGCAGCTCGGGGCGGGCGACGGCGCCAAGGTGATCACCCGGCACCGGCACGAAACGCGCGTTCGGCAGCGCGTGTGCAAGTCGGTCGGCACGTCGGGCCAGCACATCGCCGCGCCCGGCCAATACCAGGGTCGGCACGCAGATGTGCTGAAGCGCAATCGCTTGCTGGTGCAGCGCTCGTGCCTGAGCTGCGAGCGCGGAACGACTACTGCCCATGCGTTCGGCGAACAGCCGGAACAGCAGCAGACCGGGGTGGCGGATCTGCGAGGGCTCTTCTGCCAGCAGGGCCTGGGCCAGGGCTTCGGGCGGCAGCGCGCGGGTGTCGACGCCACCGCACTCGAGCACGCCTTCGCCCACGCCACCGATCACCAGCCGTCGCAGCTGAGGGCCTGTGTTCTTTGCTTCCCCCAAGCCGGCGGCCAGGATCAGGCTAACCACGGCGCCCATCGAGTAGCCGACCAGATCGAACCGGGCGATACGCTGCGCGCCCAACAGCTCCAGCAGATCGGCAGCCATGCGCAACTCACCATAGCGAGCCGGATCGCTCGGCGCTTCACTGCCGCCATGACCGCGTGCATCCACCGCCAGCACCGGCAGGCCGGCCTCGATCAGCGCTGTCACCAGGCCTGGAAGCACCCAGTTCGCATGGGCATTCGCGGCGAAGCCGTGATGCAGCACGACCGGTACCGCAGACGCACTCAGGTTCCAGCCGTACCAGTGCAGGCGCAGACCATCGCTGCAGCAGAAATCCGCTTCGACATCGGGCGCGAGGGACGGCTGCGTGAGTGAGGGACGCCGGAGACTCAGCCCCAGATTCAGCAGATCGATGCCCCGTCGGGCCAAGCGCCGATTGCCGATACGGTCCCCCAAGCGGGCGAGGCCGAGGCCGGCCATCAGGCTGGGCATCCCAGCGAGCCGACCGATCAGGCTCATGCGAAGCACTCCCATCGCCGGGTGCGGCGGTCGCTGGCTGAGCTTGCGAACGCCGAATGCCTGGAGGCCAAGGGTGGGCTGCCGACTCCGGTGGGTGGGTGGTAGTCTGGATACTTAAATTCCATATATTGGAACTTGATTCCGTTTTATGTGGGCCATCCTAGCCACGCAGATTTCCGCTTGGCAAGCGCCTCGACGGACTAAGCGATGCGGCACTGCACCATTCGCAGAGCGGCTTTGCAGCGCTTGCAACAGCCCTGACACCTCGCCTAGCATCGATCCCGTCCTCGGAATAGTTTTGCGTCTTTCGGAACTTAAATGGCCACTCACCCGGAACCGGAGCTGACCGCGACCGCTCCTGCCTCAAGCAGCGACGAGCTGCGCCAGCGTTTGTGGAACTTCATGCAGCGCCATGTGCTGCCCTGCGAGGCCCGCCACCACGCCGAGGTGGAAGCGCAGCGACGCGCCGGCAATGCCTGGGTCACCAGTGCCGTGATCGAAGAGCTGAAGCCGCTGGCGCGGGCTGAGGGGCTGTGGAACCTGTTCCTGCCGCGGTCAGCGCGCGCGCCGGAGGGGCTGTCCAACCTCGACTACGCGCCGCTGGCCGAGATCATGGGGCGCGTGCACTGGGCTTCCGAGGTGTTCAATTGCTCCGCGCCTGACACCGGCAACATGGAGATCCTGGAACGCTATGCCAGTGAACAGCAGAAGCAGCACTGGCTGGACCCCCTGCTCGATGGCCGCATCCGCTCCGCCTTCCTGATGACCGAACCCGGGGTGGCTTCGGCGGACGCCACCAACATCGAATGCAGCATTCGTCGCGAGGGCGACTTCTGGGTCGTGAACGGCCGCAAGTGGTTTTCGTCTGGCGCCGGCGATCCGCGCTGCGCGCTCTACATCGTGATGGGCAGACCGATCCGGAGGCCCCGCGCCACGGCCAGCAGTCGATGCTGCTGGTGCCCGCCGACACGCCCGGCCTGCGCGTGGTCCGCCCGCTCGGTCTATTCGGCTACGACAGCGCGCCGCATGGCCATATGGAGATCGAGCTGGTGGACGTGCGTGTGCCGATCGATCACCTGCTGCTGGGCGAAGGACGCGGCTTCGAGATCGCCCAGGCGCGCCTGGGGCCCGGCCGCATCCATCACTGCATGCGCACGATCGGCTCAGCCGAACGCGCGCTCGAACTGCTGTGCCAGCGCGCCAGCCGCCGCGTCGCCTTCGGCAAACCGATCGCCGAACTGGGTGGATGGCGCGAGCGCATCGCGCAGGCGCGCTGCCAGATCGAACAGGCGCGCCTGCTGGTGCTGCGCGCCGCACACCTCATGGACACCGCCGGCAACCGCGCCGCCCGCGTCGAGATCGCGATGATCAAGGCGGTGGTGCCGGGCATGGCCTGCACCGTCATCGATTGGGCGATCCAGGCCCATGGCGGCGCCGGTGTCTGCCAGGACAGCTTCCTCGCCCGCGCCTGGGCCGACGCGCGGGCACTGCGCATCGCCGACGGCCCGGACGAGGTCCACCTCGACACCATCGGCAAGTGGGAGCTGGCGCGGCATGCGACTGCGAACGCCCCTACCCTTGCACCCGCCTGAAGCGGCCGCGCCACACTAGCGACCTGTTTCCAGCACCGAGCATTCCATGGGCAACCCCAAACGCGACCTCGACTCCCTGATCCGCAGCGGCGACGAAGACCATCCGCAGTTCGTCAACGCGGTGGCGCGCGCGTTCTCGATCCTGCGCTGCTTCGAACAGGGCGAGCCCCACCTCGGCAACCAGGAGATCGCCAAGCGCAGCCGCCTGCCCAAGGCGACGGTTTCGCGCCTGACCTTCACCCTGGCGTCCCTGGGCTATCTCAGCTATTCGCCGGCGCTGGAGAAGTATTCGCTGGGCACCGGCGTGCTCACGCTCGGCCATGCCTTCATGCGCGCCAACGACATCGTGCAGCTGGCGCGACCGCTGATGCGCCAGTTGGCCGAGTACACGCAGTCGGCCGTGATGCTGGCCGAAGCCGACGGCCTGCGCATGGTGTTGCTGGAGATCTGCCAGGGGGACCCGACGTTCGAGATGAAGCTGCAGGTCGGCGCCCGCGTGCCGCACGGCTCCACCGCACTGGGCCGCGCCGACCTCGCTTCCCGACCCGAAGACCTGTTCATGCTGCGCCTGCGCGAATTCGAGCAGGAGGCCGACCCGTCGGCGTGGCCACAGATCAAGGCCGGCATCCTGCGCGCACGCGACGACTACCAGCACTACGGCTTCTGCTTCTCGATGGGCGATTGGAATTCCGATGTCTATGCGGTCGGCGTGCCCTTGGTCTCCGCCGACCGCAGCCGCGTGCTGGCCTTGAACTGCAGCGGGCGCGTCTCGGTGATGACCCGCGAGAAGCTGGTCCAGGACTTCGGGCCCCGCCTGGTCGCCTTGCGCAATACGATCTACGAGATGACCCAGGGTCGGTTCTGATGCAGAACCCTTTTGGCGCACGATGGGAGACCGATGCAGGCGGCGCTCACCACCGCGACTCCGTGAGTGGGCGGACGGTGGAGTTCGTGCCTGAGGCGGCCTGGGTGGGGATGGCCCGGTGCGAACGAGCAGCCGCGTGTGCGCGGGCGGCGGATCAAGATCCGCCCTACGTAAGGCGGACAACGCTAGTTCGGGCGAGCGGCTGTGCCCGGAGTTATCAGTACCGCGTCGCCGGGCGATCCGCACGTTGTTCTCCAGGCTTCCTTTCGCCTACGCGGCGCGCTCCACTTCCGCCGCGACTCCATCTCCAGCCCGAACCTCATCTTCAGCTCAAGCGCCAACCCCAGTTTCGGCTTCAGCTTCAGCTTCGGTTTCGGCTTCAGCTTCGGCTTCGGTTTCGGCTTCGGCTTCGGCTTCGGCTTCGGCTCTCGCTCTGGCTTCTGCTTTGGCTCCGGCTCTCGCTCTTGCGGGCAGGAGCCCGCGCTGTTCACGGGGCCCCTGGGGAGCGGCGAGGCTCGGACGATCAGCCCGCAGGGGCGCCGGCAGGGATGCCGGCGATGTTCGTGACAGGCCAAGGATGGCCTGTCCACGAACACCGGCCGAGACTCGCGAACCCTGAGCGCAAGGATGCGCGAAGGGCGCGGACGAGGGGTGGCCTTTCTTTTGGTTACTTTTCTTTGGCCACTCAAAGAAAAGTGACTCGGGCAGCCCGCACGCGGGAATGGCCATGGATGGCCATGCTTTGGGAGCGCGGAAGGGATGACCGAAAGCTCTCGCCCTTCGCTGCAAACAACATCGCGACGAAGCCAGACAGAGGCGAGGATGGAGCTCATGGTGGGCCAGGGCCCACCCTATGGAATCGACAAACCGAAGCGAGCATCAAGCTCGCGGTGGGCCAAGGCCCACCCAATGGAATCGACGAACCGAAGCGAGCATCGAGCTCGCGGTGGGCCAGCGCCCACCCTACGCACAGCAAACCGTGGATCAACCACCCCACCGTGCCGACCCTCTCCAGCAGAGAGAGGGCGGCCGCCGCACGCCTGCATCCGACAGTCGTGCACGCACCCCAACTGGGAGGACATCACCATGCCGCATCCGCACTGGCCACCCGGGCTGCCCGAGCACCTCGAGCTGCCGCAGACTTCGCTGGGCTACAACCTTGAGGTCAGCGCGCGTCGCTATCCGCAGCGTGTCGCCATCCATTACTACGGTGGCACGCTCAGCTATGCGCAGCTGAGCGCAGAGGTCCGCGCGCTGGCTGGGTGGATGCGCGAGCGTGCCGGGGTCGACAAGGGCGACCGGGTTCTGCTGTATCTGCAGAACTGCCCGCAGTTCGTGATCGCCTACTACGCGGCCCTGCACATCGGTGCCGTGGTGGTGCCGGTGAATCCGATGAACCTGCAGGAAGAAGTGCGCCACATCGCGGCCGACAGCGGTGCGAAGCTGGCGGTGTTCGGGCAGGAGCTGGCGCGCGGCATCCATGGCCTGATCGGTGCGCCCATCCCGCAGGCACTGATCGCCTGCTATCGCGACTACATCGACCCCGCCACCGATCTGCCACTGCCCGACGTGGTCACGGCGGAAGCGATCGAACTGCAGGGCAGCACGTCATGGCGCGAGGCGATGGCGGCCGGGCTGGATCCGGGCCCGGATCAATGCGCACCCGACGATCTCGCGGTCATGCCCTACACCTCGGGCACCACCGGTGCGCCCAAGGGCTGCCTGCACACCCATCGCAGCGTGATGCATACGGCCATCGCCGGACCCGAATGGACCTTCGCACCGAAAGACGCGGTGGTGATGGGGGCTTTGCCGCTGTTCCATGTCACCGGCATGCAGAACGGCATGAACACGCCGATCTTCCGCGGCAACAGCATGGTGCTGATGACCCGCTGGGATCGTCGTTGTGTGGCAGAACTGATTGCCCGCCACCGGGTGAATGCATGGACGGCGATCCCGACCATGCTGTTCGATTTCCTGGCCCAGCCCGGGCTGGACCAGCTCGACGTGTCCTCGCTCAGCATCCTCACCGGCGGTGGCGCGGCGATGCCGCGCGCGGTCGCGGAGCGCATCCGCGCGCTGTGGGGCATCGACTATGTGGAGGGCTACGGCCTGTCCGAAACGATGGCCCCGACCCATCTGAACCCGGTGCATCGGCCCAAGGCCCAGTGCCTTGGGCTGCCGATCTTCGACACCACCGCCTGGGTGGTCGACCCCGACACGCTCGCCCGCGTCGAGCCGGGCGAAGTCGGTGAGATCGTGGTCGACGGCCCGCAGGTCTTCCTCGGCTACCACGGTCAGCCCGAGGCCACGCGCGCGGCCTTCATCGAGATCGAGGGCCGCCGCATGTTCCGCACCGGCGACCTCGCCCGCGTCGATGAGGACGGCTACTTCTTCATGGTCGATCGGCTCAAGCGCATGATCAATGCTTCAGGCTTCAAGGTCTGGCCGGCCGAAGTCGAGAACCTGCTGTTCGGTCACCCGGACATCCAGGAAGCCTGCGTGATCGGCAGCCGCGATCCGCATCGCGGCGAGACGGTCAAGGCGATCGTCGTGCCCAAGCCGGGCGCCACGCTTCGGCCCGACGAAGTCACCGCCTGGGCGCGTGAGCATATGGCCGCCTACAAGGTGCCGCAGGTGGTGGAAATCGCCGAATCGCTGCCGCGCAGTGCCACCGGCAAGGTGATGTGGCGTGCGCTGCAGGAGCGCGAGCTGGCGGTGAAGTCGTGAGCGCAGGCGGCTGGCGCTGGGGCCCGTTCACGCTGCGGGTGCCTTTCCTGCACACGCGATTGCTGTGGCCGGAGTTCCTGCAGGGCCTGCTTGTCGCCACCAGCACCGGTCTGGCGCTGGTGCCGATTCTGATGGGCTACTTCGCGCTCAGCTTTGAAGAGTCGCTGGCGGTGAGCCTGCTGATCAGCGCCTTGCTGGTCAGTTCGATCTGGCTGTTCGGCGAGCCCTATGCGCCGGGCTGGAACACCGCCGCACTGCCGCTGGTGATGATCTTCGTGTTCAGCCGCTACGAAGATCCAGTCAGCCGCTTCCAGGCGATGACGGCGCTGTCGCTCAGTTTCGCCGCGATCGTTTTCGTTCTGGGCGTGACCGGTCTCGGCAAGCGGCTGATGCACTGGCTGCCGGCCACGCTGAAGGCCGGCATCCTGCTGGGCGCGGCTTTTGCCGCCTTCCGTCAGGTGTTCGTGGTGGACGCCGAGCGCTTCCTGCTGCAGCAACCGATCACCACCACCCTGGCCTGCGCAGTGGCCCTGGTGTGTCTGTTCTCGATTCCCTTCCAGCGCATGCGCGAGCGCTACCGCCTGTTCGGGTTCATGGCGGCGATGGGCCTGCTGCCGGGCTTCATCGTGGCGGCCGTGGTCGGCCCACTGGTCGGGGAAGTTCAGTACCAGATCGAATGGGGTTGGCTGCTGCCGCCGGTCGCGGACGCATTTGCCAAGATCTCGCCTTTCCATATCGGCTGGCCGCCGCTGGAGATGTACATCGCCTGCCTGCCGCTGGTGCTGATGACCTATGTGATCCAGTTCGGCGACTGGGTCACCGGCGATGCCGTGCTGCACGAGGCGCAGCGCGCGCGGCCCGATGATCCGATCGACATCGACCACAATCGCGCGCATGTCGCACTGGCGATCCGCAACGCGCTGTCGGGCTTGGTCGCCCCCTTCTTCAGCACCCAGGGCAGCCTGTGGACCGGCGTGCACGTGGTGATCGCCAAGCGCTGGTCGGAGGGCCCGCGCGCGATGCGCGATCTGCACAGCGGCCTGATCAGCTACTACCTGATGGCCCTGCCCTTCATCTACTTCCTGCTGCCGCTGCTGACCGGGCTGAAGCCGCTGCTGGGCATCGCGCTGTCGCTGACCCTGGTGCTCACCGGCTTCGCCTGCGCCTATATCGCGATGGCGATCCCGCGCGAGCCAGCAGCGCGTGGGGCAGCACTGCTGACTGGGGCGGCGCTGGTCGCGTTCCCGCCCTGGATCGGCCTGCTGATCGGCGTCTTGGCCTGCGTGCTGCTGGTCGGGCGTGAGCACGAACAGCCGGCAGACACGGCCGGGGCTACAGCTCCACCGACCGGCTTCGATACCTGAGCCTCGCCCGCTGCGGGCGTTGTAACTGTGACTGAACATTCCGGACACCCCGATGAACCGATCCGACTTTCCCCACCTGTTGCCCATCCCGACGCGCTGGAAGGACAACGATGTCTACGGCCACGTCAATAATGTCGAGTACTACAGCTACTTCGACACCGTCATCAACACCTGGCTGATCCGCCAGGGCGGGCTCGACATCCACCGCGGTCCGGTGATCGGGCTGTGCGCCGAATCGCACTGCAAGTTCATGAGCGAGCTGGCGTTTCCGGAAACGGTGGAGGCCGGGCTGCGGGTCGAGCACCTGGGGCGCTCCAGCGTGCGCTACGGCATCGGCCTGTTCCGCGAAGGGGTGGAAGCGCCCGCTGCGATCGGCTGGTTCGTGCATGTGTTCGTGGACCGCGAAACCCGGCGTTCGCAGCCACTTCCCGACGCGATTCGTTCGGCGCTGGAACCGCTGGTCGTGGAGCTGCCGCAGTGAAGGTTCGCGCCGCCGTGCTGCGCGCGTCAGGACTACCCGCGCCCTATGCGGAATCGCGTCCGCTTTCGATTGAAACGGTAGAGGTCGCCGCGCCCGGCGCGGGTGAACTGCGGGTGCGGGTGCTGGCGGCAGGCCTCTGCCATTCGGACCTGTCGGTGATCGAAGGCGTGCGCCCACGACCGCTGCCGATGCTGCTCGGGCACGAGGCCGCCGGCGAAGTCATCGAGGTCGGCGAACATGTGCGCGATTTCGCGCCCGGCGATCGCGTGGTCTTTTCATTCGTGCCGATGTGCGGACACTGCGAACCCTGCGCCAGCGGTCGCCCCGCACTGTGCGAACCCGGCGCAGCCGCGAACACCGCCGGCACTCTGCTCGGTGGCGGAGCGCGCTTGCTCGATGCCAGCGGCGCAGCGCTCAGGCACCACCTCGGCGTGTCCGGCTTCGCCGAAGCCTGCGTGGTGTCGGCGCGCTCGGCAGTCAAGATCGACCGCGCGCTTGAACCCGCCATCGCCGCCCTGTTCGGCTGCGCGGTGATGACCGGCGTCGGCGCCATCATCAACACCGCGCGCGTGCAGCCGGGCGAAAGCGTGGCGGTGTTCGGGCTCGGCGGAGTCGGGCTGGCAGCCCTGCTCGGCGCAGTCGCGAGCTCGGCGCAGCCGCTGATCGCAGTCGACCTGCAGCCCGACAAGCTCGAACTCGCGCGTGCGCTGGGCGCAAGCCACGTCGTCGATGCGCGCGACCCCGACGCAGTCGAACAGATCCGCACGGTCAGCCGTGGCGGCGTGCATCACGCCATCGAATCGGTGGGCCACGAACGAGTTCTCGCCCAGGCCTACGCAGCGACCCGCCGCGGCGGCAGCACGGTCAGCGTCGGCCTGCCGCCGCCGGATCGACACCTGTCGATTCCCGCGGTCAGCCTGGTTGCGGAAGAACGCGTGCTGCGCGGGTCCTACATGGGCTCGGCCGTGCCCTCGCGCGATATTCCGCGCTACATCGCGTTGTACCGCGCCGGCCGTCTGCCGGTCGACCGCTTGCTGACCCACCGTCTGCGGCTGGACGACATCAACGCAGGCTTCGACCGGCTGGCCCGCGGCGAAGCGATCCGCCAGGTGATCGAGTTCGACTGAAGGCTGTGGGCTTCGCAAGCTCAAACCGGTCGCTGAAAGATGGATCCCGCACCCGTCTGATCCGCGCGATCAGCTGCCGCAGAGCCTACAGTGCGGGTCACGGCACGGGCTCGAGAAGCACTGCTCGGCTCGAATGTCGGCGGTAGCGACACCCTAAGAGCAGCGGAGCAAGCTCCGCTCTACAGGAACTACAGGAACCTCGATACGCAAAGCGGGGCTGAGAAGCTTTCATTTGAATCCGTCGCCGGCTTGAACCCGCTGCAGGGCGGCCGGCGTGCGGGCGGACCCATGTACAAAGTCATGCTTTCACGCACCCAAACTCAAACGTTATAGTGTTTCATTAACGTCGCCGAGTTTGCCCTGATGCCCGCCCCTTGCTTCGCCCCACTGCCCGCCTCGACCTTTCTCCTCCCCGCATCCGCGCCGATTCGGCGCCGGCACCTCACGACCGCGCTGCAACAGGCGCTGCTGCTTGGACTCGCCCTCCCGCTTTGCAGCCTCGCCGACGCCAATACAGCGCTCGAGGCCAGCCAGCTCGACCGAATCGAAGTGGTGGGCCGCAGCCTGTCCGGCACCTACTACGCCGACGAGGCCGCGGGCGCGAAGACCGGCCTGCCCCTGCGCGAGCTGCCTCAATCCGTACGGGTGCTGTCACGCCAGGCGATCGACGACCTCGGCGCGCTGCGCTTGTCCGACACGGTCGACTACGTCGGCGGTGTTTCGCGTCAGAACAACTTTGGTGGGCTGTGGGACAACCTCGCGCTGCGCGGCCTGCCCGGCAACGAGAACACCGGCAGTGCGCTGCTTCTGAACGGGTTCTCGGCCAACCGCGGCTTCAATGCGCCGCGCGATACCGCCGATGTCGAGCGCTTCGAATTCCTCAAGGGCCCGGCTTCGGCGCTGTACGGCAGCAGTGAGCCCGGCGGCACCGTCAACGTGGTCAGCAAGCGACCGCTGTGGCAGCCTGCGTCTTCCGTTGAGCTGTATGCCGGAAGCCATGAATTCGGGCGTGCAGCACTCGACAGCACCGGCCTGGTCGGCGAAAACCTCGCCTGGCGTCTGAACGCAGCGGTCGAAGACCGCGACAGCTTTCGCAACGTCGTCAACCAGCAGCGTCGTCTGCTCGCACCTGCGCTGACCTGGAAACTCGGCCTGGACACCGAGATCAACTACGTCGGCCAGTGGCTGCGTCACGAGGCGGTGCTCGATCGCGGCGTGCCGGCCATCGAGGGACGCCTCGGCGTGGTACCGATCGAGCGCTTCAACGGCGAACCGGGCGATGGTCGGGTGCGCCTGGGGAACGCCCAACATCAGCTGAGCCTGGACCACGCCCTTGATGAAACCTGGACCCTTCGCGGCGCGCTCTCGCGCAAGGACAGCAGCCTGCGCGGCTTCTCGACCGAGCCCTCCTTTGTCGAGGCGGACGGCCGCACGCTGCGCCGGCAGCGCCGCTTCCGCGACTATGAGTCCGACGACACCGCGATCCAGATCGAGGCCATTGGACGATTCGATGGCGGGAGCGTCAGCCACGAGCTCCTGCTCGGCGTCGAACACTACCAATTCGATCTGCAGCAGCTGATGCTGCGGGTCAATCCAACAGCTGCCGCGCCGTATGCGATCGATCTGTTGAACCCGTCGTACGGACAAGCGCTGCCGATACCGCTGCCCAACACCGACACCTTCGAGCAGCAGCGCAGTACGGCCTTCTATCTGCAGGACGCAATCAGCCTCGGCGAGCGCTGGCGCTTGATCGCGGCCCTGCGCGGCGAACGCTTCCAGCAGGACTTCGAGAACCGTCGCAGCGGCCGCGCTACCGACATCGGCCTGACCGAATGGGTGCCGCGACTGGGCCTGTCCTGGCTCGGGAGGGATGGCTATACCGTATTCGCGAACGTCGGTGAATCGTTCCGGCCCAACGCCGGCAGCGACGTCAACGGAATCGGCTTCGATGCCGAGGCCGGCCGAGCCTTCGAGACGGGCGCCAAGTGGGAGCATCGCAGCGGCGACTTCGGCGCCACCGTCACCGCATTCCACATTGACAAGCGCAATGTGCTCACGGGCGACCCGGCCAATCCGGGGTTCTCGATTGTCGCCGGTGAAGTGCGCAGCCGCGGCATCGAGTTCGACGCCTCGGGTCGACTCGGCGAGCACTGGCGCCTGAACGCAGCCTGGGTCCAGCTGGATGCCGAAGTGAGGCGCGACAATGTGCTTGAAGTCGGCAGCCCGCTGATCAATGTGCCGCGTCGCAATGGCAGCGTGCTGGCCGTGCATGAGCGCACCCTGGGCGCGGGCCTGATCGGACTGGGTGGCGGCCTGACCCACGTCGGTGAGCGCGCGGGCGAGACCCGCACGCGCGCCGAAGCGGAGAACGGCGTGCAGCTGTTCCGGCTGCCGGCCTACACCACCGCCAAGCTGGTGGCGTACTGGAAGCCGAACGATCGTCTGAGCCTGTCGCTGGACGTCGACAATGTGTTTGATCGCGAACACTACGTCAGCTCGGTGTTCCGCACCTGGGTCACGCCGGGCGAAGCCCGTCGCATCACGATCGGCGCGCAGGTGCGGTTCTGAGCATGGCCACGACCTCTTCCGACGTGCGCATCGACATCCGCGGCCTGCGCCACAGCTACGCAGCCCAGCCGGTTCTGCGTGGCCTGGATCTGCAGGTCCGCAGCGGCGAGCTGTATGCCCTGCTGGGCGGCAACGGCGCCGGCAAGTCGACCACGGTCTCGGCCCTGCTCGGCCTGCTGAAGCCGGACGCCGGCGAACTGCGGGTTGCCGGAGTGAATGTTCTTACCCATCCCAATGAAGCGCGTGCCAGATTGGCCTACGTGGCCGAGAGCGTGGCCCTGTATGAACACCTCAGCGCGGTGGAGAACCTCGACTATTTTCTGGCCCTCGCCGGGGTTGATCCCGAGCCAAAACGCGTGCTTGAACCCGCGTTGATGGCCGTGGGCCTGCCCCCGGAAGCCTGGCAGCGGCCGCTGTCAGGCTATTCAAAGGGCATGCGCCAGAAGACTGCGATCGCCCTCGCACTGGCCCGTCGCACGCCAGTACTGATTCTCGATGAACCCGGCTCCGGCCTTGACCCGCGGGCCACGCAGGAGTTGAACGCGCTGCTGCTGGAGCTGAAAGCCGAGGGCGTGGCCATCCTGATGGTCACCCACGATCTGCTGTCGGTGGTCGACATCGCCGATCGCATCGGCTTTCTTGCCGAAGGTCGCATCGTTGAGGAACTCAGCGCCGCCGGCCCCGAGCGTTTCGATCTGGCCGCCCTGCACCGACGCTACGCGCAGGCGGCGTTGCCCACGTGAGCACCGTTTCGATGGAACTCACGCTTCGACGCCCGGCCCGCACCGGCACCTTGCGGCGGATCGCCCGCGAAGAGCTGCGCTGGCTGTGGCGCAACGGGCTCACCCGCGCCGCCGCGCTGCTGATGCTGGCCCTGCTGCTGACCGCCACACTTGCAGCCGTCGAGCAGCGCGACGCGCAGGAGGCGGCACGGGCGCGCGCGCAGGCCACCAGCGACCAGGCCTTTCTCGACCAGCCCGAACGGCATCCGCATCGGGTTGTGCACTACGGGCAGTTCGCGCTGCGTCCGCTGGGGCCGCTGGCCTTCTTCGACTTCGGGGTGGATGCCTACAGCGGCCGGCTGCTGTATCTGGAAGGTCATCGTCAGAACAGCGCCAACTTCGGCGATGCGCGCCAGTCCTCACTGCTGCTGCGCTTCGGCCAGCTGAGCCCCGCCTTTGTGCTGCAGTTGCTGGCGCCGCTGCTGATCGTGTTCATGGCGCACGCGGCAATCGCCCGCGAACGCAGCGGCGGCAGCCTGCGTGCGCTGCGCGTACAGGGTTTGAGCGTGGGCCAGATCGCACTCGGCAAGCTGCTCGCGCACTCGGGCGTGGCCCTGGCCCTGGCGGCCCCGGCCTTGCTCGCGCTGATCCTCATCGGCGCCGCGCATGCCGCGTTCGGGGCATCAGTCCTGCTGGCAGTCCTGTATGCCCTGTACCTGCTGGGCTGGGTGCTGCTGACCCTGCCGGCCTCGCTGCTGGCACCGCGTCCCCGTGAGGCCCTGCTGGCCGGGCTGTCGCTGTGGGTGCTGCTGTGTGTGGCACTGCCGCGGTTGGGCGCCGACACGATTGCCGCGGCCACGCCACTGCCAACGCGCGTTGCCACCGATATCGGCGTGCAGAAAGCACTGGCCGCGATCGGTGACAGCCACAACCCCGATGACCCGCACTTCAGCGCCTTTCGCCAAGCTGTGCTGCAACGCTACGGGGTCGACCGCATCGAAGACCTGCCGGTCAACTACAGCGGCATCGTGATGCAGGAAGGCGAACGCCTGACCAGTGAGCTGTTCGAGCAGGAAGCCGAGGCCGTACAGCAGCTGGAGCGAACCCAGTCAGCGCAGCTGGCTATGCTCGGTTGGGTCAGCCCGCTGCTGGCGCTGCGCCCGGCATCGATGCGTCTGGCAGGGTCTGACCCGGACACCCATCGCGCCTTCCTGGCCCAGGCAGAAGCGCATCGATATGCTTTCGTGCAGGCCCTGAACGTTCTGCATGCGGAGCAGATCCAGCGCGTCAACGACCGCGACCAGAAGCTCTCGCGCGAGCAGTGGCAGACGCTGCCGCGCTTCGAGTTTGTCGCGCCAGTGCGAGGCCTCGATAGCACGCTACTGTCGGCCTTGAGCGCGCTCGGGCTGTGGCTGCTGGTGCCCGCTCTCGTGCTCAGGCACTGCTGCGCCCGGGCGGAGACGCGGCCATGAGCGCGCTGCCCCAGTTCGATAGTGAAGTGCCGCGCCGCGAACGCTTCGCCCTGCTGCGACGCGAGCTGCGCCTGCTGCTGCGCTCGCGCATGGCAGTCGCCGCACTGGCGTTGCTTGGCGTGCTCAGCCTGGCGGCCTGCTTGAACGGCTTCCATCAGGTTCGCGCGCAGGCGGCTGCGATCGAGCAGGCGCACGCCCTGCAGACCGAAAGCGCCGACCTGCTGATGGCGCGCTACGGCCGCGACCAGGAGCCGGGCATCATCAGCTACCACCGCTTCGTGCTGACCTGGGATGAACCCGCAGCGCTGGGCTTCGCCGCCATCGGCCAGCGCGACATCGCGCCCTGGCTGCTGCGGGTGCGCGCGCTGGGGCTGCAGGCGCAACTGTACGAGGGTGATCATGCCAACCCGGAGCTGGCGCTGGCGGGCCGTTTCGACTTCGCCTTCGTGCTGATCTATCTGGCGCCACTGGTACTGATCGCCCTGCTGCACGATCTGATCAGCAGCGAGCGCGAATCCGGCCGCCTGCGCCTGCTGCACAGCCTGCCGGGTGCCGGCCGCGGCCTGTGGCAGCGGCGAGCGGGGCTGCGTGTCGTCGCCGTATGGGCGGCCACAAGTGCGCCCGCCTGCGCCGTCGCCGTGCTTGCCGGAGTGCCGGCACTGCAGTGGGTGAGCCTGTCCGCGATCGCCGCCCTGTACCTGCTGTTCTGGGCCGGGCTGTGCCTGTGGCTCGGCGCGCGAGAGCGCAGTTCAGGTGCGCATGCCGCCCACCTGGTCGGCGCCTGGCTGCTGCTGTGTCTGGTGCTGCCCACGCTCGGCCAAGCCGCGCTGCAGCGTGTGCTGCCGGCCGAATCCGGCATGGAGCTGATGCTGGCCCAGCGCGAAGAAGTGCACGCAGGCTGGGATCGGCCCAAACCGGAGACTTTTGAGCGCTTTTTTCAGGATCACCCCGAGTGGCGCGACACCCCGCCGGTGCTGCAGCGCTTCCATTGGAAGTGGTACTACGCGCTGCAGCAGGCCGGCGATTGGAGCGTGCGCGAACAGGTTGCCGACTACCGATCGACCATCGAGGCACGAGAACGCGGTGCTCGCCAACTCGGCTGGCTGCTGCCCGGTGTTGCTGCGCAGGCGGCAGTGCATCGCCTCGCCGACAGCGACCTGCAGGCCCACCTCGCCTACCTGGATCGCGTCGCCGCGCTGCATCGCGAACTGCGCGTGCATCTGTATCCCTATGTGTTCGAAGAGCGGCCGTGGACAGCTGCAGATGCCGCCAGCGCACCGGTGTACCGCGATGCGCACGGCGATTCGAGCCTGCCTGTGCAGCTGTGGCTGATGCTGCTGATCGCGGCAGGGATCGGGCTCAGCCTGGGCCGGCGCGGCTTGCGACGAATCGCGGGCTGATTGACTGCGGCGTCGCGTGTGCCTGCGCGACGCTTGCGGGCTTCGGGTCGGGCGTCGCGCGTGAACGCTGTGTCGTGCGCGGGGATCTCGTACTGCCGCGCATCACGCGACCGGCTCAGCCCACGTTGCATCGCATTCACTACTGAAGTCGCGACCTAACTGTGGCGATGTAGTCGGGTCGAAGCGGCGCCGGGATGCGATCATGCGCAGACGCGAGCCAGCCCGGCCCAGCGACCTGCGGAACGCTATGCTCGATACGTTTTCTTCTACGCCCGCCGCTGATGAGTCGGCACAGCCGACACCACAGGCCAAGCCCTTCGCGAGCATCGACCTCAAGGCCTTCGGCGACGACATCGCCGCCCTGCACGCCGAGCTGAAGGCCGACCTCGGCGGCGCCGACCTCAAGCACCTGCAGCGCATGGAGTGGTGGGGGCGGCTGTGCACGCTGTTCGGCTATGCGCTGGCCTGGATCATCCCGAACCCGCTGTCGGCCCTGCTGATGGGCCTGGGCAATGTCTCGCGCTGGGCGAATGTGACCCACCCGATCCTGCATCGCGGCTACGACGCGGTGCCCGGCGTGCCGGCGCGCTACACCAGCACGCGCTTCGCCCAGGGCTGGCGGCGCATGCTGGACTGGCCGGACTGGTTGCTGCCCGCCGCCTGGTGCCACGAGCACAATCAGCTGCATCACTTCCACACCGGCCAGGTGGGTGATCCCGACCTGGTCGAGCGCAATGCCGAGATCCTGCGCCGCGCCGGCTTTCCGCGTCCGCTCAAATGGCTGGCCGTGATCGTGCTGATGGCGAGCTGGAAGCTCAGCTACTACGCGCCGAACACCTACTGGGCGCTGCGG
Source organism: uncultured Aquimonas sp. (assembly GCA_964586455.1). GTDB lineage: Bacteria > Pseudomonadota > Gammaproteobacteria > Xanthomonadales > Xanthomonadaceae > Aquimonas. The sequence continues at coordinate 63,284 of CAZPHV010000024.1, forward strand.
CAGTGGCAGCTCTCGCGACGTGCCGACGCCCGCAAGGATGGCGCTACACCGCCGAGCATGGCGGACGTACCGCGCCTGGCCTATCCCGGCGAACGTCTACTGCTTCCGGTCACCCGGCGCGGCATCGAGTTCTACCTGCGCTGCGTGCTGCCCTACGCACTGTTCCGCTTTGGACTGATTCCGGCGCTGTTCCTGCCGCTGGGCGTCGGCGCCTGGCTGGCGGTGCTGATCAACAGCCTGTTGGCCGAGGTCGTGGCCAATGTGTGGTCATTCCTGATCATCGCGCCGAACCACAGCGCTGATGATCTGCACCGCTTCGACAACCGCCCGGCCAGCCGCGGCGAGTTCTATCTGCAACAGGTCACCGGCTCGGTGAACTACCCCGGTGGCAGCGACTTCGCCGACTTCCTGCAGGGCCATCTGAACTACCAGATCGAGCACCACGTCTGGCCCGATCTGCCGCTGCTGAAATACCGCCAGGCCGCGCCGCGTCTGAAGGCGATCTGCCGCCAGCACGGGGTGCCCTACATCGAGGAGAACGTGTTCAAGCGCTTCGGCAAGCTGTGGGCGATTCTGATGGGCGACAGCAGCATGCAGCGCACGGACACCCGCACCGCCACCGCGCCCGCTTCGTCGGCCTGATTACTGCGCCGAGAGCGCAACGGCCTCGAAACCGTTGACGAACAACGCATCGCCGGCACCCGGCTCAAGGCCGATGCAACCGGTCGCGATCACGGTCACATCGACCCAATCACCGCGAACATCGGCAGGCTCATTGAAGGTGCCGAGCGCCTTACCGGCCTCAATTTGCGCCGAGGCCGGCAGTGCAGAGCTCAAGGACACAGCGCCATCGAGCACCTGCTGTCCATCGACCCACCCGAAGCTTTTGCTGAACTGGCGCACGGTCGTACGCGACCCGACAGAATGCATCCAGGTAACGATACTCACCTACCCTCGGCCTTCGCCCCATGCTGAAATGGCGATCCAGCGCGCAAGCCGACCCGCCAGCGCGCACGTTAGACAGGATGTCCCGACATGCGCCCCATTGCACTGGCAACGCCAGCCCTTTCGCTGGCTCTATTCCTGTTTGCGCTGAGTGCAGCGCCTGCCTTCGCCCGGACCGATGCACAGCCTGAACCTTCCGCCGCGTCAGCCGCGATCGAGCTGCGGGCGGTCGAAGACGTCGCCCTGCCCGACCGACACAGCGCCAGCGCGTCCGTGCTGGCGCCGAACGACGCGGTGATCGCGGCCGAAATCGCCGCGACGGTGTCCGAGGTGCATGTCGAAGCCGGCCGCAGCGTCGCCCGCGGCGAGCTGCTGGTGAGCCTGGACGAACGCGATGCGCGACTCGCGCTTCAACAGGCAGAGGCTCAGCTCAAGGCCGCCCGGGCGCGGCTGACACTGGCGACCCAGCGCGCGCAACGCGGACGCAGCCTGCGCGCTGATCGACACATCAGCGAAGACGAACTTCTGGCGCTCGAAACAGGCCTCGATGCCGGCGAAGCCGACGTCGCGCTGGCCCGTGCGGGCCGTGATGCCGCCGCCCGCCAGCTGGACAAATGCCGCGTTCGCGCACCGTTCGAGGGTGTGGTGCTGGAACGCCAGGCCCAGGTCGGCGCGCTGGCGGCGCCTGGCACTCCGCTGCTGCGACTGGTGTCCACGGCCGCGCCCGAAGTCGAAGCGCAGATACCGCCTGAGACCGCGCAGGACCTCGCCGACGCCCTGGAGGTCCATTTCGAAACCCGCGGCCAGCGCCACGCGCTGACCCTGGTCGCGCTGTCCCCGGTGCTGGAGCGCGCCGCGCGCACCCAGCTTGCGCGCTTCTCGTTTCAGAACCCGGCAGCGGCGGCTGGCAGCACTGGCCAGATCACGTGGACAGGCCCGCGCCTGCTGCTGCCCGCCGAGCTGATGGTCAAGCGAGACGGTCAGCTCGGCGCGTTCATCGAGGAAAGCGGTGTCGCTCGCTTCGTCCTGGCATCCGACGCGCAGGAGGGTCGACCCTTCCGCCTGCAGCTGCCGCCCGGCACGCGCGTGGTCAGCCGCGGCCAGCAGGGCCTGAACGAGGGCAACGCACTGCCGGTCGTCGAGCAATGAGCCTGCTGGAACGCTTCATCACCCATCACCCGCTGGCCAACATCGCGTTCGCGGTGGTGCTGGTGATGGGCGCGATCGCCTACGCGACGATGCCGCGCGAGCAGGACCCCGAAATCAACTTCAACTGGCTGAACATCAGCACCGCCCTGCCCGGCGCCTCGGCCGAAGACGTCGAGGCCAAGATCACCAATCCGCTGGAAGACGCACTGCGCAACGTGCAGGACGTGCGCTGGGTGATCAGCTCCTCACGCGAAGGCGTCAGCAACATCCTGGTGCGCTTTCGCGAGATCGATGAACGCAGCTTCGACAAGCGCGTCAACGATGTGCGTCGTGAGATCCAGAACAAGGCCAATGCCGAGCTTCCGGTCGAAGCGCTGGATCCGGACATTCTCGAGATCACCACCTCGAATGGTTTCCCCACCGCGATGGTGGTGCTGCGCGGCCAGGCGGATGACGAGCATCTGCGCTTTGCCGCGCGCAGCGTGCGCGAAGACATCGAGCGCATCAGCGGGGTCGACCGCGTGCTGGCGCTGGGCTTCCGCGACCCCGAGCTGCGGGTCGAGTTTGACCCTCAGCAACTGGCCGCGCGTGGCGTGCATGCGGTGCAACTCGCGGACGCACTGCGTGGCTGGTTTCGCGATGTGTTCGCCGGCAAGCAGGCGGCAGCGGACGCCGAATGGCTGGTGCGCGTGGCCGGAGCCGCGCCCGACGTCGAGCGACTCGCCGGCTTCGAGCTTGCACTGGCCGACGGTGCGTCGGTGCGGATCGACACGTTGGCCGACGTGCGCCGAGTCAGCCAGCGCCCGCGTCAGCTGGTCGGAACAGACGGCAGCCCTGCGGTGCTGCTGTCGGTCACCAAGATCGGCAGCAGCAACACCCTGGAGCTGGTCGACCGGCTGCGCGACTACGTCGAACGCAAGAACGCGGTGCTGGACGGCACTGGCTTGAGACTTGAGCTCAGCGACGATCAGTCGATTCCCACCCGCGATGCGCTGGCGATCATGCAGAACAACGCCCTGGTGGGTCTCATCCTGGTGCTCGGCGTGTGCTGGCTGTTTCTGGGCTCACGCATTTCCACCATGGTGGCGCTCGGCGTGGTGTTTTCGATCTCCGGCACCTTCATTCTGCTGCAGCTCTGGGGCAGCACCCTCAACGTCTCGGTGCTGCTTGGCATCGTAATCGTGCTGGGCATGCTGGTCGACGATGCGGTGGTCGTGGTCGAAGCCATCTACTACCGCATGCAGCGCGGCATGGATGCCGTGCAGGCAGCAATCGAGAGCCTGCGCGAAGTCGGCCTGCCCGTGCTGGCGGCAGTGTCCACCACCATGGCCGCTTTCCTGCCGCTGATGATGCTGCCCGGCATCCTCGGCAAATTCATGTTCGTCATTCCCTTCGTGGTCACGGTCGGGCTGGCGGTGAGCCTGATCGAGGCTTTCTGGATGCTGCCGGCCCATGTCAGTGCGATGGGCAAGCACGCGCTCAGCCGCTCACGCAGCCAGGCCTGGCGAGAGCGCTGGACACATGGCCTGAGGGTCAAGTACACCCGCGCGCTGATCCACGTGATGCGCCGGCCGGTGCGCTATCTCGGCGCCGCCTTCGGCCTGTTTGTCGCGACGATGGGCCTGATCGTGCTGGGCGCGGCCTTCAACGCGGGCCCGGTGCGCTTCAGCTTCTTCAGCTTCGACCCGATCCGCCTGTTCTACGTCAACGTCGACCTGCCGCCGACCACGCCCATCGAAGAAAGCATGGCGCACACGCTTACGGTCGAACAGATCGTCCGCCGCCATCTGCAGGAAGGCGAGGCACGCTCGGTGGTGTCCATGGCCGGCATCAAGTTCACCGATGTCGAGCCCGTGTACGGGGACCGCTACGGACAGATCGCGGTTTCGCTGAACCCGGCCACCTCGGATGCACGCCTGATCGACGAGATCATCGAGGGCATGCGCGAGGACATCGAGTCCGCACCGGTGCCCGCGCAGATGTCCTTCTTCAAACTCAGCGGCGGCCCGCCCACCGGCAAGGCGATCAGCGTCAAGGTGCGCGCTGACGATCCAGTAGAGCTCGCGGCTGCGGCCGAGGCCGTCAAACGCATCATTCAAGGCGTCGAAGGCGCGCGCGATATCAGTGATGATTCGAGCCCGGGTCGTAATGAGCTGAAGCTCGAAGTCGACGTGGCGGCAGCTCGCGAAGCGGGGCTCGACCCCGCGGCCGTGGCGCGACTGGTGCGCCTGCATGTCGACGGCGAGGTGGTGGCCGACCTGCGCGATCGCGGCGAGAAAGTCGAACTGCGCGTGCAGGCGCGTCAACAGCGGCTGGACACCATCGAAGCCCTGCTGAGCCAGCCGGTCGCCCTGCCCGCTGGAGGCACCACCGTGCTGGGCGCGCTCGTCTCGCATGAGACCCGCACCAGCGCCGACCTGATCAAGCACTGGAACTTCCGTCGTGCAATCACGGTGGAGGCAGATCTCGATCTGGACGTGAACAATGCGGTGGCAGCGGCACAGTCGCTGCGCGAGGAGTGGGAAAAGATCCGCGCAAGCTATCCCAATGCGGATCTCGACTTCTCGGGCCAGCTCGACGACATCAACGAATCGCTGGCGGCAATGGGCCCTCTGGCCCTGCTCGGGCTGGGCCTGATCTATCTGATCCTCGCCGCGCAATTCCGCAGCTACTTCCAGCCGCTGCTGATCGTGCCGACCGTGCCGATGCTGGCGATCGCGGGCGTGACGCTGGGCGTCGCGGTTTCGGGGAACCCGGTCTCGTTGTACACCCTGTACGGCGCGGTGGCGCTGATCGGCATCGCGGTCAACGGGGCGATCGTGCTGATCGACGCCGCCAACCAGCGGCGCGCCGCCGGCATGCGCACCCTGCACGCCACGATCTATGCCGCCCGCCGGCGCGTGATCGCGATCACCATGACCACGGGCACCACGATTGCCGGCCTGTTCTCGCTGGCGATGGGCTTTGCCGGCGAATCGCTGCTATGGGGCCCGGTAGCCTCGGCGATTGTCTGGGGCCTCGCGTTCTCGAGCGTGCTCACCCTGTTCGTGGTGCCCGTGCTGTACCGGCAATTCATGAAGGGCCGCCCCCCCGCAGCCCTCGCCCGCGCATAGGGTGGGCCCTGGCCCACCGGAGCCCCACGCTCGCCCCGGAACGCGATCGCCCATAGGGTGGGCCCTGGCCCACCATGAGCTTCACACTCGCTTCGGTGTCGGTCTCGGCAGCACGCAGCGACACAGCCGCAACACCTCACGTACCCAGCGAAAACAAGCCAGCCCTTACCTCGTCTGCCTCGGATTCTGTACTCCGCATGTCGTTTCGCCCATGGAATGACGTTTCCGTGGATGAGCCCGGCGATTTCCGCCGCGGCCCAATCCACGGAGTATCGCCATGAACACCCTTCGCACCCTCGCGGGTAGCTGCGCCCTGCTGCTCGCCGGCGCCTTTTCGAACAGTGCCGAAGCCGCCAGCCACGACTACTACATCCACTTCGGCGGCAACGATTTCATCGAACCGGGTCAGGTCACGATCAATAGTCAGTGGAACAATCCGATGGCGCCCAAGGCCGGTGCCTGCGGCATCCGCCTGCTCGGTTCCGAGAACACCCAGTGGGTGAACCAGTACGGCCAGCACTTCGGCACCGCCAACATCAGCACCCTTCACCCGATTGTCGTACGTCTGCGCGACTTGCCCGGCTGCAGCGGCAGCGGCATCGACATCAGCGTCAATGGCGTTCCGGTGAGCTGGCCGAACCAGAATTTCGAGTCGTTCTTCGTCTACCAGGCCGACAACTTCCGCTGGATCGACAACAACGGCGAGGTCATTCCGAACGCCGGCTGTGGTGCAGGCTGCCAAGGTCCCGGCCGTATCAAGGCAGCGCAGCACAATGCCGGCTGGAATTCCGCGATCTTCGTGCTGGAAAGCGCCAGCTTCGCCGGGCAGCGTGACGGCGGGCCCGCGCTCGATGCACGCAATATCCAGACCCAGCTGCGCCTGCTGCAGCCCGCACAGCTGCTGATTGAACTGGAAGAAACCCTGCTCGACGCCGTCGCCATTCGACGCAGGGAAATGAGCGGTGCGCAGGATCGCGACCTGCGCGACCGCGAAGACGTGGCGCTGAGTGCGCTTGCCGAAGCCAGCCAGTACGCACGTCGCTGTGAGTTGGCCTGGAGCCGCACCAGCACTGACGCCAGCACGGTTTGCGAACGTGCCGCGCGCCTTGGTGAGCAAGCACGCGCCGCGGTCGATCGCGCAGTGGACCTGCTGCCCGAGTGATCTCTGGTGCAGACGCGGGCGCCGCAGTGGCGCCCGCGTTCGCGGCAGGCTCGCCGCCTGTGTTTGCCCAAAGCGCTCGCAAATCCCAAGGCGCAAGCAAATGCCATGAATCGCGAGCCGCTTGGAACCCCTATACCCATGAAACACTCGGTGGGGAACGTGCCGGCAAGCCAGCGGGCAACGCACTCATCGACTGCGCGCGATCGGGCTGCGATCACGTCCGCGCCTCAAAGCGTGTCAGCCAAAGGCCGTCAACACCGCGCGCCTGCGCCCGTCACCCATCGGATCAGAATGCAACGCGTGGCGAAGTGACTCCAGCCTGTCGAAACGCTCGCCACAAACCCGCTGCGGGCGACCGGTCTCAAAGTGGCTGTGATCGTCGAGAGCGAAGGCGGCCGGGTGAGTGACACGCTGTCACGTCGGCTTGCGAACGGGCGGAAGTCCCCGCAGCGTGGAACGAGCCGCGCTGAATATCACCCACCAGCGCACCCCGAACATGCCCGCAGGTCAGCGACCCGCAGCGCTCATCACCAACAGCCCCCAAAGGCCCAGGACCGCGAGAAAGTTCACCATGAACACGACGCCGCGCAGGCGCACATTTGCCGTGAGAACCTGCACCGCGCTGTGCAGAATCCTCCCGGCCACAAAGGCCCAGGCCAAGACCAGCGCCGCGGTGGATGCAGTCGGCATGAGCAGCAGGCAGGCGAGGTGGAAGAACAGCGGCCACTCGAACTGGTTCGACAGGTTCGCGCTGATGCGCGGCTCCTGCGTCGCGAACGGGTTCGAGCCATCCGCGCGTCGCCAAAGGCCCCACACCTTGGGCGCTCGCGCCACGGTCAGCGCGGCGTAGAGCAACGCGGTCAACGCCACATGCGCGGCCATCGGCAGAATCAGTTCATCGTTCATCACTACGCTCCGAGAGAAGGCTGGAACTGGGCCGCGCGAAGGCGAAGGCGAAGGCGGGAGTATGAAGTGGGCGAAGAGCCCGCACGCTAATCTCAACGGAGGCCATCGCAAATTGCTGCCGCAGCGTGGCAAGGCGCACATCGTCGCCGCTCAGCCACTGCGGCGCCACGGTGAGTGGATCGCGACGACCCGACCCTGCTAACGCATTTGCGCTTCGAACCCGTCGGCGAACAGTGCGCCGGCCCGGCAGCGACCAAACGAACACGGGTCGGAGCGGGGCACCCCGGCCTGCGGATACTCGACGCCATCCGGAATTCCGTCACTATCGGAATCCGCTCGCATCGGATCCGTACCGAGCAAACGCTCGAAGCCGTCAATAAGGCCGTCGCCGTCTTGGTCTAGGTTCGGATAGGCATAGCCCAGTAGACGATCGACTGAGCCGGGCAGCGCAGCGTTGTAGCCCTGAGCCTCAAACGTTGCCCGGTCACGCTGCAGGAACACCGCGCAATCGTCGTCAGAAGCCTTGCAGCCAAGCCACAACGGTTCCGCCCCTATGGGGATGCAAACAGGTTCGGGCGTGCATGCGCGATGCACATAGCCCTGCAGGCCGCGGTAGCTGTAGCCGGCGTTGACGGCCTGCTGCACCTGAGCGTCCGAGGTGAGTAGAAGGAAGTCCCGATTCTCACCATTGCAGCCGGGCAGCTGAGGGTTGCAGCCGATCGGAATAGGACGCTTGCGATCCAGCCAGTACAGTGGCCGCAAGCTCGGTTGCGAGGGCAGCAGAGCGAACTCGGTGGTCAGCGCATAGAAATACGCACGCGGCGCAGGCGGTGCTGAGGCCGACGCACTGTGCGGAAAGACAGAGTAGCCGGGAGTCAGCGGGCCGGCGGGCAGGTACCCTGCGGGCTGGTTCAGCATCAGGGCCAGTGCGGCCTGGGGCACCGAGGTGTAGGCCCAGTCTTTGGCCGCGCTGCCGTACAAGGAAAACACCGGGCTGAGGCGGTTGCGGACCTGGCGGCCATCGACCGCGCCCAGCATCACGGCCGCAGCGGTGCCGGCGTTGGGGCGGCCATAGCCGAAGCGCGGCGTCCATTCGAGGCCTGACGGAGGTATGCCAGACTGCAACAGGACATCATGGATACCCGGCTCCGACGCGCTGAACTGCCCTTGGCCTGGCGGAATCAGCGGGTTGATCGAGCGCAGCAGGCCGGCGATGCCCGCCACCATCGGCGTCGACATCGAGGTGCCGGTACACAGCCCCCGCCCGCTTCCGCTGCCCGACGGCACATCGTCCATGCAGCCGATATCCGCATTCCACACCATGCCAGGATAAAAGGTCGAGCGCACCCGTCGCGCGGGTGCCACTAGCGCCTGCGGCGCGTCCACGCCCACCATCTGGGTGAAGTTGGAGCCGCACTCGCGCGTCGAAACCGGATAAAAGGGACAGCCGTTGCGGTCATTCGGCGGCGGGTCCTTGTCCTCGTTCCACAGGTCCAGGCCCTCGTCGAGCCCGCCCACCGACAGCACGCGCGGGTCGCGCGCCGGAAAGTTCAGGGCGCCGCGATCATTGCCGGCTGCCGCCACGATCTGCACACCCTGCGCAGTCGCGTACGCCAAGGCCAGGCATTCGGTCCGGTTGGGCTGGTTTGTACACAGCCCCTGCAGACCCTGAAAGCCGCCCCCCAAGCTCATGTTGACGATCTGCACGCCAATCTGGGCCTGGATCGTCAGGGCTGGCCATAGCAGCCTGTCGAAAAACCCCTTGCACGACAGCCGCCGTTTGATTCCGCCTGTT
>CAZPHV010000025.1:0-65990 GCA_964586455.1 uncultured Aquimonas sp.
GTACGCCGCATGAGCGCACCAAAGTTCAAACTTCAGCTGGCCGGATCAATAAGCTGAAGCTGGTTACGGAGAGCCACATGAAGGAACTGGAGCAGCGGCCAGAGACTGTTCCTGCCTATCTGTCGGCCTCCAAGATCAAGTGCGCGGCCTAAGGGGTTAAGGCCACCGGTTCAGGAAGGGAATAGCAGCAGGCGAGCGAATCCAGTCGAACAGCGTGAGGGGGCGGGGTAGCCGGTGGAGCCGTGTCCATGCCTGCGTACCGGCGCAGAAGATCTTCTGCCGGGAAAGTAGGCTGATCATGGCTGGAGTGCCCGCACCGCTGCGCGGACGCGCGTTGGTCCAGATCAGTCCGGACTCGGTGCAGCGGCCTATCGCAGGTGGCCGGCGCGAAGCGGAAGGGCCGCCCGGGGCGCCCCGCCCTTGATCCAGATCAAGGCGGCAAACGCTCCGCCGTAAGACGCTAATGCGACTCATTTGCGTCCGTTTCGCGGGCGCGTGGCTCGATCGAACGTTCACAGGGCATGTCGCCCACCGCCGATCCAGTCACGCACCCCGCCGACGGACGCCGAAGGAGACCGCATCGGCGCACTGCCTCCCCGCCATCGCCAGGTTCGATGGTGCACCGGACTTCATCCCTCCAACCGTGCGGACCTTGACGGCCGCCGATGAAGTTCAGAGGAGCCGTATTCCATGCAACACCTTACACGGGTCGCCGCTGGCGGCCGCTTGGGTGCGTGCCTGCTTTTCGCCATGACCGGTACCGGCATGGCCAAGGCCGCGCCCGATCCCGCCGCCGCCGCCCACCTCGACCGGATCACGGTCACGGCCACTTTGAGCGCGCAGGACGCGCGCACCGCACCGGCGACGGTCAGCATCGTCGACCGCGAAGAACTGGAGCGCCGTGCCCCGCCCACCCTGCTGGAGGCCCTGCGCGGCCTACCCGGCTTCACCCTGAGCCCGCGCCAGGTCGGCGGCCGCAAGACCTTCAGCCTGCGCGGCCTGGAGGGCAAGCACGTGCTGGTCCTGATCGACGGCCGGCGCGTCTCGGCCTCGGACGACGTGGTCGGCCACTCGGACTACCAGTACGGCTGGCTGCCGATGGATTCGGTGGAGCGGATCGAGGTGATCCGCGGGCCGATGTCCACCCTGTACGGCTCCGAGGCCCTCGGCGGAGTGGTCAACATCATCACCCGCCGACCCCACGGAGCTTGGGGCGGGGAGTTGCGCCTGCGCAGCCAGCAGTTGCTGGAGGGCGAGGGTGGCGACGGCTATCGCACCGGGGTCAGCGCATCCGGCGGGCTGGGCGAGCGCGCCGGCCTGCGCCTGGAGGCCGAGCGCGGCCGGCTCGATCCGGCGATCCGGCCCGAGGATCCCCGCTATGCGGAGCAGGAAGGCACCCAGCCGCGCAGCGCCGGTGCGCAACTGCACGTGGACCTGGGCGAGTCGCAGCGGCTCGACGCCGGTTGGCGCGGCGGCCAGGAGGACCGCTGGTATCCCGATGTCAGCCGCGCCGGCGTGGCCTTCGAGAACCGCTACCGGCTCGACCGCGCACAGGCGCATGCCGGCTGGCGCGGCGAGTTTGACGCCTTCACCGGCCAACTGCGCGCCTACCGCAGCCGGATCGACATCCGCAATTTCCGCAGCAACGGTGTGGCCGCGACCCGTCCGCAGTACCTGCGCGACAGCGTGGTCGACGGCCACGCCATCTTCCCTCTCGGCGCGCATCGCCTGACCGCCGGCTTCGAACTGCGCGAAGAGTTTCTGCGAAATGCCGGCCTGACCCGCGGTGAGGACAACGCCACCCAACGCGCCTTCTTCGTGCAGGACGAGTGGACGCTGACCGACCGCCTCGGCTTCACCGGCGGCCTACGCCACGACCGCCACGAGTTCTTCGGCGGCGAGCTCAGCCCGCGCGCCTACTTCGTCTACGAGGCCGGCGAGGCCTGGGTGCTCAAGGCCGGTTACGGCCATGCTTTCAAGGCGCCGACGCTCAAGCAGATCTCGCCCGACTACGTCGGCGCCGAGGGCCCGCACACCTTCCTCGGAAACGGCGACATCCGCCCGGAAAGCTCGGACAGCCTCGAACTCGCGGCCGACTGGCTGCAAGGGCCGTTCAACCTGCGCGCCAGCCTGTTCGAAACCCGGGTCCGGGATCTCATCACCTACCGGCTGATCGAGCGGATCGGACCGCGGAGCGTCTACCTCTACGACAACGTCGACCGCGCCCGCGTCCGCGGCCTGGAGGCGGGCGGTAGTGCCGAACTGGGCGCCGGCTTCCGGCTCGAGGCCGACCTTACCCTGCTGCGCACCCGCGACCGCAACAGCGGAGGAGAACTGCGCTATCGCCCCCGCCACGCACTCAGTGCTCACCTCGACTGGAACCGCGGCCCCTGGTCGGCACGGATCGGCGCCGAGCGCACCGGCACCCAACTCGCCAGCGCGACCCGCCTGCCGACCTACACGCTATGGAACGCCAGCCTCAGCCGCGAGTTGGGCGACCACGCCCAGGTGCGCCTGGGTCTGGAAAACCTGGGCAACCTGCGACTGGCCGAGGAATCGTCGGAGTTCGGCTACGTCGAGCGCGGACGCAGTGCCTCGCTCGCCTTGCGGCTGAACTTCTGAGGAGACGGCCATGAGGATGCTCGCCACTTTGCTGGCCGGCCTGCTGTTCGCCCTGTGCCTCGCCCCAACGGGCGAGGCACAGGCGACGACGACCGATACCGGCCCACGGGTCCTGTTCGTCGCCACCGGCAACGTGCCGGCCGGCAAGTTCGCGCATTTGAAACGGATCGCCTCCGAACACGGCATCGCGCTGGAGCACCGCTCCCTGCACGAGTTGCCGGCCGAACCCGACGCCGGCTTGTGGGCGGGCTTCGACGCGGTCTTCATCGATTCCTACCTGCAGGACCAGGTGCAGGCCAAGCTGGCCGGCGCCCTGCCGGCGCTGCGCGCCCCTCAGGCCTGGCTGTACGACGCGCGCCCCGCGTGGCGCGGCTTTCCCGATGCACTGGGGCAGCGTCTGGTGGACTACTACAGCTCCGGCGCAGAGCGGAACTTCACCCACTTCTTCGCCAGCCTGCGAGCCCACTTCGACGGGCGCGACCCGATGGCCGTGCCCGCCCCGGTGGTGTTCCCGAAGTCGGCCGTCTACCACCCCGAAGCACCCGGGCTGGTGTTCGCCAGCGTGGCCGACTACCTGGATTGGCGCGGAGTGGACATCAAGGCGGCCGAGCGCCCGCCGCTGATCGCGGTGGCCTTCCACCAGCAGTTCCTGGCATCGATGGAAACCGGCGTGGTGGACGCCACAATCGCGGGCATCGAGCAGCGCGGCGGCATCGCGCTCGCCTTCTATGCACCGGCCATGCGCGGCGATGGCTTCCTGCCCCTGCTGGCGCCGCAGGGCGAGGCCCTGTTCGACCTGATGCTCAACACCCAGATCACCCTGGACGGCGAGGCCCGACGGCGCGATTTCGAAGCGCTGGACCGCCCGGTGATCCAGCTCCTGACCTATCGTCACGGCAGCCCGGAAGAATGGGCCGCCGACCCGGTGGGCCTGAGCCTGACCGACGTGCCCTTCTATCTCGCCCAGCCCGAGTACGCCGGCGCCATCGACGCCCAGGTGGTGGCGGCAACGCAGCAACCCGAGGACCGGCTGGTGGCGATCGCGCCCCAACTCGACAGCGTGCTGGACAAGGCCTTCAACCTGGTGCGCCTGCAGCGCGCGCCGAATACCGACAAGCGCCTGGCCCTGATGTTCTGGAACTACCCGCCGGGCGAGAAGAACCTCTCGGCCTCCTTCCTGAACCTGCCCGAGAGCCTGGAGCGTACGCTCGCCGCGCTGCGCGAGGCGGGCTACGCGGTGGGCGCGCCGCTGACGCAGGACACGCTGCTGGAAGCCCTGCAGGCCACGCTCGCCCCGTTCCACCGGGACGTGGATCTGGCAGCGTTGGTGGCCGCCGGCGGTGCCGCCACCCTGCCCATGAGCGAGTACCGGCAGTGGTACCGCGGCCTGCCGGAGCACGTGCGTCGCGACATCGAATCGCGCTGGGGCCAGCCCGAGCAGAGCCTGTTGGTGCTCGACCGCGAGGGCGAAGCGCGCTTCGTGATCCCGCGGCTGGAACTGGGCCGGCTGGCGATCCTGCCACAGCCGCCGCGCGGCGAGCGTTGGGAGCCGGCCGAGAAAGCGATCTATCACAGTGCCACGGCCGCGCCCTCGCACCACTACCTGGCCACCTATCTGTGGCTGCGCAGGCAATGGCGTGCCGATGCGCTGATCCACTTCGGCACCCACGGCAGCCAGGAGTGGCTGCCGGGCAAGGAGCGCGGCCTGTCGGTCGTCGACTACCCGATGCTGGCGGTCGGCGAGATGCCGGTGGTCTACCCCTACATCGTCGACAACATTGGCGAAGCCCTGCAGGCGCGCCGCCGCGGCCGCGCCACCATCGTGAGCCACCAGACTCCGCCCTTCCGCCCGGCCGGCCTGCATCAGGTGCTGGTGGACCTGCACGACCGCCTGCACGCGTGGATGAACCAGGACGAGGGTGCGGTGCGCGATCAGCTCCGGCGCGAACTAATCGAGGCCAGCGTCCGCGAAAGCGTACTCGCCGACCTGGGCTGGGATGCGGCGCGAGCCGAGGCCGATTTCCCCGCCTACGCCGACGCCCTCCACACGCACCTGCACGAACTGGCCGAGACCGCTCAGCCGCTGGGCCTGCACGCCTTCGGCCGCGCCCCGCAGACAGAGCACCGCCTAGCCACCGTGCTGCTGATGCTGGGCCGCCCATTCTGGGAGGCGGCCGCGGCGCACGCCGGCGCCGACGCCGACGAACTCGACGAGGCCCTGGCCGGCGACTACGCGGCCCTGCACGAAACCGCGCCCTACCGCCTGCTGCACGCGCACCTGGTCGAAGACCGGGATCCCGGTGGCCTGCCGGCCGCTCTGCAGGCACAGATCGAGCGCGCCCGCGAGGCGTTCTCCCTGATCGGGGCCGGGGCCGAACTACCGGCCCTGCTCGACGGCCTGCGCGGCGCCTACCTGCCGACCAGCTATGGCGGCGACCCGATCCGCAGCCCGGACGCCTACCCGACCGGACGCAACCTCTACGGCTTCGACCCCTCGCGGGTGCCGACCCGCAGCGCTTGGGCCGCCGCCGAGCAGGCTGCCGCCGAGTTGTTCGAGTCGCACCGCCAACGCCTGGGCGCAGCGCCCACCAAGTTGACCTTCTCGCTGTGGTCGGTGGAGACCATGCGCCACCAGGGACTGCTGGAGGCCCAGGCGCTGTGGCTGCTGGGCATACGCCCGGTCTGGGACGAGGGCGGCCGGGTGACCGGCGTGGAACCGATACCACGCCGGGAACTGGGGCGTCCGCGGGTGGACGTGGTGCTCTCGGCCACCGGCCTGTACCGCGACCAGTTCCCCAACCTGATGCAGCACCTGGCCCGCGCGGTGGAACTGGCGGCCGCGGCCGAGGAAGCCGACAACCCGGTGGCCGCCCATACCCGCGCCATACAGGGGCGCCTGTCCGAAAGTGGGTTGGGCACCGAGGCCGCCCGCCATGCCGCACTCACCCGCATCTTCAGCAGTGCTTCGGGCAGTTACGGCACCGGATTGGACGATGCCACCCTGGCCAGCGACACCTGGCAGGGCATCGAAGAGGGCGATGCCAAGTTGGCCGAGCTGTACCTGTCGAAGATGCAGTACGCCTACGGGCCGAAGGTGGAGGACTGGGGCCGTGTCGACCTCGCCGGTGTCGGAGTCAACCTCTACGCCGAACACCTGCGCGGCACCCAGGGCGCGGTGCTCTCGCGCAGTTCCAACCTCTACGGAATGCTGACCACCGACGACCCTTTCCAGTACCTCGGCGGCATTGCGCTGGCGGTACGGCATCTCGACGGCGCCGCCCCCGAGCTGTCGGTCAGCAATCTGCGCGCTGCCGGTAGCGGGCGCCTGGAGTCAGCCGCCGGCTTCCTCGCCAGAGAGCTGGCCACCCGTCAGTTCCACCCCGGCTACATCGAAGGCCTGATGGCCGAGGGTTATGCCGGCACCCTGGAGATCACCGGCGCAGTCAACAACTTCTGGGGCTGGACCGCGGTGGCCCGCGAGATCGTGCGCGACGACCAGTGGCAATCGTTCATGGACGTCTACGTGCGCGACCGGCACGCGCTCGGCCTGCGCGAGTGGTTCGAGCGCGAGAACCCCGCCGCCCTGGCCCAGGTCATCGAGCGCATGCTGGAGGCGTCCCGCCAGGGCTACTGGCAGGCCGACGCCGACACCGTCGAGGAACTCCGGCAGCGCTACACCGACCTCATGCAGCGCTTCGATCTGATCACCGGCAACGCCGCACTGGCGGAGTTCGTCGGATATGGCCTGGCGGCGGCGCCCATGCCCGAGCAACCGGCGCCAGTGACTCCACTGGAGCAGGTCCACGGGCAGCGCCTCGCCGCGGCCGCCACGCAGCCGGTCGCATTCGACCTCGTGCGCTTGCTGGCACCACTGCTGCTGATCCTGCTTATCGGAATGGGCGCATGGTGTCAGGCGCGGCTGCGCCATCGCCCGCGTCCGCCCGGCGCCGCCCTGGGCCACCACCGCCCGCGCGACACACGTCATCACAGTCGTCACCGGCGCCCCCACCGCACCGCAGGCGACGCTCCCCACAAGCGAGGAACCTTCAATGACTGAGACCTTCGGCAGCCAGGTCGAACTGGCCATGTACGAGCTGGCGCAGCTCTTTCTAATCCCCGTCCTGATCGCCGTGGCGCTGCTGTTCGCCTACGCCTTCGTCGCGCTGGGCGGCTTCCTTTGGCAATGGCTGCAGCGCTGGCGTGGGATACCGGCCGGCTACGAACTGGAGCAATTGCACCGGCAGTCGCCGCACTTGGGACTCGCCGAACTGGAGGCCGTGGCCGTGTGCCGAATCGAGCCGGCGCGGATCACCAGCCGGGTCGCCCCCCTGCTCGGCCTGGTGGCCACCATGATCCCGATGGGCCCGGCGCTGCGCGGCTTGGCCGATGGCAACCTCGGAGACGTCTCGCGCGGCCTCACCATCGCCTTCTCAGCGGTGATCCTCGCGCTGATCGCCTCGGCCCTGACCTTCTGGGTGGTCAGCGTCCGCCGCCGCTGGTACGCCCAGGAACTGACCTGGATCGAACAGGGCCTGGCGCACGGCGACCCCGCCGCGCACGCCGAGACCGTCGCCGGCGAGGTGCCGGCATGAGCCGCCTGCGCCTGCTCGACGACGCCGAGGACGATCCCATCCTCTCGGTGGTCAATCTCATCGACGTGTTCCTGGTGCTGGTCGCCGCCCTGTTGCTGGCGATGGCGCAGAGTCCCTTCAGCCCGCTGGCCAGCGAGGACTACACCCTGATCCGCAATCCGGGGCAGCCGACATGCAGGTGATCGTCAAGCAGGGCGAGCGGATCGAACGCTACGAAAGCGCCGGCGAGATCGGCGCCGGCGAAGGCCGCAAGGCCGGCGTGGCCTACCGGATGCGCGACGGAACGATGGTCTACGTGCCCGAGGGTGACCCGCCGGGGGATTGAAGCCATCGCTCAGCAGGCACCGACGTCGATCCGGATCTGAGGGTGCAACGCCAGGCCAAGGCGCTCGACCAGGCCGGAATGCTGCTCCAGCCAGCGGATGCGGTCGCGCTCGGTGTCGTCAGCGACGATCGAGACTGGCACCACGTGAAGCCCTCCCTTGACCCAAGTCAAGTGCCGGTCACGCGCGCCCACTGTCGGCTTGACCTACGGACCTCGCCAGACCTATCGTCACCGGTGTTGATGGTTCCCCTGACCGGGGATTGAAAGGGAATCCGGTGACAAGCCTGACTTGGAACCCGGAGCTGCCCCCGCAACTGTGACCGGCGAGCGCTTCGCCACCCCTGCCACTGGAAATGTTCCGGGAAGGCCGGCTTAGCGCGTTTGAACCGGAAGCCAGGAGACCTGCCTCAACGTCCATCCACCAGTACTGGGGCGGGGTGTCCCCGGAAGGAGGTTCGAGCGTGTTGCCGGTCTTCGATCTTGCGTCGCCTTCTTGCCACGGGCTTGGCCCGCGTGGCAGGCGCACGGCACTGCCCTGTCCCCTTCGACGCCCTGGCCCGCAAGGAGCGTCGACGTGCACACCCAGCTTCCCCCGGCGCCTGAACCAGCCGCCTGCCTCGGCCTGCCGACAACCATCCTGCGCCGCGACGGCAGCAGCGCCCCCTTCGAGCCGGCGCGCATCGTCTCGGCGCTGACGCGTGCGGGAGCCGCCAGCGGCGAGTACGGTGGAGAGGAGGCCGCGCTGCTGGCCGCGCGCGTGATCAAGGTGCTGGGCCACCGCCATGGTGGCACCGCGATCCCAGTGGAGCAGGTGCAGGACGTGGCTGAGCAGATCCTGGTCGACGCCGACCACCTGGCCACCTTCCGCGCCTACGTCGCCTATCGCGAGCAGCATCGCCGTCTGCGCGAGGACCGTAGGACGCAGGTGGACGTGGCCGCGACGGTGGATGAGTACGTCGAGCGTGCCGACTGGCGTGTGCGCGCCAATGCGAACCAGGGCTACTCGCTGGGCGGGCTGATCCTCAACGTCTCCGGCAAGGTGGTGGCCAACTACTGGCTGTCGCACGTGTATCCGCCCGAGATCGGCCAGGCGCATCGCGATGCCGACTTGCACATCCACGACCTCGACATGCTGTGCGGCTACTGCGCGGGCTGGTCGCTGCGCCAGTTGCTGTTCGAAGGCTTCAACGGCGTGCAAGGCAAGGCCGAGGCCGATCCACCCAGGCATTTTTCCAGCGCCTTGGGACAGATGGTCAACTTCCTCGGTACCTTGCAGAACGAATGGGCCGGCGCACAGGCATTCAGCTCCTTCGACACCTATCTCGCCCCGTTGGTTCGCAAGGACGGCCTGTCCTACGAACAAGTGCGCCAGGGCCTGCAGGAGTTCATCTACAACCTCAACGTGCCCTCGCGCTGGGGCACCCAGACACCGTTCACCAATCTCACCTTCGACTGGGTGTGCCCGGAGGACCTGCGCGAGCAGGTGCCGGTGATCGGCGGCGAGGAGATGCCCTTCCGCTACGGCGAGCTGCAGGCCGAGATGGATCTGATCAACCGCGCCTACATCGAGGTGATGACCGCGGGCGACGCACGCGGACGGGTGTTCACCTTCCCGATCCCGACCTACAACATCACCCCGGACTTTCCGTGGGAGTCGGACAACGCCGAACGCCTGTTCGCGATGACCGCCAAGTACGGCCTGCCGTACTTCCAGAACTTCCTCAACTCGGACATGAAGCCGAACCACGTCCGCTCAATGTGCTGCCGTCTGCAACTTGACCTGCGCGAGCTCCTCAAGCGCGGCAACGGTCTGTTCGGCTCGGCAGAACAGACCGGCTCGATCGGCGTGGTGACGATCAACTGCGCACGCCTCGGCCATCTGCATGCGGGCGATGAAGCGGCGCTGTTCGTGCAGCTCGATCGCCTCGCCGACATGGCCCGCGACAGCCTGGAGATCAAGCGCAAGGTCGTGCAGCGGTTGATGGACGACGGCCTCTTCCCCTACACCAAGCGCTACCTCGGCACGCTGCGCAACCACTTCTCGACCATTGGCGTGAACGGCATCAACGAGATGGTGCGCAACTTCAGCCGCGGCGAACATGACATTACCGATCCGCAAGGCCACGCCCTGGCGCTGCGCCTGCTCGACCGGCTGCGCGACAAGATGCGCGACTATCAGGAGGCGACCGGAAACCTCTACAACCTGGAGGCCACCCCGGCCGAAGGCACCACCTACCGCTTCGCCAGGGAAGACCGCAAGCGCTGGCCCGGCATCCTGCAGGCCGGCACCGCGGAGCAGCCCTACTACACCAACTCCTCGCAACTGCCGGTGGGCTTCACCGACGACCCGTTCGAAGCGCTGCTGCGCCAGGACGACCTGCAGACCCGCTACACCGGCGGCACCGTGCTGCACCTCTACATGCGCGAGCGCATCTCCACGCCCGAGGCCTGCCGGCAGCTCGTGCGCACCGCGCTCACCCGCTTCCGCCTGCCCTACATCACCGTGACGCCGACCTTCTCGATCTGCCCGAAGCACGGCTATCTCGCAGGCGAGCACGAGTTCTGCCCGGTCTGCGACGAGGCCCTGCGGGCGCGTCTGAGCAGCGCGCACTGATAGCCAAGTTCCACGCCCGCCACCGTCCCACACCCCCCGCTGCACCCACCCGCCACAAGGAGCCACCATGTCACCGCACGCGTCCACCATCCCGACCGACCTGCCCGATCACGAGCGCCAGCGCTGCGAAGTCTGGACTCGCGTGATGGGCTATCACCGCCCGGTATCGGAGTTCAACGCCGGAAAGCAGGGCGAGCACCGCGAACGCAGGCACTTCGTCGAGCCCGCGGGAACCGCGTCTCCTGATGCCTAAGCCGCGACTGGCGGTGGGCGGTCTGGTGCCGTTCACCACCATCGACTTCCCCGGCCGTCTGGCTGCCGTGGTGTTCTGCCAGGGCTGCCCCTGGCGCTGCGGCTACTGCCACAACCCTCACCTGCTTCCGCCGGGGCCGGGCGACCGGCTCTGGGCTCAGGTTCGGGACTGGCTGGCCAGTCGCCAGGGCCTACTGGATGGAGTCGTGTTCAGCGGAGGCGAGCCCCTGCTACAAGCGGGACTGGCCGCAGCGCTCGCCGACGTGCGCGGCATGGGCTTCGCCACGGCCCTTCACACCGGCGGCGCCTATCCGCGAAGGCTGTCCGAGGTGCTGCCGCTGTTGGACTGGGTGGGCTTCGACGTCAAGGCGCCGTTCGGCGACTATGCAGGCATCGTCGGCAGCGACGCTGGTGCAAGGGCGTGCCAGTCGCTGCAGCGCCTGATGGACGCCGGCACCACCTTCGAGGTGCGCTGCACCGTGGCGCCACAACTCGATGCCGTCGCCATCGCCCGCCTGCGGGCGGAGCTGGCAGCGCTGGGCATACACCGGCTGGTGCTGCAAATCTGTCGCGACGCAGAGGGCCGTTGCGTGTCGGACCCTTCCGCCTTGGCCACCGGCGCCACTGCCGGGGCCATCGCGGTGCGCTGATCGACTTGGCGCTTGCGACCTGCTTAGCCGCCGCCACGGCACCTGGTTCATTTTCGTTACCCGCGCCAAATGCCACCGCGCTACTCGCGAAGAGCCCTGGTCGATGCGTGCTGCTATGTGGTTCGCACCGGCTGCGCTTGGCGCCTGTTGCCGCGCGAGTTTCCACGCTGGCAGAACGTTTACCGCACCTTCCGGCGCTGGAGTGAGCAAGGCAAGTTCGAGCGCATCAATGACGTGTTGCGGGCCATGTGGCGCGAGCGCGAAGGGCGTCCGGAGGCGCCGACAGTGGCGATCATCGATGCGCAATCTACGCGTGCTTCTCCGCAAGGCGGAGAGATCGGCTACGACACAGGCAAGAGGGTCAAAGGACGCAAGCGTCACTTGGTGGTGGATTCGCTGGGCCTGTTGCTGGTCGTGAGCGAAACCGCCGCCAGCGTGCAGGATCGCGAGGGTGCGCATCCCGTGGTGGAAGCGGCCATGGCCAAGTACCCGGGGATCCAGACGCTCTACGCCGACCGCGGGTACGCATGCGAATGCGCGCAGACGGTCTCGCAGAAGCATGGCATCAAGGTCAACGTCGTGCGCAGCCTTGCGACGTCTGCGTGCTGGGCGAGCCCGGATCAGCTCGACATGTTCAGCGCGCACGCAAAGCCCGAAGGATTCGTGGCCATGTCCAAGCGCTGGATCGTCGAGCGCACGCACGCCTGGAACGAGCGTGCGCGAAGGCTGGTCATGCATCACGATCGCACCACCAAGGTCTCGGAAGCTTGGGTGTGGCTCGCTGAGGCTCGGATCTGGCCAGGCGACTGACGCCTGATTTTATAGACGTTCACCGACAGGACAGCGCGCGGGGGGTAGAGCGCGTAGCGCGCAGGCTCGGGCTTTGATGCACCCGTGAATCGCGGGTATCGAGGTCTAAATGCGAACGCGTATCATGCGCGATGCTAGCTAGGGGCGCCCCGCGAGCTGACCTTCCCCAATCACTGGAATGCCCCCGATGAAAAAGACACCCCTCTCCGCAGCCCTGCTGCTGGTTTGCGCGACGTCCTTTGCCGACACGCCGCCCCGCGCCGACTGTGCGCAGCCCACTGCGGCCGAAGTCCGGGCCTGCAAGGAGGCCGGCCGAACCGATTGCGAGGTCGGCAATGCCCACCACTGCGAGCAGCGCAGCCTCGAACGGATCACCGTGATCGGCACCCGTTTCGGTATCGACGTCGACAAATACCCGGGTTCGGCCAGCGTGCTCGGTCCCGATGACCTCGACAGCAGCCCCGACCTGATCCGCGCACTGGATCGCGTGCCCG
Organism: uncultured Aquimonas sp.; assembly: GCA_964586455.1. Taxonomy (GTDB): domain Bacteria; phylum Pseudomonadota; class Gammaproteobacteria; order Xanthomonadales; family Xanthomonadaceae; genus Aquimonas. The sequence continues at coordinate 12,360 of CAZPHV010000025.1, forward strand.
GCATCGACACCGGTCTGGACAATGGGCGCACAGCTGGCCAGCAGTACTCCATCCGCGGCTTCGGCTATTCCGGCGAGGACCGCGTCATCGTCATGCAGGATGGTGTGCGTCGCTCGACCAATCTCTATTCAAATCAGACATCCAGCTTCCGGATGGACTCAGACCTGCTGAAGCAGGTTGACATCGTGCGCGGATCTTCTTCGATCTCGCACGGTGGCGGCGCGATCGGCGGTGTGATCGGTACCACTACCAAGGACGCACGGGACTTCCTGCGCTCAGGCCGTAGCACGGGCGGGTTCGCCAACCTGCGCTACGACAGCAACCACCAGCGACAGGCCTCGGCCGCCTTCGCCTATGCGCCGGACGATGGCGAGGGCGACGTGTTGCTGTTCGTCAAGCGAGCGCAGAAGGGCAACCTCACGCTCGCGGAGCGGGTGTTCGTCGGAGATCGCAGTTTCAAGACCATCGACAACGACGAGGACCTGCACACGCTGTTCTTCAAGGCGGGCTGGAGCTTCGCGCCCGGCCACCGTCTGAGCCTCAGCCACTACGACTACGGCGACACAACCGCAGTCACTTGGCAGAGCCTCTACCACCAGGAGTATTCGACCGTGACCGGGCCGGTGCTGGGCAGTCTCAAGCAGCGCGATACGGTGCTGCGCTACGTGGCCCAAGGCGGCGACCTGCTGGACTTGAGTGCCACCGCTTATGCGACGCGTGGCTTCTACGACCGCGGCTACACCTATGTAGCCGCGAACGGCAGCCCGCAGGCGCTGGATTACCGCAACCAGGACGAACGCCGTGGCCTAAACCTCCAGAACCTGATGCGCTTCGACACGGGCGGAAAACGCCATTGCCTGCTGCTGGGCTTTGATTACGAGCATCGTGAAGAGGACGCGGACTATGTTCTGAACGGTGTGCCAACGATCTTTGGATCGATGCCCAATCGATATCGCGATCTCGGCGCATTTGCGCAGCACGAACTTTCGCTGTTACAGGAGCGGTTGGTGCTGCAATTGGGTGGGCGTTATGACCGCTTCGATCGCGAAGTGCGGGGTGTGCCCGAAGGTTACGACAACAGCCGATTCTCGCCGCGTGTGGGCGCCAGCTTTGCGGTGATGCCGCGCTTCAATCTTTTGCTGAACTATTCGGAGACCTTCCGCGCGCCCACCCCGCACGAGACCTCGTCTTCGGGGCCGCTGAACCCGCACTACTGGTATCTGCCGAATGCAGACCTGGGGCCCGAGACATCGGCTGAGTACGAGGCGGGCTTCTCTTGGCGGCGTGAAGACATTTGGCGTGCCGGTGACGAGTTCCGGATCAAGACGATGTACTTCACCGGCCGCATCGACAACATGATCACGCTGGTGCCTGATACTTCCGGGCCGACGCCACCGCAGAGTAGCTACTACGCGACCTATCGCAACATCGGCCAGGTGGACCGTCGGGGCTTGGAATTGGAGTCTCACTACCAGGCGCGCCGCTACGGTCTCGGCCTGACCTATGAACAGCTCGATCAGGTCAATGCGCGTACGGGCGCGGTCACACCTTGGGCGTTCGCCGACAGTGCGCGTCTGGCGTTGAGCCTGTTCCCCTCGGTCGACGACCTCAGTCTGGAGTTCGATCTGAAACATTGGTTTAAGCCAGAACAGAATCCGCAGACGCTTGTGTCGGGCGGAGTGTTGTACTACTACGTGCGCAAATCTTTCACGCAGGCCGGCTTCAGCCTGCGTTGGCGGCCGCAGCTCGGCAACCTGCCATGGTTGGATGGCAGCTCGCAGGTCCTGTTTGGTGTCAGCAACCTGTTCGACCAGAAGCGCCTTCATCCCGCCAATGTCGAAGGCAGCACCCGGGTCGGGCTGGGTCGCAACGTCTATGTAAGTCTGAGCAAGCAGTTCTGAGGCTGAAACGAGCCTACGGCGGGGAGGCCAAGCCGCACCGCCGTGGGCGCTCAGGACCCCAAGAGCCAGCGTCTTGCCACTGCGTCGGCTTGGGATTTCGCTCGTCGAGCCCCTCTGATGCCTGTACGAATGGACTCGCTTGCGCTGGCTGGCTGTTTCGAGCTTGGCGACCTGTTCCGGCGACAGTGATCAGCCGACCGCGCTGGGGTTCTCTCGCCGCTGTCACGCGTTACCTGCGCCGATGACCAGAGTCACCACGCCTGGTCGCTGCGGCATCCGATGCTACGCAACATGCCTATCGTTCTCACCGGTCTGGGCCGCGACTTCGCCCAGCGCATTGACTACGCCACGAAAGCAACTCACTTAGCCGCCCTATGAAGGCTGGAGGTGCCGTAGGACAGGCTGTCATCGCGAGCGCCTGGGGTCCGCTTGACCTGCGTCATTTGCGAATGCGTCGCATTAGAGGAAGGTGGGGCATCGCCCCTTGAGGCCTGCTCCGAACCTCCCATGTCAACGCATCCTTGTGCTCCGAACCTCCTCCCGCACCCGCTGACTCGTGCCCTCTCTCTGCTGCTGCCGCTGGGTCTCAGCGTCTCGCCCGTGACCTGGGCGGGCGCCGACATCGGCCGCTGCGACGCCGGCGAGGCCCGCTGCCTCGACACCATCGTGGTCAGCGCCAAGGGTTACGCCGACGCTGACCTCGGCACGCCGGTGGCGGTGGTGGTGGCGGGGCGCGAGGCGATCGCCGGCAACGGCCACCGGAATCTGGGCGAACTTCTGCGCGGGCGCGCTGGACTCGCCGTCAATGCCGACAGCGCGCAGGGGCAGAACCCGGTGCTGCGAGGCCTCAAGAAGGAGAGCATCGTGCTGCTCTCCGACGGCATGCGTTTGAACTCCGCGCAGCCGGCTGGAGCGATCGCCTCGTTCCTCGGTCTGGGCCTGGCCGAGCGGGTGGAGGTCATCAAGGGCCCGGCTTCGGTGCTTTACGGCAGCGGTGCGCTGGGCGGCGTGGTCAATGTGCTGAGTCCGCAGGCAGGCTTTGTTGAAGCGCCCGAAACTGAGTTCGGCGTCCAGGCCGACAGCGCGGCACGCGGTTGGGGCGGCTCCGGCCTCGTCCGCTGGAACGACGACGACACGGCATTGCTGCTTGGTGGCGCCGCGCTCGATCAGGACGACTACCGCGCGCCGCGCGGCCGCGTCGCCGATACCGGCTACCGCAGCCAGGCCTTGATCGGCCAATTTCGCCAGCGCTTTGCCGAGGCGCTGGAGACGCGCTTCTCGCTGCAGGCGCAGCGCGATGTCAACGTGGCCTATCCCGGCTCGACCAAACCGCATCCGCACCCGCAGGTCGCCAGCACCACGGTCTACTCGCCCGAGCAGGAGCGCCAACTGGCCGAACTCGGTTTGAGCGGCAGCGCGGCCACGGACAATGGCTGGAACTGGGACCTGCGCCTGTATCAGCAAGAAATGCAGCGGCAGATCTTTGGCCGCATCAATGGCCCCTTGGCTGCCGCGGCGCCGCGCGACCTCAGCCAGACCCGGGTCAGCTTCGACACCTGGGGCGGCGACCTGCGTTTCGACCGTTGGCTCAACCCTGAACATCGCCTGCTGCTTGGCCTGCAGCACTGGCAGATGGAAGCAAGCCCGCAGCGGCTGATCGCCGCGCCGCCCAGTTTCGCCCTGCAGCCGAATCCGCCCTTCGTTGACGGCCGCATCGAGTCGAGCGGCCTGTTCGTGCAGGACGACTGGCAGGGCCAGCGCCTGCATCTGTTGACGGGTCTGCGCTGGGACCGGGTCGAAGGCCGCGCCGCGGCCGTCGCCGGCGCCGCTCCGGGGCAGTCGCTGGCGCGCGCCGACAGCGCATTCTCGGGCAGCCTGGGCGCGGTGCTGCCGCTGCATCCGGCGTTGCACCCCTACGCCAGCCTGTCGCGCGGCTTCCGCGCCGGCGAGATGCGCGAGCGCTTCGAGGCCTCGCCGCGCACCGACGGCTACTACTATCTTGGCAACCCGCAGATCCGGCCCGAGTTCTCGACCCAGATCGAGCTCGGCGCCAAGGGCGAACACGCAGGCACCGAGTACCGGCTGGCGCTGTATCGCAATCGCATCAGCGACTACATCACCGGGGTCGATGTCTCGGGCGCACCCGGCAGCAACGGCTGTCCGCCGGCCCAGGCCAATGCCTGCAAGCAGACGGTGAACCTGGGGCAGGTGCGCATCGAAGGCGTCGAGCTCAGCCTGCGCCGTCAGCTCCAGCCCGGTCATTGGTTGAGTCTGGAAGCCAGCATGCTGCGGGGCGAGAACCGCGACCTCGACGAGCCGCTGTTCCAGATGCCGGCCGACGAGCTGAGTGTCGGCTGGGACGGGCGTCTGGGGACGCTGTTCGGCGGTCGTCTCGACGGCGAGCTGCTGCTGCGTGCGGTCCGTGCGCAGGAGCGCGTAGCGCGGCAGTTCTCGCGAGGCACCGAGAACCCGACGGCCGGTTTTGCCACGGCCGATGCCGGCCTGTCCTGGCAGCGCGGACCGCATCGACTGCGCCTGCTGCTGCGCAACCTCGCCGATCGCGAGTACCACGAACACCTCACCGAAGGCCTGAGCGGCGCCGAACCGCCCGCGCCGGGGCGCAGCCTGCAGCTCAGCTGGCTGGCCCGCTTCTGATCCCCTCACCGGAGTGCATGCCATGGATCGCCGCCGCTTCCTGATGGCCAGCTCGACCGCGCTGGGCGGGCTGATGTTGACGCCGCACCTGCGCGCCGCCGGCCGACGCCCCCTGCTGCGTCTGGCCGGGCCCTGGGCATCGGTGTCCTATCCCTTGGCCTGGATGTCGGTGCGGCCCGGCTTCGCGGCCTTGGCCGAGCGCATCGAGTTCGTCGCCTGGCGCAGCCCAGACGAGCTGCGGCTGATTGCGCTCGAAGGCCGTGCGGACTTCGTCGCCCTGCCGAGCAACGTCGCCGCCAACCTGTACAACCGCGGGGTGACCCTGCGCCTGCAGTGCATCAGTGCCTGGGGCCTGCTGTACCTGGTTTCGCGACAGCCGCGGATCACGCGCCTCTCTGAGCTCGGTGAGGCGGAGCTTGGCCTGCCCTTCCGCGGCGACATGCCCGAGATCGTGCTGAGCCAGCTGGCGCAGGCGCAAGGGCTGGATCCGCGTCGCGACCTGCGCCTGAGCTATCTGGCCTCACCACTCGACGCCGTGCAGATGCTGCTGACACGGCGCCTGGATCACGCGCTGCTGTCCGAGCCGGTGGCCTCGATGGCGCTGGCGCGCAGCCGAAGCGGCGCGCTCTCGCTGATCGCTCCCGAGCTGCACCGTGCATTGGACCTGCAGCAGGCCTGGGCGGATGCTGGGCTCGGTCCCGCGCGCCTGCCCCAGGCCGGCATCGCCGCGCTTGGCGCTGCCGCCGGGGACAGCGCGCTGTGCGCCGCCTTTGCGGAGGCGCACGCGCGCGCGCTAGACGAGTGCCTGGCGGCCCCCGAGGACTGTGGTGCCCTGATTGCCGAACTCAGCAAGCGCTTGGACGCCTCAGCGGTCGCCGAGTCGTTGCCCCACAGCCGGCTGCAGGCGATGCCCGCTGCCGAGGCGCGCCCTGAGCTGGAGGTCTTCTTCCACCATTTGCTGGCGCAGCGGCCCGGCCTGCTGGGTGGGCGCCTGCCCGACGCCCGCTTCTACGCGGCCTGAGCATGACCCTGCGACTGCTGAGAGCCTGGATCGACTGGCTGTGGAGCGGCTGGAGCGCCGCCGCGGGTCTGGTGCTGCTGCTGGCCGCCTGGCAGTTGGCAGCCGAAGCATTTGGCCCCTTGCTGCTGCCGGCGCCGCTGCAGGCCTTCGCGCGCCTGTTCGAGCTGGCGGCCAGCGGAGCGCTGTGGCCGGAATTCTTTGCCACCGCACGACGGGCGCTGCTGGGTTTCGCCTGTGCCCTCGGTGTCGGCAGTGCGCTGGGCGTGATCGCGGGCCTCAGCCCAGCGGGCGCCCTGCTGGCGCGGCCGCTGGTGACCGTGCTGCTGGGCATGCCACCGATCGCCTGGCTGGTGCTGGCCCTGCTGTGGCTGGGCAGCGGCGATGGCACACCGGTCTTCACCGTGGCTGCAGCGGCCCTGCCGGTGGTGTTCGGCGCCGCCCTGCAGGGTGTGCGCACGCTCGACGCGCCCCTGTCCGACATGGCCCGTGCTTTCGGACTGCCCTGGCACCTGCGGGTGCGCGAAGTCGGTCTGCCGCATCTGCTGTCCTGGCTGTTTCCGGCGGCGATCACCGCGCTGGGTACCAGCTGGAAGGTGGCGGTGATGGCCGAGCTCCTGGCCAGCAGCGACGGCATCGGCGCAGCACTGGCGAACGCTCGCTCCCAACTCGACACCGAAGCAGCGCTGGCCTGGGTGCTGTGCGTGCTGCTTGCCCTGCTGCTGCTGGAGTACGCCGTGCTGGAGCCAATCAAGCGTGAGTTCGAACGCTGGCGCGAGGCGGCGCGATGAGTCTTCTCGATGTCCGCGGATTCGGTCATCGCTACGGCGCGCGCCGGGCGCTGTGGCCGCTTGATTTCACGCTGTCGGCGGGCGAGTCGATCGCCGTGCTGGGGCCGTCGGGCTGCGGCAAATCGACCCTGCTGCAGGCAGTGGCGGGCCTGCTCGAAACCAACGAGGGCCGCATCGAGCGGTGCTGGCAGCGCCTTGGCGCCATGTTCCAGCAGCCGCGTCTGCTGCCCTGGCGCAGTGCTCTGGACAACATCGCGCTCGGACTGCAGGCCCAGGGTCTGAGCCGCGCCGCGCGGGCGGCAGCGGCACTCGACATGGGCCTCCGGCTGGGCTTGTCGCAGGCCGACCTGAAGCTGTACCCCGCCGCCCTCTCGGGCGGCATGCAGAGTCGCGTGGCCCTGGCGCGTGCGCTGGTGGTGCAGCCCGAGCTGCTGCTGTTGGACGAACCCTTTGCCGCCCTCGATATCGGCCTGCGCCACGAACTGGAGCACCTGCTGCTGGCGGAGTGCGCGAACCTGGGTTGTGGCTTGCTGATGATCACTCACAGCCCGCGCGAGGCTTTGCGTCTTGCGGATCGTCTGCTGGTGCTCGGCGGGCAGCCCGGCTACCTGCAGCTGCAACTCCAGCCGCAGGCTCCGGCCGCCGCGCGCAGCGAGGCCGAGGTACTGGCGCTGGAGGCGGCCCTGCTGGCCGAGCCTGCGTTTCGTGCGGCCTTCGGACTGCCCGCGCACGCGGCCGCCGCGTCTTCCTGTGCACACGCACAGATCGGTGGCGACGCCCGCAAGGGTGGCGAATGGGCCGGGTCCTTCCGCCTGCAGCGCTTCGCTGCTCCCGGTCCGGAGCGCAGCGAATGTTGAGCTCCCGCGCTTTGCCTCGCCCCGTTCGCGCCGCCCTCCTGCAGCTGCTCCGCTGGCCGCTCTGGCAGTGCGGCTTCCGTCCATTCTTCCTCGCCACCGCGATTTCGGCGGTGCTTCTGCTGCCGGCGTGGCTGGCGATGCTGGCGGGTGCGCTGCCGATGCCTGTCTTTCCCGGTGGCGCGGTGGCTTGGCATGCCCATGAGCTGCTGCTCGGCTTCGGGCTCGCCTCGGTGCTGGGCTTCGTCCTGACCGCGGTGCCGGAATTCACTGCGAGTGCCGACTTCGGTCGTCGGCAGACTGTATTCCTGTTCGCGCTGTGGCTGCTGGCGCGACTGGCGGTGCTGCTGCTGCCGGGGCTGGGCGCATGGCCGCTGGCATTGCTGCAGGGCACGCTGTGCCTGTGGCTGCTGGCGCTCATCACGCCCCCCATCTGGCGCGATCCCACGCGACGCCAGCGCGATCTGTGGGCCGCTCTTGCGGCGCTGTTGATCGCTGGCGCTGCGTTCAGCCTCGACCTGGCCCTGGGCGGTCTGCTGTTCGCCGATCCGCTGCAGGGCCTGCGGCTGCTGCTGCATCTCATGCTGCTGTTGATCGTGCTGACGCTGGCGCGGATCTCCATGCGCGTGGTCAACCGCCATTTGGAGGAGGCCGGCGCCGAGCCCGACTACCTCGCCCGCCCCCCGCGGCGACAGATAGCGGCGCTATTGATCGCGTTGCACGCAGCGGCGGTACTGGCAGAGCTGCCGATGGCTGCAGGCTGGCTGGCGCTCGGCGCGGGCGCGGCCTGCCTGGGCCTGCTCAGCGACTGGCCGCATACACGGGTGCTGCTGCGGCGCTGGGTGGCGATGCTGTACGGCCTGCCCTGGCTGCTGGGCCTTGGCTACCTTATGGAGGGCGCTGCGCGTCTTGGAGCGCCGATCGCGCCTAGCGCCGGCCTGCATCTGCATGCGCTGGGCGCGCTGGGGCTCGCCGTGTTCGCCGTGCTGTGCATTGCCGGTCGCACCCACGCGGGGTTCGTCCTTGATGAACGCCGCTGGCTGCCGTGGGCGGCCTTGCTGTTGCTGCTGGCAGCCGGGTTGCGGGCTTTGGCCGGCAGTTTCGGGTGGCCCCTGTTGCCGCTGTGGTGGAGCGCTGGCCTGCTGTGGTCCTTGGCTTATTCATTGTGGCTGGTCCGGATTGGCTTCGATCTCGCACGGCGGCGCAGGGATCGCGGCTGGGGGTGCGCCGGGCCGCAGTGAGCTGCACGGCGTGACCTGCGCACGGACTGCGCCGCGGCTCTGGTGACCGGAGTAGATTGCTGTGCCTGGCTGCCCGCGAATCGCGTGCGCCGCGCCTATGCCGTCCGGTGCCCGGTGCCGAGCCTCAGCAGGCGCTGCCCCAGCCCCAGCAGCGCTAACAGCCAGGCCGCGAGCGCTACCCAGATCATCAACCTCGATATCCATTCCAGCGGCGGGAACTCCGCGGCCAGACCGAGACGCGCGCTGGCTACCGCATACATGCCCAAGGGAAACACGAAGCTCCACAGCACCGGCTCGTAGCGCAGCGGTCGACGGTTGACGCCGTGCTTCCACAGCCCGAACAGGAACAGCAGCGGAATCCACCAGGTGGCCCAGGCCCACAGCATCAGGGTGACGCCGTCGATGAAGGGCCGCTGCGCCTTGAGGAAAGGCAGGACGGGATCAATGGCGATCAGCTGGGTGCCGGCATTGGCGCTGATGGCGGCGGCGCCCATCACCACCCACAGCAGCGGGCCGACATCGTCCGGCTTGAGCGCAAGGAAGAAGATGCGGTAGCAGAACAGGGTGACGAAGATGCCGTAGAACATCAGGCCCAGGCCCCACAGCATGTGCACCTCGACCTGCATGTAAGTGGCGTAGGCACCCAGGTGCGGCACCAGCGCGGTGCCCAGCAGTACCAGCGACTGGGTACCGACGATGGCGATCAGCCAACCGCCGTGCATGATGTTGACGTTGTTCTCGTGGCTCAGGAAGGTGAGCACGCTGAAGGCCAGATACAGCAGCAGGCACCAGACGCCAAAGGCGAGGCCCCAGCAGGCCAGCGCCAGTTCAACCTCGCCACGCGCCAGCAGCATCTGCCCGACGAGACTGGTGGCCGCCACGAGGGTGAAGAAGCCGAAGACCATTTTCGGGTTCAGCAGATCGTCGCGAACGGCACCGAAGTGGCGGATCGCGCGTGCCGCGCTCAGGCAGACCAGGATCATCCAGGCGGCCAGTCCGATCGCGAACAGTGCGTTTGCGAGGGACGCATGCCCCAACAGCCCAAAGCCCAGACTGAGGATGCCTGTAGCCATCACCAGGGCGAAGTTGCCGGGGTGCAGTCCGGCCAGACCCGGCCGCGGCAGAGGTGCGACGAACGCAGTGTCCATGCGTGCCGAATCAGGAAGCGGACGCGAAGACTAGCAGCGGCCCCGTTTGCTCGGCAGGTCTCGACGGCTGTAGGGAATGCCCCTACGTGGCCGATGTCGCCGACTTGATCCGCATCAGCGTGGACCTTCCGGGCCGCGCGGAGTCTCTGCAGCGACTTTCCAGCGGATCGCCAGCCATGCGTCGCAACCTGCCCATTACGGATCGCGTGGTCGAGATCGCGCGGGATGCCATTCTCTCTTCCACCACGGATCCCAAGGGTCGGATCCTCGAAGTCAACGACGACTTCGTCCACTACTCGGGCTTCGAAAGGGCCGAGTTGATCGGTCAGGCCCACAACATCGTCCGCCATCCCGACATGCCGGAAGCGGTGTTCGACGACATGTGGAAGCAGCTCAAGGCCGGCCGCTGCTGGCGTGGCCTGGTCAAGAACCGCTGCAAGAATGGCGATGCCTACTGGGTCGAAGCCAATGTGTCGCCGAAGTTCGATGGCGAGCGACTGTTGGGCTATGTGTCGGTGCGCCGCTCGGTACCTTCCGCCGTCAACCTGGGAGCGGTGGAAGCGGACTACGCCCGGGTTGCGCGCGGCGAGGCGATTGTCGAGGGCGGCCATATTGTCCGTCGGCGCTCATGGGCAGGGGCGCTCCGCCGAAGACTGTTCACATGGAAGCCGAAGCTGTTGACGCAACTGCTTCTGGCCGGTCTGCCGATGATGGCCATGCTGCTGGTGCTCACCGCCGACAGCGGGCAGCGCTTGTGGCGGTCCGTGGCGGAGGCACGCCATGCTGCCGAGGTGGTTGATCGCTGGACGGCCAGCCTCGATACCCTGCAGGCGCTGCAGCGCGAGCGCGGCCGGAGTGCGGGTTACACAGCAGTGAGGGATGACGCCTCCCTGCAAGCCCTCAGCGCAGCCCGCCTGGCCTTCGACGAGGCCTGCCTGCGATCTAGCTGCGGCTTCGCCGGAGACGTGCGATCACTGCGGGCCAGAGTGGATGCAACGGCGCTGGAAGGCGATGAGTTGCTCATCGCCTACACCGGGCACATCGACGCGGGGGTTGCCGAGATCGCATCCGAGGCGCTTGGGTTCGATCAGGTGTCGGATCAGCGCACGGCCTTGCGGCTGCTGGATCAGGCCCGACTACTGGAGGCGATCGCACTTGAGCGTGGCACTCTCCAGCAGGTGCTGGCGCAAGGAACGGGCAGGGATCGCATGAGCGCAAGAATGGCTGTCCGAATGACCCTGCACGCGCAGGCCCTGGGCGCCCTGGACGCCGGCGAGCGCGAGCAGCTCAACGCCCTGATGGCGCGAGGGCTCGAAGCCACGGCGGAATTTCGCGCAGCCGCTGCCCTCGCTGCGGCGCCCGAGTTGCGTGCGCCTGCGTTCACGGCCTACTCGGCTTGGATGGACGGCATCGCTGCCCTTGTAAACGCGTCCGCACGCAGCTGGCAGGCCGACAGCCGAGCGCGCGAGCGCGACAGCCGGTTCGCGGCCATCATCGCGGCAGTGGCGCTTGCGGGCGGCTTGGCGCTCGCCACCACGCTGGTCTGGCGACTGCAGGCGCGTCTTCTGCACGGCATCCGCACGGTGGGCGAGGTGCTGCAGGGCGTCGCGGTCAAGGGCGACTTCCACAGCCGCGTTGATCTGCCCGATCGCGGCGACGAGCTGGCGGAGCTGTGCCGCTTGACCGACCTCAGCCTCAACCAGGTCGAGCGATCCCTGGCTGCGGTCAGTGACGTCATGAAGGGCGTCGCCGAAGGCGACATGGCGCGGCGGATAACCGACAGCCTGAGTGGTGATCTCGACTTGCTCAAGCAACGTACCAATGCCGCCGTCGACGCCCTCGACGCCAGCATGCGGGAGCTGGGCGGGGTGATGGCGGGGTTAGCCGTGGGCGATCTGAAGGTGCGCCTGAGCGACCGCGTTCGCGGCGAGCTGCGCGGGCGCGTCAACACCACGCTGGCGACTCTGGACGATAGCCTGAATGCCGTCGGCGGCCTGCTTTCCGACCTGGCGCAGGGGCGCTTCGGTGGGCGCGTGGAGCTTCGCAGCGAGGGCGCATTCGGTGCGCTGGAAGCGGACGTCGATCGCGCCAGTCGCGCCTTGGCCGACGCGGTGCAGCAGATTTCCGATGCGGCAGAGGCCTTGGCCGACGGCCGTCTGGATGCGCCTATCGACGAGCCCCTGCAGGGCCAGTTCGAGACGCTTCGCCGTGACTTCAATGAAGCCGTGGCCAGCCTCTCGAACCTCGTGCGTCAGGCGCAGGACACCGCCGAGGCCGTGGTCGACGGCAGCGGACGCATGAGCGAGGGCAGCGACCAACTAAACGCTCGCTCCCAGCAACAGGCGGCCTCGCTCGAAGAGACCGCCGCGGCAATGGAAGAGCTGGCCGCCAGCGTGCGCCAGGCCGATGAGCAGGCGGGCCAGGCCCGCGGGCAGGCGGAGATGGTGCGCGGGCTCACTGCGGACTGTGCGCGTTCAATGGACGATGTGCGCCTGGCCATGCGTCGCAGCCTGAGCTCTTCGGATGCGATCGCCGCTGCGGTGGAGTTGATCGAAGGCATCGCTTTCCAGACCAATCTGCTCGCCCTCAATGCGGCAGTCGAAGCCGCCCGCGCCGGTGAGCAGGGCCGCGGCTTCGCGGTCGTCGCCAGCGAAGTGCGCGGGCTTGCGGGCCGTGCGCGCGAAGGTGCCGCGCAGATCCGCGGTCTGGTCGATGCCGCCCGTGCGGATACCCGCAGCGGTGCGCAGCGCGTTGATTCGGCTGCGGCGGACCTGGGCCGGGTGCAGTCGGCGCTGGCCGTGCTGCAGCAGGCAGTGGTCGAGATCGCTGGTGCAGCGCGTGAGCAGGCGACGGGTATCGAACAGGTCAACCAGGCCGTGCTCGACCTTGACGGCCTGACCCAGCAGAACGCCGGGCTGGCGGAGGCGTCGGCCGCCTCGGCGAACTCGATGCGCTCGCAGGCGGAAACCCTGTCGGGCCTGCTGGGCGCGCTGCGGGTGTCGGCGTCCTGCGCCGGGCAGGCGACGCCCGAACCGAGCCAGAACCGCGCCGGCTTCGCTGTCGCCTGATCTGGGTCAGGGTCGAGAGAGCAGGAGGTGCAGAGCATACGTGCGCAGCACGCACCGCTCTGCGGTCGCGCGCGGCGCCGGCTCAGCCGGCGATCTACCCTGGTTTCTTGATGAGGCTATCCCATGTCCGCACCTGCCCAGCTGCTGATCGGCGGTCGTCGCCTTGCGCCGGCCGCTGCGCCGATCGACGTCGTCGACCCGGCGACCGGCGAAGTCTTCGCCCAGGCCCCGGCGGCATCTCCGGCCCAGCTGGAGGCAGCCGTGCGTTCGGCGGCCGCGGCCTTCGTGGATTGGAGTCGCTCCAGCCATGCCCGGCGTCGCGATGCGCTCGAACGCATCGCTGACCGCATCGAAGCGGCAGGCGCCGAGCTGGCCGAGCTGATTGTTTGCGAACAGGGCAAGCCGCTGGCCTTGGCGCAGATGGAGGTGGGCGCCGCCGTAGCCTGGACCCGCGCAACCGCAGTCCTGGAGATTCCCGTCGAGCTGATCGAAGACAGCGTAGCCAGGCGCATCGAGCTGCAGCGCCGGCCCATTGGCGTGGTGGCCTCGATCACCCCCTGGAACTGGCCGCTGCTGATCGCCGTCTGGCACTACATGCCGGCGCTGCGCGCAGGCAACACCCTTGTAGCCAAGCCCTCGGAGCTCACGCCGCTGGCGACCCTGCGACTGATCGAGCTGATGAACGAGGTGCTGCCGGCCGGCGTGGTCAACAGCGTGCCCGGCGGCGCGGAGATCGGCCAGGCCATGGCCTCGCACGCCGGCATCGGCAAACTGGTGTTCACCGGCTCCACGCCCACGGGTCAGGACATCATGCGGCGCGGTGCCATCAACCTGAAGCGACTGACCCTGGAACTGGGCGGCAACGACGCCGGGATTGTACTGCGCGGTGCGGATATCGATGCCATCGCCCCGGCGCTGTTCGCCAGCGCCTTTCTCAATATGGGCCAGACCTGCGCGGCCCTGAAGCGTCTGTACGTGCACGAGAGCCAGTACGAGGCCGTGTGTGCGCGCCTCGCGGAGATCGCAGCGTCGCAGGTGCTGGGCCCTGGCCTGGATCCGGCGACTACCTTCGGGCCGGTGCAGAACGCGCGTCAGCTGAGGCGCGTGGCCGAACTGGTGGGCGACGCACGTGCCCGCGGCGCACGTGTCCTCTGTGGCGGCGTGGCGGGTGCAGGGGCCGGCTTCTTCTATCCGCCAACGGTGGTGGCCGATCTGCCTGATGAGGCCAGACTGGTGCAGGAGGAGCAGTTCGGTCCAGTGCTGCCGGTGCTGCGCTACACAGAAGTTGATGACGCGGTGGCACGCGCCAATGCGGTGTCGCTTGGGCTGGGCGGCTCGGTCTGGGGCAGCGATCCTGAGCAGGCGCGTTCGGTGGGCGAGCGCCTGGAGTGCGGCACCGTCTGGATCAACGGCCACGCCGAGGTGCTGCCACACTGCCCCTTCGGTGGCTGCAAGCTGTCGGGATTCGGCGTTGAGTTTGGTCTCGAGGGGCTGCTGGAATACACCACCCCGCAGCTGATCAACATCCATCGCGGCTGAGCGCGTGCTTGACGCCTACCTGCTGTGGGTCCGGCAATGGCCCCTGGTCAGTGCCATGCTGCAGTTCGCCCTGCTTGGCACCCTCGGCGATGTGATCGCCGCCTGGCTTGTCGCGGGACGGACGCATCGGCCCTTCGGATTTCGCGTCGGCCTGCTCAAGCTCGGCAAATGGGCGCTGCTGGCGGTGCCGATCAAGCTCGCCTTCATCGGCTTTCCGGGCTTCGTGGCCGCCCTCGGGTCCGCCGGCTATCTGCCTGCCGGAAAGCCCGTGCTGAGCGCTTTCGCTACGTCGTTGGCGATCAACCTGCAGTTCGGACCACTGCTGGTCGTCGTCCACCGCTGGCTCAACAACGGCATCAGTGGACAACAGGGCTGGGCAGGTCTCGATCGCGGGCTGTGGAGTCTGGCCTGGTTCTGGCTGCCCGCGCATACCCTGAGCTTCGCGCTGCCGGTTGACTATCGCATCGGCCTGGCCGCGCTGTGGTCGCTGGTGCTGGGTCTGATTCTGGGGTTCAGTGCGCGGGCGACGTCCGCTGTTCGAGCTCCGGCCCACTGAGGAAGGTCTGAACACCTCCATCCCGGAGCTGTTCAGACGTCCTCGATTCTCCCGCCGACGAAATCGACGCAACAACAGTGGCGCCTGAATGACGAAAGCCCAGGCGGCCTGCACCTCACCTCCCTTGCCCACAGTAACGGAACCCGTGCGCAGGCACTGGTCTCGCGGTTCTCCTCGCAGACGGCCTGTTCCGCACTCGACTGACCATGATCAAGGCGCATTCCCCGGACATGGGTCGACCATCGCCGCACCACTGCTGACCTGCGCCCTGCCATGTGCCTTGCCCTCGAACTGCTGCACGCCTTGAAGCGCCACGGCGCGCGCGAGATCTTCGGGATTCCCGGTGACTTCATCCTGCCGCTGTTCCGCCATATCGAAGCCAGCGGCATCCTGCCCCTGTACGCGCTGAGCCACGAGCCCTCGCTGGGCTTCGCCGCCGATGCGGCGGCACGCATGAACCTCGGCCTCGGCGTCATCGCGGTGACCTACGGCGCCGGCGCGCTGAACGTGGTGAATGCGGTCGCCGGCGCCTACGCCGAGCGTTCGCCGCTGGTGGTGCTGGCCGGCTGCCCGGGCGAACTGGAGGGCCACGCCGGACTGGTG
Source organism: uncultured Aquimonas sp. (assembly GCA_964586455.1). Taxonomy (GTDB): domain Bacteria; phylum Pseudomonadota; class Gammaproteobacteria; order Xanthomonadales; family Xanthomonadaceae; genus Aquimonas. The sequence continues at coordinate 27,734 of CAZPHV010000025.1, forward strand.
CTGCACCACCAGGTGCGGCATCTGGATTCGCAGTGGCGGATCTACGAGGAAATCACCTGCGACCGCGTGCGCCTCACCGATGCGGACAGTGCGCCGGAGCAGATCGCGCGCGTGCTGCGCAGCTGTCGCGAGTTCTCGCAGCCGGTGCTGATCGAGATTCCGCGCGACATGGCCGACCGGCCGATGGCGGCGGTGCCGATGCTGCCGCCCAGCGGCTTCGAGCAGGCCGCGGTCAACGAATGCGCGCAGGAGTGGCTGGAGAAGATCCGCGCGGCGCGCGCGCCGGTGCTGGTGGTCGATGTCGAGGTACGGCGCTTCCATCTGGAGGCCAAGGTCGCCGAGCTGGCAAGGCGTCTGCAGCTGCCGGTGCTGACCACCTTCATGGGCCGCGGCCTGCTGAGCCAGGCGGGGCTCGAAGTCGATGGCACCTACCTCGGCATCGCCGGCGATGCGGACGTCAGTCGCCTGCTGGATGAATCGGACCTGCCGGTGATGCTGGGCGCGATCCTCTCCGACAGCAACTTCGGCGTCAGCGCCGAACGCATCGATTTCCGCCGCGCGCTGATCGCCGCGCATCGCGAGGCACGCGTGGGGTACCACGTCTACCACGACATACCGCTCGCGGCGCTGGTCGATGCCCTGCTGGCGCGGGTGCCGGAGTCGCAGGCGCGTCGACGCGCACCGCTGCCGGCGAACGCGCAGGCTAGCTTCGAGGCCGACGACCTCGCGCTCTGCGCGGCCGATCTCGCGCCCGCCCTGAACGCCTGCTTCGCGCGTCACGGCACGCCGCCGATTGCCTCCGACATCGGCGACTGCCTGTTCGCGGCGATGGAGCTGAAGCCCGCACCGCTGGTCGCGCCGGGCTACTACGCCTCGATGGGCTTCGGCGTGCCGGCCGGCATCGGCGTGCAGGCCACCAGCGGCGAGCGGCCGCTGATCCTGGTCGGTGACGGTGCCTTCCAGATGAGCGGCTGGGAGCTCGGCAACTGCCGCCGCTACGGCCTCGACCCGATCGTCATCGTGCTGAACAACCAGAGCTGGGAGATGATCCGCGCCTTCCAGCCGGAGTCGCGCTGCGCCGACCTTGGCGACTGGCGCTATGCCGAGCTGGCCGAGACCCTGGGCGGACATGGCCAGCGTGTGCGCACCCGCGCCGAGCTGGCGGCGGCGCTGGACACCGCGTTCACCCGCCGCGGCCGTTTCGAGCTGATCGAGCTGCTGCTGCCGCCCGGCGACTGCACCCCGACGCTCAAGCGCTTCTCCGACGGCATCCGTGCGCTGCGGGCGCGGAAGCCGGAATGAGGGCAGCCGGGTCGCAAGCGCCGCACGGCGAGCGAGGCCGCTTGCCGCGCTCGCGTGGCGAGGTTGGAGACTGCGCCAGGTAGTGGGCCGCGCCCTGACAGTCCTTTGGCGTATGGATGGGGCGATGTGTGCGCGTCTGACCTGGATCAACGCGTTCTGATGCCGCGCAGGTCGAGACTGCGGCTATGCCCACGATGACCGCCCCCGCTATGGACCCTTTGCTCAGGTTTTCCGGCCTCGACTCCCGCTTTCAGGGGTTTCCGGATCCAGCGGGCTTTTCACCTGAGATCGGCGAGCGCCAGCTGCGCGCCGCGGCGCGCGAGACCAATGACGACCCTGTGCCGCGACGGCTGTCGCTGTACCTGCATGTGCCCTTCGCCGAACAACCCTGCTTCCACTGTCCGGGCACCTTCACCCTGGGAGCCGCCCCCGGCAAGGTGAAGGCCTACTTCGACCGGCTCGCGCGTGAATGCGAACTGGCGGCACCCTTGTTCGACCGTGACCGTGATGTGATCCAGCTGAAAGTGGGCGGTGGCGGGCCCAGCAGGGTCGACTGCGCGGCCCTGTCCGAGTTGCTGTACGCCGCCTCCCGCCACTTTTTCCTGAGCCGCGGTCGCGAACGCGAATTCATGATCGAGCTTTCGCCGGGCGCGCAGAGCCTGGAAGAGATTCACGGCTTCGCGGATCTCGGCTTCAATCGCGCGCGCTTTACGGTGCTCGACTACGATCCGGCAGCGCAGGCGCAACTCGGATGGAAACTGCCGCATGCGACTCTCCAGGCGGCCGTGGCTGACGCGCGGACCGCGGGCTTTCGCTCGGTCTGCTTTGACGCCCTCTACGCGCTGCCGGGCCGAAGTGGGTCGGACCTGGCTGCCTGGCTCGATGTCCTGCTGCAACTGCGGCCCGATCGCATCAGCCTGCACCCCTATGGCGGCCGGGCGCGATACGCCGCTTCCGCAGTGGCGCCGCCGGCGCGCTCCTTGGACGAACGCATCGGACAGCGCGCAATTGCGGTACGCCAACTGCTTGATGCCGGTTACGACCCGATCGGCCTTGACGTGTTCGCCCTGCCCCAGGACGACCTGTCCAGGGTGCGTCGCAGCGGCCAGCTGCATCGCAACGCCCTAGGTTATACCCCGCACGCGGAAACCGACCTGATTGGCCTTGGAGTGAGCGCCCAGAGCCGGGTCGGTGACGCCTGCTTCCAGAACCAGCTCGACCTGCCCGCCTGGGAAAGCGCCGTGGACATGGGCGAGCTGCCGATATGGCGAGGCCTGTGGCTGGACGCGGATGCGCGACTGCGCAGCGATCTTCTGCATGATCTGCTGTGCAGGGGCGAAGTGGATGCCGCGCTGCTGGAGGCCAGGCACGAGATCGACTTCGCAGCGTACTTCCGTGCCGAACTGGATCGCCTTGAGCCGCTGCAGGAGGCGGACCTGCTGGCTTTCGACGGACGCTGGCTACGGGTTTCGGAGTCTGGTCGTCTCGCCCTGCGCGCCATCGCCGAGCCGTTTGCACAGACGATGGCCATCGCCGGGCGACAGGAGCGTGCGCCGTCCCTGTAGAGTGTTCGCACCCTTGCATCGCGCCGAGTCGTTGGCTGACTTGGCGTCTGTTTCTCGCGCTCCCCGTATGGTCCTTCGAAACTCGAACCCCTATCGCCCTCGCTCCAATCCGATCGCCGATGACGGCGACGAGATCCATTTCTGCAGCACCTGCGCTTTCGCTGGCGCCTGTCGCGCCGAGGGCTACGACAAGACCGCGCTGCTGGAGTTGCACTGTCTCGTCGAGCATGTGGGGCCCTACGTTGCCGGCAGCTATCTGTTCCGTGAGGGGGATCCCTTCAACGCGATCGCCGCGGTGCGCGCGGGCATGGTCAAGACATTCACCGTCGACGCGTCAGGACGGGAGCAGGTGCTGGGCTTCTTCCTGCCGGGGGAGGTGATTGGACTGAACGCAATCCACAGCGCGCGCTTTCCCTGCAACGCGATGGCGCTGGATACGGTCACCCTTTGCCGCTTTTCGTTTCCATTGATGGCGACCCTCGCGACCCGGATGCCCGGCCTGCAGGGCCAGCTGTTTCGCCTCCTCAGTCAGGACATCAACAAGGCTGCGCTGCTGGCGGGCGACTTCAGTGCGGATGAGCGCATGGCGGCGTTTCTTGTCTCGCTGTCCCGGCGCTATCGGGATCGAGGCTTCTCGGCCACCCGCTTCAACCTATCGATGTCGCGTACGGACATGGCCAACTATCTGCGCCTGGCGACCGAGACCGTATCGCGAGTCATCGGACGTCTGGCAGCCGAGGGCCTGGTCGAGGTTGAGCGACGCGAATTCGTGATCACCGATCCTCAGCGCCTGGAGGCACTGGCCCTCCCCGTGCTGCGCCAATAGCGAGAGTTTCTGGCACTGCTGTCTGCCTGGCTGCGCTCTGACTGACGCCATCCCCGGGGCCTGCCTCGCCCCTGCTTGACCCGGGTCAATTCGCTTGCGGCGCCAGCTCCGTAAGGTGCAATGGCCGTCCTGATAGGGCGGCGCTCCAAAGCCGAACCTCCTGCCGCCGGCGTGCCGGCAATGGAGGCCGGCCGTGGTCGATGCGACCACCGGGGTCGGCTGGAAACGGCTGGCCTTTCCCGATCTGGAAAGGAGTGGCACATGGCGTCCCTGATCGACCGCTACGGTCGGCGTTTCCCCTATCTGCGGCTCTCGGTTATCGAAGCCTGCAACTTCCGCTGCAGCTACTGCCTGCCCAAGGGGTACCAGGCGCGCCCGGATCTGCCACGCCATCTCGGTGTGGACGAGATCCGTCGCCTGCTCACGGGCTTCGCCCGGCTGGGCATGCGCAAGGTGCGCCTGACCGGGGGTGAACCCAGTCTGCGCCGCGACCTCACGGACATCATCGGTGTCGCAGCGGCCGTCCCCGGTGTCGAGAAGATCGCGCTGACCACCAATGGTGTGCTGCTGCCACAGCGGATCGATGACTGGCGCGCTGCGGGCCTCAGTCACCTCAACGTGAGCGTGGATGCGCTGGACCGCGCGCGGTTCGCCGAAATCACCGGGCATGACCGCCTGCCGCACATCCTCGACGGGATCGAGCGGGCATTGGCCCTGGGGCTCTCCGCAGTCAAGCTCAATGCGGTGCTGCTGCGCGGCCTGAACGACGATCAGCTGCCCGCCTTCCTCGACTACCTGCGCGACCGACCGATCAGCCTGCGCTTCATCGAGCTGATGCAGACCGGCGACAACCTCGAGTACTTCCGTCGCCATCACTACCGTGCCGAGGCGCTGGAGGACGCGCTGCAGACCGAAGGCTGGGGCTTGCTGCCGCGCGCCGCCGACGCCGGCCCGGCGCGCGAATACGCGCATCCCGACTACCGCGGCCGGATCGGCATCATCGCGCCCTACTCTCGGGACTTCTGCGCCGGCTGCAACCGGCTGCGGGTCACCTCGTCGGGCGATCTCCGGCTGTGCCTGTTCGGCAACGTCGGTATCCCTCTGCGGCCGCTGCTGCAGGACGATGACCAGGCCGACGAGCTGCAGGCTGCGCTCATCAGCCAGCTGGGGCTCAAGGCCCTGGGCCATGGCCTGCACGAAGGTCAGACCGGCCTGACCCCGCATCTCGCATCCATCGGAGGCTGAATCATGTCGCATGCACCCGAGACTGGTCCCGGTGGGGCCGGCTTTCATATGGCCGACGTCCGCCGCAAGCGCCCGACCCGTCGGCGCGCTGTGGCGGTTGGTGAGCTGCATCCGGGCGACGCTTTCGAGGCCATCGTCGAGCGTCGTCTGCCCAAGGGCGATGCCCTGCTGATGGCCGAGGTCGCCGGCCTGCAGGGCGCCAAGATGGCCGCCCAGCTGATGCCGCTCTGCCATCCACTGCTGTTGGAGTACGTCGACGTGCGCTGCATCGCGGTGCCCGAGCGCCGCGCCATCCGCGTGTACTGCGAGGTCGCCTGCGAAGCCCGCACCGGCGTCGAGATGGAGGCGCTGGCTGGCGTCAATGCGGCCCTTCTGACTCTTTACGACCTGACCAAGCCGGTGCAGCCGGCGTTGTCGCTGCAGTCCATCCAGCTGCTCTTCAAGGAGGGCGGCAAGAAGGGTCTGTGGATCTGTCCTGACGGATTGAGCGAAGAGGAGCGCGCGCACTACCGGCCGCAGTCGCCGGCGCGGATGGACGGGGCACGCTGCGCGGTCTTGACGCTCAGCGATCGGGCTGCTGCTGGCGTGTATGAGGACAGATCCGGCCCCTTGCTGACGCAGGCTTTGGTGGCGCTGGGTGCCGCGCCCGAGGTGGTCGAGATCCTGCACGATGGCATCGAAGCCCTGGCGATGCGCCTGCGCGCGCTGGCCGACGCCGGGCTTGAGCTGGTGCTGTGCACCGGCGGTACTGGTTTCGGTCCGCGCGACCTGAGCCCTGAAGCCTTGCGTGCTGTCGCCGATCGCAGCGTGCCGGGCATCGGTGAGCTGTTCCGCAGCGAAAGCCGCCACCACACAGAACTGGCCTGGCTGTCGCGGGCCGAGGCGGGGCTGATTGGCGGCTGTTTGGTGATCCTGCTGCCGGGCAGCCCCAAGGCCGTGAGCCAGGGCATGGCCATTCTCGGGCCGCTGCTGGCGCATGCGCGGGCGATGCTGCGCGGTGAACCGCACCCGGTGAGTGGGGCAGGGCATAGTCATGCTTGAGGTCGAGGCTGCGCGCGCGCTGATCCTGCAGGGCTTGCAGCGCAATCCCGCCGAGTCCGTCGCTGTCGACGTCGCATCGGACCAGGTGCTGGCGGCCGACGTGATCTGCGCCGAGGACCTGCCACCCTTCGACAACACCGCGATGGACGGCTATGCGCTGCCGCTTGGGCTTCGGACCGCGCAGGCTGGTGAAGTGTTCGAGGTGCGCGGCGAACAGGCCGCCGGTGATGCAGCACGCGCCAGCGATGCTGCCTGCGAAATCATGACCGGCGCGCGCATCCCCGATGGCCTCGACGCCGTGGTTCCGGTGGAGCAGATCCGTGTGCTGGAACAGGACGCCGCGGGGCGCGCGCTGCGCATCGGGATCACCGCCGAGGTCCCGCCGGGGCAGCATATCCGCTGCGCCGGTGAGGACATCCGCTGCGGCGAGCGTGCGCTGCCTGCCGGCACCCGCATCGGCCCCCAGCAGCGCTTGCTGCTCGCTGGCATCGGCTGTGCGCGCGTCGACATCGTGCGTCGGCCGCGGCTGGCCCTGTTCTGCACCGGCCGCGAGCTGGTCGAGGCCGGCGCGCCCTTGGGCTCAGGCGAGATCCGCAACAGCAATGGGCCGTATCTCTCGGCGGCGATCGCTGCGGCCGGTGCCGAGCTGATGCGCTATGCCGTTCTGCCGGATGAACCGGCGCCGCTGCGGCATTCGATCGGCGAAGCCGTCGATGCGGGAGCGCAAGTGATCCTGAGCACGGGCGCGGTGTCGATGGGGCGCTATGACTTCGTGCCCGAAGTTCTTCGCGAACTCGGTGCGGAGCTGGTCTTCCACAAGCTGCGCATGCGTCCGGGCAAACCTCTGCTGTTCGCGCGCCTGACGGGTGGCCAGCTCTACTTCGGCCTGCCCGGCAATCCGGCCTCCAGCGCCGTGGGCTTCCGCTTCTTCGTCTGCGCGGCCTTGCGAGCCCTGCTGGGTCTCAAGCCCGAGCGGCCCTGGCGGCTGCCGCTGCTTGCTGACGCACGCAAGAAGTCTGGCTTCACCCTGTACCAGAAGGCCTGCGTACGGATCGCGGAGGACGGGCGGATTGGCGTGGAGCTGCTGCGCGGACAGGAGTCCTTCAAGGTGCGCCCGCTAGCCGAGGCCAATGCCTGGGCTGCACTACCGGCCGAGGCTGAAGTCCTGCCCGCCGGCACACCCATCGATGTGCATGGCCTGGAGCATTGGGGCCTGCAGCTTGCCACGGAGACCCTTGCATGAAGATCGAGATCCGCCTGTTCGGCTGCTTCAGTGAGTTCGAGCCCGACAGCCTGCTGCGCTTGGACCTGCCCGAGGCCGGCTTGAAGGTGGCGGACGCGCGCGCCGCCGTGCAGACCTACGGCGAACAACACTGGCCGCGCTTCAAGCCGGACCTGCTGCGCGTCTCGGCCTTCGCCAGCGAAGACAGCCTGCTGCGCGACGGCGCTTCGATTCCTGCAGACGGCCGCCTGTGCCTGCTGCCGCCGGTCAGCGGAGGCTGAGCCATGACGACCGAATCACCCTTCCAGCTGGAGCTACACGCCGTCGATCAGCGCGCGCTGGACCCCGCCGCCGCGCTCGAGTTCGTCTCCGATCCCGGCTTTGGCGGCATCACGATGTTCGTCGGTCGGGTGCGCAACGCCAATCACGGCCGCGACGTTACCGGGGTCAGCTACAGCCTGTTCGCGCCGCTGGTGCTGAAGGTGTTCGAGCGGGCCTGCCGGGAGGCCGCCGAGGAGTTCGGCCCTCGCCTGCGACTGCATGTCTCGCACGCGCATGGGCGACTTGGCATCGGCGATCTGGCGGTGGTGGTGGCCGCTGGCACGCCGCACCGTGACGAGGCTTTCCGTGCCTGTCGCAAGGTCATCGAGATCGTCAAGCACGAGTCGCCGATCTGGAAGAAGGAGCACTACAGCGATGGCGACAGTGAATGGAGCGAGGGCTGTTCGCTCTGCGTTCGCGAGGCCGAGCCGATGGCCGCCGCGCTGAAGCCGCATGTGCACGGGCCGGACTGTGGCCACGAGCACTGATGCCACCGTGCCGAGGATCGGCCTGCTGCTGGCGGGCGGCGCATCCACCCGCATGGGCCGGGACAAAGCGGGGCTCGACTGGCAGGGACAGCCGCTGATCGCGCACATGCACGCCCTGCTGTCGGCGCTGCCGCTGTCGCAGGTCGTGGTCAGCGGCGCCCGACCCGAGTACGCGGGCGTGATCGATCAGGCACCCGGCCGCGGGCCGCTGGGCGGTATCGCCAGCGCCGCCCAAGTGCTGCCCGATTGCGTACTCCTCGTGGTGCCGGTGGACATGCCCCGCCTTGCTCTGCCGCTGCTGCAGCGATTGCTGGATGCACCACCCCGCGCCTGTACGCGCCTCGCCGAGTCCCCGCTGCCGATGCGTTTGCAGCTCGATGGGGATCTGCGCCTGTGGCTGGCGGCCTGGTTGCGCGATCCGGATGCTCCGCGCGCGCTGCACCGGCTGCAGGCCGCGCTCGACGTGCAGTTGCTGGCGCTCGGCCCGGAGGAGCGCGCGCTGCTTGCCAATGCCAACACGCCCGAGGACTGGCAGAGGCTCGCAAGCGGCTGACCAACAGAGCCCCGACGACCCGCTGAGTACTCCACTCCACCACGCTTCGACAGCGATCTCCCATGAAGCTTCAGCTCGAATCCCAGCATCTGCGTTTCCGCATCTCCGAAGCCGAGCTTGCGTACCTGCTCGACGGTCTGGCGCTCTGCGATGAGACGCGTCTGGACGAGATCCATCGCCAGCAGCGGCGCCTGCGTCTGTACGAGGGCCGGACGGCCGAGCTCGACTGGCGTGGTGCCGAGCTGGAGCTGCGGCTGCCGCGCGCGCCGGTGCTGGACTACGTGCAGCGCCTGCCGTGCCGCGAGGGCCTGACCTTCCAGATCGGCCAGGGCGAGGCGGCGCTGACCGTCGAGTTCGAGGTCGACGTCCGCGACAGCGTGCGTGCGCGGCTGCCGCGCAAGGCGCGTCCAGCATGAGCGCCTGGCTGACGCTGGTCCTTGGCCTGCTGCTCATCGGGTCGGCCCGGGCGGGCGAAGTGCGTGTGGCGGCGGCTTCGGACCTGCGTCCGGCGATGGAGGCGATGGCGGCGGAATACCGCGAGCGCCACCCGGACGTACTGCTGCGAATCAGCTATGGGTCTTCCGGCAAGTTCGCGACCCAGATCCGGCACGGTGCGCCCTTCGATGTCTATTTCTCCGCGGATGAGCGCTACCCGCAGCAGCTTGCCGCCGACGGTCTGGGCGGCGAGCCGCAGCGCTACGGACGCGGTCGTCTCGTGGTCTGGATCCGCGGCGAGGGCGCGGCGCCGCGCCTGCAGGACCTGCTTGCTCCGGGCATCCGGCGCATCGCTATCGCCAACCCCGAGCATGCGCCGTATGGGCAGCGCGCCATCGAAGCCCTTAGCGCGAGCGGCGTGATTGAAGCGCTGCGACCAAAGCTGGTGCTGGCGGAGAACGCCGGACAGAGCGCCCACTTCATTGCCAGCGGCGCGGTGGAGGCCGGCGTCATTGCCAAGAGTCTGGTGTTCGACGGCCGGCTGCCGGGCGGGCGCCATGCGCTGATCGACGAGGCCCTGCACAGCCCGCTCTGGCAGGCGGTTATGCTGACCCGTCGCGGCGCATCCAACCCTGACGCCGAGCGTCTGCTCGACTTCGTGCTGGGCGAACGTGGCCGCGCGCATCTGGCCTCCACCGGCTTCGCCCTTCCGTGAGCTTGTGGCAGGCCCTCGCGCTGGACTGGCCGGTGATCCGGCTGACGCTCTCGCTATGCCTGTGGACGACCGCGATCCTGCTGTTGCTGGGTCTGCCGCTGGCGGCTTGGCTGGCCTGGTCGGAGTCGAAAGTGAAGCCGCTGGTGGAAGCGCTGATCGCGCTGCCGCTGGTGCTGCCGCCGACCGTCCTCGGCTTCTATCTGCTCATCCTGCTGGGCCCGCAGGGCGCGGTCGGCGCCAGCCTGGAGCGCGTCGGCCTGCCGCATCTCGCTTTCAGCTTTCCAGGTCTGGTGATCGGTTCTGTGCTGTATTCGCTGCCTTTCGCGGTGCAGCCCCTGCATGAGGGCCTGCGCGCGATCGGAAGGGCGCCTCTGGACATGGCAGCCACGCTGGGCGCCGGACCCGTTGATCGCTTCTTCAGCGTGCTGCTGCCCCTGCTGCGCGGCAGCCTGCTGACTGCGGCGACCCTCGTGTTCGCCCACACCCTGGGCGAATTCGGGGTGATCCTGATGCTCGGCGGCAACATTCCCGGCCAGACCCAGGTGCTGTCGATCGCCATTTATGACGCCGCCGAGGCTCTCGATTACGCGCGCGCGCATCGCCTTTCGCTGCTGATGCTCGGCAGCGCCTTCGTCCTGCTGGCCCTGCTGTTCGCTCTGCGCAGGCGCGGTGCCGCAGGGGCGGGCTGATGCTCTCGGGAGAGATCGATGCGCACTTTGGTCAGTTCCGTCTGCACAGCCGGATTGAACTCGTTGGCGGTGGCGTGCACGCGGTATTCGGGCCTTCCGGCTGCGGCAAGAGCCTGCTGTTGCGCTGGCTGGCCGGACTGATCCAGCCGCGCGCCGCGCGTCTCCGCCTGGGCGACGAAGTCTGGCAGGACGGTCGCCGCGGCCTGCCGCCGCACCGTCGCAGCCTGGGCTACGTGGCCCAGCAGCCCTCACTGTTTCCACACCTTTCGGTGCGCGAGAACCTGGAGTACGGCTACCGCCGCAGCCGCGCGCCACGCATCGATCCTGATGCGGTGATTGCTGCACTCGGACTTGCTGCTCTGTTCGGACAAACCGTACACAGCCTCTCTGGCGGCCAGCGCCAGCGCCTCGCGATCGGCCGCGCCCTGCTGTGCAGCCCGCGTCTGCTGCTGCTCGACGAGCCGCTGTCGGCGCTGGATCGCCCCGCCAAGCTCGGCATCCTGCGCGACCTGCGGCGCCTGCAGATCGATCTGGACGTACCCATGCTCTACGTCAGCCACGCTGCCGAGGAGGTGGAGCGGCTCGCCGACCAGGTGCTGTTGATGCGGGCCGGCGTGCTGCGGCCTGCCCAGCCCCTGCAGGCGATGGCAATGGACGCGGGGCTCGATCCGGAGGCGGGTCCAATCAACCTCATCGAGGTCGAGCCGATCAGCTACGACACCGCGGATGCCTTGGTAGAGCTGGCCTGCGCCGATCTGCGGCTGTGGTTGCCCGCTGCTGCTGCGCTGCCGCGGCGGGCACGTTTGCGGATCGCCGCGCGTGACGTCGGACTCAGCCGCGACGCGCCCCACGAGCTCAGCTTCCAGAACAGATTGCCTGTTCGCGTCGAGCGCATTGTCGACAGCGGACCTGGCCGCAGCCTTGTCCACTGCCGCAGTGCGGCGGGTCTGCCGCTTTGCGCGGAGCTGACCCGGCGCGCCTGCCGTCAGCTCGATCTCGGGGAGGGCCAAGGCGTGCATCTGCTGCTCAAGTCGGCCGCGCTGCTGGACTGATGTCCGGCGAAGCCACCCCCTTCGATCTTCACGCAGGTGTGCAACCCGTCTTGACCCACATCAATGGCGACGGGAATCGGGCGCACCACACTGCGCGCCATCACCCACTTTCGACGTTCCGGCTCTCCGATGCCCTCCGCCAAGGCGCCCGTCGCCAAACCCACAGCCGCCGCATCCCCGAAGCCCAAGGGCGCTATCGATGTCTGGACCGTCGAAGACCCGACCTTCTGGGCCGACACCGGCAGCCGCATCGCCAACCGCAATCTGTGGATCTCGATCCCCGCCCTGCTGCTCGCTTTTGCTGTATGGATGGTGTTCTCGGCGGTCGCGGTCAATCTGAACCGTGTCGGCTTCAGCTTCAGCACGGATCAGCTGTTCTGGCTGGCGGCGTTGCCGGCCCTGTCCGGCGCCACCCTGCGCATCTTCTACAGCTTTATGGTGCCGATCTTCGGTGGCCGGCGCTGGACGGCGATCTCCACCGCCAGCCTGCTGGTGCCGGCATTGTGGCTGGGCTTCGCCGTGCAGGATCCGGGCACGCCGTACTGGCACTTCGTGGCCATCGCCGTCCTGTGCGGTTTCGGTGGCGGCAACTTCGCGTCCTCGATGTCGAACATCTCGTTCTTCTTTCCGAAGGCGCGCCAGGGTTATGCCTTGGGCATGAACGCCGGGCTCGGCAATCTGGGCGTCTCGGCCGTGCAGTTCGTGGTGCCGGTGGTGCTTGGGCTTGCGGTTTTTGGAGGCCTAGCTGGCGGCCCGCAGATGACCGCCGAGGGCAAGGCGCTGTATCTGCAGAACGCGGGCTTCGTCTGGGTGCCCTTCATCCTCGCCGCCGCGCTGGCAGCCTGGTTCGGGATGAACGACCTGCAGGCTTCTCGCTCCAGCTTCGCCGAGCAGTCGGCGATCTTCACCCGCAAGCACAACTGGCTGATGTGCTGGCTGTACATCGGCACCTTCGGCAGCTTCATTGGCTTCTCGGCTGGCTTTCCGATGCTGAGCAAGACGTTGTTCCCGGAAGTCGACGCGCTGAAGTACGCCTTCCTAGGCCCGCTGGTGGGCGCGCTGATGCGCTCCGCCGGAGGCGTGCTCGCTGACAAGCTCGGCGGGGCGCTTCTCACCTTCCTCGTCTTCGTGGGCATGGTCGCAGGCGTGGTGGGTGTCATTGCCTTCCTCCCCGGAGCTGACGGCGGCGGCAGCTTCACCGGCTTCCTCGCCATGTTCATGCTGCTGTTCGTGCTTTCAGGCGTCGGCAATGCCAGCACCTTCCGGATGATCCCGGTGATCTTCCGCACCCAGCACGAGCGCGCCCTCGGCGCCAACGCCGACGCCCAGGCGCGCACCGCCGCCACCCGCCGCGCCGGCATCGAGTCGGCGGCGGTGATCGGCTTCTCCAGCGCCATCGGCGCCTACGGCGGATTTTTCATCCCCAAGAGTTTCGGTTCCTCGCTGGCCTTGACCGGCAGCGCCGAGGCCGCGCTCTACGGCTTCATCGCCTTCTACCTGAGCTGCATCGCCATCACCTGGTGGTGGTACTTCAGGCGCGGCGCCGAATGCCCCTGCTGATCCCTTTCACCACGCCAGACACGAACGCATCGATGCATACGCGAGGCTTCCACCGGAGTTCCCAGCCATGAGCTACTTCCTCGACCGTCTCAACTTCTTCAAGCCTGCGCCGGAACCGTTCGCTGACGGCCACGGTGCGACCCGTCGCGAGGACCGCAGCTGGGAAGACAGCTACCGTCGTCGCTGGCAGTACGACAAGATCGTGCGCTCCACCCACGGCGTCAACTGCACCGGCTCCTGCAGCTGGAAGGTCTATGTCAAGAACGGCCTGGTTACCTGGGAGACCCAGCAGACCGACTATCCGCGCACGCGTCCCGATCTGCCCAACCACGAGCCGCGCGGCTGCCCGCGTGGCGCCAGCTACTCCTGGTACCTGTACAGCGCCAACCGGGTGAAGTACCCGCTGATCCGCAGTGCTCTACTCAAGCTCTGGCGCGATGCGCGCAAGTCGAGGTCGCCGGTAGAGGCCTGGGCCAGCATCGTCAGTGATCCGGTCAAGGCCAAGAGCTACAAGCAGAAGCGCGGTATGGGCGGGTTCGTGCGCTCGACCTGGGACGAGGTCAACGAGATCATCGCCGCCTCCAACCTGTACACCGTCAAGGAGTTCGGCCCGGACCGCGTGGTCGGCTTCTCGCCGATCCCGGCCATGTCGATGGTCAGCTACGCCGCCGGCGCGCGCTATCTGTCGCTGCTGGGTGGCGGCTGCCTGAGCTTCTACGACTGGTACTGCGACCTGCCGCCGTCCTCGCCCCAGGTCTGGGGCGAGCAGACCGACGTGCCTGAGTCGGCTGACTGGTACAACAGCCGCTACATCATCGCCTGGGGCTCCAACGTCCCGCAGACCCGCACGCCGGATGCGCACTTCTTCACCGAGGCGCGCTACAACGGCACCAAGACGGTGGCGATCACGCCGGACTACTCCGAAGTCGCCAAGCTCACCGACCACTGGCTGCATCCCAAGCAGGGTACCGACGCGGCGCTGGCCTTCGCGTTCGGCCATGTGATCCTGCGCGAATTCCACGTCGAGCAGCCCTCGAAGTACTTCACCGACTACTGCCGGCAGTACAGCGACATGCCGCTGTTGGTTCGGCTGGAGCGCCGTGCCGATGGTCGCCTGGTGCCGGAGCGCTACCTGCGCGCAGCCGATCTGGGTGGTTTGGGCGAGACCAACAATCCCGAGTGGAAGACGCTGGCGATCGACGACAACAGCGGCGAGATAACCGTGCCCAACGGCTCGGTGGGCTTCCGCTGGGGTGAGAAGGGCAAGTGGAACATCGAAGAGAAGGACAGCACCGGCCGCGAGACCCGACTGCGCCTCACCCTGAAAGACCACGCCGATGGCGTGGAGTCGGTCAGCTTTCCCTACTTCGGCGGCGTCGAGAACGAGTACTGGACCGAGTCCAAGTTCAGTGATGTTCTGGAACGCAACGTCCCGGTCAAGCGCCTGAACCTGGCCGATGGCAAGGAGTGGGTGGTGGCGTCGGTCTATGACCTGCTGCTCGCGCAGTACGGCGTGGACCGCGGGCTGGGGGGCGGCAATGTGGCCAGCAGCTATGACGACAACGTGCCGGGCACCCCGGCTTGGCAGGAAAAGATCACCGGTGTGCCGCGCGCCGAGGTGATCCAGATCGCCCGTGAGTTCGCGCGCACCGCCGACAAGACGCACGGCCGCAGCATGGTCATCGTCGGCGCGGCGATGAACCACTGGTTCCACAACGACATGAACTATCGCGGGCTGATCAACATGCTCGTGATGTGCGGCTGCGTGGGTCAGACTGGTGGCGGCTGGGCCCACTACGTCGGCCAGGAGAAGCTGCGTCCGCAGTCGGGCTGGGCGCCTATCGCCTTTGCCACCGACTGGAGCAAGCCGCCGCGGCAGATGAACGGCACCAGCTTCTTCTACTTCAACTCCAGCCAGTACCGCTACGAGAAGCTGGGCGTAGAGGAGATCCTCTCGCCGCTGGCAGACAAGTCGAAGTACAGCGGCTCGCTGGCCGACTACAACCTGCGCGCCGTGCGCATGGGCTGGCTGCCGTCGCTGCCGCAGCTCAACACCAATCCGATGAAGCTGGTGCGCGAGGCGGAAGCCGCGGGCGTGGCACCCGTCGACTATGCGGTCGGCAAGCTCAAGGACGGCAGCCTCGACTTCGCCTTCGCCGATCCGGATGCGCCGGAGAACTACCCGCGAAACCTGTTCATCTGGCGCAGCAACCTGCTGGGAAGCTCGGGCAAGGGCCACGAATACATGCTGAAGCACCTGCTGGGCACCCGCCATGGCCTGCAGGGCAAGGACCTCGGCGAGCGCGGCGCGGCCAAGCCGGAAGAAATCAAATGGCGCGACGAAGCGCCGGAAGGCAAGCTCGACCTGCTGGTGACGCTGGACTTCCGCATGTGCACCACGGCGCTGTACAGCGACATCGTGCTGCCGACCGCGACGTGGTACGAAAAGGACGACCTAAACACCTCCGACATGCATCCCTTCATCCACCCGCTGTCGAAGGCCGTGGATCCGGCTTGGGAAGCGCGTTCGGACTGGGAGATCTTCAAGGGCATCGCCCACACGGTCAGCCAGCTGGCGCCGGGCGTGCTCGGCGTCGAGAGGGACCTGGTGCTGGTGCCGACCCTGCACGACACCCCCAATGAAATCGCCATGCCCTACGGCGTGACCGACTGGAAGAAGGGGCAGTGCGATCTGATCCCGGGCAAGACCGCCCCCAGCATGGTGGTTGTCGAGCGCGACTACCCGAACCTGTACAAGAAATTCAGCTCGCTGGGTCCGCTGCTCGACAAGCAGGGCAATGGCGGCAAGGGCATGAGCTGGGATACCAAGCACGAGGTCGAATTCCTCGCCAAGCTCAACAGCGCGGTCAAGGCCGAAGGCGTCAGCCAGGGCCGTCCGCAGCTGGAAACCGCGATCGACGCTGCCGAAGCCATCATGCACCTGGCGCCTGAGACCAACGGCCATGTCGCGGTGAAGGCTTGGGAATCGCTCGGCACCTTCACCGGCCGCGAGCACACCCATCTCGCCGTGGGCAAGGAGCATGAGGCGATCCGCTTCCGCGACATCCAGGCGCAGCCGCGCAAGATCATCAGCTCGCCGATCTGGTCGGGTCTGGAGGACGAGAACGTCAGCTACAACGCTGGCTACACCAACGTCCACGAACTGATCCCGTGGCGCACCCTGACCGGTCGCCAGCAGTTCTACCAGGACCACGAGTGGATGCGCGATTTCGGCGAGGGCTTCATGCAGTACCGTCCGCCGGTCGACACCAAGACGATCAAGCCGATCATCGGCAAGAAGCCGAACGGCAACCGCGAGATCGTGCTGAACTGGATCACCCCGCACCAGAAGTGGGGTATTCACAGCACCTACAGCGACAACCTGATCATGCAGACCCTGTCGCGCGGCGGCCCGATCGTATGGCTGTCCGAGGATGACGCGAAGTCCGCGGGCATCGAGGACAACGACTGGATCGAACTGTTCAACGTCAACGGCGCCATCGCCGCGCGCGCGGTGGTGAGCCAGCGCATGATGAACGGCATCGCGATGATGTATCACGCGCAGGAACGCATCCTCAACACGCCAGGCTCCGAGATCACTGGTACCCGCGGCGGTATCCACAACTCGGTGACCCGCGTGGTGGTCAAGCCGACCCACATGATCGGCGGCTACGCGCAGCTCGCTTACGGATTCAACTACTACGGCACGGTTGGGACCAACCGCGACGAGCTGGTGGTTGTCAGAAAAATGAACAAGGTGGACTGGCTCGATGGCGAGCCGGTCCCGGCCACCGAGGAGGCAGCCCGATGAAAGTCCGTGCCCAGATCGCGATGGTCCTGAACCTCGACAAGTGCATCGGTTGCCACACCTGCTCGATCACCTGCAAGAACGTCTGGACTTCCCGCGAAGGCGTCGAGTACGCCTGGTTCAACAACGTCGAAACCAAGCCCGGCGTGGGCTATCCCAAGGAATGGGAGAACCAGCAGAAGTGGAATGGCGGCTGGGTCAAGAACGGCGGCGGCAAGCTGCAGCTGAAGGCGGGCGGACGCTTCCGTCTGCTGGCCAAGATCTTCGCCAACCCCGACCTGCCGCAGATCGACGACTACTACGAGCCCTTCGACTTCGACTACCAGCACCTGCACCAGGCGCCCGAAGGCCAACATCAGCCGACCGCGCGTCCGCGCTCCCTGCTCACCGGTGAGCGCATGCAGAAGATCCACTGGGGGCCGAACTGGGAGGAGATTCTTGGCACCGAGTTCGCCAAGCGCAGCAAGGACAAGAACTTCGACGGCGTGCAGCGCGAGATCTACGGCGCCTTCGAGAAGACCTTCATGATGTACCTGCCGCGCCTGTGTGAGCACTGCCTCAATCCGGCCTGCGTGGCCGCGTGTCCGAGCGGTGCGATCTACAAGCGCGAGGAGGATGGCATCGTCCTGATCGACCAGGACAAGTGCCGCGGCTGGCGCATGTGCGTGTCGGCTTGTCCCTACAAGAAGATCTACTACAACTGGAAATCGGGCAAGTCGGAGAAGTGCATTTTCTGCTACCCGCGCATCGAGATGGGCGAGCCCACCGTGTGCTCGGAGACCTGCGTGGGCCGCATCCGCTACCTGGGAGTGATGCTGTACGACGCCGATCGCATCCAGGCGGCGGCCTCGGTTGCCAACGAGAAGGACCTCTACCCGGCGCATCTGGAGATCTTCCTCGACCCCTTCGATCCCAAGGTGATCGCCGCGGCCCGCGCCGAAGGCATTCCTGACAGCTGGCTGGAAGCCGCGAAGGCCTCGCCGGTCTACAAGATGGCGATCGACTGGAAGTTGGCCCTGCCCTTGCACCCGGAATACCGCACCCTGCCGATGGTGTGGTACGTGCCGCCGCTGTCGCCGATCCAGTCTGCGGCGGACGCCGGCCGCGTCGGCAAGAATGGCGAGATTCCGGATGTGGGTTCGCTGCGCATCCCGGTGCGTTACCTCGCCAACATGCTGACGGCGGGCGACGAGCGACCGGTCGTGGTGGCGCTTGAGCGCATGCTGGCCATGCGTGCCTGGCGCCGGGCCATGAACGTCGACGGCGTCGAGGATCTCGACGTGCTGAAGCAGGTCGGACTGACCAAGCAGCAGGCGGAGGAGATGTACCGCTACCTCGCGATTGCCAACTACGAGGATCGATTCGTCATCCCGACCGCGCACCGCGAATACGCGAATGACGCCTTCGGCGAACGCGGCGGCTGCGGCTTCACCTTCGGCGACGGCTGCTCGCCGGGCTCCGATGGTGCCGCCCTGTTCGGTGGTAAGGCCACCACCACCTATCACGTGCCGCCGGCGCGTCAAACGCCGGAACGGGAGCGCGCATGAAAGCCCTGAAACTCATCGGGGTGCTGCTCGACTACCCCCGCGAAGATCTGTGGGCGCATCGCGAAGAGCTGCGGTCGGCCTGCGCCGACAGCGGCCTGCCGGCGGCGCGCGCCCAGCAGCTGAAGCAGTTCGCCGACGAGCTGTTCGGACTGGAGCCGATGGCGGCACAGGAACGCTGGCTGGGTCTGTTCGATCGCGGGCGGGCGATGAGCCTGCTGCTGTTCGAGCACATCTATGGCGAATCGCGCGACCGCGGCCAGGCCATGGTCGACATGATCGAGACCTATCGCCGCAATGGATTCGAGCTGGATTCTCGCGAGCTGCCTGACTACCTGCCGCTGGTGCTTGAGTACCTCGCGCATCGGCCCGAGGCCGAAGTGGTCGACTGGCTGGGCCATGTGGCCCACATCATCGGCCTGCTGGCCGGTCGCGCAGCCGAGCGCAACAGCCCCTACGCAGCCCTTCTTGAGACCCTGGTCGAAGTGGGCCAGGGCAAGGTCGACCTTGCCCTGATGCGTCGCAAGGCCAGCGAGGAGCCGCGAGACGATACACCCGAGGCCATGGACAAGGTCTGGGAAGAAGAGGCCGTGCGCTTCGGCGTCGAAGCCCCGCAGGACGACTGTTCGCCGCCGCGCCGACTGCCCGTCGGCGCCCGCCCGACCGCATCGCAGGTGAGCCCATGAACGCACTCAACTACTTCCTCTTCCAGATCTTTCCCTACATCGCGCTGGCGGTCTTCGCCATCGGCTGCTGGGCCCGTTTCGACCACGGTGCCTACACCTGGCGCACCGGCTCCAGCCAGCTGCTGTCGGGCAAATGGATGCGGCTGGGCAGCAACTGGTTCCACATCGGCATCCTCGCCATCCTGGGCGGTCACTTTGTCGGCCTGCTGACGCCGCATGCGGTGTACGAGCCGTTCATCAGCAGCGCCCAGAAGCAGCTGGTGGCGATGGTGGTGGGCGGCATCTTCGGCCTGATGTGCTTCATCGGAATGAGCATTCTGCTGGTCCGACGCATCAGCAATGCCCGCGTGCGCGCGGCCGGCAGCGGTCGCGACCTGCTGGTGCTGGTGTTGCTCTACGCCCAGCTGATTCTCGGCATGTGTTCGATCATAGTCTCGGCCGACCATATGGACGGTTCGCAGATGGTCAAGCTGGGCGAGTGGGCGCAGCACATTGTCACTTTCCGCGGCGGTGCTGCGGACTACGTGGCCGACGCCCATTGGATCTACAAGGCGCACATCAGCCTCGGCCTGTTCCTGATCCTGATCACGCCGTTCACACGCCTGGTGCATGTGTGGAGCATTCCGCTCGGCTACCTCACCCGGCCCTACCAGATCGTGCGTCGTCGCCAGGCGCCGCTGGACTACAACGGGCGCTGATGCCATGCGACTGAACATTCCTGTCCTGCTGGACGACAGCCCGCGCAAGACGGCCGGGGAGGCGGGCACCGCCACCCCGGGTCTGGCGGCTGCGCAGAACCATGAGCACGATCATGCGGACGACCCCAGCCAGCCCCTGCCAGGGCCGGCGCCGGTGTTCATCCATGTTGGCGCCACGCCCATCAGCGAGGCCGAGATCGCGCGCGAGATGCAGCACCATCGCGCCCCGCGCCCCGAGCAGTCCCGCGCGGATGCGGCGCGTGCGCTGGTTGTACGCGAGCTGCTGCGGCGCGAGATCGAGCGTTTGGGCCTGGCGCAGGACGCCCAGCCCGAAGGTGCCGAGACCCACGAGGAAGCCGCGATCCGCGTGCTGATCGAGCGTGAGATCGATACTCCCGAACCCAGCGAGGACGATTGCCGCCGCTACTACGAAGCCAATCGCGAGCGCATGCACGCACCGGACCGGGCGCGGGTGCGACACATCCTGTTGGCCGCTGCTCCAGCGGACGGCTATGCGCGCAACAAGGCTCGCGAGCTCGGCGAGCAGCTGATCGAGGTGCTGAAGCTGGAGGCCGACCGCTTCTCCGAGCTGGCCGAAAAGCACTCTGCATGTCCTTCGCGAGAACAGGGCGGGGATCTGGGCTGGATCGCGTCCGGCGAGACCGTGCCCGAATTCGAGCGCCAGGTATTCCGGTTGAAGCCGGGCCTCGCCGGCCTGACCGTGGAGAGCCGCTATGGCCACCACGTCGTGCTGCTCGATGAACTGAAGCCCGGCGAGCCTCTCACCTTTGAGGACTGTCGTGTTCGCATCGCCGCCTATCTGGAAACCCAGGTGCGGCAGAACGCCCTGCACCAGTATCTGAACATCCTGGCCGAGCGCTACGAAGTGCGCGGGCTCGAAACCCTCGAAGCGGCCTAAGAGTCGCGCCGAGGCGAACGCGCCAACGCGCAGGTTCTCGAATTCCACCTGCCCCGAAATCCGACATGAATACGCAGACGGTTCCCCGTGGCGCACAGCAGACCGCTCTTTGGGCGGGTACTTCAGCCTTCACCATCAGCTTCGCGGTGTGGACGATCTTTTCCATCATCGGCGTCCAGATCAAGGCGGAACTCGGACTCAATGACACCGAGTTCGGCCTTCTGGTGGCCACGCCGATCCTGACGGGTTCGCTCTCGCGCATCTTCCTCGGTGTGTGGACCGAGCAGTTTGGCGGTCGCATCGTGTTCACCGGGGTCATGCTGGCCGGCGCCATTTCCACCTGGCTGCTGACCTACGCGCATACCTACACCATGTATCTGGTGGCGGCACTCGGAATCGGTATCGCCGGCGGCAGCTTTACTGTGGTCATCACTTACGTGTCGAAGTGGTTTCCCAAGGAACGTCAGGGAACAGCGCTGGGCATCGTGGGTGCCGGCAACATCGGTTCGGCTGTGACCAAGCTGCTGGCGCCGCTGGTGATGGTGGCGATGGGCTGGCAGGGCGTGGCCCAGATCTGGGCGGTGGCGCTCGCAGTCGCTGCGGTGCTGTTCTACCTGACCACCAAGGACGAGCCCGACCTGGTCGAGCGACGCGCACGCGGTGTCCAGCCGGTGCCCTTCATGGTGCAGATGCGACCGCTGAAGAACCTGCAGGTCTGGCGCTTCTCGCTGTACTACTTCTTCGTGTTCGGCGCCTTCGTCGCGCTCGCCCTGTGGCTGCCGCGCTATCTGGTCGGTGCCTACGGTCTCGACCTTGCGACGGCGGGCATGATCGCTGCGGCGTATTCGATTCCCGCGAGCCTGTTCCGCATCGTTGGCGGCTGGGCGTCGGACAAGTACGGCGCGCGCAAGGTGATGTACTGGACCTTCATCGGCTCGGTGATCTGTACCTTTCTGCTGTCTTATCCGACCACCTCCTATGTGGTCCAGGGCATCAAGGGACCGATCGAGTTCACCCTCGCCATGGGCGTGCTGCCATTCACCGTCCTGGTGTTCGTGCTGGGCTTCTTCATGTCGCTGGGCAAGGCGGCGGTGTACAAGCACATCCCTGTCTATTACCCCGAGAACGTTGGCTCCGTGGCCGGGGTGGTTGGCATGATCGGTGGCTTGGGTGGCTTCATCCTGCCGATCACCTTCGGCGCTCTGAACGATCTTCTGGGCGTGTGGACCAGCTGCTTCATGCTGCTTTTCGTGCTGGTCGCCACGGCCCTGGTGTGGATGCACTTCGCGATCCGCCGCATGGAGCTGGCCCGCAACCCACAACTCGGGCGCGAGACGGACCTGCCGGAGATCATGCAGGCCAGGCAGGGCTGAGAGCGTGTGAAAAAACCATCCGCCTACTGCGGCCGCCTCTGGCCGCCCATGGCGGCAGCGCGGTACGCGAATTCCGCGGTCATTTGGTCCACCAAACTCCCTTGAATTCACGTACCGCGCTTTGCCACGAGCGCCCAGAGACGCCCTCGCTACGGCGTCTGAGATTTTTCACACGCTCTGAGCGCATGTGAGGAGACGATCCGCCTGCTGCGGTCGCCTCTGGACGCCCGTGGCGGCAGCGCGCGACGCGAGTTCTGCGGTCATTTGGCTCGCCAAACTGCCTTGAATCAACGCGCCGCGGTTTGCCAGGAAGGCCCAGCGATGCCCTCGCGACGGCGTTTTGACCTGCCACGCGCATTGGGAACATGCCGGTTGCTGTCGCGCGCTGCTGTCTGCTCGCCGCGATCATGAATCGGGTGCTGTGCGCCTGGTGCACTGATCGACGGTGTGCAGTGCGCGCGATCTCCGCGACTTGCTCTGGTGAGTTGTCCGCGCACAGGCTTGAAGAGCGCAGCGCAGTCGAATCCGCGACCGCCTCTGCATCGATGGGCGCCTTCCGTGCGTCCGGCGGCCAATCGCGTTAGAGCGGGCGTGCTGTGTGCTCAGCCGCCGCAGCCGCCGCAGCAGACGGAAGGCAGATGAACCAGCGCCTCCGGTCCAAGCGAGAGTCCGCCCGCATGCAGCGCTTGCAAGAGCTCCTGAGTGGTCATCAGCGTGGAAACTCGCAACGCGCCGCTGGCGGATTCGACGTCAATCAATGCGGCGGGATCGGCCTCCCGCAGACATGCCTCAAGACGGATGCAGTCGATCAACCGCCCCGGGTTTTCGATGCGAACTTCCATGGCTTCCGCTCCTCCCATTACTGGGGTCCTGAAAGGGCCCTGAGCGTGTGAAGAAATCTGCGGCGATGCTGAAGAATTCAGCCTTGTCGCGCGCCACGCAGCGCGCGCCCGTGGATCGAGCACGCGATGCTTGATCCAGCGCAAGCGAGTCCGGACATGTGCCGGACTCGCGACCACTGATCAAGGCCAGGATGGACTTGATCGGTGTTGATCTAGGCGTCATCGCAAAAGTGTCGCTGGGCCTTCGTGATGAGCTGCGGTAGGTGAATTCAAGGGCGTCTGGTGAACCAGATCACCGCAGGATTCGCGTAGCACGCTGTTGCCGCGAGAGCCTGTCAGCGGTCACAGCAGACGGATGGTCCATTGCCAGGCTCTCAGGCCTGTACGCCGAAGTCGATCACGATCGCCCCGGGCTCGCGCTGCACGTAGTTGACGCTGAGCCGCTCGCCGTAGCGCTCCTGCAGTTGCCGCAGCAGGGGCAGAGGGTCATGGTCATTGACGAAGCGCATGGTCTCGCCTGGATGCAGGGCATCCAAGGCCCCGAAAATCGCGGCATGGCGGAAGCGTTTGGCAACGCCGCGCGCGTCGAAGGGGTGAGGGCTGTCCTGCACGGCAACACACTGGATCTGCATCGGAGCTCTCCGTTCCTGGGAAGGACCGAGTCTGTCGACGCGTCCAACGCTGCGCGCTGACGCAGATCAGCTGCCGCGCAGCACGGGCGGCCTGGGGGACCTGTGCTCAGCCGCCGAGCAGGGGCAGCGCGTGGCCGCCGACGTGCGACAGCAGCAGGAAACCCGATACCAGCAGCGCGTTCAGGGCCCAGGCAACCGTCAGGAAACGCGCGATGACGCCGAGGCGTTCATCGCGAACATTGTCGGCGTTGGTCCAGACCAGCCGGGTGATCAGCAGTGAGTACCCGACGAAGCCGACCAGCAGCAGGGCATACAGTGGGCTGTCGACGCGGTTGAAAAGCCAAAGCAAGGAAAGAAACAGCGCGTGACTGCAAGCAACGCCGTAAATCCAGAAAACCCGCCACAGCGGCTGACTGCCGCGGGTCTCGGGTGACAGCCAGGCGGGCAGGCCAGAGTGCGGGGTGTGGGCGGTATCGCTGTGCATGGTGTGTCTCCGACGGGAATAGACAAGACGCTTGATTCACCATGCGCCTCGGGGCAAACGCATGCAAGTTGCAGCGCCGCGAAGCTGTCTCGCCGCGCAATGGAGTTCCGCACCGTGCGTGTGGTCCAGCGGCCCGGCAAGAGGTCCGCGGATGGCGTCGAGCGTCGAACTATCCTCCTCGCTGCAGCTGGACCAGCTGTCCCTGCCTGTCGACGCACAGGAAGCGCGCGATGCGCCCACCCTTGATCTGTTCGACCATCATGCGCAGCGGCTGGACGGCCTCGTCACTGTTGGGGGCGTGTCCACCGCGTCCACCCATAGCGGCAACAAAGAGAACGTCCCAGTTGACCCCGATCGTATCGGCCTCGTCGACGAGTACGGAAAAGCTCCCGATTTCCTCCGGCAGTTTGTCCACGCAGACGGAAGGGGCGAGTGCTCCGCCCTCACCGCGCTCGAAGGCTTCTCTTTCGGCATCGGAGGCATCGGGCGGCAGCTCTGCTTGCGCGAACACCAGCAGCAGGCGCTGCGGCTCAGGCTGGCGTCGCGACTCGGCGAGCAGGTCATCGAAGTTTTCCAGGGACATCCGTTTTCCTTAGCTGTTACGGTGGGGCAGGCTGGGGTGCCCATGGTGCTGATCGTACGTCGAGATCCATTGACCCCGGTCAAGGCCGCCGCGCGCGGCCGCTCGAACCCGGTTGGTGTCCGCCTCCAGGTGGCCGGAGTGTGCGCTCCGTGGGTGAAGCTGATCTGGATCAGCGCGGCTGGCCTGGCGACGCCGCACGCTCGCACGGGCGCGCTGTCACTTGCGGCACATGCCGCCAGGACTCGCGATTGTCATCCCCCGACCGAGAACGACCATGAGCCAGAACGCCCCTGATGCCGCCCTGATCGAACAGGCCCGCCGCGCCCTGAGCGCCCACGACGAGACAGCCCAGGTCGAGTTCGATGCCGCCAGCGGAGCACTGCGCGTGCACTCCCAGCTTGATCAGGACACCGTGCTTAAGGTGCTTCAGTCTGCGGCCCTGCCAGTCACTGCGGCCGCGGAGCCGGCAGAACGCAGCGACTGCTGTGGAGGATGCTGCGGCGGGTGATCCGCGTGTACGCGTTGCTGCCCTTGGGGCGACATCGAACGAGCCCACCCTGACTTTGATCAGTGGTCGCGAGTCCGGCATATATCCGGACTCGCCCGCGCTGGGTCGAGCAGGGTGCTGCTCGATCCGCGGGCGCGCCCTCGATGGCGCACAACAACGTTCAACCTTTCAGCGTTGCCTTAGCCGGTTCGCTTCATCCAGCGCTCGGCGAAGGCATCGGCGCTGAGCGCGGCGGAGTAGTAGTAGCCCTGAGCGGCGTCGCAGCCCAGGGCGGCCAGGGCGTGAGAGGTGGCCTCTGATTCCGTGCCTTCAGCGACGGTGCCAAGACCGAGTGCGCGTGCCATCGCCAGCACTGTCTCTACGATGGCTTGATCGTTGGGGTTGTCGAGCATGTCGCGCACAAAACTGCGATCGATCTTGAGGCGCGAGACTGGCAGCCGCTTCAGGTAGGAAAGCGAGGAATAGCCTGTACCGAAGTCGTCGATGGCCAGGCTGTAACCCGCTCGCACCAGCCGACCGAACAGGGCAATGGCGGCTTCCGGATCGGCTATCAGGCTGGATTCGGTGAGCTCAAGCTCGATGTGGCGTGCATCGACGGCATTGCGGCGACGCAAGGTTTCCAGGCGGCCCTCAAAGTCGGGGTCGACGAGCTGCAGCGCGGAAATATTGAGCGACAGACGCTCGGGCGGGTGCAGTCCGTGACCTTGCCACTGCGTCCATTGGCTGAAGGCCGCGTCCAGTACCCAAGCGCCGAGCTCCGACATCAGGCCGGAGCGCTCCGCGACGTCGACAAACTCGGTCGGCGGGACCCAGCCGAGGTCAGGCTCCTGCCAGCGCAGCAGGGCTTCAGCGCCGAGCAGCGTTCCATCCACGAGCCGGATCTGCGGCTGGTAGTGGAGGCGCAGGCGACCTTCGGCCAGGGCGAGTTTCAGCCGCTCCGCCAACAGCAGCCGGCGGTTCAGGCTGGTGCCGACTTCCTGGCTGTAGATTCGCACCGCGCCACGCACTCCCTTCGCCTCGTACATGGCGATGTCGGCGTGCTTCATGAGTTCAGCGCCGTCAAGGGCATCGCCGGGATACAGGCTGATGCCACAGCTGGCGCCCAGGCTGAAGCTGCGGCCGCTGACTCTGAGGGGTTGGCTGACCGTTTCCACGAGCGCCTTGCCTCTCGCCACTGCCGCGTCCGGCTCTGCCTGTGGCAGCAGCAGCATGAATTCGTCGCCCCCCATGCGCGCCAGTAGCTCTCCTGGCTGCAATGTGCAGCCCAGACGCGCGCCCAGTGCCTGCAGTACCTGATCGCCGATGCCGTGACCGCAGCCGTCGTTGATCTCCTTGAATCGGTCGAGGTCCAGATACAGCAGGGCCAGTGTTCCGGCCCCCAAATCGGCCCGGCGTACCGCCTCATGCAGGCGCTCCTGCATCAGGCTGCGATTGGGCAGGCCGGTCAAGGGATCGTAGTAGGCGAGATGTTCGATGCGGCTACGCTGTTGTCGTTCGGCGGTCACGTCGGCGAGCATCCACAGCTGCAGATCAACGCCGTCTGCAGTCTTCGGCAATGGCGTACGCAGCGCTCGCCAGATGGCGTCGCGCCCGTCCACGCGCCTTCCCCGATAGTCGACAGCACCGCCATCCAGACTCACCGTCCCTGCCGTGTCGAGGATGTCGGCGAGCTGCATGCGCGTCAGCGCCTGTGCTGAGGTTCCGACTAGGCGGGCCAGGGCTGGATTGGCCAGAAGAATCCGACCCTCTGCATCGCAGACCAGGACCCCTTCGGCGCCGTGCCGGAACACCGCCATGGAAAGCGCCTGTTCCTCGCGCAGCGCGGACTGCTCCAGCAGGAGCCTCAGCAGATCCATCCAACGTGAACGGAATCCGCAGCCCTCCAGGCTGGCGTCGATTCCGCCTCCTTCGAGCTCACTCAACAGCAGACCCGGTGTCTGCGCGGAACCGACCTCGATGCGCTCGATGCGCAGATGCCCGTTCGTACGCGCCGATTCGAAGTACTGACGACAGCGCCGCTGTGGACAGTCGGGCGCGCACTCGCCGAACTCGATCATCGAGCAGCCTGCGGCTGGCTGCGACAGCAGGGCTTGCAGGTGGCGGGCCGTGTTTTCGCATAGGCCTCGTGCAGAGACGAGGCGTAGCCCTGCACCCCAGCGCGAGCGCTGCAGCAGCGCGAGGCCTAGTCCATGCCTTTGGACCGCGGCGAAGTCGAAGAGCGGCGCCACGCAGTCCGGCAGCGGCTCGCCACGGGCCAGGAGATCCAGGCTGCGAGTGCTGGCCTCGACGAATCGCTGCTCGTCGCGCTTGGCCGTGATGTCGCGCCAGGTCACGAACAGCAGCTGACGCTTGCCGACGGTAATCGCGGTCAACAGCACCTCGACCGGAAAGGTCGCACGATGCTCGCTGCAGTGGAGCCACTCGAAGCGATGCGTGCCGCGCTCCAGCGCGAGCCGGATCATCCGGCCGGCTTTGTCCGCCGACGGCTCCCCATCCTCCTGGGCTGGTGGTGACAGCTTGGCCGGTGAGATCTGCCGCACCGCGCTGGCATCGGGAAAACCCAGCATGCGGGCGGCCGCAACGTTGGCCTCGATGAAGTGGTGGCTGTCGGCATCAAGCAACAGAAGCGCATCGCCCGACTGCTCGAACAAGCGCCGGAACCGCGATTCACTTTCTGCAAGTGAGGCTTCCGCCAGCTTCTGCGCGGTGATTTCCGTGCGGATCGAGACAAAGCGCTCGGGGCGCCCCTGGTCGTCCATCATCGGCACGATGCTGGTCTGCACCCAATACAGACGCCCGTCACGGGCGCGGTTGCAGAACTCGCCGTGCCACACCTTGCCGCGCAGGATGGTCCGCCACATGTCGCGCATGTACCGGCGCGGATGGCGGCCCGAATTGAGGATGCGGTGATCCTGGCCCAGCAGTTGCTCGCGCGAATAGCCAGAGATTGCGCAGAAGCGCTCGTTGACCTCGAGGATGCGCCCGTGCCGATCGGTGACCGCGACGATCGCGTGCTCGTCGAGCGCGCGCACCACTACGTCCGGTGCGACTGCCCCTGTCGCGCCGCTGCCCTCGGATCCAGTCGGCTCCGCAGTGTCGTAGCTCATGGCTGGGTCCGCGTGTCCTCGTCGAGGCTCGTCCAACTCGTGATGCACATCACGTGCCATGCGAAGGCAGCGATTTGCATGCAGGAGCCATCCTGGGGCTTCCGGCAAACGTGCTGCCTGATGCGCGTCAAGCGCGATGACTGCGTTCGACCAAGGTGGCGACAGCAACGTGCGGTGTTCCCGGGCGCTGTCGCAACGGATTGAGCCGGGTGCTGGAAGGCGCAGAGCTTGCTGGCGCTGCGTTGCCCATGTCACCGGCAGCCATTGCGGGTGTGTGGGGGAGTGCAGGGAGGGCTTGATCCCGAAAGGTAAATGAGTGAGCATTCACTCACTTACGGAGTCTTCCATGCGCCGAGCCCTTCCCCTGTCCGCGGATGAACGTCGTGCCGCCAGCGTCCAAGCGCTGATTCGGTTGGCGCGGGACGCTGATCCCCGACAGATCACGACCGCCTCAGTAGCAACCGAAATGGGCGTGAGTCACGCGGCCCTGTTCCGTCACTACCCGGACAAGGCTGCGCTCTGGGCTGATGCAGTAGAGTGGATCGAACACGAACTGACGCGGCGAGTCGAAGCGGCAGCCGCCAGCGCCTCGACGCCACGCGCGTCACTCGCTGCGATGTTCGAGGCCCATGCCCGATTCCTCGCAGACTTTCCGGGTGCGCCCCGGCTGATGCTGTCGGAGCTGCAGGCCTCCGGCGAATCGCCTGCCAAGCTGCAGACGCGTGGCCTCGTGGCGCGCTACTCGGAACGCCTGGCCGGCTACGTCGTCAAGGCACAGGCACTAGGCCAACTGCGCGCCACGCTGGTGCCCGCGATCGTCGTCAACCTCCTGCTCGGCGCGTTGCAGGGACTCGTGGTGCAGGCCTTGATATCCAACGTGCCCGAGCAGATTTCCGCGCAGGCTGCGGGCGTGTTCGACACCCTGTGGTGTGGGCTGGGAACGCAGACATGAAAGTACTGACTGCCGCGCGCCTGAGGATTGCCCTGCCGTTGCTCGCCTTGGCCACTGGACTTGTCTGGGTCGCCCTGCGCGCGGGGCCGATGGCGCCGGTCAGCGTGCAGACTGCCACTGCACAGGCGCGGCTACTGGCACCCGCCTTGAGTGGCTCCGGTGAGCTTGATGTGCGGCAGCGAGAGCGCATCGGCAGTCGCGTACCCGGCCGGGTGCTGGGCGTTCATGTCGACGTCGGCGATGTGGTGGTCGAAGGTCAGTTGCTGCTTGAGCTGGACCCCGTCGACCTCGACGCCAAGGTGCAGGCACAGCAGGGCGCGGTGCAGCGGGCGCAGGAGCAGATCGCACTTGCGCAGGCTCAGCAGCGACAGGCCGAAGCGCGACAGACCTTCGCGCAGGCGAAGCGGACGCGCCATCGCCTTCTGTCAGAGCGGGCGCTTGTGAGCGTAGAAGCGCTGGAAGAGGTCGAGCAGGCCGCGCAGGTGGCTGCCGCAGACCTCGATGTGGCCAGGGCCCAGCTGGGCCAGGCCGAGGCCGAACTGCAGCGCGCACGGGCCGAGTTCGCGGCGCTGGAAGCACAGCGCGAAGATTTGCAGATCCGGGCCGCCCGCGCTGGACAGGTACTGGCGCGACGGGTGGACCCCGGGAGCACCGTCCAATCGGGACAGACCCTGCTGGAGCTCGCCGAGCCCGCGGATCGCATTGTGCTGGCGCGCTTCGATCAGCGTGCGGCGGCCGCGTTGGCCGTGGGCGATGTTGTGGAGGTACGGGCGCGTTCGCTGGGTTCGATCCTGCAGGGGCGCGTCGAGCGTATCGAGCTGGTCGCCGATGCGATCACCGAAGAACGGCAGGCGCGCATCAGCCTGCCGCCAGACGTTGATCTTCCTCTCGGAGAACGCGTCGAACTGCAGGTGGCGACCCAAGCCACGCCCGTGGAGGTTGCGGTACCCGCGAGCGCGCTGGTCGTCGACGCTGGGCGAACCGGAGTCTGGCTTGTGGAGGACGGCCGCGCGCGGTTTGCGGTTGTGGAGAGCGGTCTCCGCAGCGCCGATGGCTGGATCGAAATCCGCTCGGGCCTCGAGCCCGGCGCGTCGGTGGTGAGCTATCGCCCGCGCCCTCTGCGCGAGGGGCAGACGCTGGACGTGCGCGAAGAGCCGCGGCCGTGATCAGCCTCGCCGGCCGCGACATCGCCCACGCCTGGGGGCGCTTCCTGTTCACCGGACTGGGTCTCGGCCTGCTACTGGGGGTCACGCTGACGATGGCGGGCGTGTATCGCGGGATGGTGGATGATGCTCAGGCCCTGCTGGATGGCAGCGGTGCCGATCTCTGGGTGGTCCAGAAGGACACGTTGGGTCCCTGGGCCGAGCCTTCTGCCCTTCCGGACGATCTGCGTGCCAGCCTGTCGTCGCTGCCCGGCGTGGAGGCTGCGGCCAACGCCATCTACCTCACGCTGCAGGTGCGCCATGGGCAGCGCGATCTGCGGGTGATGCTGGTGGGCATCGAGCTGCAGCAAGCGCTGCTGCCCGGCCAACCGCCACAGCTCATCGCCGGGCGCCTGCCCACCGCCCGGCGCTTCGAGGCGGTCGTCGACATCGCCAGCGGTCTCAACCTTGGCGACACCGTCTGGCTGCGCCGGCAGCCGCTGACGATTGTCGGGCTGACTCGACGCATGGTGTCCTCGGGGGGCGATCCGATGCTGTTCGTGAACCTTCCGGATGCACAGGAAGCGCAGTATCGGCGAGACCCCGAAGCCGTGCGCGCGCAACGCGCAAGAACTGACCGTCTGCCCGCGCTGGCCGGCGTCAATGAGGACGTCCGCTCGGCCATCGACGCCTTGCAGCAGAGCACGGGCTCGGTCAACACGGTGCTGGTCCGGCTTTCTCCGGGCGCGGACGCCCAAGCCGTGACACGCGCCATTCGCGAGGGGCTGGCACTTGGCGTGCACGACCGCGCGGCGATGCAGGACATCCTGATCGCGAAACTGATCGCGACCTCGGCGCGGCAGATCGCGATGTTCCTCGTGATCCTCGCGATCGTCAGTGCGGCCATCGTGGCCTTCATCATCTACACCCTGACTCTCGGCAAGCTGCGCGAGATCGCGGTGCTCAAGCTGATCGGCACGCGTAACCGCACGATTGCCCTGATGATCCTGCAGCAAGCGCTGGCGCTTGGACTGATCGGCTTCGCTTCTGGCCGCATCAGCGCACACCTGTGGGCCCCGTACTTCCCGAAATTCGTGCTGCTGATTCCGGAAGACTCGCTGCGCGCGCTGGCGCTGACGCTGGTGGTGTGTGCCCTGGCATCGGCACTCGCCATCCGCGCGGCACTGACGGTCGACCCGGCCGAAGCGATCGGAGGATGAGCATGAACGCAGAGCAGGCACCCGGCATCGAGCTGCGTGGACTGCGCAAACGTTACGGCAGCGGCGACACGGCAGTGGATGCCTTGCGCGGTTGCGACATGGTCGTCGCTCCCGGCGAACTGGTCGGACTGGTCGGGCCCTCCGGCTCGGGCAAGTCCACCCTGCTCAAGTGTCTGGGGGCCGTCATCGAGCCCAGCGGCGGCGAGATGTTGTTGGGCGGGCAGGTGCTCTACCGGGATGGCTGGAAGGTAGCCGACCTGACAGCGCTGCGACGGGATCGGATTGGCTTCATCTTCCAGCAGCCCTACCTGCTGCCCTTTCTCGACGTGACCGACAATGTGGCGCTCTTGCCGATGCTGGCGGGCGTGCGCAATGCCGAAGCCCGGCGTCGCGCGCAGGCGCTGCTCGCCGCCTTGGAGATCGAGCATCGCGCGCGCGCGATGCCGAGCCAGCTGTCGGGCGGCGAGCAGCAGCGGGTGGCCATCGCTCGTGCGCTGGTGAACCATCCCCCCGTGATTCTTGCCGATGAACCGACGGCGCCGCTTGATGGCGCCCGGGCGCTCGCGGTGGTGTCCCTGCTCTCGGACATGGCGCGTCGATACGGCACGGCGGTTATCGTGGTTACGCACGACGAAAAGATCATCCCCAGCTTTCCGCGCCTGTACCAGATCCGCGATGGGCGAACCCATCTGGTCGAACAGGCCCCTTCAACCTTGACCAACAAATTGGAGGTCGCCTGAATGAAAGCTCTGTCGCTTCGCATCTCACCCGTCCATCTGGTTGCCATGCTGCTGGCGCTCCAAACTTCGCTTGCGCTTCATGCGGGGCCTGGTCCGGCCGATCCCGGCAGGCCGCAGCCCGCAAGTCTCCAAGAAGCATCAATCTCTTCCGAATCCGAATCCGGACCTGATTTGCAGGGGCATGCGCATGAAGATCCCCACAACCATGCCTCACTGGCCGCGCCCATCACTGCACCCGAGGGTGGCTGGGCCTCCGATGCTCCCTTGCGCCAGGGCATGCGGGCGATCCTCGATGCCGTCGTAGCGGCCGTTCGTGATGGTGGGGAGGCCAAGGTCTTGGCGACCGAGCTGCGAGCCCAGGTCCACTACCTGTTTGCGAACTGCAAGCTTGAGCCGAAAGCGGATGCTGCCTTGCACGGGATTCTGGCCGAGCTGCTGCAGTCGGCACAGCGGCTGGAGGCCGGCGCCAGCCCGGCCGAGGAGCACGACGCCCTGCACGCGAGCCTGCAGCGCTACGGCCAGCTGTTCCAGCACCCGGACTGGCCGCTGCGGTGACCGTTGCGACGCCTGCCTTACGCCCGCAGCGGCAGGCGCGACGACTCAGGACTCGGCGTGCGCCGTGCGCGACAGGCTCTTCCAAAGCTCGGCCATGCGCGCAGCCACGTCCGCATCGGGAACGATCGGGGCGCTCCAGGCACGGTCCGTCTCACCGCGGAGCTTGCGGGTGGCATCCAGACCCATCTTCGAGCCGAGATTCGGTACCGGGCTGCTGAAGTCGAGGTAGTCGATTGGCGTGTTCTCGACGATCAGACTGTCGCGGGCCGGATCGACGCGGGTGCTGATCGCCCAGATCACCTCGGACCAGCTGCGCACATCGATGTCGTCATCAGTGACGATGACGAACTTGGTGTAGGTGAACTGCCGGAGATACGACCAGATCCCCATCATCACCCGCCGGGCATGCCCCGGATACTGCTTGCGGATACTGACCGCCGCGATCCGATAGGAGCAGGCTTCCGGCGGCAGGTGGAAGTCGACGATCTCGGGAAACACCTTCTGCAGGATCGGCACGAAGACCTCGTTCAGCGCCATCGCCAGCACCGAGGGCTCGTCGTAGGGCGCGCGGCCCATATAGCTCGCGTGGTAGATCGCGTCGCGGCGCAGATGCAGGCGCTCGACGCTGAGCACCGGGAACAGCCCCTGCGCGTTGTAGTACCCGGTGTGGTCACCGAAGGGCCCTTCCAGGGCCTCGTCGTCCGGGTGGATGTGCCCCTCCAGCACGATCTCGGCGCCGGCCGGAACATCGAGCCCGGTGTGGCGGCTGCGCCAGACCCGCGAGCGCTCGCCGCGCAGCAGGCCGGCGAACTCGAACTCGGACAGCGTGTCCGGCACCGGTGCCACCGCCGCCAGCAGGGTGGCGGGGTCGGCACCGATCGCCACCACCACCGGAAACGGCCGCCGTGGATGCTGTCGGCGATGCTCGGCGAAATCGAGCGCGCCGCCGCGATGCGGCAGCCAGCGCATGATCACGCGATTCGGCGCGATCAGCTGCTGGCGATAGATCGCGATGTTCTGGCGCGGCTGGTTCGGGCCGCGGGTGATCACCAGGCCGAAGGTGATCAGGCGCCCGGCATCGCCCGGCCAGCAGCGCTGGATCGGCAGGCGCCCGAGATCGATCTCCTCGCCCTCCTGCGTGATCTCCTCGAAAGCGGCACTGCTGACCGAGCGCGGCGCGACGTGCGCCAACTGCGCCAGCTCGGGCCAGGTCTGCAGCGCCTGTTTCAGCGAGCCCGGCCAGCGGGGCTCCTTGAGGCTCGCCAGCAGCGCGCCCAGCTCGCGCAGGCTGGCCAGCGGCCGACCCGCCATCGCCAGCTCGATGCGGCTGCGGTGACCGAACAGGTTGCCGAGCACCGGGTGAGGCCCGCCGTCCACGCACTGCATCAGCAGCGCAGGTCCCTGTCGACGCAGCGCCTCCAGCGACAGCGCCGTGGTCTCCAGCTCCGACGACAAGGGCGCGGCCACGCGCTGCAGCTGCCCACGGCGCTCCAGAAGGCTGAGGAAGCTGCGGAGATCCTGATCCAGCATGGCCGTTCCTTGAATTGAAAGGCCGCAGGGTGGAGGGCAGACGCCGAAGTCGCTCTGACCGGTATCAGGAGAACCTCGCACTGTGCTCGCGTGACCCTGGCAAACCCACCGGTGGCGGGGTTGAGTACCCCGGTGTTCCGCTTCCCTCGACATCGAGGCCGGCGCGCACGCCCTCGGCCGGGGGCTCCGACCTCCCGGCCGGACCCAGCCCCTCAGATGTGCGCGGAACGCATTCACCCCGCTCGAACCTCAATCTCGACAGAAACGGGACGGTGATCGCTGACCCGCTGCCGGCGGGGCAGAGTGGCGGCGACTCGCTCATGCACGGTGTGCCCCACGATTCCGCTACGGCGAAGAACTTTAGGGCCCGACCCCGGGCCTGAAAGCGCCTGAGTGGATAGGATGTGGTCTATGAGCTGTTTGCGAACGGTGTCCAGACCCCGGGGTGACGTTGGAACAGCATCGGCCAAGCCTCGTGACCACTCTTCAACCTTGTCGTGAAATTCGGTGGTCCAGCGCAGTTCATCCTCGGAATCGAAAAGGGCATGGTTCAAGAAGCGTGTGGCCCAGAAAACTTCGCCCTGAATGTTTCCGACCAGATCGTGATGCAAGTACTCACGCTCGAAGTACTCGCGCCCAGGGCCATCGTTGAGGTCACCCATGACGAAGACGCGGGGATCCCTCTGCTGGGCGAAGCGAGCGTCGATGTATCTGCGTACGTCGGTGACCTCAGAGGTGAGAGCGCCGGCCGTAAGCGCGTCCTCTACGTACTGGGGCGCCAGACCGACAGAGCATCCGGAAAACGGATTCGACCGGTTGATCTTGCTCTTGAGGTGAAGGCCGATGCACTCAAGTTCGTATCCGTCGACCGTCAGACGAAGCACCTGTGGGTGACGCCAGTGGGTGTGGGGGCGTCGCTCACCGGTAGCCCAGGCTCGGTACTGCCATCGCGGCGTGCCGGTGAATGACTGCCAAAGAGCGATCGGCTGATGCAGAGGGTTGGCCTCTTGCGCCAAGCTCGTCCTTACCAAGAACCAAATCCACTGAGCACCTGTAACCTTGGTCCCCTGCATGCCATAGAGGCCCTTCAAATCAGCGAAGTCATCATCGCCGGTTGGGTCGAGGAGCGAATCTGTTCCTGCGAGGGTCGGCAGCATCCATTCCCCTGCCAAGCCATCGATCGGATCAAGTAGCCACTGCTTTAGCTTGGAGACCGTCCATGGTCCCTCGACGATGCAGAGCACATCCGCATTGACGCCGCGAATCTCATCCGAGATCGCTCGCAGCTTGGGAATGTCCCATCCATCGAGTAATCGCTGGAAGTGCTCGATGTTCCACGTGCAGAACTTCAAGCGTCGCATGCTCTGACTCCGGAGTGGGGTGCTCAACTTCAAAGATGATCTTCAGCGAGGGTCACTCCCCACGGTAGTGCCAGAGAGAAGGATGTCCCAGCTTCTGATACTCGGAATAGGACCCGCTGGCCCTCTGGCTGAGCTACCGACGTCTCTTCTGCATCTCTGAGGAGTGTTGGATACCGTTCGACGAGCTTGACACCCTGCAATGCAGGAGTATCGTTTTCCCAAGCCTTCGGACTGACCGGGGGTACCAACCCTGAGGGATCCTCATGGATTTCGACTACGTGGTCTTCATTGGCCGCTTTGAGCCGTTTCACAACGGCCATCTTGCCGTAGCCCGTCACGCCCTGCGTCTGCTCCGGGGCACTGCCGACGGAAACCCCCGAGCCACAACCCCAGCCGCTAGGGTCGCCAAGCTGATCTTGCTCATTGGCTCAGCCGACGCTCCGCGCACGCCCCGCAATCCCTGGACCGCCGCCGAGCGCCGGGTGATGGTGCAGGCCGCGCTGGAAGACGCCGCCGACCAGATCCTCGTGCGCCCGCTGCGGGACCACCTCTACAACGAAGCGCAGTGGATCGCCGCGGTGCAGCGCACCGTCGCCGAGGCGATCCGCGCCGACGGCGGCCCGGCGGATGCGCGCATCGGCCTGATCGGCCAGCGCAAGGACGCCAGCAGCTACTACCTCGAGGAATTTCCGCAGTGGCGGCTGATCGATGTCGGCCACACCGAGACGCTGTCGGCAACAGACCTGCGCCGCCACCTGTTCGAAACCGGCCCCGGCGACTACGGCAGCCTGATGCTGGTGCGCGCGAATGTGCCGGAGCCCGTATTCGCCATGCTCGATGCCTTCCGTCGGCACGACCCGGCGCATGCCGAACTGGTCGAGGAATACCGCTTCCTGCGCGACTACCGTGCGGCCTGGAATGCAGCGCCGTACGCACCGACCTTCGTCACCACCGATGCGGTGGTCGTGCACTCGGGCCATGTGCTGCTGATCCGCCGCCGCAGTGCGCCCGGTAAGGGCCTGTGGGCCCTGCCGGGTGGTTTCATCCGCCAGGACGAGGCGCTGCTGGATGGCTGCATCCGCGAGTTGCGCGAGGAGACCCGTCTAAAACTGCCGGCGCCGGTCCTGCGCGGCTCGCTCAGGGGCCGCCATGTCTTCGACCACCCCGAGCGTTCGCTGCGCGGGCGGACGATCACCCATGCGTTCCACTTCGAGTTCCCGCAGGGCGAGCTGCCGGCCGTGCGCGGCAGCGATGACGCCGACAAGGCGCGCTGGTTCCCCGTGGCCGAAGCGCTGGAGATGGGGCCACGATTGTTCGAGGACCACCTGCACATCCTCGAATACTTCATCGGCCGCGGTTGAGCCGAATGGGATTGGCACCGTCCAACCACGCCCAACCCGGCGGTCCTTCGGCCACACGTCAACCCATAGGGTGGGCCCTGGCCCACCAAGCCCTGCACACCGCCCCGGTCACGTGTGAACAAACCCTCCGATATCGATGAAAACACGCGAGCATCGAGCCCATGGTGGGCCAGGGCCCACCCTATGACCTCCGCTTCGACGCGAGTTATCGACACGCTCAAGGCATCCACTCATCCCCACCGCCGGCGGACAGACCACCGGCTTTCGACGCGAAGGAGTTTCACGTCATGAACATCCGTCACCCGTTCGACAACCTGATCCTCAACACCGACAGCTACAAGGCCAGCCACTGGCTGCAGTATCCGTCGGGCACCGACGCCAGCTTCTTCTACGTCGAGAGCCGCGGCGGCGTGCACGAGCAGGTGCTGTTCTTTGGCCTGCAGGCGATCCTGAAGGCCTACTTCAGCGCGCCGATCACCCACGCCGATGTCGATGAGGCGCGCGATGTCTTCGCCGCCCACGGCGAGCCCTTCAATGAGGCCGGCTGGCGGCGCATCGTCGATGTGCACGGCGGTCGCCTGCCGCTGCGTATCCGCGCCGTGCCCGAAGGCCACGTGGTGCCGATCCACCAGGCGCTGGTGACGATCGAGTCGACCGACCCGGAAGCTTTCTGGCTGCCGAGCTACATGGAAACCCTGCTGCTGCGTCTGTGGTATCCGGTCACGGTGGCCACGATCAGCTGGCAGGCCAAGCAGACGATCCGCGACTACCTGCAGCGCACCAGCGACGACGCGCAAGGCCAGCTGCCCTTCAAGCTGCACGACTTTGGTGCGCGCGGCGTGTCGAGCACCGAGAGCGCCGGTCTCGGCGGATTGGCTCATCTCGTGAACTTCCTCGGCACCGACACTGTGTCAGCGCTGATGGCCGCGCGTGCCTGGTACGGCGCCGACATGGCCGGCTTCAGCATCCCCGCGGCCGAGCACAGCACCATCACCAGCTGGGGTCGCGAGCGCGAGGTCGATGCCTACCGCAACATGCTGAAGCAGTTCGCCAAGCCCGGCGGCATCGTCGCCGTGGTCTCGGACAGCTACGACATCCACCGCGCGATCCGCGAGCACTGGGGTCAGACCCTGCGCCAGGAGGTCCTAGTGTAGCGTTGCATTCTTGATTGAACTTATGTTCCCGACGCATATCCAAG
>CAZPHV010000026.1:0-29373 GCA_964586455.1 uncultured Aquimonas sp.
ACACTTCACTCGAAGTGCTTGCCATAGTGCATTATTTACTAACACAGTAGTACTATAGCCCTGATGACGCCGCTGCTTCCGGAAGCACACCCGCGCATTGCTGAAACCAAGGCCGATCTGGCAATGGTCTTACGCAATGACGGGAGGCCTGAGCTGGCCATCCCACTCTATCTGGAGGCCACCGCGGCGTTGCAGAAGAGCCGTGGACCATTCCATCCGTCCGTGGGAATCGTCATTGGAAACTATGGCGGGATGCTTGCAGAGCTGGGACGACACTCACAAGCCGAGCTTGCTCACAGGCAGGCCCTGGAAATACACAGACGAAGCTTCGGGAAGAAGCACGCAAGAGTTGCGCTTGCCCTGAACGCCCTCGGGTTCAGCCTGCAGCACCAGCAACGTGTCGAGGAAGCGGAACATGCTTTTCGAGATGCGTTGGATGCACTTCCCGAGACACATGCGTCATGGGTGAGCGCGTTTCGCCAGAATCTTGGAAACGCCCTACTCAGACTGAACCGTCCAGTCGAAGCTCTGGCCGAGTTTGATGAAGCCAAGGCTACAGCTGATAAGACCAAAATAATTGATCTTGCAGTCCTCGAGCGTCGGCGGGCCGAAGCACTCCATCAAGCTGGACGCGCAGACCTCGCGGAAGCAGCTGCGGGCGAGTCCATTGGCTTGTTACTCCAGCGACAGAACGAAGGCGCAGAGCTTGCCAATGCACATCACGTGCGGGGGAGTGCGTTGGCCTCGCTTGGACGAACGCAGGAAGCAATCGTCGAGCTGGAGACCGCGTTGGCGATGTACGAAGGGAGTCGCGGGGAGCAACCTCCGTGGATGGAATCCGCGCGCATCGAGATCGCACGTCTACGCAAACTTCCCACAGACTGACGCAACCCCCCGGCCTCACTCGGACCTGACGACATTGCCGTCAGGTCCGTCTGGACCCTAACGCGAGCTTGCGCAACTCCCCACAATCTCAACGATCAGTGATCGAGCATTGTTCTGGCCATCCCACTCGGCAACCTGTGCGCTGCTATCCACATGGGCGAAGACCTGCCAGATGCCTGGCGGCAGAGCCAGCTGGCCCTGGATCCGCTGCGTACCCCCAGGGGGGAGGCTCGCTAGCACACGTGCGTCCAATTGCAGACCGTAACGGTGCGCCAGCATCAGGCTGCCATCCGTGGCATCCGAGCGGGCCCTTCCAACATTCTCTGCGGCATAGGCATAGTTGAATACGCACCGGCCGTCGCGGAATTCACTCGCCTCACTGGCCTGCAGCCGGGCGCGCTCAACCCAATGGAAATTGCGCCCCGCCAGGTTGATTTGATGACCTGGCTTCACATCAGGCCGTGGCGCTGTGATCGGCGGATCCCATTTCTCAATGTTGCAGGTCTGACCTGAGTCTGAAGTCCCGAACAGTTCGAGCACCACCGGCGGATCGCACTCGAGCGGCTGCGGTGGCTTCTCGGGCGTAGTCAAGCCCATGTTTGGCAGCACCCCTCGCAGCGCACAGCCACCCGCCGCATTCCCGATCTCAATTTCCAACACGTTCAAGCCCGGCTGACCCGGCAGGCTGCGGGTGCTGAGCGCGGCGCTGGTCGGAACCCCTGCGGCGCAGCCGCTGCTCGCACTGAAATTGATGCGCTCGGCGACGATCTCGTTGCGCGGGCCGCGCAGCAGGCCCTCATAGCCTCCCGTAGACGTGCCCTGCAGCTGCAGCAGATAGCGCCCCGGGCGCAGATCCAGACCCGGTGTCTGCTGCGCAGGCGCGTAGTTCAGCTCGATCACCTGGAAGCTTGGCGTCGCGGCCTGCGCGGCGGCGGTGTCGGCCAAGGCTGTGGCACCCAGCGCGGTGACCAGAGCGAGCGCAAGCGCGCGGCGGGGGTGGGCGGTTGCAGTCATGAGTATCTCCGTCTACTTGGATGGGGCGAATGCCGCAGGCGTGCGCCAATCGATGGGGCTTCCGGGTCTGTCCTGGCGCCTTGATCCATAGAGTCGTCGCCGCGCGGCAAAACCCGCCACCTGTTCGCATTTTTTTTCGGGCGTCGCCGATTCGTCTGGACGCGGACCTGCGTTTGCGGGCCGTACGGACAGCACGCTGCCGGGGTTCCTGAGCCTGCTGCACGCCTCGACGCGGTTGCCGCAGGCGCTGCGACGCACGACGCGGACCCTCTTGCCGATGCTGCCCGCAGTACGACCGCGGCCGTCGGAACCGTTCGGCCGGCGCCGTTTCAGAGCCCTGACCACCACACTCCGTGCTGAGCCAAGAAAGCGAAGTACACCTTCGAAGAGCGAGCCACTGCGATCACTCGGCGCGCTGCACGGTGGCGAAAGGCCTGTCGGTCGCGCGAAGCGTCGAGCCGACCAAGGCGCCTCTCGCCTTCGCCATCTCCGGTGGGCCGTACGCGGCACGCGCACCCGACGCGGGCGCTCGATGCTATGCCCCAGACCCAGCCGAACCGAGCGGCCATACCAGCTGCGCCTGCGGCGCACCAACACTGGCGACGAGGCGACCCCAGAGCCCAGCGGGCACGCAGAACACACCACACGGATCCTCAAAGCCCCTTCAATTCAGGCCCGCTCGGATTCAGAACTGCACTGCCGCCTCCCCATCAAAATCCGGGCGCGGCGAGGCCGCAGCCAGAGCGTCACCCTGCAGATAATCGATCCCCAGCCCCCACAGTTCGCTGACAGCGCCGACGGCGGCCACTTCGTCGACCAGCCATTCGCGACCGGCGGCATGCCAGACTGCAATTGCGTCCTTGAGCTCCTGCGGCGGCACGCTGGCGAGCTGCGTATGGGCAATGCGCAGAAGCTGCACAGGCAGTGTTTGCAGGGCGCCGAACAAGCTCGTGTCCCACTGCTTGAGGTTGCACGCAAGCGTCCAACCTCCGGCTTGAAGTCGCGCAAGCGTGTCGGCGTGGGCGGGGTCTGCGACCTGAGCGGCCTCAAGCTCCAGTCGGAGCTCTGCGACGGCATAGGGGCGACGTCGCACTTCAGCCTCCAACCACGCCAGTTGGCGTTCGTCGATACCCTGAAGGTCGAGCGGCACCAGCAGCGAACAATGCCGCGCCTGACGCTGCTGCTCGGCGAGCGTCTCGAAGGCATGGAACAGGGACATCCGATCGAGTACGCCAAGCTGCTTTTGCTCGCGCGCAATCTGCAGGTATTCGCGGCGCGGGTAGCCCTGCAGCGGAGCGCGCAGGTCGCGCAGTTTCGCACTCAGCGCATACGCGCTGCGCTCGCCGCGCAGCCGCAGCAGGGGCTGGAACTCGAAGCGCAGGCTGCCGCCGCGGGCCAGGTCGGCCAGCGCATGGCGGATCACCAGCACCCGCTCTGGTGGCAGCGCATCGGCAGCGCGCGAAAGCACGCCCTCGGCGCGATCGCCTCCGAACTGAGCAGCCACACTGACCGCCGAAAACGCGCTCGCGATCCAGCGTTCGGCTTCGACATCAGCGCCCTGCAGCGGCGGCAGTGCGAAGCCGATCGAAGCGGTCAGCGTCTGCGGCGCGCCGGCGATGTCGAAAATCTGCGAGCGCACGGCATCCAGCAGCTGCGCGAACAGCTGCTGCACGGCCTCTACATCTTCGCGCTCGACCAGCACGCCAAAACCCAGTTCTTCCCACAGGCAGTAGCGGTCTGAGGCGCCCAGCACCGCTTCGATTCGCGTTGACAGCGCGCGCTCCAACGCGTCCGTCGCGCCCAGGCCCAGCTGTTCGCGCAGACTGGCCGCGGCATCGATGCGCAGCGCAGCCAGCGTTCGCCACTCCGGCACCGGCGCCGACTGGCGCTGGCGCAGCCGCTGCAGAAAGTCACCGCGGCGCAGGCGTGGGCCCGTCGCCGCCGGCTCAGCCGGCGCAGGGCTTCCGAACAGGCGCGCCCGTTTGATGCGGCTGCGCACCGCAGCGATCAATACCCGCGGTCGCACCGGTTTGTTCAGAAAATCATCGACCCCGAGCCGCAACGCGTTGTAGCGCGCCTGCGGGCGCTCTTCGCCGGACAGCACCACCACCTGCAGCTGTGCGGCGCTTTGCGCACGCAGGCGACGGGTCACTTCAAGGCCGTCCAGGCCCGGCATGTAGAGGTCCAGCAAGACCAGATCCGGTCGCCATTCGCGGGCGCGCTCGATCGCCGCATCGGCGTCCGCAAACGCTTCCACCTGCATGCCGACCCGGCGCAGCACCGTGCCCGCGAACAGGCGCGCTTCCGCGTCGTCGTCGATCAGCAGCACGCGAAAGGGTGAGCGATCGAAGGACTGCATCCACTCGCGCAGGCGGGCCGCCACCGCCAGCCCATTGGTTTCCTCAAGGAACAAATCGGCACCGGCAAGTTCGGCGGGAAGGCGCTGGTCGCGCCCGCCCAAGGCCGCGAGCTGTACCGACGCCAGCCGGGGGTCCTGCAGGCTGAGCCGATCGAGGGATTCCGCTGCAACCGGAACGGCCTGAGCGCGCGTCAGCAACAGCTCGGGCACCTCGGTTGCAAGTTCTTCAATCCACTCTTCCGCGCCGTCAAACGCGCGCGTTCGCCAGCCTTTCGACTGCAGCGCTGCCCGCAGTGCCTGCACGGCCTGTGCAGGCAAGGCCAACAGATCCACCAGCGGCAATGCCGTCGGTTGCGTCAGGGGGCTGTTCACTCCGAGCGTACCGCGGTCGAGCTTCGGCTCACGGTCGCGCCCAGTTCTGCAGGGTCTGGAATGCGCGATCCACGGCCTCTTGATCGAAAGCGCAGTGGCTCTCGCCTTCCGGTGGCAGCGTGTATACGCGCTCGCTGCGGCCAGAGGCGTTCGCCAGCTCCGCATAGCGCGCAGAGAAAGGAGCAGGCACCGTGGGGTCGTAGCGGTTCGAGAGAATCAGCACCGGCGCATCGGGCTTGCCCTGCAGATCGAAGTGGGTACGCACGTAGGCTTCAGCGACGCTGTCGGCGCGGTAGCGGCGCACCCGCGCGTCGATGTCCGGCACAGCTACGCGCTCGACGTAGCGGACCTCGCGATTGTCCAGCGGAAAACCGCCACTGCGGTCGATCAACTCGCGCAGGATCAGATAGCGGAACATCAGGGCGAAGGCCAGATCGTCACGGCGGATATCGAACGCGGCGGACAGCTGCGCGGCCGCGGTGGAGTTTCTCGTCAGCACACGCTCGATCGATTCACCGTCCACCGCCTCAGGTGCGGCAGGGTCGGCCAGGCCGCCGGAGTACTCACCGAACAGGCCCGGCAGCAGCGCCTCGGCCACCACCAGCGGCGCCAGCATTCCGTCTCGCATCAGCTCCATGGCCGGCGCATTGGCGCCGCACAGCGCCAGCCCACCGGCATAGGCCTCGCCATGTCGCTCAAGTGTGGCCAGTACCACGTGTGCGCCCATCGAGTGGCCAATCAGCCACGTGCGCTGGATGCCGGGCAACTGACGCAGCATGTGCTGACGCAAACGTTCGTTGTCCTCCACGGCCTCGGCCACCGCCCAACCCTGCGTCCGATAAGCGCTGCGCGCCACCGCGAAGCCCTCCGACAGCAGCCAGCGATCGAAGTCGTCCTGCAGCAGCGGCAGCGCCCGCG
The DNA here is from genome assembly GCA_964586455.1 of uncultured Aquimonas sp. Taxonomy (GTDB): domain Bacteria; phylum Pseudomonadota; class Gammaproteobacteria; order Xanthomonadales; family Xanthomonadaceae; genus Aquimonas. Next base: position 5,549 of record CAZPHV010000026.1, read on the forward strand.
GTAGGCCGCGCGCCTCATACCCATGCAGATACATCACCAGCTCGCCGTTCCAGTTGGCGGGCACCTCGAAGCGAAACGCCGCACCGCCCAGTGTGCCGGTAGCTTCACCTGGAATCGCGATGTTACCGGCCGGCAGGGGCATCGGTTCGCGGGGCGGAGTCGGCACCTTGGACGGCGCCCCCGCGCAGGCGGAGAGCAGCGCCAGCAGCATGAGCGACAGGAGTCGAAACGGCGAAGCAGGCATTCAGCCTCCGAAGCGGTTGTAGGTGCAGTGGTGCGCATGCTCGGCCAAACCTCACGGTTCCGCCAGCGTCGCCACCGCCAAGGCCAGCATGCGGTGCACGCTCCGTGCCGCCCTTGGCCGCGAGCGCCGCGCGGCGACGGGCAGAAACCGCGGACCGTGGGGGCCGCATGGAGCCCGCGCACTTCAAACTTCGGTAGGCCCGATCAACAGGCTGGGTCTTGACCCGCGGTTTCCGCAACTTCACCACGTGCGGATCAAACGCGCCGTTGACGCCAAGGGCGTGAGAGGCGCGACACGGTCGCTTGGGCTGCGATCGGGACCGAGGCCAGGGGGGAGCTCCGGTGGGTCAAGACCCACCCTATGAAAGCGACTCAAGGTGCAGTACGAACGTTCAGCACGCCGGATCACTATCGCGCAAGGCCATGCCGCCACGCCCACACCGCAGCCTGGGTGCGATCAGCCAGTCGCAGTTTGCCAAGCACGTTGCCTACATGAGTCTTGACCGTGGCGTCGGCGATCTGCAGGCGTTCGGCGATTTCGGTGTTGGACAGGCCCTCTGCGAGCAGCAGAAGCACCTCGCGCTCGCGCGTGCTGAGTGAAGCGTCGACGGCGGGAGCGACGCCTCGCGGTGGCGCGCCGTCGGTGCGCTTGGCGGGATCGCCCTGCCCTGCTCGGCTGCACGCTGCGGTCTGCAACCGCGGATGCAGCACGCGTTCGCCGCGGGCGACGCGGTGCAGGCTGTCGAGCAGTTCACTGCCGCCGATTTCTTTCAGCTGATAGCCCGCTGCGCCGGCGTCGAAGGCCGGTTGGACGTCGGCGCTGCCGAGGCGCGAGGTGAGCAGCAGGACGCGCGTGTGCGGGCTGACGCTGCAGATCCAGCGGGTCGCCTGGATGCCGTCTTCACCGGGCATCACCAGATCGACGATGGCGACATCCGGCTGGGTGCGCTGCGCCTGTTCTCCGGCCTGACGTGCGCCGTCGGCTTCGGCACAGACTTCGATCCCGGCCTGCAGTTCGAGGTAGGCGCGCAGGCCTTGGCGCACCACGGCGTGGTCGTCGACCAGCAACACTTTGAGCGCGGTGGGGCTCATCGTGCGGGCTCCGACAGAGGCAGTTCCAGCACGACGCGCGTGCCGCCGCCCGGCGCGCGTTCAATCCCGAAGTGCGCCGCAATCGAACTGGCGCGCTCGCGCATGTTGTTCAGTCCCATACCGCCTTTGGATGCACCCTCGAATCCGCGTCCATCGTCCTCAACCTGAAGGCGCCACCGCAGGGGCGTTTGCCTCAAGATGGACATCGATTCAAAGCCTGCAGCCGGGGTTCCCGGCAGCGACACATCCGTCAGCCCGATGCGCACGGTCTGCGCCCCAGCGTGTCGCCAGACATTGGTCAGGGCTTCGTCGAGCACACGCAAGGCGACGTCTGCGACCGCGGCCGGCACGTTCAGTGCAGGCGGCAGCGTGAGCGTGCAGGCCAGTCCGCTGCGGCGGATGAAGTCGTCGGAACGCTGCTGGATCGCAGGCACCAGGTCGATGCGAGCCGCGTCGTCTGCCGCCGTCTGCGGTGAGCTGCGCATGTCCTGCAACAGCTCGGCGAGCTCGTGCTGGATCTCGCTCATCAGCGCTTGGGCCTCGGTCAGGCGTTGGTCGCGGGCCGCTTCGGTGGTGCTGTCGCGCGCAGCCCCCAGCTGCAGCGATAGCGCGAAGGCCTTTTGCTTTACGGTGTCATGAAGATCGCGCGCCAGCCGCTGTCGTTCCTCCAGGCTGGCCAGTCGTGCGCGTGCTCCGACCAGCGCCTGCACGTCGGTCGCCATGCGATCCAAGGCCTGCGCCAGGCGGCCGAGTTCATCCGTGCTGCGGTCTGCGAGCACCACGCTGAAGTCGCCGCGCGCCCAGGCGCCGGCCGCCTCGACCATGCTCGACACCCGGCCCAATACGCGCCAGCGCAGAAACCAGGCCGAACCCAGCAGGAAGATCAGCAGATAGGCCACGGCCAGCCGCCATTCGAAGCTCACGGCCTCCAGCGACAGCTTCCACGGGGTCGGCACCGCGAGCTCCAGCTCGATGTGCAGGGGCGCATGGCCGCTGCGCTCCGGCAAGGGGGCTGTCCAGGCGCGGCGCACCCAATCCGATCGGGTTCGGCCCGCGGTCTCGACGGGCCCGGCGGTCGCTGCGACTACGACCCGCCCATCGCTCGAATGCAGCCGGGCTTCGAAAGGGTGCGACGTGAGTTCCAGCAGCACGAAGGCCGCCGAGGTGCCGAGGCTTTCGCGGGGGCGTTCCAGGCGCAGCACCAGATTCCGCAATCGCAGCTCCAGTTCCTCGGCGCGCGCACCCGCAGCGCGCGCGGTGTCCAGCGCGACGACTTCGCGTGCCAGCAGGCGCTCAACGCGGCCGTCGTCCAGCTGCATCAGCATGTTTTCGAACTTCCAGCCGAACACGGCGCGTTCGATCACCAGCAAGGCCGGCAGCGACAGCAGCACATAGAACAACGCCAATTGCAGGCGAAGACCGTTCAAGGACATTCCGTGATCAACAGGCTCGGGCACCCGGGTGCAGGGCGCGCAAGCATAGCCCTTCGCTACCTGCGTTGAGGAATCAAAGGCCGAAGCCAGCACCCTGCCCCGGTGGTGATCTCCTCCTCGCGGTGGATGTCACCGCCGCTTCGCACTTCTACACTGCGCGGTCTCCTTGATTCGTACCCCACCCATGCGCCTGAAACCCCTGCCTCATGCCCTGCTCGCCGGATTCGCTCTGTCGCTTCTTCCCTCGCCAACGGATGCAGCCGTAGTCGCCGATGCCGCCTCCAGTGCCGATGCGGGTGTGCCCAGCCGCGACGAGAGCCAGAAGCTGGACGGAATCGAGGTGGTCGCCAAGGGCACCGTGTCGGATCTGCCTGACACCCTCAGCACCGATCGCATCAGCTGGCGCGATTCACCGGGCGCGCCCGTCGACGTGCAGGACCTGCTGGTGCGAATTCCCGGCATCGGCGCCACCGGACAGAACGGCGCCTTCGAGACTTTCTCGATCCGCGGCAGCGGCGGCAACGGGATTCTGGTGTTGCTGAGCGGCATGCCGATCACCGCACAACGTCGCGCGGGCGTTCCGATCTCGTTCGTTGATCCGGCACTGCTCGGCGCGCTCAGCGTCACCCGCGGGCCCTCGACGGTGCATTTCGGCCCGGGTGCTCTGGGCGGCGCGATCTCGATCGAACCGCACTGGTTCGACGGCAGCGAAGTGGTGGGCGGCTACGCCAGCGCGGGCCGCGAAAGCCTGCTGGTGGCGGGCCACGGTACCGAGGCGTTCTCGATCGGAATCTCGCGCCGACGCGCGGGCGACAGCGAGGCACCCGACGGCACGCCGCTGAACACCAGCTACCGTCGCGACAGCGCCAGCCTGCAGTGGCAGCGGGCCTTCGGCGAGCTGCAGCTCGACGCCCTGCTGCTGCCCTCGCGCACCACCGACATCGGCAAGTCCAACAGTCGCTTCCCGCAACGCGACTCGACCTACCCCGAGGACCGACACACCGTCGCCAGCGTACATCTCAGTCACAGCGGCGGTTTCGACCTGCGCGTCTCCGGGCACGAGCAGTCGTTGCTGACCTACAACCAGCGCCCCGGCACGCCAGACAGCTGGGCCTACATCGAAAGCACCGACTACGGCCTGACCGCGCAGCACAGCTGGGGCTCAGAGAGGCTTGCCTTCAATGCAGGCGTCGAGTTTCTGGGGCGTCGCGATGTCAACGGCTTTGACGCGCGCCAGACGTTTTCCAACCGAACATTCAGCCTGCGCGGCGCCAAAGAAGACACCTGGTCGGCCTTCGGTATTGCCGACTGGACACTGGGCGATACGCTCAAGCTCGAAGCCGGCGCCCGCGCCAGTCGGAGCCGCCAGTCGCAGGCGGGCGCAAGCTCAAGTGACAGCGACCAGGCCTTCAATCTTGGGGGCGTCTGGAATCTCGACCCGACGCAGCGGCTCAGCCTGAACCTGGCTTCCGGCTATCGCTTCCCGACGCTGGAGGAGCGCTTCTTCAGCGGCGTGACCGCACAGGGCGACATTCTCGGCAACCCCGACCTCGGCTCGGAGCGTTCGATCGGACTGGATCTCGGCTATGGGCTGCGCTTCGGCGACTGGCAGGCGCAGGCAAACCTGTGGCGCACGGATGTGGACGAACTGATCCAGCTGTTCGAAGTCGCACCGGGCATCAATGGCTACACCAATATCGGCGAGGCCAGACTGCACGGTTTCGAGCTGAGCCTGGGCTGGCAGCCCAGCGAGGCGCTGCAGCTGTCCGCCAGCGGTGCGGTAGTTCGCAGCAAGGATGAACTCAGCGGCCAGCCCCTGTATGGCGCGCCGCCGCTGACCTACACCTTCGATGCGCGCTACGCCCTCGGCCCGGGCACGCTGGGCCTGCTCTATCAGCACCGCACGCGCATGCGCCGGCCGGGCTTCGAAGAGGTCGAGCGCCCCGCAGTCGATCTGGTCGACCTCGACTACAGCCTGCCGCTGGGCGAACGCTGGAACCTGCAGGTCTACGCCCGCAACGCACTCGATCGCACCTACTTCGCCACCCCCGACGAGCTTTCAGCCTTGGCGCAGGAGCGCAGCATCGGGTTCAACCTGAGCTGGTCCTTGTTCTGAGAGCAAAGGGTGTCGATCAATGCCTGGCTGCGCTGCGCTCCCGCACGCAGCCCTCGGCCATTGACGGGTGGTGCAGCCGAACGGCTCAGACGACAGGCAGGGCCGCGGCGTCACGTACAAACTCGGCCAGCATGTGGGCGTCGACCGCAGCCGCGTCATCGAAACGCAGGTGACGCCGATACGTGCCCTGCCCCAGCAGCAGACCCTGCGGGTCGGGCAAGCGCGCGCCCTGACCGAACTCCAGGCTCACATGCGCCTTGTAGGCGAACAGCCCGCACACGGGCTGCTCCAGCACGTACAGCAGGCCTCCGAATTTGACTTGCTCGGCCGCTGTGGGAATCAGCGCGCGCAGCTGCGCACGCAAGCTCAGCATCAGCGCGTGAATCTGCGGATTCACCGTCAGCAGATCCGCCAGCCGTCGCTCGACGTCGGCAGACGTCTCGCGCGACGCTGGAATCGCTCTCGGGCTCATGCGCTCGCACCGGCTGGCGCGGCAGCATCCGTCGAAGCCGCGATGCGCTTCAGTCGCCAGTCCAGCAGCACGAAGCCGAAGGGCAGCACAGAGCACAGCAAGGCCAACAGCCAGAGCCAGACCGACCAGCGCTGCAGGTGGCTGACCGCCAGCGACATCAGCACGTAGGCGATCCAAAGCAGACCGTGCGCCATGCCCACCGGCCACACGAAGTCGAGCCCGAAGTAGCGCCGCGCCGGCATCGCGATGAGCAACAGGGTGATGAGCGACAGACCTTCGATCAGGCTGAGCAAGCGAAAACTCTTGAGCACGTGTGGACCTCGATGGATGCCACTTCAGCGCGGCAGGCGCTGCAGCCTAATCAGGGTTCGGCACTTTTCCCAGTGCGTGGGTCGCGAACTGGAATCGTCGCGGAATTTGGGGTCGGTTTCGGGAAACGGGCCATGCTGCGCGCGCTCAGTGATCCGGCGAGATTCGTAGAGCTGGTAGGTGCGCTGCGCTTACCTACCCTACGGTTGCCGCGAGGGTCGTAGAGTTGGGGTCGGTTTCGGGAAACGGGCCATGCGGCGCGAGCTCGGTGATCCGGCTAGATTCGTAGATCTGGTAGGTGCGCTGCGCTTACCTACCCTACGGTTGCTGCGCTTACCTACTCTACGGCTACCGCGCTTATCTGACCTGCGGCTACGAAAGGGGAACTGCCTGGTACGAAGCGGACAGAAGTGGTCGGCTTCGATCCGCGCAGGGCGTCACTCTCACTTGTAGGGTAGATAAGCGCAGCGCATCTACCAGCACGTCGTGGAGAAGCCGAGCGCCAAACGAAGTCCAAGAGACCGTGGGCACGCTCTGAAAACCCGCGAATGCCCCCCGCGTGTCAGCACCGCGCCTGCGAAAGCGCTCGATTCCGATCCAGGCGGCACCGGTGCGCGCAACGCCTACCTCGTGGCTCCAGTTGATCCAGGCTTCGCGCGTGCGTAACGCAGATCCTGTCCGCTTCAGCGCACCCACACGCCGATCAGACAGGCCGCGACGATGGCGGCGGTCTCGACGCGCTCGATCAAGGCCCCGGCCGCGTCGCCAGTGAAGCCCTGCAGTCGCCGCAGGCAGTCGGCGCGCCAGTGCACGAACACGGCAAGCGTGGCCAGCAGCATCCCCAATCCGGTCAAACCAGGGAGCAGCGCCACCGCTGCCGTCATCGCAACGACAAGCACGGCCGCACCCCGCGGCACCTGCGCGAGCGCGCTGCCCAGGCCATCAGCGCGCACATAGAGCAGGCTCAGAAACAAACACACCGCAGCGGCGCGACCCGACGCAGGGACCAGCCACAGCCACTGCCAGGCATCGCTCGGAAGCGAAGCCAGCGCAGCGAACTTCAGCAGCAGCACCAGGCTGATCGCGACCACGCCCATCGGGCCTGCCGCAGGATCCTTGAGGATGCGCAGCGTGCGTTCGCGATCACCGTGGCCGCCCACCCAGGCATCCGCGCAGTCGGCCACACCGTCGAGATGCAGCCCCCCGCTGATCCACACCCAGGCCCACAGCAGCAGACCCGCCCGCAGCAGCTGAGGCACTTCAAGCCATGCCCCTGCGAGCCAGCCCAAGGACAGCAGCCCACCGATCAGTGCGCCCACCAGCGGATACCACAGCAGCGCGCGCGACTGGCGCGATTGATCGGTGAAATCGAGCCGTGGAGTCGGCAGCCGGGTCAGAAAGGCCAGTGCGAACCAGAACGAATTCATGTCGCCAGCACAGCCGACTGGCTATAGATTTCAAGGCGAAGGCGCATCAGACTTGCATGCGGCACCTCGATTTCGCTGATGCGCGTCAGCGGCCAGCCGCGCTGCCGACACTGCGCAAGCCGCATCACCCCACCGTGCGTGACTGCGAGCGTGCGCAGGCCCTTGCACTCGGTCCGAACGCGCTGCAGGCACTCACCAACCCGACGGTCAAAGTCCAGCAGCGGCTCCGCGCCGGGCGGCGCGCAACCGATCGGATCACTCCAAAAGCGCGCCAGCGCCTCGGGCTGTTCGACGTGCAACTCGGCGGGGGTGCGCCCGCTCCAGTCACCGAAGTCGTATTCGACCAGCGCGGCTTCGATCTGCAGCGGCACTCCGAGCCGGCGCGCCAAGGCATCGGCGAAGCGCTGGCAGCGCTGCAGCGGTGAACTCAGAACGCGCTGCCAATAGCGGCCCGCGACCGCAGCTTCCATCTGCTCCCATCCGAGCGGGCGGAGCGCATCGTCCAATTGCCCTCGAAAGCCAGCCTGCCCAGTGTCGCCATGTCGCAGCAGTTCAAGCATCGGCGGCACCGCTCACACCGGCCTCCGCAAAGGTCGCCATCTGCGCGTGCAGGGCGCAGGCCATTCGCAGCAGCGGCACCGCTACGGCGGCACCGCTGGCCTCGCCCAGACGCAGGCCCAGATCCAGCAGCGGCTGCACATCGAGAGCCTGCAGCAGACGCTGGTGGCCCAGCTCCTCGGAGCGGTGCGCGAACAGCAGCCAGGGCCGCACCTCGGGATTCAGATGCTGCGCGCACAGGGCCGCCGCGGTCGCGATGAAGCCGTCGACCAGCACGGGAAGGCCTGCCTGCGCGGCGGCGATGAAGGCACCACACAGCGCGGCCACTTCAAAGCCGGCGAAGGCTCGCAGGATCTCCAGCGGCGTTCGCGCATCGGCATGCCGCAGCAGCGCACGCCGCAGCAGCGCGCGCTTGCGCTCAAGGCCTGCGGTGTCGAGCCCGGTGCCACGGCCGGCCACGCGCTCGGGCGATTCGCGCAGCAGTGCGCAGGCCAGAGCTGCGGCCGAGGACGTATTGCCGATGCCCATCTCCCCGCCGATGTAGAGCTCAGCACCCGACGCGCGTGCGCGCGCCACGCTGGCGGCGCCCTCGGCCAATGCGCGCAGCAACTGGGCCTCGCCCAAAGCAGGTGCGATCAGGAAATTGGCAGTGCTGGCTGCGATACGCACGCGGCGCACGCCCGGCAGCTCGCCGGGGTCGTTGACCGTGCCGAGGTCGATCAGCTCAAGCTCGGCGCCCAGCGCACGCGCCAGCACGCTGATCGCGGCGCCGCCACGCGCGAAGTTGCGCAGCATCTCGCCGGTCACTGCCTGCGGATAGGCCGATACCCCTTCACTGGCGAAGCCGTGGTCGCCGGCAAACACCGCGATCCACACGCGATCGACGCGCGGCAGCGCGCGGCCCTGCAGGCCGGCGAGCTCGATCGCCAGTGACTCCAGCCGCCCCAGCGACCCGGCCGGCTTGGTGAGCTCGCGCTGACGCGCCTGCGCCGCCTGAGCGGCGGCTCGGATTGGCTGTGCGCAGGCGCTCGTCCACCAGCTCATGGCAGCGGACCTTTCAGCGCCAGCGGCAGGCCGGCAGCCACCCACACCACGCGTTCGCACTGCGCCGCCAGCGCCTGGTGCAGGCGCCCGCTTTCGTCGACAAAGCGGCGGCTGATCGCGCCCATCGGCACCACGCCCAGGCCGACTTCATTGCTGACCAGCAGCACGCTGCCGGGCAAGGTCGGCAGCACATTCAGCAGCGCCTCGCGCTCGGTCTCCCAAGACGACTCGCCTTCCTCAAACAACAGGTTCGAGACCCACAGGGTCAGGCAATCGACCAGCAGGCAGCGGCCCGGAGCGGCGGCCCCGTGCAGTGCGCCGGCAAGCCCGCGCGCACACTCGACCGTGCGCCAGTGTGCGGGCCTGCGTTCGCGATGATGGGCGATGCGCGTCTGCATCTCGCCATCCTCTGCAGTGGCCGTGGCGAAGTACACGACTTCGTGCCCGCTGTTTGCAGCCAGACGCTCAGCGTAGGCGCTTTTGCCAGAGCGGGCGCCGCCGAGGATCAGCGTGCAGGCGGCGTGGTGTGGATCATTGATCATGTTCACTCCATGAACAGGGCGCAGGCTGCGCTTGGGTTCGACGCGAAGTACAAGTGCACGAAGCTGGCGGTGAGCCGCTTGCGTCGGTACACCGGCTCGGAGGTCGGCGCGCCATTCGGATCGAGCGCATGCGCGATCGGAGCAAGGCCGATCTCGGCCTGCGCGTAGTGGAAACTGTGCCCGCGCACTCGCCCTTCCGGCAGATCGACCTGCTGCAGTCCCAAGCCCGCCAGCCGTGCGCCAATTCGCGCGCCGCCGGGCAGTAGGCCGGCCAGCGCTGCCGAGTGCCCATCAGCATCCTGCAGGCGCGTGAGCAGGCTCAGCAGGCCGCCGCATTCGGCCAGCAGCGGGCGCCCTGCCTCGACATGCGCATGCAGGGCGGCCCACAGGTCACGACGGGCCGCGAGCGTGTCCAGATGCAGCTCGGGATAGCCGCCGGGCAGCCAGACCGCATCGCAGGCCGGCAGCGCATCTCCCGCCAGCGGTGAGAACTCGATCAGCTCAGCGCCCGCCTCACGCAGCAGTGTGAGGTTGGCGGGATAGGCAAAACAGAAGGCTGCGTCGGCCGCGATCGCGATACGACGGCCGCGCATCAGCGCGGGCACGGGCGGCTGCGCTGAGGATGGAAACGCCACCGGCGCCGGCAACGATGGCAGGCCATCCGCGCAAAGTGCATCGGCCAGTGCATCGATGCGCGCGTCCACATCATCGATTTCAGAGGCCGGCAACAGGCCCAGATGGCGCTCGGGCAGTCGCCCCTGCGGGCACTCGGGCAGCACGCCCAGCAGTGCGATCTCCGGCGGCAGGCTTTCGCGCAGCAGACGCGCATGCCAGGCGCTGGCGACGCGGGTGGCGGCCACGCCGGCAAACGGCAACTGCGGGCGATAGCGGGCCAGCCCGAGCGCGAGCGCGCCGAAGGTCTGCGCCAGCGCATTGGCATCGATCACCGCCAGCACCGGCAGGCCCAACGTCTGCGCGAGGTCGGCCGCCGAGGGCTGGCCATCGAACAGGCCCATCATGCCTTCGACCAGGATCAGATCGGCTTCGCCCGCGGCGGCGTGCAGCTGCGCGCGCACCTCCTGCTCGCCGCCCATCCACAGGTCGAGGTTGCCGACCGGCGCGCCGCTGGCGCGGGCCAGCAGCATGGGGTCGAGGAAGTCCGGGCCGGTCTTGAACACGCGCACACGGCGGCCCTGGCGCCGATGGGCGCGCGCCAGTGCTGCGGTGAAGCTGGTCTTGCCCTGCCCCGAGGCCGGCGCCGCGATCAACAGCGCCGGACAGGTGCGCAGGCTCATGCGGCCTGTGCCGCCTCAGGTGCCGGGCGCCGCAGCAGGCCCACCACGAACAGGCCCAGAACAATCCATGCGCTACCCGTCAGAACAAAGCCCGGGGCGTAGCGCGCGAACTGTGCAGCAAAACCGGCCAGGCTGAGCTCGCCGAAAAGGCCGCTCAAGACGTAGAACGAACCGTTCGAGATCGCAAACGACAGCACCGCGGCAGTGACGCCAGCCGCGGTGGCGATCACCAGCCCGCGCGCATCCACCCGTGTACGCGGCGCCAGCCAGCGGCCAATGAACCACAGGATTCCGTAGGCGGGAATCAGGAAGCCGTAGGCGGGGCTCAGGCACAGATGCAGCATGTCGGTGCGCGCAAACACTACCGCGTCGATGCCGAAGGCCAGCGCGACGAAACCGGCGAAGGCCAGAGGGCTGCGAAGAAGCAGTCCGCCGATGAAGAACACCGCCATCGAGGCATCGCGGACATGCAGCCACTGGCTGGCATCGGGCAGCCGAGTCAGCAGCATCCACAGGGCCAGCACCGCAAGCGTGGGCAGCAGTGGCAAGGGGCGATCGGACAGGCGTGGGATCATGGCGGTTTCCTAGTGGTTTGATGCCTCGGCGCCCGCAGGGGCCGAGGCGGTTTTGGAACGGGCGCGCTCAGCGCGGGCTGTAGCGCAGACCCAGCATCCAGGTGCGGCCGGGCTGGTTGTAGAACGCGGCCGTTTCAAAGCTGCGATCAAGCACGTTGCTGCCGGACAGCTGCAGGTTCCAATCTGCATTCAATGCCCAGGCAAGCCGCAGATCGACCGTGGCATAGCCCGGCAGGCGGGTAAAATTGCCGAGGTCGTCAAACCGGGCGCTCGCTGCGAACAGGCTGGTGCCATAGCTGAAGCGCCCGTGGCTGCGATCCATATCGATCTGGGCCGAACGCGGCGCCCGACGCGGCAACTCCAGGCCATCGTTCGCACCTTCGGCGACGTTGCGCGCATCCAGCCAGGTCGCGCTTGCACGCAGATGGGTGGCGGCAATCTCGCCTTCGGCACTCAACTCGACGCCGTCGATGCGCGCGCGGTTGATATTGACCGGAACAAAGGCCACCGGATCGAAAGCGATCAGCTGTTCGACTTCAGTACGGAACACCGACACACCCCAACCGCCCCAGCCTGGACTGCCGCGCAGACCGAGCTCCAGACTCTCCGAGGTCTCGGGCTTCAGATCGGGATTGCCGAAGCCGGGGAAGTACAGATCATTGAAGCTCGGCGCGCGGAAGGCGGTGCCGGCGCTGGCAGTCAGGCGCAGACCCTCGGTGAAACTCCAGCCCCACAGCAGGCTGCCGGTGCTTTCGTTGCCGAACTGGCTGTCATCATCGCGGCGTCCGGCCAACTGCAGCGAGGCTTTGCCGATCGTCTGCTGCCACTGCGCGAACAAGGCCTTCTGGGTGCGCGCCTTGATCACGTAGTTGGTGCTGCTGGTGACCTCGTCGCGATGCCAGTCCAGGCCCGTGCTCAGCAGGCCGCCGCCGAGGCTGATATCGGCCTGCGCGCCGCCGGTGTTGCGGCGGGTGTCGAAGCTGCTGCGGTAGCGGCCATTGAGGAAATTGTCGGCGAGGTCGGCGTTGCGGCCTATGCGAAAGGCGAGTGCCACGCGCTCGCTGGGGTTCAGATCGAGCTTGGCGCTGTAGACCTGCTGGCTGCCTTCCATCTCGTTGGTAAAGCTGCCGTCGAACTCGGTTTCGAAGTCGGCGCGCAGAGCGCGCAACTCAAGCGCCGCAGACGGCGAGAAGCGCAGACCGCCGGCCAGCTGCAGGCTGCGGTTGGCGTAGCCGTCGGCGTCGGGTTCGTTGGTGAAGCAGCCTCCGCTCGACGAACCCCGGCACGCGTTGTAACCGTCGGTTTCTTCGATTGCGGCGTTGATGCGGTACCAGCTGCGCTCGTTGCGCGCGTCCAGGCCGGCGCTTCCACGCGCCGTGCCGTGCGAGCCGGCAGCGACGTAAGCGTTGAACCGCGGCTCGCCGCGCGCCTCGCGGGTGAAGATCTGGATCACGCCGCCCAGGGCCTCGGAGCCGTACAGGCTTGAGAACGGCCCGCGCACGATCTCAATGCGCTCGATCTGCTCCAGCGGTAGATCCTGAAACGCGGCCGTACCGCTGGTCGCCGAGCCTACGCGCACGCCATCAATCAGCAGCAGCACGTGGCGGGCTTCCGTTCCACGAATGAACACTCCGCTGACTTTGCCGGCGCCGCCGTTGTTGCTGAGCGCAACGCCAGGCACCCCGCGCAGCAGCTCAAGCAGGGACTGCGACTGCAGGCGCTCGATATCGGCGCGGTCAAACACGGTGATCGCCGCCAGCGTGGCGTCCTGGGTTTGCGGCGTGCGCGAACCCGTGACGACGATGCGGTCCAGGGCCTTGGCCTCGGACTGCGCGCTGACCGGCGAGGAAAGAACAAAAGCAACGGCGGCCGCAAGCGCGGCGCGTCGGATGACAAGTGGGTGCATGCAAATCTCCAGCTCGCGCCTACCCGCGCAAGCCTTGGGGCAGTGGTCACCCGGAGCGCAGGAAGCAACAGACAGACTTGCAGGCAGACGACCGGGCAGACGCCGGACGCACACCCCAAGGCTGCGCCCACCGCGCACCGGGACATCCCTCAAGGCCGGTCTCCGGGCTTGCGAGCCAAGGCTTGCGCCTTCTATCCGGGCACCTTCCCATGCAGTTGCACAGTGGTATTCGCCCAGACCGGGCACGATCCGCTTGCGCTGATCGAGATCCGCTCGCCTACCGTTGCGGGGGCAGCTCCAGACTTGCGGCATCACAGCCGCGCACTGGCTTCCCGTTTAAACCGCGGACGCTGATGGCAGCGCTGCGCGGTCACCGTGAGGCGGCGCGGATGCTAACAGATGCTTCACGCCCAGGCCATCGCGATCGCTGCGCGCACGCGTGTTCCACACGGGAATTGCAAATGCGGCGGCGACCCTCAAGGTCGCCGCCGCACTGTCGCTGAGGGCCCTTCGGCCTGGGCTTAAGGGAACTGCCCGACCTGCTGGGACACGTTGGTCGGCCACACGCCGAGCTCGGTCTGCACGTAGTTGCCGACCAGATTGCGCAGGGTGGTGCTGCTGTGCGGCGCGCCGGCCGTCGCCCAGAACCAGTGCGCGCGGGGGGTCGGCGCCTGGGTGCCGAGGCCGCACTGGTAGTTGCGGGTCACTGCCGTCAGGTAGGCAGAGCTGTCGACGTTCGCCCAGCTCTTGCTGTCGCCACCGTAGCCGCGTCCGTAGACCTTGGCCAGCGTGTTGAGCTCGAACAGATGGGTCTGGTTCGGCAGCAGGGTGATCGGCGCGGTGTTGGCGGTATCCCAGGCCACGTACATGTCCTGGTGGTGACTGCTCTGGTTGCCTTCGCGCTTGACCAGCCCAAAGAGTGCCGTGATGGTGTCGTTGACCAGGTTTCCTTCAAGCAGTGCACCTGCGGCCGAGCCGTCGGTGGCCACCACCAGGCCGACCTGCGCGGCGGTGGTCAACACCTGGATGATCGCCTGCGAGTTCCAGTTGCTGGAGGTGAACCCGGACACCGCAACGCCCTTCGAGAACAGGGTCGTCATCGGCGGCGCGCCGGGCGGGTCGTACTTCAGCTGCGCCCAGTCGGACGCCACCGCGCGCGCCTCTTTCGACCACGGGCCGCCATAGGCAACCTGCTGGCCAACGCGGCTGGCATAGGCCACGCGCACCGCTAGGTCACCCCGGCACGTGCCGTTGCCGCATTCCACACCGCCGGGCAGGCCGTTCTGCGTGCACAGCATGCGCACCCGCATCTGGTTGTAGTTGGTGCCCTTGATGCGGTCCACTTCCCAGGTGTTGTGACGGCTTCGACGGTAGAAGTTGATGTCCTTCGCAGCGCCGCGCGCGCCAACAAAATAGTTCAGCTGACGCTCTTTCTTTGGAAGTCTGCCCCAGGAGCTGCTGTGGTTCTCGTTGACCTCGGTCTGCCACGGGTCAGGCTGATGCGGGAACGTCAGCACCGTGGAGCAGCGACAGTTCTGCAAGGGCAACGGTTTGAACGTGCCGACCAGGCGCCGCGCCTCGGCTTCGAGCTCCGGGTCACGCAGGTCGGCGACATGGTCAAGAAGCGCTATGCCTCGCCGCGCCGGACTGGTGGAGCCGGCCTCAACCTCGGCGACCAGCCGCGGGAACTCGCGAGCCGCCACTTGAGCGAAGCCCAGCCCGCCGGCGACGATGCCCGGCTCGGATTGCAGACCGCTCCAGTCTGCGTCGCGCGTCGACATCAGCCAGGCTACAGCTTCGGCGTCGCTGTAGCGCTCGGCCGGAATCTCACGCGCGATCTCTTCGTAGGCCTCCGGATACGCCTCCGCCAGGTGCGCCGCCAGGCCTTTGCGATAGTGCCGCCCCAGCAGCTGCGCGTAGCGATGGATCAGCTCGGGGTGACGTTCCAGCGCTGCCGCTTCCAGCGTGTCGAGCGGGTCCGACCAGCTTTCGATCACATCCATCAACGCGGGCGAAACAATCCGCTCGCCTGCATCCGCGTCGTCCTGAGCGAACGCGGACGTCGCTCCCAGCAGCGCGGTCAGGCCGAGGCCCAGCAGCAACCGGGCGGGCAGTCGGGGTTTGGAACGGAGGCGATTCATGGCGGGGCTCCTGGGTAAGGGCCACCTGCCGGGCCTGCAGGCCACAGCGGCGGCGGGACAGTCGCTGCGGGATCGCAGCGAGGCGGACCCTAAGAGCGCGGATCGCTTCCAGGAAGGAACAAGGCGGGAACACGGGGGACAGCGCAGGCGCGGGCTTCCGGCGCGGGCCCGCGAACATCCGATCTGTCCCGGCCTGTCCCGCACCTGCGTGACCGCAAGCACGCATTCACGGGCAGCAGCAGTGGGCAGATGCGGGGAACAAAGTTCGAAAAACAGCGCTGGAAAGGACGCACAGCGCGGGCACCCACGACCTTCAGCGCATCGTCGTCGAGGGCAAGGGCGCGGATAATGCGCCATGCACACCCTGCCCTACTGGCGGCTCTCCGCCGTCTACTTCGCCTACCACGCCGCGATCGGTGTGTTCACTCCGTACTTCGCGCGCTGGATGGAGGGCATGGGACACGGCGCGCTGGCGATCAGCAGCCTGTTCGCGCTGTGGTACGGCACCCGCATCTTCGGCCCACCGCTGTTCGCCCACTTCGCACGCGGCTCGGCGCGCCCCAAAGCCTGGCTGCTGGGCGGGCTGTGGGCCTCGGTGGTGTTCTTTCTCGGCTTCTTCGGCGCCGAGCATCTGTGGTTGCTGGCGCTGTCGATGGCCGCCTTCAGCCTCTGCTACAACGCGATCCTTCCCCAGCTGGAAGCGTTCACCCTGGCCGGCCTCGGGCCGCGAAAGCACGACTACGGCCGCGTGCGGCTGTGGGGTTCGCTGGGCTTCATCGTGCTCGCGGTCGGCTACGGCTGGCTGCTGCAGCACGGCAACGCACCCGATCTGCCCTGGGTGATGGGCGCAGGAATTCTAGCCACGGCCCTGATCACTCACGCCCTGCCTGCGCAGAAGCGTCTGGACACCGACCCGCCACCCAGCCAGGCCAGCCTCTGGGAGCTGCTGCGTCGACCCGGCGTGCCGGCCTTCATCGCCATCGTGATGCTGACCCAGATCAGCTTCGGCACCTACTACTTGTTCTTCACCCTGCAGCTGGAGCGGCATGGCCACAGCACCGATGTGGTGGGTCAGCTCTGGGGCTTGGGCGTGGTCGCCGAAATCGTGCTCTTCATGTACGCGGGAAGCCTGCTGCGACGGGTCAGCGCCCAGCGCACCCTGCAGATCGCGATCTGCATCACCGCGCTGCGCTGGCTTGCTATCGCCGTACTGCCGCAGTCCCTGCCCGCGATGCTGCTGGTGCAGGCCGCACATGCAATCGGCTTCGGCGCCTTCCACGTGGCCTGCATGCAGCGCGTGGTCGAGCTGTTCCCCGAAACCGATCGTCTCGGCGCACAGAGCCTGATGTACAGCCTGGGCTCCGGCTTGGGCGGCGTGCTCGGCGCGCTGATCGCAGGCGCCCTGTGGAAGGCAGGCGACGGCGCCCTCGCCTTCGCCGTAGCCTCCTGCGTAGCCGCGCTGGCCCTGCTGCCTGCCCTGCGCCGCTTCGGCGGCCGCCACTCGCACGCCGAGGCTTGAACTCGCCCCAACACCTGTGCACAATGCGCGGCTTCGGGCGGTTAGCTCAGCGGTAGAGCATTGCCTTCACACGGCAAGGGTCGCAGGTTCGATCCCTGCACCGCCCACCAATAGATTCAACGACTTAGGCCACCCTTCCGGGTGGCCTTTCTCGTTGGGCTTGCGCGCGTTCTGCATGCGTTCTGCGGACGCCCGCGCCGAGGCCGCTGCGGTAGCGACGCATCAGCTCCGCGCCCCAGCACGCGGCGGCGCCCCCTCACGCCGCCGGGCGCAGTCGCGCGGGCAGCGCAGTTTTGCGCACTTTCGCCCAATTCCGCCCCAAACAGCGGGCGTCCGCAGGTCGCATCGGCCTGCCAGATCCAACAGGGTGGACAGCCCTGCTGCCGGCGCGCGCAGTCAACTCAAGTCCCGCTGGTGATCGCCGCGCTAATCCGCTGATCCCACTACGGATTCAAGGCCGCCACCGAACACGCGGCGGCACTTGAAGAGACCTTTCCGGACCAGATCCGGGCGCGTAAAAAACCGTTCAGTCACAAAACAGCGCTTGTGCTGAGTGTGATCGCGGTCGCAAGGTCAGGCCACGGAGGCTGTCGGTTCGACGGTCCTGCTGCAGACGCACCCCTGTTCCCGGCAGACCGTCGAACCGTCAGCTCTCCGCCCTGTCCAGCCATCGCCCGAGGGGGGAGTCATGTCTGCGCGCCATTTTGCTGTGCTCATGTTGGGTCTGCTCAGTTCAAACGTGCTCAGGGCGAGCGAGCCCGCTGCGGCGCCTGTCGAATTCGGACCGCACGGAGTACGCCTGATCAATCCGTCGCTGTACGTCGCGCAACCGCCTCCTGGCACGCCGACTCCGCAGCGCGAACCGAACATCGATCAAGCCGCACTGCTTGCCGGCAAGTACCCATTGAAGGTGGTGCTGGAGGCTGGCCAGAACCTGTTCAACAACCCCTTTGAAGTGGCCAACGGGCACGGTGAGGGCCGCAACGGGCCGCGCTCGCTGCAGCGCAAGACCTGGAACCCGCGCGGGGTTACCGATGACCAGGACGCCTGGCCCTTTCTGCGCGTCAACGGCATCGATTCGCAGAGCTGCTTCGAATGCCACAACACCATCGGCAAGGAAACACCGGCGGATGCGGCAACGCCGGCCGCGGTGCGTCGCCCGGGCGCCCAGGGCGGCCCTGCCGGCGTCGCCAGTACGGCGTTCATCAACGACCAGTTTCCCGAGTATCTCGGCCAGCCCAACAGCGTGCTGACCAAGTTCGCGCGAAATCCACCGCATGTGTTCGGCACCGGTTACACCCAACGGCTGGCCACGGAGATGAGCACGGAGCTGGCCGCGCGCGCTGCAGCCACTCGCAGTGCTGCCGGGCGCACGCCTGGCGTTGCCCGCTCGATCCCGCTGACCAGCAAAGGCGTGGACTTCGGCGTGTTCAGCACCACCTGCAGCGCCCCCGGCGCCTGCACCGACGACCTCAGCAAGGTGGTCGGCGTGCAGCAAGATCTGGTGATCCGGCCCTTCCAGTGGGGCGGAATCAGCTCAAGCGTTCGCCACTTCGCGCGCGACGCGCTGGACTTCCATTTCAGCGTGCAGGCGGTGGAAAAGGTCGGCCACAAGGACTGCGATCTGGACGGCATGATCGATGAAGTCACGGTCGGCAACGTCAGCGCACTGGCATCCTACGTAACGATGTTCCGCCCGCCGGTGCAGCAGATTCCAAGTGGTAAGGAAGCTTCGGTAAAGCGCGGTCGCGCGGTGCTCGACGAGATTGGATGCACCGACTGCCACCGCGCCAGCCTGCCGATCAAGAACGCGGTGATGACGATCATGACGCCGCCTGAAGTGCCTGCGGACGCCCCCTGCCCGGCCGAAATCTCCAGCCTGATCAACCCGGCCGCCGAGGAGTCGCACGTGGCTCTGGCTGAGATCCGCGTGCATCTGCAGGCCGCGCACGCCGCCGCACCGTCGAAGGCCGCCGAGGACACCTCGCCAGAAGCCGCCTACGCGGCGCTGGAACCACACCTGCATTCTGCCGGCGTCACAGCCCTGGCCGCGGACAACTTCCAGATCGATCTCAGCCTGAAAGGTGTTCAAACCGGTGACGTTCCCGCCTATGTCTGGCCGCGTCTGCCCGCCGCTGCAGACAACTCGGTGGACGTGCCGCTGTTCAGCGATCTCAAGCTGCACTTCATGGGCAAGCGCCTGGCCGACGACTTCCCACAGCCGGTCGATAGCCCGGGCTATGCAGCCCAGCCGGGCTACTACGTCACCCGCGTGCTGTGGGGCATCAACGACACCGATCCCTACCTGCACGATGGCCGCGCCCGCACGCTGGAGGATGCCATCCGCCTGCACGGTGCCGAAGGCAGCGAGGCTGCACCCGCAGCGGCGAAGTTCGCGGCATTGCCGGCGGCAGACCAGCAGGCGCTGCTCGACTTCCTGCAGAGCCTGCGTCTGCCGGTCGCCAAGGGTGTCAGCCAGCCTGAATACGTCAGCCGCTGAACAGGTCGCGATGCGGGCCCACCTGCCCCACGCTGCACGTTTTGACGTCCGCACCCGAACTCATCTGGCCCGTTCTCCAGGGCCCTCAACGGACACGCGCCCATGAGCCACGATTCCAGTCACTGGACCCTCGCCCACCTGCGCGAGCATCTGCAGTTCGCCATCCAGCTCGAATACTGGACGGTGCCCTTCTACATGTCGGCGATGTACTCGATCAAAGACCCGACCAGCGACGTTTACAAGCTGGTGCAGTCGGTGGTTTACCAGGAGATGCTGCACATCCAGTTGGCCTGCAATGTGGCCAATGCGTTTGGCGCGAAGATCGATCTGGATCACGCGTTCATCCAACCCGCCTATGTCGGCCAGACCGTGCCGCACCTGCAGTTCACCGACGGCGAGATCGGTCGCGACCCGCTGGATCCGAGCATGAGCTTCTCGCCTTACAGCGCCGAGATCGGGCCGCTCGATGAGCCGCGCATCAATGCAATGTGCCTGATCGAATACCCCGAGGTCGACGTCGACGAGCCCCCCAAGCTGCGCCAGGACATCAGCGAGTACAGCAGCATCGGCGAGTTCTATCGGGCCGTGCTGTTCGGCGTCACCCAGCATGTCGAGGCGATACGGCCAAACATCCACCAAGTCGATATCTTCCAGAACTTCTATCGCAGCTTCCCCGGCCAGGTGGTCGACAGCGCCGGCGTGGACGGGCTGGAGCAGGTGATTCAGCTGATCCGCGCGATCACCGATCAGGGCGAGGGCGTGCGTCGAACGAATATCGTGCCGCCCGAGTTCCGCAACACCGCCGATGGCTTCAACAACGAGATGGACCACTTCGCCAAGTTCGAGTTGATCAAGAGCCTGCAGCGCAGACCCGAGTGCTACGAAGGCGTCGCCGACCCACCGCCCGGCTCGGAGGGTGCACAGGCGCAGGTCATTCTGGCGCGCAACTTCCAGCAGTTCAGGCGCGACATGGTGGCGCTGTTCAACGGCCAACCGCCGCCGGACTTCGGGCCGAACATGGCGCGCTTGGGCGGCAACCTTCTCAACTGCTGGCGCCATGGCGCGGTGCCGCGCTTCGAGTAGCGATCGCACCGATCCGTCACGCATCCGCCCACTGCCTTCGCGAGGTCTGTCATGTCCGAACCCACACCCTGCCTGCGCATCCATCCGGCCATCGGTTTCTCGCGCGTGGGCAACAGCCCTGACTTTTACCTGGCGCCAGAAACCGCTGCCGGCATGCCGCTGGAGGGCAAGCGCTACACCGGCGGCATTCCAATCAACGCGCGCACGGATGAGCCGATCCGCAGCTCGGAGCTGCGTGATTCCGAAGGCCGACTGCTGCGCACAGCACAGCGCTTTCGGATCTTCGCCTACCCCTTCGACAACGGCAGCGCGGACGGCGCGCGCTACCCGGCGCCGGCGCCGCGCGAGCTGTGCATCGGCGACGCGCTGGCCGGCAGCCGCGTCGTCGATATCGTCTGGCAGGTGCATCTGGCCAACAAGAAGGCCAACCACTACGTGCTGGAAAACCCCGATGTCGGCGATCGCGACCTGTTGATCAACGGCTACGAGAACGGTGCGCGGCCGCCGCTGCGCAATCTGGCCCGAGGCATCAACCCGGACGCCATCGACCGCCTGCGCACCTTGGTCATTGATCCCGGCCCGCGCGCATTGAGCGCCGCCAAAGGCGAAACCGTGGCCTTTGCCCGAACCTGCACTGCCCGCTGGTTCGATGCAGCCAGCGGCGAGATCCACGAGATCGCGGACTACCCGCAGTCGTATCCCGACGATCACTTCAAGCTCTACAACCCCTGGGGCCGCATCGATACGCTGGGCGAGCTGCACACCGATGCCCGTGGCCGGCTGATCGTGGCTGGTGGCTACGGTCGCACCAGCGCGATCCTGCAGAGTGACGACTCGCTGCCGCCGCTGGAAGGCGCAGTCGACAATGACGACTGGTTCGATGATTGCTCGGACGGCCCGGTACAGGCCTGGGTGCTGCTGGAAGACGGCCGCAGGCTGGAGGTTCATGGGGCCTGGGTGAATGTCACCGACCCTGCATTCGCGCCGCAGACACAGAACGTGGTCTCGCTGTGGGATGACATCTACGACAGCTGGGTGCGCGGTCTTGATCTGGAGCCGGATCTGTATCGCGATGACGCCTTTCAGCCGGACTACTGCCCTGGCTTTCCCGACCAGATCCAGCCCTTCTTCGTCGCCGCATCTGTTCAGCGCTGGAACACCAACCTGCCGAAGTTCGCGATCGCCGCTCACGACGCGGTGGGGCGAATCCGGGCCGAGGACGACCCCGCCCAAACCGTGCTGGCGGGGCTGGCCTTCATCCGCAACCCCAATCGGGATCAGCAGAACTATCAGGGCGCGCCCTTCATGCCGCTGTCGCTCGGCGACAACGGCAAGTCCTTCTTGTCGCCCTCGCTGACCCAGTACTTCCTGCTGCAGCAATGGGATGGCAAGCGCTATGCGCAGCAGGCCCGTGCCATCGGCGAAGGCGAGCGGCTCGACCGCGATGTGCTGATCAACTGTCTCGGCGGCCGCTTCAGCCCCGGTATCGACATGACCTTCATCGTGCGTCAGCCGGACTTCTACCGCAGCAACTGGCGCGACGGCTGCGGGCCGTTCCGCGTGCGCGCCGCGCAGCTCGACTACGCCAAAGTCGACCCGAAGCGTCCGGTGCTGTCCAGTGGCTGGGTGCCTTTCAGCGCCGCTGCGGTCGAGCCCGGCGACGGCAGCAAGTTCATGTCGGTGCCCTGGCATACCGATTACAACAGCTGCGGCACCCACCAGACCGCGCCCAACCCCGCAGACAACACCCAGCCCGCCCAGACCACGCTGTACTGGTCCTGGCCGGCACAGCGCCCGGTAGCGGTGTACACCGCCGATGATGCCAAGGCCGGCATGCTCGACCGTCAGCGCTATTCGGTGCGCGGCCCCGGCACCAGTTCGCCGGACCCGGCCAGCCAGGGGCGTTTCCAGCGCTACATCGACTTCGTGCAGCACTGGCCCGAAGTGGGGACCGTTCTGCAGGCGACTCAAATCGACGATATCCAGGGTCAGTTCCAGGACGACTGGTATCTGGAAGTGCAGAGCCTGCTGGGCGATGAGCATTCCGAACTGGAACCCTGGCCGATCAATGGCCTGACCCCCAGCCCGAACTGAGCTGATGGCGCGGATCGCGATCATCGGCGCCGGCCCGGCCGGGTGCGCCGCAGCGCTGGCCCTGCAGGCGCAAGGCCGGCACGAGATCCACGTGTACGAGGCCAGCGTGCAGGCGCGCGAGCGCATCGGTGAAAGCCTGTCACCGGATGCCGCGCCCCTGCTGCAGCAGCTCGGGCTGTACTCTGATTTTCTGAGCCAACACCACGCACCCTGCCCAGGTAGCGCAGCCGCCTGGGAGCGCGCCGAACTGGGTCACCTCGACTACCTGAGCAGCCCGCACGGGCCCGGCTGGCATCTCGATCGCCAGGCATTCGAACAATGGATGGCGGAACAGGTGCTGGCGCGCGGCGCCGCGCTGCATCGCCAGCATCGTCTGCAGGCCGCACAGGCTCTGCCCGACGGCGGCCATCGGATCAGCTTTCGCACGCCGCGCGGCATCCGTTGCGAGAGCTTCGAATGGGTCGTCGATGCCGCCGGCCTGTCTGCGCCGTTTGCGACGCGCATGGGCGCCAGCCGACGCATGTTCGACGAGCTGCTGTGCCTGCACGCACGGATCGAACAGGCCCCCAGCGGCTTTCCGATGCAGAGCCTGATCGAAGCCTGCGCCTACGGCTGGTGGTATGCGGCGCGTCTGCCCGCAGGCGGACTGATCGTGATGCTGGCGACCGATCTTGCGCTGATGCGCGCGCTGCGCCTCGACCAGGGCGAGCGCTGGCTGCAGGCGTTGGCTGCCACTCGCGAACTTGCCCCACGCTTGCAGGGTGCGTACCCGCTGCAACCGCCGCAGCTCAGCCTGGCCGCCACCTCACTGCTGGAGCCCTGCACAGGTGCTGGCTGGTTGGCCGTGGGCGACGCCGCCTGCAGCCTGGACCCGATCTGCGCGCGGGGGCTGCACAAGGCGCTGCAGCAGGGGTGTCGACTCGGGACCGTGTTTGCAGCGTCTGAGCCCGCAGGCGCGCTTGCCAACTACGCCGACTCGATCGCGCAGGACTTCACCCGCTACCTTGGCGTGCAGCGCTCGCTGTACGCGCAGCAGCAGCGGTGGCCGCGCTCGGAGTTCTGGCAGCGCCGACGCGCCCTGCAGCTGCAAAGCGAGGCGTCCGCCGCAGCCTGAGCGGCACTCGGTCCCCGTTTTCCGAAACAGCTGTTGCAAAAACAAACAGTGTTCGCAGATCAGTGCGGCTGATTCCTGCGAGCCTGCGTGGTCCGGCAGACGTCGTCGCCTGTTGGTGCCCCGCAGGCGCACCCCACTTGGTGCGCCACAGGCGCACCCTACGCGGCCGGTGCGGTCGTCGCCGTTGTTGGTGCGCCGCAGGCGCACCCTACGCGGCCGGTGCGGTCGTCGCCGTTGTTGGTGCGCTGGCAGGCGCACCCTACGCGGCCGGTGCGGTCTTCGCCGTTGTTGGTGCGCCACAGGCGCACCCTACGCGGCCGGTGCGGTCGTCGCCGTTGTTGGTGCGCCGCAGGCGCACCCTA
>CAZPHV010000026.1:29473-63312 GCA_964586455.1 uncultured Aquimonas sp.
CGGTCGTCGCCGTTGTTGGTGCGCCGCAGGCGCACCCTACGCGGCCGGTGCGGTCTTCGCCGTTGTTGGTGCGCCGCAGGCGCGCCCTACGCGGCCGGTGCGGTCTTCGCCGTTGTTGGTGCGCCGCAGGCGCACCCTACGCGGCCGGTGCGGTCGTCGCCATTGTTGGTGCGCCGGCAGGCGCGCCCTACGCGGCCGGTGCGGTCGTCGCCGTTGTTGGTGCGCCGCAGGCGCACCCTACGAGGCCGTTCGGTCACATGTAGGGTAGATAAGCGCAGCGCATCTACCAGCATGTTCTGTGGACGCCGGACGCAAAAACGAAGCCTCAGCGCATGCGCCCCCGCCTGCTGCGGCCGGTGCGGGCCCCGCCCGCGAAGGTTCAGGCGCTCGGCAGCTGGGCGCGCAGCGCCATCAGATGCACATCCACATACCGCCCGCCGCGCAGCGCATAGTCAAAGCTCGTGCCCTCGCGCTGGAAGCCGTGCCGGGCGAACAACGCCTGCGCCGCCTGGTTGTCGGTGTAGACCTCGAGTTCGATGCGACGCACGCCGAGCCATCCGAAACACAGTTCGATCGCGCCGCCGATGAGCGTGCTGCCGACGCCGCGGCCGCGTGCACCTTCGTCGACCGCGAGCCCGATGTTGGCGACGTGCGCGCGGCGGGGGTTTTCAAAGCGCTCGACTCCGATCTGGCCCAGCACGCGGCCGTCGGCCTCGACGACAAGACTGTGGAAATGTGTATGCAGACGTCCAAGCCGCTGCTGCCAGAGCTCGGCGCTGGGAAAAGGCTGCTGCAGGGTGTTGGCGTAGACCGAAGCCTGCGCGTAAATCGCGCGGATCGCCTCGATGTCGCGGGCTTCACTGTGGCGAATGTTCATCGTCCGATAATGCCGGCCGGTGCCAGATCAGGGCAAGCCTTGGCCTGCTCTGCGCGCACGGCTCCAAACTCGGGTGCGGGGCCCTACGCCCTGCGGCGGCGGGACGCGCGCTGGGCTATCCTGCCCTGCCCGATCTTCGGCCCGGTTCGATGCCAGTGCGGCGTCCCCGGCCATCACTGCGCGGAGTGCGTGCCCGGCATGTTCAACCTGATCAAGCGCCTGTTCGGCGGTGCGCACGCGCCCGTGGCGGGCGACAAGGACTTCGCAGCCTTGAATCGGCAGGCGCCGATCAAATCCGAGAACGGGCAGCCTGCACCGGAAGGGGCGCCCGCAGACGGCTTCGTCTGCCGCGGAACCATCCTCGGCCGCGATCAGCGCGTGGCCGGCTATCACTTTCTCTTGCACCAGGCGACGCGGGCCCGGCTTGCCAGCCGCAGCCGCCGCATCCACCACGTGTACGCCGAAGTACTGGTGCGCAATCTGATCAAGATCGACGTCGGGCGACTGTTGGGCCATCGCCTCGCCTTCTTTGAAGTACCGGACTCGTTTCTCGAACACGAGGCCCTGACGGCACTGCCGCCGGAGAACGCCGTGATGAGCCTGGTCGCCCTACCTGAACCGGGTGGCCCTTCGCCGACGCAAGTCATCGAACAGGTCCGTGGGCTGCGCGCGCGCGGCTACCGGTTCGCAGTGAACGCGATGTCGCAGGAGGCGCCCGGCGCCTATCTGCTGGCCGAAGCCGATTTCGTGATCGTCCGTGCCGATCAGGCCGACCCCAAGCGCCTGCGCGACTTCACCGAAGCGCTGGCCCGGGCCGACAACAAGCGTCAGTGGCTGGCGCGGGAGCTCCCCAGTCACGACGAGTTCAAGCTGTGTTTCAACCTGGGCGCGAGCTTCTTCCAGGGCCCCTTCGTGACCCGCCGTGAAGACTGGAGCGGCAACGCGCTCGGCCCGAACTCGGCGCGCATCGCTGACCTCTTGTCGCGACTGCGCCGCGACGTCGACACCCGCGAAATCGCCGAGGTACTGAAGCAGGACCCCGCGCTGTCGCTGCGCCTGATCCGCTACATCAACTCGGCTTCGATCGGCCTGCGCGAGGAGATCACCAGCATCGAACGCGCGCTGCTGCAGCTTGGACGCGAGAAGCTCTATCGCTGGCTGACGCTCCTGTTGTACGGGGCTGACGACCGCAACCCGGCCTCCTCGGCCTTGCTGGAATCCGCCCTGGTGCGCGCACGCATGCTTGAACTGCTGGGCGAAGATCAATCCGCACAGGTACGCGATGCCCTGTTCCTGGTCGGACTGCTTTCGCTCGTTGACGCCGTGTTGCAGGTGCCGATGTCGGTGGCGCTGGCCCAACTTTCGGCCTCGCCCGAGATCGTCGCGGCCGTGGCGGACGGCGAAGGCGAAATGGCCGAGCTGCTGGCCTTGGCCGTGGCCTGCGAAGGCAATGATGCGGAGGCAGTGACACAGTCGGCACAACGTTGCGGCGTAAGCCCCGAGATCGCCAACGCAGCGCATGTGGAAGCGCTTGCCTGGGCGCTGGAAGTGACCCGGCAATAGATCGAACAAAGCCCGGTCGCTGCCCCGCAGTTCGGGGCACCTGCGCCGGAGCAAACCGCGTCTCGACGCACACACGAGGATGTCCACTCCATGCTGTTCAACACCGAAGCTCGCGCACTGCGCGTCACCCTGCTGGCGCTGGCCGCTGGCGCCCTCACGCTGACGACGGGCTGCGGCCCGGGCGCACGCACGCAAGCCATGAAGCCCGACAGCGCGCCTGCAGACCTGGCCGCCACGTTCTCGGCCTGGGGCCAGGAGCCCAGCTGGAGGCTGAGGCTGGACGGCGGACGCGGCGAGCTTCTGCGTCCTGGGCTCGGCGAGCCTCTGGCACTGCAGATTCGTTCTGTGCGCAGCGAAGGCATGGCCACGCAGATCAGCGCCGACAGCGTCGACGGCACGGTCGAGCTGAGCCTGCGCGATGGCATCTGTCGCGACGTGATGAGCGGCATGCCGTTTCCGCAGTCGGTATCGATCGACCTGCCCAACCGGCAGCTGCGTGGCTGCGGCGGCGAACCGGCAAGTTTGCTTCGGTCCCAGCCGTGGGCGATCCGCACGCCGGTGCCGGGGCGCGAGCTGGCGATGCTGACGTTCAACGATGCGGAACAGGTCAGCCTGCAGGGCCCGTGCAATCGCCATCTCGGGCGCTATAGCCTGACCGGTGAGGGCCTGACGCTGTCGTTTGGCCCGGCGACACGGATGGCGTGCCCGGCCGAGGTAGAGACGGAAGATCAGCGCCTGCTCGAAGCGCTGAGCGCGACCTCGCGCTTCGATATCGACGACGAAGGCCAGCTGAATCTCATCGGCACCCGCGGGCTGCTGGTGCAGGCGCAGCCGGCTCCATTGATGTAGGAGGCGGACCACAGCGTGGATCGCACAGCCCGCAATCGGGCTTGGGTGTTGGGGCGGTCGCCGCGAGGTCGCGGTTGAGGTTGCGGTTGAGGTTGAGGTTGCGGTTGAGGTTGAGGTTGCGGTGGGCCAAGGCCCACCCTATGAACAAGAGCGGGCTGCTGGTGCAGGCGCAGCCGGCGCCTTTGATGTAGAGCCCTTCCCGCAGGTTGCCGGCCACAGCGGGCCCCGCTTCGCTTCACTCGACCTATGCGTACAAGGCGCATGCGGCCCGGACACTGCCTGCCGCGATCTTCCGGTGCACGGCGTCTCGCCGGGCCTAAGGTGCGCGACACGCGCACCCTACGGACGGATGGTCGCGACCGATCAAGGCCCGAGCGCAGCAGCGAACGGTTCCGTCGACGACACGCGCAGCCTGCGAGCGAGACGGAAGCCGCGGGTGGATCAGAGCGCGCGCCCCGCTTTCCCATAGGGTGTGCCTGCGGCGCACCGCTGTAGGGTGTGCCTGCAGCGCACCGCTCTCCCACAGGGTGTGCCTGCGGCGCACCGCTCTCCCGTAGGGTGTGCCTGCAGCGCACCGCTCTCCCGTAGGGTGCGCCTGCGGCGCAACGCTCTCTCGTAGGGTGTGCCTGCGGCGCACCACTCTCCCGTAGGGTGTGCCTGCGGCGCACCGCTGTAGGGTGTGCCTGCAGCGCAACGCTCTCCAGTAGGGTGCGCCTGCGGCGCACCACTCTCCCGTAGGGTGTGCCTGCGGCGCACCGCTCTGCAGCGGCTCACTCGAACACACCCGAACGCGCACTCCGAAACGAAGAACGGCCGGCGGATCGCTCCGCCGGCCGTTCTTCGTTCACGCTCCGATCAATCGGGCGCAGGGTCCTGGTAACGTCTCAATCAGGCGCTGACGGTCTTGGCGACATCAGCGTAGTCCTGCATCTGGTCGAAGTTCATGTAACGGTAGATCTCCGCGCCATTGGCGTTGATCACGCCGATGTCGGTCAGATACTCCTCGCGGGTCGGGATGCGGCCCAGGCGCGAGCAGATCGCCGCCAGCTCCGCCGAGCCCAGGTACACATTGGTGTTGCGCCCCAGACGATTCGGGAAGTTGCGGGTCGAGGTCGACATCGCGGTGCTGCCCTCGCGGATCTGCGCCTGGTTGCCCATGCACAGCGAGCAGCCCGGCATTTCCATGCGCGCGCCGGCGGTGCCGAAGGTGCCGTAATGGCCTTCCTCAGTCAGCTGGCTGGCGTCCATGCGGGTCGGCGGCGCCACCCACAGGCGGGTCGGGATGTCGCGCTTGCCTTCGAGCAGCTTGGCGGCGGCGCGGAAGTGGCCGATGTTGGTCATGCACGAACCAATGAAGACTTCATCGATCTGCGCGCCGGCGACATCGGACAGGGTCTTGGCATCGTCCGGATCGTTCGGGCAGCAGACGATCGGCTCAACGATCTCGGCCAGATCGATCTCGATGACCGCCGCGTACTCGGCGTCGGCATCGGGCTCCAGCAGCTGCGGGCTGGCCAGCCACTCCTCCATCTTCTTGATGCGGCGGGCCAGCGAGCGGGCGTCGGCATAGCCCTCCGCGATCATCCACTTCAGCAGGGTGATATTGGAGTTCAGGTACTCGATGATCGGCGCCTGGTCGAGGCGCACGGTGCAGCCCGCGGCAGAACGCTCGGCCGAGGCGTCGGCCAGCTCGAAGGCCTGCTCGATCTTGAGGTCCGGCAGGCCTTCGATCTCAAGGATGCGGCCGGAGAAGATGTTCTTCTTGCCCTTCTTCTCGACCGTCAGCAGGCCGGCCTTGATGGCGTAGAGCGGGATCGCATGCACCAGATCGCGCAGGGTCACGCCCGGCTGCATCTGACCCTTGAAGCGCACCAGCACGGATTCCGGCATGTCCAGCGGCATCACGCCGGTGGCAGCGGCGAAGGCGACCAGGCCCGAACCGGCCGGGAAGCTGATGCCGATCGGGAAACGGGTGTGGCTGTCGCCGCCGGTGCCGACGGTGTCGGGCAGCAGCATGCGGTTCAACCAGCTGTGGATGATGCCGTCGCCCGGACGCAGGCTGACGCCGCCGCGGGTGGAGATGAACTCCGGCAGGGTGTGGTGGGTCTTGACGTCGACCGGCTTCGGATACGCCGCCGTGTGGCAGAAGCTCTGCATCACCAGATCCGCCGAGAAGCCCAGACAGGCGAGATCCTTCAGCTCGTCGCGGGTCATCGGGCCCGTGGTGTCCTGCGAGCCCACGGTGGTCATCTTCGGCTCGCAGTAGGTGCCCGGGCGGATGCCCTTGCCTTCCGGCAGGCCGCAGGCGCGACCGACCATCTTCTGCGCCAGCGTGTAGCCCTTGCCGCTGTCGGCCGGGGCCTGCGGCAGGCGGAACAGATCCGTCGCAGGCAGGCTGAGCGCCTCGCGCGCCTTGGCGGTGAGGCCGCGACCGATGATCAGCGGAATGCGGCCACCGGCACGCACCTCGTCGAACAGCACGTCCGACTTCACTTCGAATTCGGCGATCACTTCGCCATTCTTCAGCGCCTTGCCCGCATAGGGCTGCAGCTCGATGACGTCGCCGTGCTCCATCTTCGAGACATCCAGCTCGATTGGCAGCGCGCCGGCGTCTTCCATGGTGTTGTAGAAGATCGGCGCGATCTTGCTGCCGAGGCACACGCCGCCGAAACGCTTGTTGGGGATGTAGGGGATGTCCTCGCCGGTGAACCACAGCACCGAGTTGGTGGCGGACTTGCGCGAGGAACCCGTGCCGACCACGTCGCCGACGTAGGCGACCAGATGGCCCTTGGCCTTGAGATCGAGGATGGCCTGGACCGGGCCGCGCTTGCCGTCCTCTTCCGGCACGAAAGCGGCGCCTTCGCGCTTGTTCTTCAGCATGGCCAGGGCGTGCAGCGGGATGTCCGGGCGGGTGGTGGCATCGGGCGCCGGCGACAGGTCGTCGGTGTTGGTCTCGCCCGGCACCTTGAACACGGTCAGGGTCATGCTCTGCGGCACTTCGGGGCGCGAGGTGAACCACTCGCCGTCGGCCCAGCTCTTCAACACGGCTTCGGCGAAGGTATTGCCGGCCTTGGCCTTCTCTTCGATGTCATGGAAGGCATCGAAGATCAGCAGAGTGTTCTTCAGTGCTTCCGCCGCTACCGGGGCGACCTCGGCATCGTCCAGCAGTTCGATCAGCGGATGCACGTTGTAGCCGCCCAGCATGGTGCCCAGCAGCTCGGTGGCACGCGCGCGACTGATCAGCGGGCTGTGCTCGGTGCCGTGGGCCACGGCCGCCAGATAGCTGGCCTTGACCTTGGCGGCATCATCGACACCCGCCGGTACGCGATGGGTGAGCAGATCCAGAAGGAAGCCCTCCTCGCCCGCCGGCGGCGCCTTCAGCAGCTCGATGACCTCGGCGGTCTGCTGGGCGCTGAGCGGCAGCGGGGGAATGCCCAGCGCGGCGCGCTCGGCAATGTGTTGGCGATAGGCTTGGAGCATGGGGGAAGGTCCTTCAGGCATGGGACGCCGCGCGCATCGCAGCCCCGGCCGCGGATCGGCAGGTGGCAGCGCACGGTGCAAAGTGAAGGCCAAGATGGGGATCCGCGCACGGCGGAGCAAGCCGGCCTTCACGGCCGCCGATTTTCGCCCGGCGCGCCGATGGGGGCAATACAACTTTGGGCCTTGGGCTGGCTCGGGATTGGAGATTCGGGATTCGGGATTCGTAAAGCGGATCGAGGCCAGTTGCGCTGCCCGAGGGCCAGAGGCGGCGTGCCGCCGCCAAGAGCGGTGCAGCTCGGCCTCTATTCATCCCCAGTGCGCGACGGCAATCACGGATCCCGGCTCATCGCAGGCCCAAGCCTGCTCGCGATCCAGGCACTCGATCGCTTGGGAACGCTGCGCAGGGCCGCAGGCAGGCCGCACACAAGCTGCGCTGCATGGGGGGCATCGCCCGAGGCCGCTTCTACCGATCCCGATTCCCTACCCGGGCCTCGCGCACTGCGCTCGGGCGTTCGGCGTCTCGCGCGGCAGTGCCGCGCAAGCGAGCCGCCCGCCTACGGCGCGGCTACTTCTGCTTCCACGCACCCGAAGCATCCTGGTACCACCAGCCGCTGCGCGCGCTGTCGATCCACTGGCGGGCGAAGGTGTCGCGGATCTGGGTTTCCCACTCGGGGTGTCCGTTGGCGACGGCGATCTCGCGGTACACGGCATTGCGGTCGCGGTTGTCGTCAGCCACGGCCTGATTGACGGCCGCGCGGTCGCGCAGGCCGACCTTGCTGGCATCGCGCAGGCTGATCGTGCCGTCGCGCGCCAGGCCCAGCGCGCCGGAATCGAAATGTGGCGCCAGCGCGGACTGGAAGCGCTCGGCCATGCGGCTCTGGATTGCCTGGACGGCAGGGGTACGGATATTGATGTCAGCCGACTGGGCTTGGGCCACCGGGAACACGAAATCGAGCACCGCCGTGCCCAACGAAGCCATGCCGCCGCCCTGCCCCGCCTCGGGCCTGGACTCCGGCTTGGGCTGATCGCCGATCACGTTCTCGACGAACTCGCGCGCCGCCTGCTGGGCCTCGGCGGCTGGAAAGTACACGTTGATGGTGACGCAGGCCGTCAGCGTCAGCAGGGCCGCGGCGGCAAACAGCTTCAAGGGCTTCAGCATGGGAGTCTCCCGTGGGTGGCTGCGGGGAGCATAGCGGCATGTGCGACGCGCTGGGCGCACGCGATCCGGTGAGCGTTCAGGGGCTGTCGCGGGGAGCCCGCGGATTCGCCTTCTGCAGGGCGTGACGCGAGTCTGCGCTTGCGTGCCCTCGGCGAACCCATGCCCTCGGCTTCGTTTACCGCATGGCGTCACTCGAGCTGTAGGCGCATGCGCTGCGCTTATGCGCCCTACGCGAACCCCCACCCTCGGATTCGTTAACCGCATGGCGTCTCCCGAGCTGCTGTCGCATGTGCTGCGCTTACGCGCCCTACGCGAACCAAGCCCTCGGCTTCGTTTACCGCATGGCGTCACTCGAGCTGCAGGCGCATGTGCTGCGCTTACGCGCCCTACGCGAACCAAGCCCTTGGCTTTGTTCACCGCATGGCGTCACTCGAGCTGTAGGCGCATGCGCTGCGCTTATGCGCCCTACGCGAACCAAGCCCCTGGGCTCTGTTCACCGCATGGCGTCCCTCGAGCTGTAGGGCGGATAAGCGCAGCGCATCCGCCATCAGCCCCTCGACCTCAACACGTTGCAGGCTTGGTCTGAGCCCTCCACTTGGCTGGCTCGCTGCATACCACGCCTACCGCAAAGCCTTCAGCCCGCACGCAGGCGCGCGACGCGCACTTCGCCTTCGCTCACCGAGCCGCGCATCCAGCCCAGCCAGCGGCCATCGGCTTCACGTCGCGCCAGACCGCGGACCACACCGTCGGCGTCGATCAGCAGCAGCGGCTCGCCCGTGGATTGGAGCAGCTCGAACTCGACCCGGCGCCCGGGCTCACCGAGACGATTCTCGACGACGCTGACGCGCAGCAGATCCACCTCGACCGCAGTCCACAGCGCCGGATCGGTCGTTTGATCCAGCTGCCGCGCCTGCGGCCAGGCGAACACCGCGGCGCCGGCCTGCTGCAGCAATGGCAGCGCGTTGGCGAGGTCCTTGAGTTCGGTTTCGCCGAGCGACAGCCCGGGCTCGATCACGCCAACCGCCGCGGCCAGGGCGCTGCGTTCGGCGGTCTCGGTCTGCCCCATGCCCAGTCGATACATCCACAGCTGGCTGGGCAGCAGCAGCGCGCACACCAGCAGGGCCAGCGCCGCGCCGCGCGCTGGCTTCAGCGCGTCAAGCGCAACCAGCAGCAGCCCTGCCCAGAACAGCGAGGTCCACACCAGGTAGCGCGGAGCCAGCAGTTGATCGGCGTGCTGCTCGAAGTAGCTCGCGCGCACCACCACGATCAGGGCACCGACACACAGCGCAAAGGCCGCGGTCGCGGTGCCGACGACGCTGAGCGCGGCCCTCGAGCTCCAGCTCCGCCACAGCGCGCCGGTGAAAAGAACCAGCCCGAGCAGGCCCCAGGCCAGATGCGGCCAGCGCGCCAGCATCACCGGGCCGGCTGACTGTTCGTAAGCTGAGGCGATCGGCCCGGTGACAGCCCGCAGCAGCGTTGTCGGCACGCGGGCCGCGATCTCCGGATCCCACAGCGGCCAGCTGGCGAACAGCGCCGGCCCGCCCAGCCAGCGCAGCAGTGACTCGATGCGAGCAGACACGCCCGTCACGCTGACCGACTCCGCCGTTCCGTCGCGCAGCGCGAGCATCAACAAGACCACCCCGACCAGCGCGAGTACGGCCGGCAGCCATTCCCGCAGCGGCGCCCGCCGCAGGGCCAGCACCAGCAGCACGGCCGGGAACACCGCAAGACCGCTGCCGAAGGACAGGCTCGCGAACACCGCACACGCCGCCGCCAGCACGGCTGCGCCGACGCCGCCCCGCCAGGCCAGCAGCACAGCCGCGAACAGGCCCAGCGTCACTGCGTAGGCATGCACGGTTTCGTTGGCATGCATCAGCGCCCGGAAGTTGCCGGCCCAGAACAGACCCAAGCCCAGCGCCAGGGCGACGGCGCTGAAGCGCGTGGGCTCAAGTGCGGCACGACGCAGGCCCAGCACCGCGACCAGCCAGCTCGACAGCGCCAGCAGCACACCGACTGCGGTCTGCAGGCGCTGGTTGGCAGCGAACCATTCAAGCTCGGCCACCCGCACCAGATCAGGAAACAGCTCCAGATGCCCGTTGTCGGCGCCCAGCACGTTGCGCGGGAAGGGCTCGCTCAGAAAATGCGCGAGGAAGCGCCAGGCGTCCGCATACGGCACCTGCGGCGCCTGCAGCATCGCGAACAGGCCGAGGCTCAGCGCAGAAAGGGAAAGTGCAGCGACGACGAGCGGTAATTGGTTGGGAACCATGGAAAAAACCTGAGCCATGCCACGCCGAAGAAATGAGTTACGGAGAAGCATAATCGATGCACATCGCGATAGCGGATAAATCGCTCTCGATCAAGAAATTCTAGCAGCAATCACAAACCCATGCCGCAAAAGCACAATCGTCTGGGATTTTGATCCACCCTGTCGGAACTTACAGGTAGACGCCGAAAATTATGCACTGCTATGCTTTTAAACGGGGTGCGCAAACGCCCCATAAACGTTCATTACACTACAGGAGTTAACGCGTGATTCTTTCGACGAACGCCAGTTTTTCTGCGAAATCAGCATTCGCTTTACTCATAGTAAGTTCACTTGCCACCGCCCAGTCGCCATCATGCACTTCGGTAACAGCGCACGTTCCGAACTTCGCACAAAGCTCCACCATTGACACCAGCGCGAAAATAGTCAGAGTTTATGCCAACGGGGTTACCGCCAGCCAAAGCGGATACTTTCAGATTGAGGCTCTCGGCCAATGGGTTGGAGGCTGGGCCCAGCCTCAAGGCGATGGCTCTTGGTTTGCAGACATCGATATAACCGGCCTCGGCAACCAAGCCTCACAGCTCACTCTCCACCCTTGGCTATGGAACTCTACAGCGGGCGGCAGCTTTGCACCGTGCGGAGTCTCTACCATTAGCAAGGTCGGCGCAACCTCCAATCTGGGCATTTCTACTGGCGTTAACTACAACTGGGTCAATGCGGACATTGGCCAGTGCTCACTCAATGCCGCTTCCGTGCCAGCCCTAAAAAACTATGCTGACTTTGCTGGAACACGATCGACCTCTCAGCAACACCTCCATCAGATGGCGCAAAATGGGGTGCGAACAGTGAGGATATTCGCAGGATGGGGAGACAACTATTACCCTGCCGGGCTTGGCGTAACAATCGACCCTCCGCAGCAAAACCTCCCGACCTGGTTCATCAACAACCTGAACAACTTCTTGGACGACGCGGCGAATGCCGGAATAGAAACCGTAGTGCTAGGATTGGGAGGAGAAGGCTCCTACGGTCTAAACCAGGACACAAATCTTGACGGACTGGTTATACCTACTTGGAAGAATGCAGCAACGCAAATAGTGAGCGCGACAAGGTATCGTTCCTCGCCGACGATCTATTACGACCTCACTAACGAAGTGGCCCCATCAAACTACGAGCCAGCAATTCAGATTGCCCGCAAGAAACACTACATCAGAGAAACCTGGAAGCACTATATCGACTCCGGATTTCCTGCCGACCGGGCGAGCTATTCCGCAATCCTCGACGATTCCACCAACTTCCAGATTGCGGGGAACAGACTTGCCAACCTAATTCTCGCACTACAGGAGTCCCAGAGAACGATGCCATCTTGGTTCTCGGTTCATACTTACGCTGCGGACTCGGCGGCAATGGTCCGCATGCTAAGGGGTGCCTATCAGATCTATTCAGATTTTGGCTTTAGGTCTGGCGATCCATCGCCGAAATGGACGATGATCGGCGAGTCATTCCATGAGCATCAAGCCTCGGCAAACGGGATATTCGAGTACGTGACCGCATATGACACCCACCAAGGGCGAGGAATTCAGATTCGCAATGCACTTTCGTGGCCTGTGGTTCCAGGATATTCCTACTGCAGCACTAGCGCGCAGCATGTTCAATCCCCGCTTTTCTCGAACATACTTCGCGCCAAGCTAAACTAGGGTGGGCTAGCAGAATAGAGTGACGTGGGGAGGATATCGAGAACTTCTGGATAATGGACCTTAAACCCGACCCTCGCACTTGCACAGAGCAGGCCAGTTCACACTGGCCTGCTCTGTTTTAGGCATCTGTCCGTTGCGATCCACTTCACGCAACCCTTTGCTCCGACTGTCATGGACGACATACCGAAAGTAGCGACAAGCCGCCGGCTAAGTAGCTTAACAACCCATGGCCGCTAAGCCATATGGCTGGTCTGCGAAAGCTCCCAGAACGAGGCTAGCCAACTAACAGCTTGCCGGCATGACACGCGCGGCGAAAGCTGGCGACCGACAGATCAAACTAACGTCAGAATCAGTTCACCCAAAGTTTCGGCTTTGCAGCAGAAGAAATGCCCTCTCGTCATGAGCAGGAGAACTGGGATTCGAAGCCTTAGTATCGCCAACGCGAAGCTGCGCAATTACCTCCCAGCCTGAGCGGTTGGCTAAACGCAATAGCCCAGCCATGGAAAAGATCCAATAGTTAGTGGCGTCATTGTTGCACTCGTCCGGGTTCAACAAGTAGGCCACCGGGGCATCTTCCATTGAAACTTTCCCGCCCGCATCGAAGCGCGCAATGCGTGTACTCACAAAGCAATAACGCGTATGCGCTGAAAGTCTCTCCAGTACATAAAACGGATTCTTAAGGTGATAGAGAATGCCAAGCAGGAACGTGAGCCCGTAACTATCCCGAGGAAGACGAAACTGGCTGTCTAGGTCAACTTCATGTACGCCCACGGAAGACTGACTCAGTTCAGCAAGCTTGCGCGCCCCGCGCATTCCGTTCCAGTTCGTGGCCGGCCAGTCGATGATGTCCACTTCGTTCCCAAACTGCTCAAAGAAGAAGGCGAGATCTCCATCCGCGGCGCCGATATCGGCAATCGGCTGTCCCCTGATGCGGGTGAAGAAATCCTGATGAGCTTCACCCAACAAACCATCGATATGCCAAAGGTTGGAAAGGATGTCGTATCCATACCAAGTAAAATCCGATGGAGGATTGGCCTGCTTAAGCGCACCCAATTCGGCATGAAAGATCTTTCCACGAGTGAGAAGCTCGCGGGAGGTTCCAGGTAATGAGAGCATTTGCTCGCTCCAGTGGTTAGGGAAAAGATTACTCCACGCCTCTATTAAAGCATGGGCCAAGTACTCGTGGAAGAGAGGTACCGGAGAGAGCCACAGACCTCGTGAGTAGATGCGAAGTGAAGCGGGCTCGCGATTGAACGCTACACGTCGGGCACTTCTGGGTTCTTCGACGTTCCTTCTCCAAATGACGCAGGCTCGGGCTCCCCGTGGGATTCCGCCGTGTCGGCGGTCTCGAGCTCCTCTTCGTCCTCCGCAGGCACCGCTTCCACATTGACCAGTAGCTCGCCCTTGCCCAGGCGGATCAGAGTCACGCCCTGGGTGTTGCGGCCCACGCGGGCGATTTCGCCGACGCGGGTGCGCACGAGGGTGCCCTGGTCCGAGATCAGCATCACCTGCTGGGTTTCCTCGACCTGGATGGCGCTCACCAGCTGACCGTTGCGATCGGTGGTCTGGATGGCGATCACGCCCTGGGTGCCGCGGCCCTTCTTGGGGAACTCCTCCAGCGGGGTGCGCTTGCCGAAGCCATTGGCGGTGGCGGTGAGCACGTCGTGCTGGCCCTGCACGCAGATCAGCGAAACCACCGATTCGCCTTCGGCAAGACGCATGCCGATCACGCCGGTGGCGGTGCGGCCCATTGGGCGCACGGTGCCCTCGTCGAAGCGGCTGACCTTGCCGTTGGAGGCGAACAGCATCACGTCGGATTCGCCGTCGGTCAGGGCCACGCCGACCAGCGAGTCGCCGTCGTCCAGATTGATCGCGATCTTGCCGCGCTGCAGCTGGTACTCGAACTCTTTCAGCGGGGTCTTCTTGACCGTGCCGCGGGAGGTGGCGAACAGCACGAACTGGCCTTCCGGGAAGTCGCGCACCGGCAGCACGGCCTGGATACGCTCGCCCGCTTCCAGCGCCACGAAGTTCACCATCGGCCGGCCGCGGGCATTCGGGCCCGCCTCGGGCAGCTGGTAGACCTTGGGCCAGAACACCCGACCCGAGCTGGTGAAGCTCAGCAGGATGTCATGGGTGTTGACTACCCACAGGCGCTCGACGAAATCCTCTTCCTTCATCGCCGTGGCCGAGCGGCCACGACCGCCGCGCTTCTGCGCGCGGTAGGTGGTCAGCGGCTGGCGCTTGACGTAGCCAGCGTGGCTGAGCGTCACCACCACGTCCTCAGGTGCAATCAGGTCGAGGATGTTCAGGTCTTCCATGTTCGGCTGGATGACCGTGCGGCGGGCGTCGCCGAAGTTTTCCTTCAGATCGCGCAGCTCGTCGCGGATGACTTCGAGCAGGCGCTCGGGGTCTTCGAGAATACGGATCAGCTCGGCGATGACTTCGAGCAGCTTCTTGTATTCGTCGGTCAGCTTCTCCTGCTCCAGCCCGGTCAGGCGGTGCAGGCGCATTTCCAGAATTTCCTTGGCCTGCGCTTCCGACAGCTGGTAGCCGTCCTCGCTCAGGCCCAGGCCCGGCAACAGGTCTTCCGGGCGCGAGGCGTCCGCACCGGCGGCGCCCAGCAGCGCGCGCACCAGGCCGGGCTCCCAACGCCGCGAGAGCATGCGCTCACGCGCTTCCTGCGGGTTCGCCGAGGTCTTGATCAGCTCGATCATCTCGTCGATGTTGGCCAGCGCAACGGTCAGGCCTTCGAGGATATGGGCGCGCTCGCGCGCCTTGCGCAGCTCGAAAATGGTGCGGCGGGTGACGACTTCGCGGCGATGGCGCACGAAGGCTTCCAGCATCTCCTTCAGATTCATCAGGCGCGGGCGGCCATCCAGCAGGCAGACCATGTTGATGCCGAACACCGATTCCATCGGCGTCTGCTGGTACAGGTTGTTCAGCACGACATCGGCCGCGGCATCGCGGCGGATCTCGATGAACACGCGCATGCCGTCCTTGTCGGACTCATCGCGCAGCTCGCTGATGCCTTCGAGCTTCTTCTCTTTCACCAGCTCGGCGATCTTCTCGATCAGCCGCGCCTTGTTCACC
Organism: uncultured Aquimonas sp.; assembly: GCA_964586455.1. Classification (GTDB taxonomy): domain Bacteria; phylum Pseudomonadota; class Gammaproteobacteria; order Xanthomonadales; family Xanthomonadaceae; genus Aquimonas. The sequence goes on from CAZPHV010000026.1 coordinate 44,449, forward strand.
ATGTAGGGCAGCTCGGTGACGATGATCGCTTCGCGATTGGTTTTTTCGTCGACTTCGATGTCGGCCTTGGCGCGCACGTAGATGCGGCCGCGGCCGCTGCGGTAGGCCTCGTGGATGCCGCCGGCGCCGTTGATGATGCCCGCGGTGGGGAAATCCGGGCCCGGCACGTGCTGCATCAGGCCGTCAATGCCGATCTCGGGGTCATCGATCAGCGCGATCGTCGCGTCGATGATCTCTGACAGGTTGTGCGGCGGGATGTTGGTCGCCATGCCGACCGCGATACCCGAGCTGCCGTTGACCAGCAGGTTCGGCACCCGTGTCGGCATCACCGTGGGTTCGAGTTCCTTCTCGTCGTAGTTGGGCTGGAAATCGACGGTGTCCTTGTCGATGTCGGCCATCAGCTCATGGGCGAGCTTGGACATGCGCGCTTCGGTGTATCGCATCGCCGCAGCAGAGTCGCCATCGACCGAACCGAAGTTACCCTGGCCATCGACCAGCAGGTAGCGCAGCGAGAACGGCTGGGCCATGCGTACCAGGGTGTCGTACACCGACTGGTCGCCGTGCGGGTGGAACTTACCGATGACGTCACCGACGATACGCGCGGACTTGTAGTACGGCTTGTTGCTGTGCGCGCCGAGTTCGTTCATCGCGTACAGCACGCGCCGGTGCACCGGCTTCAGGCCATCCCGGACGTCGGGGAGTGCGCGGCCCACAATCACGCTCATCGCGTAATCGAGGTAGCTCCTGCGCATCTCGTCTTCGATGTTGACGGGGATGATTTCCTTCGCCAGCTCTGCCATGCGGGGTCTCGATTCGGAGGTGGAAAACGCAAACGCCGACGGAATTTCCGCCCGTAGACGTCAGCAAGGGACTCAGGGGTTGTTTCGCAGGGGGTGCCGCCAGAAGCCTGCAATCGCCGCCAGCGGCGCTGCCAGGCGGCCCTGCCAACCGCCGGATTCTAGCATGTGGGCACGCGCCCGCCTCGGTTCAGATGCGTGCCTGCGAACGCGCGGGGTTGCTCGCACGCGCGGGTCGCAGATCAGGGCGCCACGAGGCAGCTGTCCGGGTTCAGCCCCTCCGCCAGCCCGTGACGCTCCAGAAAGCCGGGGGCGTACAGATTGAGCTGGCGCGCCTGCAGCAGGCCGAACAGCCGGTCGCGGTGTTCCGGCCCCGACTGGCAGATCACGTTGCCGGCCTGGCAAACCGGCGCCTGCTGGCTCGGGTGCGCGCCCAGGCAAACCAGATTGGACGCCATTTCACGGCTGTAGTGTCGGATGTGGGCACCCTGCTCCCAGGCGCGATCGGCCAGCAGCACCTGCAGACCCAAACCCGCCACGAACAGCATTGCCAACGCAGCGACCGCGGCCCCGCGTGGTTTCGGTCGGCGCGCCAGCACCACCAGCAACTGCAGCAGCAGGGCCAGATTCGCCAGCTGATAGAACGCGACATAGCGCGACTGCAGCAGATAGTCGGTGCCGTAGACCGGAAGGCGAGAAAGCAGAATCCCGGCAAGCATGCCGTAGCTCAACAGCAGCAGGGCGGCGGCGAACAGGCTGAGCGGGGCCGGCCGGCGCTCGCGCAGCTGGCTCCACCAAAAGGCGCCGTGGGCAATCAGCACCAGCACACCCAGGCCATGCTGCACCGGCGCGACTCCGCCTTCCGGAAGCCAGAACGGCAGATGCAGCGGCTGCACGATCGAGGCCGCAGCCGGCAGCAGCAGCCAGCGCCAGGCTTCGCTCGAATGCTGGGCCAGCCAGGTCAGCGCGGGAACCAGCCCGCCGGCCTGGCTGGGCGGTACCGGCGGCATCAGGGCCGAATACAGCACGCGGTAGAGCACCAGCCCGACCACGATCGCCGCCGCGAAGGCCGCTGCCCGCCGCCACTGCCCGTGACGCCACCCCGCCCAAACCAGCACCGGCAGCAGCGCAGCCACGGCGAGCAGACCTGCCCCGTCCAGCGCGACCTGCACCAGCAGACTCAAGACCAGGGCCAGCGGCAGCTGCCATCGCAGCGTGGCCGGCGCGCCATCGCCCAGCTGCCAGCAGACGAAGGCCATCAGCACCAGCGCGGGAAACAGCGAGACGTGGAAGAAGTTGACCAGAGACCAGTAGTAGATCTCGTGCGAGTTCAAGGACAGCGCCATCAGCGGCAGCAGCAGCAAGGGCACGCTGATCGCCAGCGCAGAGGCTTCCGCATGGGCGCGCCGACGCAGGTGCAGCCAGGCGAGCAGGCACAGCAGCAGCATGCACAGGCTTAGACCCAGTAAGCCGAACACCGCTTCGATGCGAAAGTCGAGATCGGCCCATTCAAGGTTCAACCACAGGCTGGCCCGATGCAGCGGCTGCGCGTGGTCACTGCTGTCACGCTTCAGAAAGAAGTCCTGCCAGTCGAGGCTGCCCTCGGCCCAGGGCTCGACGAAGACATCTACGAAATACCAGCTGTCGGTGTGCACCAGCGGGTTGGCGATCCAGCTGCCGTAGCGCCAGGCATTGCCCAGGGCCAGCAGGCTGACCAAGGCCAGCGCCAGCCACGGCCAAGCCGCGGGCAGAGTGCGCTTCATGCCGCGAGGACGTGGTTACGAAGCGCACCGATCACGCGCTCGATATCCAGATCGGGCAGCCACAGCGGCAGCCGCAGCAGACAGTCGCTGACGCGGTCGGTGATCGGCATCGGCGCCGGCGTGCGCCCGTAGCGCAGGCCGGCCGGCGCGCTGTGCAGAGGGATGTAGTGGAAGACCGGTCGGATGCCCTGCGCATTCAAGGCCGCGATCGCGGCCGTGCGCTCGTGGAGTGAGTTGAACAGCAGGTAGTACATGTGGGCGTTGTGCTGGCAGTGCGCCGGCACGATCGGTCGACGCACCCTGCCCTCGCCCTCCAGATCCGCAAAGGCGGCGTGGTAGCGCTCCCACAGCTGCATGCGCTGGGCGGTGATCGACTCGGCCTGCTCCATCTGCGCGTACAGAAAAGCAGCGATCAGCTCACTGGGCAGGTAGGACGAACCCACATCGACCCAGGTGTACTTGTCGACCTGGCCGCGGAAGAACTTGCTGCGGTTGGTGCCTTTTTCGCGGATCACCTCGGCGCGCTCGGCGTCCTCGCTACGGTTGACCAGCAGCGCCCCGCCCTCGCCGGAAATCAGGTTCTTGGTCTCGTGGAAGCTGAGCGTGCCGAAGCGACCGATGCTGCCCAGCGCGCGCCCGCGGTAGCTGGCCATTGCGCCCTGCGCGGCGTCTTCGATCACGGCCAGGCCGTGGCGCTCGGCGATCGCATTGATCGCATCCATCTCGCAGCCGACCCCGGCGTAGTGCACCGGGCAGATCGCGCGGGTACGCGGGGTGATCGCGGCTTCGATCAGCGTCTCGTCGAGATTCAGCGTGTCGGTGCGGATGTCGACGAACACCGGCACTGCACCGCGCAGCACGAACGCATTCGCGGTGCTGACAAAGGTGTACGAAGGCAGGATCACCTCGTCGCCCGGCTGCAGGTCGAGCAGCAGCGCGGCCATCTCAAGCGCAGCCGTGCAGAAGTGGGTCAGCAGCGCGCGACGCGTGCCGGTCGCCTGCTCCAGCCAGCGATGGCAGCGCTTGGTGAACTCACCGTCGCCGGACAAATGCCCGCGCGCGTGCGCCTGGGCGATCAGCCACAGCTCGCGGCCGGTCATGTAGGGACGGTTGAAGGGAATCGGTTCCATGCAGGCGATCCAGCAGTCAAAAGAGGGAACGGCGTCAGCCGCGTGAGATGACGATCAAACCCAACACGATCAGGCCCACGCCAAGCACCTTGGGCAGGGTGAGCTGCTCATTGAACAGCCAAACCGAGCCCAGGCCGACCAGCACGAAATTCAGCGCCATGAACGGATAGGCCTTGCTCAGCTCGAACTTGGTCATCGCCCCCATCCAGCAGATCATCGCGGCGAACGCCGCGGCGACCGCGCTGATCACCCACGGGTTCAGCAGCAGACGCAGGAAGTAGCCGAACTTCTGATCCGGCGTATCGGGCAGCGGACCCGCCAAGCCCACCTGCCACTTGATGGCCAGCTGGCCGTAGGCGGTGAGCACGATTGTCAGCAGGATGAACAGATAACCCATGGGAAGTCCGAGGTCGGTAGTTTGGAGCGGGCGGGAAGCGGGGGCGCGATTTTCTCAGGACCCGATGCCCGCGATCATGCAGGCGAACGCAGCAGGTCGGAATGCATCCAGGCCAGCGGGCGACCGGCCGCGTCGGTCAACAGGCTGATCTGGCGCAGTCTCCCCTGTCCGCATGGCCAGTGCAGCATGCGCAGCTTCGACGCAGTTTCAAGCGCGGCGTCTGCAGCGCAGTACAGGCTGCAGCGCAGCGCCTGCGTGGGTGCATGGCGGGCATCGAAGGCCTGCAGCGCGTGCAGCGCGTCGCCGTGTCCCACCGAGTGTGCGGGCTGCGCCAGCGTGCGTCCCAGCAGAGGCATCAGATGCACGGTGCTGCGGCTGGCCTCGATGCCCAAGCCCAGCCGCGCCCACAGGTTCTGCACGGTGTGGTTGCCGGCCTGGGTGGAGATGCGAAAACGACTGCAGCCAGCGGCGCGATAGTGCGCAAGGCTGGCCTCGATCAGGCCGCGATACAGGCCGCGCCCGGCCTGGGCGGGATGCACGCCATGCAGCACGCCTGTCGCTACGCCCGTCTCGTTATGCTGGCTGCAGGACAGTGCGGCGATGCCCTGCTCCGAGCGCACCACCCAGCACAGGCGCTGCGGATGATCGATGTGCGACAGCGCCCACTCGACATAGCCCTCCAGCGCCCTCTTCGAGTCCAGCAGCGGGTTGGCCGTGTAGTGGTTGGGATAGCGCTCGAACACCTGACGCACCAGAGCGCTGATGGCCGGCGCGTCGTCCGGCCTTGCGAGCTCGATCGCCAGCGATGGCATGGCCACGGCGCACTGTTCCAGAGCGATCGACCAGGTCATCAAGGTGTCGGTCTGCTGCGGCTCCAGACCAAGCAGGCGCAGGCCCTCGATGCTGCGCTCACGCCCGCAGGGCAGCCGCAGCACCAGCCAGTCCCAGGCACCTTCAAGCACCGCCGCCTGCAGCGCGCCGGCGTCGATGTCGTCGGCTTCGACGCGCCCGGCGCGCAGCCCGAAGCGTCGGCCTTCGCTGACTGACTCGACGATCATGGGCGCGCTCGCTCCGCGCTGTTCAGTCGCTCGGCGATCAGATAGTGCGGGCGCCGTTTGGCTTCGCCGAAGATGCGGCCGACGTAGAGGCCCACCACACCCAGGCAGGCGATGCTGACGCCGCCAACCAGCCAGATCGAAGCCACGATGCTGGTGAAGCCGGCCACCGCGATATCGCCCGACCAGTAGCGGTAAATGCTGTAGCCGACAAACAGAAAGGACACCAGCGCGAACAGCAGACCGATCCGCACCACCAGCCGCAGCGGGCGGTCTGAAAAACTCATGATCGCGTCCATGGCCAGTCGCAGTGCCTTGGCCAGACTGTAGCCGCTGCGCCCCGAGTCGCGCTCGGCGTGCTGCACCGGCAGCGTGGTCTGGCTGAAGCCGACCCAGCGCACCAGCAGCGGAAAGAAACGGCCTTGCTCAGGCAGGCTGAGAATCGCGTCTACCAATGCGCGGCTGTAGACGCCGAAGTTCGCCGTTTCCGGGTTGTAGCGTTCGCCGGTGAGGTACGACAAGGTCGCGTAGAAGCCGCGCGATGCCATGCGCTTGAACCAGCTGTCGCGGCGCTGCTTGCGCTCGGCGACCACCGCATCGAAACCCTGCTTGGCACGCGCCAGCAGATCAGGGATGAACTCGGGCGGATCCTGCAGATCGCAGTCCATCACCACGACCCAGTCGCCGCGCGCCTCGGCCAGCCCCGCCGAAATCGCCGGGTGCTGGCCGAAATTGCGGCTGAAGCGCAAGGCGCGCACGCGCGGCTCGACCGCTGCGATCTCGACAATGCGCGCCCAGGCGTCATCGGGGCTGGCGTCACAGACCAGTATCAACTCACAGGCGTGGCCTGCGGCTTCGACCGCGGCGATCACCCGCTCGCACAGGCGCTCGATGCAGCCCGCGCAGCCGTAGATGGGCGAAACCACGGACACCAGGGAGGGCGACTCGGACTTCATGCGGACGCTCGTTTCGATGCTGCCGCTTGCGCCGACACCCTGCCCGACAGCGCGAGCAGCGCGATTGCCAGAGCGATGAACAACGGCGGCAAGGGATGCAGGTAGCGGAAGGACACAATATGAGCGAACAGGAACTGGCTGGCCACCATGCCCAACGCAAGCGTGCCGACCACCAGCAAGGCTGCGCGTCGATGCGGTTCTTGCCAGCCCCGCCACAGCGCCCACAGCGCCAGCGCCGGCAGCAGAAACAGCTGCAGTGTCAGCCACCAGCGGCTGTGGGCGAACAGCTGCGCCGCGATGCCGGGCTGTTCGAACAGCTGGTCTGCGCGGTAACGCAGTCGCTCCTGCACGACCGCGATCATGTCGGGATTGGGCGCCACGTCGCCGAGGTCGCTGCTCATGCGCGCCGCGGTGATCCCGTCATCGAAATAGTCGGCGAAGGTCAGCGCGCCCAGGCGCATCAGACCCAGCGGATCGGACTGCCACGCGCGCACGGCGATCTTGCGCGCCACGCGCTGGGCGTCCTCGACCGGCATGTGTGCCTGCAGACGACCGAACAGGCCGTCGGGCGACCAGATCTGCGCTTCGCGGGCGCGAGGGTCGAGCAGCGGTGGCAGCACTTCGTCGAGCACCGCAGGATCAACACCCGCGCGGGCCAGATGCTCGGGCCGCACCAACGGCGCCACCAGACCGAGTCGCATCTGCCCCTGCGCGCCGATGTAGTCGGGCTTCGCGCCGGTCAACTCTGCATAGGTCTGCTTGTAAGCCGAATGACTGAAACCCGTGAGCAGTACCACCACGCACAGATGCACCCCCACTCGGAGCGCCGCCATCAGCGGCCGGCCGCGATCGAGCCGCGTGTAGTTGTGCGCGGCGCACAGCAGCGGCGCGCAGGCGCTCAAGCCCAGCACCACGGGCAGCAGGCTCATCCGCATCGACACGGTGCCCAGCCCGCACAGCACCAGCAGCGGCAGCCAGCGCAGGTGGCCGGTGCGCACGTAGGCGACCGTCGCCATCAGGCATGCGAGTAGCAGAAACCCACCCGCAGCCTCGGCCATCATCATGCGTTCGTAAAACAACTGGGCGGGCTCGACCGCCAGCAGCAAGGCCGCGGCTGCTGCCCACCGCAGCGGCAGCGCCAGCCATTGACGCAGCAGGTGGAACAGCATCAGACAGCTGGCCACACCCAACAGGGTCTGCAGCAACACCAGGCTGTTCGCGGATTGAACGAACAGCGCAAGCCTCACCAACCACGGATAGGTGAAACTGCGGTCGGGGGGTACCCAATCGGTCAGAGCGGCATGCAGATAGCTGCCGGAATCGCCCATGAAGAAGCGCAGGTTCGGGTCCAGCATCAGCAGCAAAAGCTTGACCAGCAGCACGGCCGCGAGCACCTGCAGGGACTCACGCACGGCTGCTTGCGGCTGCCAACTAGCGCCGCTGTGCAAAGGCGACATGTTTTGCTCCGAAATAATTTGCGAACAGGCCGGCCACCGAACCCGCGGCCACGGCAAGGAATGGCCAGCGCGCCGCCGTAGCCGACACACCTACGAGTACCGCGTACACACCGAGATTCAGCAGCAGGCCGAACAGCTGCGTGCCGACATAGCGCATCCATTCGCCCACAAGGCCAGCGCCTGCAGCCACGCGAAAGGTGATGCTGCGGTTGAACAGCCAGGTCGCCGTCACCGCCACCGGAAACGACAGCGCGCGCGCGGTCCAGGGGTCGAGCCCGGCAAAGCTGACCCAGGCCTGGGTCAAGCCGGCATCGATCAGGAAGGCGAGCCCCCCGCTGAAGCAGAACAAGGCGAACTGGCGCATGCCCTCAGTTCGGCGCCGGCTGGCGCAGGTAGGCGAGCATCTTCAGCTCGCGCCGGCCGCGGGTGACGGTGTCGAGTATCAGACCGGCAAAGCCCGACAGTGCAGCCAGAATCATCAGGCCGGTCGACAGGATCGCGGTCGGGAAGCGCGGCACCAGCCCCGTGCGCATGAACTCCAGAATCACCGGAATGCCGAAGCCGATGCCGGCCAGAGCCAGCACGATCGCAATACCGCCGAAGAAAGCCAGCGGTCGCTCGGCACTGAACAGTCGCAGCATGGTCTTCAGAATCCGGAAGCCATCGCGGTAGGTGCTGAGCTTGCTGAAGGAACCCTCCGGCCGCTCCTTGTAAGGAGTCTCAACCTCGCCGACCGACATCTTCAGCTCCAACGCGTGCACAGTCAGTTCGGTTTCGATGTCGAAGCCCGCGGTCAGTACCGGAAAGCTCTTCGCGAAGCGTCGAGAGAACACGCGGTAGCCGGACAGGATGTCCTGACAGGGCCGACCGAACAGATGACTCAGGAAACCGGTCAGCATGCGGTTGCCCCAGACGTGCCCGGCGCGATATGCCGCCTCGGCCTCATGCCTGCGCACTGCCACAACCATATCGTGGCGACCCTCGCGCAAGCACTGGATCAGCGCCGGCGCGCTCGGCGCATGGTAGGTGTCGTCACCGTCGACCATGACGTAGATGTCGGCGTCGATATCGGCGAACAACCGCCGCACCACATGCCCCTTGCCCTGCAGGCCGACATGCTGGACATGGGCGCCCTCGGCGCGAGCGATCGCAGCGGTGTCGTCCCTCGAGTTGTTGTCGAACACGCAGATCTGCGCGTCCGGCAGCGCGGCGCGGAAATCCGCGATCACGCGCGCCACGGTGACGGCTTCGTTGTAGCAAGGCACGAGGACAGCGATACGCGGGGACGCATTCATGGACAAGAACCGATCGAGTAAGCAATGGAGACCGAACTGGGATCGCGAGTACGCGCAGGCGCAGCTCACGGGCTTGATGCGGGAAACACGATTCCTTGGGGTCGGAGCTGGCGCCGCGCCGGCAGAAAGTTGGCCGACCTCGGCAGTGACGCCGGCCCACACGTGCAGACCCGGCCCCCCTTCAGAACCTGCCGGCGCGCGTCCGCACATACCGCCTGCGGCGCCTCGGCGCGGATCCGCCCAGGGCCGGCGCCCGGCCTAAAGCCCTCAGGCTGCGAACAGCGCTGCCATGCGCGCTTCGTCCGGCTGCAGCACCACGCCGCGCTCGGTGACGATGGCATCGATCAGGCTGGCAGGCGTCACATCGAACACCGGGTTCCAGGCTTTGACCCCTTCCGCCACGGTGCGCACGCCGGCGTAGCCCAGCAGTTCGTCGCCGCTGCGCTCTTCGATTTCGATCTGCGCACCGGTCGCGGTCGCCATATCGACTGTGGACGAAGGCGCGACCACCATGAACTTCAGCCCGTGGTGACGGGCCGCGATCGCGAGCTGATAGGTACCGATCTTGTTGGCCACGTCGCCGTTGGCGGTAATGCGGTCGGCGCCGACGATCACCCACTGCACCAGTCCCGTGCGCATCAGATGCGCGGCGGCGGCGTCAGCGATCAGGGTGGCCGGAATGCCGTCCTGCAGCAGCTCCCACACGGTCAGGCGCGCGCCCTGCAGCCAGGGGCGGGTTTCGCCGGCGTAGACGCGCAGCACTCGGGCTTCAGCCACGCCGGCACGGATCACGCCCAGCGCGGTGCCAAAGCCCGCGGTGGCCAGCGAACCCGTGTTGCAGTGGGTCAGTACGCCCGAACCGGGGGTGATCAGTTCGGCGCCGAGGCGCCCCATGTGGCGATTGGCGGCGAGGTCTTCGGCCTCGATCGCAGCGTCTTCGGCTTCGAGGCGCGCATGCCAGTCGCTGCCGCTGCCGACCAGCGCCGCGCGCATGCGGCGCAGCGCCCAGGCCAGGTTGACGGCTGTCGGACGCGAGGCATTCAACCGTGCCATCGCCGGTGCCAGGGTCTCGGCGGCTTGCGCGCCGTCCGGGGCTTGAACGCCGCGAGAAGCCAGCACCACGCCCCAGGCCGCGGCGATGCCGATCGCGGGCGCGCCGCGCACCACCAGGGCGTGAATCGCGTCGGCGACTTCATCGCTACTGCGGCACAGCACGCGCTGCTGCTGCTGTGGCAGCAGCCGTTGATCGAGCAGGTCCAGCGCATCGCCGGTCCAGCGCACCGCGCGCACGCGGTCGTAACGGTCGTAGTCCATCGAGTGCATCAAAGCCCGGCAAGACAAAGGCGCATAGCGTACTTGACGCGGTGCGGAACCAACACCGGTCGCAGTGTTGCGCCTTTGTAGCAGGCCCCTGCAGCACCCGGCGGGGGCCCGCAGTGCGCTGCTATGCTCGCGCGCATGGCCACGACCCGCACCCCCAAGCCCCCCGCAAAACCCCCCGCCAAGCGCGCCAGCGCCGCGCGCAAGACCGCCACCAAACCGCAGCCCGCTGCCAAGACGTCCCGAGAACGCGCCCCGGCGGAAGCGGAAGCGCCCGCTGCCACGCCCTCGCGCGTCACCAATAAACCCGCGAAGAAGGTCGCCAACAAACCCGCCAGTCGCAGCAGGGCGGCGCCCGCGAAGGACACGGGCAAGCGTGCCGGCGCCAGGCCAAAAGGCGTCGGGGAAGCTTCGTCCTCCGCGGCGCCCAAACCCCGCTCCGCAGCGCAACGGGACGCAGTCTTCGACACTCTGGCCCGCAACGCCTGCCTCAAAGCCGGTACCGCAGCCGCGATCTCCAGCCTCACCCGCCGCGTTCCCCTGCTCGGCCGGCTGGCGCCGACCCTGCTGGGCCCGCTCGCGGAAACCGTGGCCTTGGCCCAAGTCCAGAAGCAACTGGTCGCCGGCATCATCGAACTCTACGAAGTCGAGCTGTCCGACCCCGAAATGCGTGGCGTGGTGCTGCTGGCGACCGCGACCAACATCGGCGCCCAGCAGTTGTCCAAGCGCAGTCTCGACGCCATCCTCAAGCAGTTCGGCGAAGGCGTGATCGGCACAGTCGCCGCACGCGTGCTGCCGATGGCAACCATCCTTGCCGAGATCACCGCCGCGGTGGCGAGCACCTATACCGTGGCCAAGCGCGCGCAGGCCCTGTGCAAACTGCCCGGCACCGGCGCCGGCAACCTCGCCGACCTGCTGCGCGGCCTCTCAGGCATCGACCAGCAGCGCCTGCTGAGCTGGAGCGGCGAAGCCTTCCGGCTCGCGCTGGTGCCGTTCAAGAGCGTGCTGGGGATGATGTGGAGGTAGAGCCGGGATTGGGGATTCGGGATTCGTAGAAGCGGCCCGTCGTGGGGTTAAGCCAGAAGGCGGACAAACACTGTCGAACGCCTTGCGACCGCTGCACGTGTTGCGGCTTTGGGGGTGGCCCCCCGTTGGCCCTATCGGACCCGCGGCCCGCTTCTACGAATCCCGAATCCCGAATCCCGAATCCCCAATCCCGGGCCGTCGCAATGCGCCAGCCCTGTATAGTCCCCGGCCTCGCGGCCTGCCTGCGCCGCCTGCCAAACACGAGACACGCCCATGAGCCAGACCCCCGCCGCACCGCGGCGATCCGCCATCGATGTGTTCCTCAATGTGGTCGAGCGCGGTGGCAACGCGCTGCCACATCCGGCCACGCTGTTTGCGCTGCTCGCGCTGGCGGTGGTGGTGATGTCCGGCATCGCTGCTTGGCTGGAGATCAGCGCGCAGCACCCGGCCACCGGCGAAACCATCAACGTGGTGAACCTGTTCTCGCTGGAGGGCCTGCATCGCATGTCCACCAGCATGGTCAAGAACTTCACCGACTTCGCGCCGCTGGGCACCGTGCTGGTGGCGCTGCTGGGCATCGGCGTGGCCGAGCATTCCGGCCTGATCGGCGCCAGCCTGCGCCTGCTGGTGCTGTCGGCGCCGCGCTACCTGTTGACTCCGGTGATGGTGTTCGCCGGCGTGATGTCGAACATGGCCAGCGAGATCGGTTACGTGCTGCTGGTGCCGCTGGCGGGCCTGATTTTTCTCGCCGCAGGGCGGCACCCGATTCTCGGCATGGCGGCCGCGTTCGCCGGTGTGTCGGGCGGCTACTCCGCCAACATCCTGATCGGCACCATCGACCCGCTGCTGGCCGGCCTGTCGCAGGAAGCCGCGCGCATCGTCGACGCCGACTACACCGTCAACGCAGTGGCGAACTGGTACTTCATGAGCGCCTCGACGCCGCTGATCACCCTGCTCGGCTGGTTCGTCACCGAGAAGATCGTGGCGCCGCGGTTTCCGGATGAGCCGAGTCGTGATCCGAACGCTGCCGGTGACGGTGCGCCCGAGCAGGATCCGAACACACAGCGGCTGAAGCCCGAGGAAGAGCGTGGACTTGTCTGGGCCCTGATCGCCTGCGGCGTGGTGACGCTGGTGCTGATCTGGTCGATGCTTCCGCAAGGCTGGTTCTGGGGCGCGGGCTTCATGCGCGATCCGGTCACGGGCGACCCGCTGAACTCGCCGTTCCTGCGTAGCGTGGTCGCGATCATCTTCGTCTACGGCGTAATCGCAGGCGTGGTCTACGGTGCAGTCGCAGGCACCATCAAGAGCGACAACGACGTCATCAAGGGCATGGGCCAGAGCATGTCCACGCTCGGCGTGTACTTGGTGCTGACCTTCTTCGCCGCGCAGTTCGTCGCCTACTTCAACTGGACCCAGCTGGGCCTGGTGTTCGCGGTGGAAGGCGCCGGCGTACTCGACTCGATGCGCCAGCTGGTGCTGGGCGAAGGCGAACCCGCGCCGTGGCGCTGGGTGCTGGCCAAGGTGATCATCATGGCCGGCTTCATCCTGCTGACCGCGGTGGCCAATCTGTTCATGGGTTCGGCCTCGGCGAAGTGGGCGCTGATGGCACCGATCTTCGTGCCGATGTTCATGATCCTCGGCTACTCGCCCGAGCTGACCCAGATCGCGTACCGCATCGGCGACAGCGTGACCAACATCATCAGCCCGATGATGAGCTACTTCGCGCTGATCATCGCCTTCCTGCAGCGCTACGAGCCCAAGGCCGGCATCGGCACGGTGATCTCGGTGATGCTGCCGTACTCGGTGGTTTTCGCCATCGGTTGGTCGGTGCTGTTCGTGATCTGGCTGGCGCTGGGCTTGCCAATTGGGCCGGGCGCGCCGCTGGAGTACATTCCGGCCACACCTGCGGGGTGAGGCAGAGCGGGTAGATGCGCTTGTCTTTCCTGCGCTGACAGCCGCGACGCCGTTCGGACGCGCTTCGCTCAGGGCGAGGCGTCGTTGGGACGTGCTTCGCTCAGGGCGATGCGTCATTGGGACGTGCTTCGCTCAGGGCACGGCTTCATTCGGACTCGCTGGTAGATGCGCTGCGCTTATCTACCCTACGCGGACAGCGGCTTTCATCGTCGTTGCTGGCAAGGCGTCGTTCGTGAGCGTTCGCCCAAGCGAGACTGAAGTGCTGGCGGGTGCGCTGCGCTCTTCGTAGGGTAGATAAGCGCAGCGCATCTACCAGCCACTGGCCGCATCGCTGGGATCGTCGCGACACGACTGCTGCTTCTGTTGAGCCGCTGGCAGCATGGCCGGGGGGACGTGCTTCGTTCAGGGCACGGCGTCATTCGGACTCGCTGGTAGATGCGCTTCGCTTATCTACCCTACGCGGACAGCGGCTTTCGTCTTCGATGCTGGCAAGGCGTCTTTCGTCAGCGTTCGCCCAAGCGAGACTGAAGTGCTGACAGGTGCGCTGCGCTCTTCGTAGGGTAGATAAGCGCAGCGCATCTACCAGCCACTGGCCGCATCGCTGGGATCGTCGCGACACCACTGCTGCTTCTGTGGAGCCCCTGGCCGCATCGCCGGGATCGTCGAACACGCCTGCTGCTTCTGTGGAACTGCTGGCCGCATCGCCGGGATCGTCGCGACACGCCTGCCGCTTCTGTGGAGGCTCTTCGAGGCGGACGACATGCGGGCCTGACCACCTGCACGTTCGCGGCAACCGCAAAGCTGGGCAGACTGCGCGCTTCCTGATCGTACGGAACCGCGCATGCGCCCGCCCCGCCCCACCCTGCTTCGCTCCTCTCTGTTGGCCATGGCACTCGCGGCGGCCCTGCCGATCGCGGCCAACGCCGCCGACCCCACGCCGGTGCACCCGGTGGTGCAGGTGTTCGGCCAGTTCGAAGCCGACCCGGCGGTACCGCATCCGGACACCCTGCTGGGCTTTCCGCTGGGCCAGCAGGCGGCGAGTGCCGAGCAGATCCACGCGGCCCTGCAGCAGTGGGCCGCCACTTCCAACCGCATCCGCGTCATCGAATACGCGCGCAGCCATCAGGGCCGGCCGCTGTCGGTGGCGATCGTGTCCAGCCCGGCCAACCTGGCCCGCCTCGATGAGCTCCAGAACGCGCTGGACGAACTCGCCGATCCGCGTCGCACTTCTGCTGGGCGTGCCGCCGAGATCCTGCGCGATGCGCCCGCCGTGGCCTACATCGCCCACAGCATCCACGGCAACGAGCACAGCGGTGGCGATGCCGCACTCGGACTGATCTACGGCCTGATCGCCTCGAACGACCCCGCGCATCTGCAGCGCCTCGACGACACGATTCTGCTGATCGACCCGCTGCTAAACCCCGACGGCCGCGCCCGCGCGATCGCCGACCTGCGCGGCTTCCGTGGCGCGCAACCCGGCTACGACGGGCAGTCGATGTCGCGCGGCACCAGCTGGCCGTTTGGCCGCGGCAACCACTACGTGTTCGACATGAATCGCGACTGGATCTTCGCCAGCCAGCCAGAGACCCAAGGCCGCCTCGCCTTCCTCAAACGCTGGCACCCGCTGGTGTTCATCGACGCCCACGAAATGGGCTCGGACGACACCTTCCTGTTCTCGCCGGCACGCGCGCCGATGAACCCGCATCTGTCGCCGCGCTTCATGCAGTTCGCCGCAGAGTTCGGCCGCGAGCAGGCGCAGGCGTTTGATCAGCGCGGCTGGATCTACTACTCCGGCGAGTGGAACGAGGGCTGGTACCCCGGCTACTCCGATGCCTGGGGCGGCCTGCGCGGCGCGGTCAACATCCTCTACGAACAGGCGCGTGTGGCCGACTTCGGCGTGCGCCAGGCCAATGGCGAAGTGCAGTTCCACGCCGACGGCGTGGCCCGCCAGCTGGCCAGTGCCATCGCCAATATCGACTCGATGCGCGCGCGCCGCTCCGAGTTGTTGCAGGCCTTCTGGGACGACCGCAACGCGCTCACCGGCGCGCGCGGTGACTACGCCAACGGCGTGTACGCGATCGACGTCAGCCAACACCCCGCACGCGGCCAGAAGCTGCTCGAAGTGCTGCAGCTGCAGGGCGTGGAAGCGCGCCGACTGTCCAGCGCATGGACCTCGCAGGCGCAGGGCTTCGATGGCCGCACGCAGCGCACCGAAGTTCCCGCCGGCAGCCTGCTGGTTTCGACCCGGCAGCCGCTGGGCCGACTCGCCGCGACCTTGATGGAGTTCGACCCGCGCATCGATCGCGCCTCGCTGCAAAAGGAGCGCGAGTCCCTGCTGCGCAGCGGCGAAGGCACGATCTACGACATCACCGCCTGGAGCCTGCCGATGTTCTACGGCCTGCCGGCCTGGC
This sequence comes from uncultured Aquimonas sp., assembly GCA_964586455.1. Classification (GTDB taxonomy): domain Bacteria; phylum Pseudomonadota; class Gammaproteobacteria; order Xanthomonadales; family Xanthomonadaceae; genus Aquimonas. Next base: position 59,970 of record CAZPHV010000026.1, read on the forward strand.
GCATCGAGGGCAGCCTGCCCGCGCAGACCGAAGCCGCCAGCGCGACGCAAACGCAGGCGACGCTGCCGCCAGACTCCGCCGTCGGCTGGGCGCTGTCGGGCCACGACGATTCCGCGCTGCCGGTCGCAGCACGCCTGTTGGCGAACGGCATCCGCCCGCGCGTGGCGCGCAAGGACCTGCGCTTCGACGGTCGCGACTACCCGCGCGGCAGTCTGGTCGTGACGCGCTATGACCATCCGCAGATGGATGCACAGCGTCTTCGTGAGGCGCTGGCCGCGGCATCGAAAGACGCACCGCAGCTCTTCAACGCCCTGCGCAGCGGCGAAGGCCCCGGCGACCTGCCCGACCTCGGCGGCGGCGAGTTCACCCTGCTGCAGCCGGGCGCGGTTGCTGTGCTCGGCAAGGGTGCCGTGAATCCGCATACCTTCGGCGCGGTCTGGCACTACCTGGAGCACGGTCTCGGCGTGAACCCGAGCCTGCTCGACGAAAGCGCGTTGTCGCGCATCGACCTGCGCGCCTATCGCGTGATCGTGTTGCCCGAGCGCTGGGGCGGTCGCCTGCCGCAGGAAGTCAGCGATGCGCTTAAGCCCTGGCTGGAAGCCGGCGGCACCCTGATCGCGCTCGGCAATGCCTCGACCGCACTGGCGCGCGAAGACGGCCTGTCGGCGGCGCGCGGTCTGCCGGAGGCACTGAAGGAGCTGAAGCCCTACCGCGATCAGCTGGCCCGCGAATGGCTGGCCCAACACGCACGCAGCGAGCTGCAGGTCGATCCGTATGCACGCGGCGCCGCCAGCGGCCGCAGCAGCGCCTTCAGTTTCGACCCCGACGGCAAGAGCCTCGACGGCGACGCATTGACCGAGCGCGACAGCTTCCAACAGCGCTTCATGCCGGTGGGCAGTTTCGTCGCCACCCGCTGCGACGACACCCATTGGCTGAGCTTCGGCTGCCGCGATTCCCTGCCGGTGCTGGTCGATTCCAGCACGCCGCTGATGGCATCCGGCGATGTCGAAGCACCGTATCGGCATGGCGTGTGGCGCACGGATGCCAGCAAGAAGGCCGGCGAACACTGGGCGGCCTACGGCTGGGCCGGCCTGCCGCCGGGCCAGACTCTGGAACTTCGCCTGGGCGGCCTGCTGTGGCCGGAAGCGCAGGAGCGCCTCGCCAACACCGCCTGGGTCACACGCGAATCGAAAGGCGCCGGCCAGATCATTCTGTTCGCGACCAACCCGACCTTCCGCGGCGCCAGCCTTGGCATGCAACGCGTGCTCGGCAATGCCGTGGTGTTCGGCCCGGGCTTCGGCACGCGCACGGCGGTGCCGGTGCATTGATCGCAGTGGCGCCTAGCTGAACGTCCAACGCCGAAACCTCCATCGCCTGCCGGCACGCGCCAGCAGAGCGATGGCGTTCGGCGCATGCTGACTACCGGCAGCCAAAGACACACATCGGCTGAGACCCGCCACGCCTGCGCAAGGGGCGAAGTGGTTCCGTTTGGCACGCACCGGAGAGAAGGATGAAGGCGGCTTCGCAGCCCGCAGCACGCGCATTCGGCCTGTCGATCTCGACCGGCTTGCAACCCGTGTTCGCGCCCAGCTGCAGAGTCCTGATCCTCGGCAGCCTGCCGGGCGCGGAGTCGTTGCGTCTGCAGCAGTACTATGCGCACCCGCGCAACAGCTTCTGGGAGCTGATGGCCAGCGTGCTGGGGTTCGCTCAAGAAGGGCTCTCTCAAGGAGGGGTCTTCCCAGAGCCAGAAGCCTCGCGAGCACCTAGCTCGTCGCCCCCCGCGAAGGCCGGCTGCACTGACGTGCAGCCACCCAGTCCCACACCAAGTGCCCGCCTTCGCGGGCACGACGATTTAGTGTTTCCGCAAGAACACCCGCGCCGAAACCCCGCGTTGAGAAGCCCTCAGGACCTGACGTACCCGCAGCGCCTCAGCGCCCTACTCACCCACGACATCGCCCTCTGGGACGTGCTCGCCAGCGGCCACCGGCCCGGCAGCCTCGACTCGGCGATTGATCTTGCGACTGCGCAGGTCAACCCCTTCAACGACTTCCTGCGGGAGCTGCCGGCGCTGCAGCGCATCCTGTTCAACGGCGCAATGGCGGAGCGCCTGTTCGTGCAGCGAGTGTTGCCTCAGCTGTCACCGGAACAACACGCCATTCCTCGCCTGCGGCTGCCGTCCACCAGCCCGGCCAACGCATCCATTCCGAAGCAGGAAAAACTGATCGCCTGGCGCGCCGCCCTGGAACTACCGAAATGACGCAGACCAAGAAGACCACGCCCGTCGATGTGCTCGTGATCGGCGCCGGCCCCGCCGGCCTCGTCGGCGCCTCCTACCTGTCGCGCTATCGACGCGAGGTCGTGGTGATCGATGGCGGCGCAAGCCGGGCCGCAGACATCCCGCGTTCGCACAATGTGCCCGGCTTTCCGGCGGGCATTGCCGGCCCGCAGCTGCTGCAGCGGCTACGCCGCCAGGCGGAAGCCACTGGCGCAGAGATCACAAACGCGAACATCGATGCGTTGCGCCAGCAGCCCGACGGGCAGTTCGTCGCCAGCGGCAGCGGGTGCAGCTGGCGCGCACGCGCCGTGCTGCTCGCAACCGGCACGAAAGACGCGCAGCTTTCGATCCCGCTGCCCAAGACCGCCACCCAGCGCGGCATCGTGCGCTGGTGCCCCGTCTGCGACGGCTACGAGGCGATGGACCGGCGAATCCTGATCGTCGGCGCGCCCAGCGACGGCGCGAAGCACGCACTGTTCGTACGCACTTACGCGCGCGACCTGACCCTGCTGCTGCCCGAGGGCACTGAGCTCGCCAACGGCGACACGGCCGCGATGAAGCAGGCAGAGGTGCGCGTCGTGTTCGGCACCCCAGTGCGCGCACGCCTGCAGCGCGAGAGCGGCGAACTCGAAATCAAGGACGGCACCCGACTGCCCTTCGACGTGATGTACCCGATGCTCGGCGGCACACCGCGGGTATCGCTTGCGACGGAGCTCGGTGCGAACTGCGGCGAAGATGGCCGACTGAATGTCGACGAAGACCAGCAAACCTCGATCCCCGGCCTGTACGCGGCCGGCGACGCGGTCAGCAGCCTGAACCAGATCTGCGTCGCAATGTCCGAAGCCGCACTCGCGGCGAGCGCAATCCACCGTCAGCTGGATTCGAACTTCCGCTGAGGTGGTGGGTGGCGCGCGCGGCGACGCCCAAGGCCGCGCGATGAACTCACCTACGCACCCGATCGCTGCGACCGACTCTCCCGCAACCCCAAACACTGCGACGTTGGGCCGCGCTTTGCTTGGCCCAACCTATGTATGGACTCACCCCCTCCGTCAACCACTGCTTTTCCCA
>CAZPHV010000027.1:0-62927 GCA_964586455.1 uncultured Aquimonas sp.
ACCACCTCTGGCGCATCGACGCCTCAGCGAGGGGGTGAGTCCATGTGATTACAAACCCGCGATGCCCTCGTAGGTTGGGCCAAGCGCAGCGCGGCCCAACGTCGCAACCCCAAGCCTCGACGCAAGGTTCAACGTCGCGCACCCCAAACCCGCCGCACCCGCCCGCAGGGCCTCAGTCGCCGGAGCGCTTGACCGGCTGATCCTCGACGATGCGCCCGTCGACCAGGCGGATGATTCGATCGCAGCGCTCCGCCAGCCGCGGGTCATGGGTGACTACCAGCACCGCGAAGCTGCGTTCCGAGTGCAGCTGTCGCAGCAGGGCGAAGACCTCATCCGCGGTCTGGGTGTCGAGGTTGCCGGTCGGCTCGTCGGCCAGCAGCAGGGCCGGCTCGCTGACCAGGGCACGCACGATCGCCACGCGCTGCTGCTGGCCGCCCGAAAGTTCATTGGGCTTGCGATGCGCGAGCTCGCCGAGCCCCACCGCATCGAGCAAGCGCTGCGCGCGCTGCCGCTGCTCGGCCGAGGGCTTGCCATAGCGCGCCATCAGCGGCATCAGCACGTTTTCAAGCGCCGAGAACGCCGGCAGCAGATGATGGAACTGGAACACGAAGCCGATCGATTCGGCGCGCAGCCGCGTGCGCGCGTCGTCGTCCAGCGCGCGGGTCGGCTGTCCGACCAGGCTGAGCTCGCCCTCGGTCGGCGAGTCCAGCAGGCCGAGCAGATTCAGCAGGGTGCTCTTGCCCGAACCCGAAGGCCCGATCAGCGCCGCGAACTCGCCGCGTTCGAGCTTCAGATCCAGCCCGTGCAGCACTTCGATTTCGGCCGGCGTGCCGATCGCGTAGCGCTTGGTCAGGCCGTGCAGTTCCAGAACGGGTGAGGACTCAGCCACCGCGCATCGCCTCCACCGGGTCGAGTTTCGCCGCGCGCCGCGCGGGCGCTACCGCGGCCAGCATGCCGACCACGGTGGCCAGCAGGGTCGCGCCGAGAAACAGCTCGGGGCTGACCGCCAGCTCGAAGGAGCCCCGGCCCGAGCGCGACAGCCCGGCCGCGCTCCACAGCCCGATCAAGCCCGCGCCGCCGAGTGCCCCCAGCGCCGAGCCGAGCAGGCCGACCACGCCGCCCTGGATCAGGAACACCCGCAGCACCTGGCCGCGACCGGTGCCCATCGCGCGCAGGATGCCGATCTCGCGGCCGCGCTGGACCACGCTGACCGCCAGCACGCTGGCGATGCCGAAGGCAGCCGACAGGCCGACGAAGAACTTGATCAGGTTGGTCGACATGCTCTGCGCCGACAGCGCATCGAGCACGTTGCGGTTGAGCGTCATCCAGCTCTCGGCGTTGACGCCGAGCCGCGCGCTGATTCTCTGCGCGATCGGCTCGGCTTCGAAGATTTCGGTCACGCGCAGATCCAGGCTGCTGACCCCGCCGGGCAGATCCAGCAACGCCTGCGCGGGCTTGAGCGCGGTGTAGACGAAGCGCTGGTCGATGTCGCGCACGCCCAGCTCGAAGATGCCGACGATGGTGAACACATCGGCGCGGCCGTCGCCGGCATCCAGACGCAGGCGATCGCCCAGCCGTGCGCCCAGCTCGGTGGCCAGCTGGCGACCGATCGCGATGTCGTTGCCGACGATGGCGAAGCGGCCTTCCTGCAGCGAGTCCTGCACCGGCACGATCCGCGTGTAGCGCTCGGGTTCGATGCCGAGGATCACCACCGAGCGGCTGGCCGCACCGCGCCGCGCCAGCGCCGGGCCCGAGGCCAGCGGCGAGACCGCGGTGATGTCGTCAGCGGCGAGCAGGCTCTGCTCGATGCGCTGCCACTGGTCAAGCGCGCGCAGGCGCTGCGCGCGCTGGTCGACCTGCGAGATCAGGCCGCCCTCGAAATCGGCGCGCAGCGGCCGCGCCAGATCCTCCGGCGGGCGCACGCGGATATGCGCCTGGGTGCCAAGCGTGCGGTCGATGATCTGCTTCTGCAGGCCGCCGATCAGCGCGGTCAGGAACACGATCACGCACACGCCCACGCCGATGCCGCTGATGATCAACAGGCTCTGCGCGCGGCCCTCCAGCAGCAGGCGGTAGGCCAACAGCCATTCGAACCACAGCGAGTCGAGCGCGCGCTTCAGCATGGCGCCGCGTTCACTGCGCGGCCTGCAGGCGCACGCGGGTGCCGGGCTCGATCGCAGCGCGCGCCGGCAGCACGCGATCACCCGCCTGCAGCCCCTCGAACACTTCCACGCGATCCAGCCCGCGCAGGCCGATCCGCAGGCTGATCCGCTCGACTCGGCCAGCGCGCACCGCCAGCACTTCAGCAGCACCGGCACGCGGATTGCGCAGGGCATCCAGCGGCAGACTGAGCGCGTCTTCACGACGGCCGACCTCGATGTCGATCGAGACGGTCATGTCCTGACGCAGATAGGCCGGCGGCTGCGGCAGGCGCACGCGCACTTCGACCGTGCCGGTCTGCACGTCGACCGAGGGCGCGATGAAGCTGACCTCGGCCGGCTCGCGGCGATCGGGAAAGGCATCGGCCGAGACCAGGGTGGGCTGACCGAGGCTGAGCCGATCGAGGTTGCGTTCGTCGACCTGGGCAACGATCTCGATCGGCCCGTCCACCGCGACTTCGACGATGCCGCGACCCGCGCTGAGCACATCGCCGGGTTCGGCCAGTCGGCGCAGCACGGTGCCGGCGACCAGACTGCGCACCTCGCTGCGTTCGAGCTGCGCCTGCGCGGTCGCGATGCGTTCGCGCAGCAGGCGCTCTTCGACCCCGCCGACCGCGAGCGCCTCCGCCACGGTCGCCGCACGCGCAGCCTGGGCCTCGGCGATCTCGCGGGTTTCCTGCGCCTGCTCGGCCTGCTCCTTCGCCACCAGACCGCGCGCGACCAGGGCGGCCATACGCTCGGCTTCGCGCCGCGCCTGCTGCGCGCGGGCGCGCGCCTCCCGCAGCGCCGCAGCACTTTCGGGGCGCTGGCGCAGTTCAAGCTGGGCCAGCGTGGTCTGCGTTTCTTTCAGTCGCGCTTCCAGCTCGTCCGCGCGCAGACGCGCGATCAACTGACCCGGCTCGACGCGCTCGCCATCGCTGACGCTGCGCTCGATCAGCACGCCGGCGATCTCGCTGCCCAGGGTCACCCGCGACGGCGTCTCGACGCGCCCGGTGGCAACCACGTTGGCAATCAGCGGGCCGCGCTCGACCGTGTAGGCCGCGACCTCGGGCCCGCCCAGCCACCCGGGCAGACGCAGCAGCACCAGCGCAGCGACTCCGATCACCAGCAGCCAGGGCCATCGCGGCAGTCGCAGTCGCGCCATCGGGGTTCTCACGAAGGTGAAGGATTGACCCGAAAGCTTACTCAGACGCATGCGAAGCCGCCCTTCACAGCGCTGTGCAGCCCGGCGGCGAAGGCCCGCGGCGCGGCCTGTTGGAACCTCACGATGCGGTAGCTACCGAGTCCGCGGCCTTGGGTATCGCCTGCGCCTCCGCCCAGCCTACCAAGGCCAAATTCCCATGACCGCGTCAGCGAACCCACCCGTGCGCGGAACACCGGCGGGCGCGTAGCTTGGGCCAAGCGCAGCGCGGCTCAACGGCGCGCGTTCCAAACGCGCATCAGCGTCCGCGGTCGCCAGCAAGCGCGCGCTCGCAGCCCGCCGGCCATGCCCCTTTATCGAAGGGCCGCGTACTACTCGAATCCGTCGGTGAACAGCGCATCCAGCACGCTGGGGTCCAGGTACACGAACAGGTCGGTCGCCGCATTGCCGTCGTCGCCGACCAGATCCGTGGCGTCGGACTCGAATGCGAGCACCCGGCCGTCAGCGCTGAGCGCGAGGCTGGCGCCGCTGATGCCATTGCCCGGCACGGTGTTGCCGGCATCGCTGCCGCTGAGCAGGGCCAGCGGCTGGGTCGGCTGCTGCAGGCTCCAGGCGTACACCTGGCTCGGCAGCCCAGGCTGACTCTGCCGACACTGCGCGATCACCAGGCCGCTGTTGCTGATTCGCGCGGCATCGCAGCGGCCGCCACCGCTGGCCGCCGGCACCGCGATCGCGGCGCTGTCGCTCAGCCGACGCACCCACAGCTGCGAGGTGCCCGATGCGGCGGCGTTGGAACGAAATACCAGCAGCCGACCATCCGCCGACAGCGCGGCGTTGCCGGCGCCGGTGAGGTCAACCCCGCCCGGGCCGACGCTGAGCAGACGGGTGCTTTGAGTCAGACGATCGCGCAGCCAGATGCGCAGAGTCCCGGTGGTGGTGGGCGGCGGTGACACCAGGTTGGTCGCTGTCGAAGCAAAGGCGACATAGCGGCCGTCCGCGCTGATCGAGGGCAGCTCACCGAAGCTGCCGCCGTTGCCGGCGCCGCCACCCACCGCGAGATCGATGCGTTCGCTGATACCCAACTCGGCGTCGCGCACGAACACGCTGTTGCTGCTGTTGCCCGGGTCGCCACTCACCAGCTGGGCCGCAGCGGAAACAAACACCGCGAAGCGGCCGTCGGCCGAAAGCCCACCGAGCGAGCTCAGCGTCGCCCCCGGCAGACTGCCGAGCGTGGTGAGGTTGAGCAATCGGGCCTCGCGGCTCAGCCGATCGATCCGCACCAGATGTACGCCGGCCAGGCCGCCGGTCCAAGTCGCCGAGTTGGTTTCGAAGGCGAGGTAGCGGCCGTCGGCCGACAGCGCCGGTCGATCGGCAGCGGTGGCATTGGCTGAAGGCGCACCGCTGGCAGTGGTGGTGGCGAGGCTGAAGTTGGCGGCCACCAGATCCAGCGCAACCAGCTGCGCCCCGCTAGCGCCACCGCCGAACACACCGCCGCTGGCATTGTTGAAGGCCAGCACCTGACCATTGCCCGACAGCGCCACCTGCCGGATCGGCACATTCGACTGCTGCCCCCCTGAGCCCAGCACGCGGAAGAACACGTAGGACTGGGCATCGGCGGGGCTGCCGCACACCAGCCCCATCGAAAGCGCCAGCAGGCCGAGCGGCCTGTGGAAGAGACGGCAAACGGATCGCTTCATTTCGGTCACCTCACGGCTGGGGTAACCGGTTGACGCGATCGAGCAAGGCCGCGTGTCAGCGCGCGCTGAGACTCGACTTCGCGCGGACAGAGGCGGTCGCAGCGGGCGGGTGGCAGGTGGCAGGTGGCAGGTGGCGAAGGCCGAGCTGTTCATAGGGTGGGCCCTGGCCCACCGAGAGCTTGAGTTTCATCGCGCGTCGGCGAGAGACCGCGGCGAGCGTGCAGCGAATGGTGGGCCCGGGCCCACCCTATGCGCGCCTTGTCGGATTCGCATCGCGCGGCACGTTCGATACGCATCGCACGTGTTGTTGGATTCGCATGACACGCGATGACGGATCCGCATGGCACGCGTTGTTGGATACGCATCGCGCGCACTGTTGGACGCGCATGGCGGGAACCCGCAGCACCTCACTCGCGGCACAATGCCCGCTCAGCGCGGAGGCCGCGCGAATCAGGAGCCGGCGTGGCCGAGCTGCAGCACATCGATGGACGCAGCGCCGGCACCGGTCTCGTGGTCTACCGCGCGAGTCGGCTGGAGGCCTTGCTCGACCCGCTGCTGGAGCTGCTCGATGCCGCGCTGCCCGACGATCCGCTGACGCCGCAGACCGTGCTGGCCGCGCATCCGGGCATGCGCCACTGGCTGACTCGTGCTTTGGCGCGCGCGCGCGGGCCGCGCGGCATCGTCGCCAATCTGGAGGTGCTGCTGCCGAGCAGCTACATCGATCGTCTCGCCCAGGACACGCTGGGCCGACAGGCGCTGTCGCTGCCGCACTGGCGGCGGCCGCAGTTGCGCTGGCAGGTGTTCGAGCTGCTGGAAAGCGACCGCAGCGCGGTCGATGCGACGCGGCTGGCGTCCTACCTCGATGTCGGCGCACCCGAAGATCGCCTGCGCCGTCGCTTTGAACTCGCCGACCGACTGGCCCGGCTGTACGCGCAGTACCTCGTCTACCGCCCCGACTGGCTGCGGCGCTGGGAGCGCGGCGAGCGCGCGCTGTCGCAGCTCGACTCGCCGCGCGCGCGGCTGGAGGGCGAGCTGGTCGCGCCGCTGTGGCGCGCCCTGAAGGACCGCTTGGGCGAACACCGCGCCGACATTCTGCAGCGGCTGCTGCCGCGCCTGCGCAGCCTGCCGACGACGACGCCCCTGCACGTGTTCGGACTGAACCACGCGCCGCCGCAGGAACTCGCGGTGCTGCGCGCGCTGGCCGATTCACGTCTGGTTGCGTTGTACGCACCCGACCCCTGTCGCGAATTCTGGGGCGGGCTGAGCCGCGATCTGGATGTGCTCGCGGCGCGGCGCGCGCAGGAAGCCGAGGCGATCGAGTCTGCCGGCGAGGGCGACTGGTTCATCGAGCAGGGCCACCCGCTGCTGGCGCGCTGGGGCCGGCTCGGCCAGCAGTTCTTCATGGCGCTGTCTGAAATTGACGAGGTGCGCGAGGACCTGCGCCACTGGCAGGACCGCGCCGAACCCGAACCTGGCAACCGGCTGCAGCGCCTGCAGGACAGCCTGCGCAGGCTCGACCCCGGCCTGCTGCGCGTGGACCTGAGCGATGCGATCACCCACGCGCATGCCTGCGCCGACGACAGCCTGCGCGTGCATGCCTGCCACACGCGACTGCGTGAACTCGAAGTGCTGCGCGATGTATTGCTTGCCGCCACCGGCGCCGAAGCCGATGGCAGCGCGCGCGTGCAGCCCGCCGACATCGTGGTGATGGCGCCCGACATCGGCGCCTACCTGCCGCTGATTCCGGCCGTGTTCGGGCCTGCTGGCGATGCCCGCGCGCGCCTGCCCTATCACCTCGCCGACATCAGCACCGCGCGCAGCCATCGTCTGTTCGCTGCCTTCCGGCGCCTGCTGGCCCTGCCCTCCACGCGCCTGACCGCGCCCGAGCTGATCGACCTGCTGCAGCAGCCCGAGCTGGCGCGCCGCTTCGGCCTTGATGCCGCCGGCGTGGACGCACTGGCCGACTGGCTGCATGCAGCGGCCGCGCGCTGGGGGCTGGATGCGGATTTCCGTGCTCGCTTCGATCTGCCGCCGCTGTATTCGCACAGCCTGGCCTGGAGCCTGGACCGGCTGATCGCCGGCTACTTGATCGAGGACGCCGCCGGCGAGGACGCGCCCTGCGCGCGCGCCTTGGGCGACGGCAGCGAAGTGGCGGCCATCGCCGGCCTGCACGGGCCCGAGGCCGAACACATCGGCGCCCTCGATGCCCTGCTGCTGGCGCTGCAGGGCCTGTTCGATCTGGCGGCTGAAACCCTGCCGCTGGCGCGCTGGAGCGAGCGCCTCGATGCGCTGCTGGATGCACTGCTGCGCATCGACCCCGAAGACAGCGCCGCACGCGAAGCCGAACAGCTGCTGCGGCAGATGCTGCAGGGCCTGGCCGCGCAGACGCCAGCCGCACAGCAGGCCACGCCGCTGCCGTTCGCGCTGCTGCGCACGCTGGTCGAGGAAGCGCTGGATGCCGTGCCCGAGCGCCAGCCCTTTCTGCTCGGCGGCATCACCTTCTGCGGCATGGTGCCGCAGCGCGCGATTCCGTTCGGCCTGGTGGCCGTGCTGGGCCTGAACGAAGGCGAGTTCCCGCGTCGCGCCATCGACGGCGGCCTCGATCTGATGCGCGCCGCGCCGCGGCTGTACGACCGCGAGCAGCGCAGCGACGACCGCTATCTGTTTCTGGAAACCGTGATGTCGGCGCGCCAGCTGCTGCACTTCAGCTACCTCGGCCGCGCGGTCAAGGACGGCGCCGCGCGCAACCCGGCGGCGCCGCTGGCCGAGCTGCTGGCCCTGCTGGATGTGCAGGCCGGGCTGGATGCCGATGACGGCGCGCACGCGCGTCCCTGGCAGCTCGAACACCCGCTGCAGCCCTTCGACGCGCGCTACTTCGACGGCAGCGATCCGCGCCTGTTCTCGCATGTGCAGGCCTTTGCCACCCTGCCGGCCCGCGGCGCCTTGACCGAGCTGCCGCCCTTCGTCGACAGCGGCGCTAGTGCGTCGAACGCCCTGCCGACGCAACTCAGCCTGCGCGAGCTGCAGGCCTTCTGGCGCGACCCTGCGCGGCAGGTGCTGGCGCAGGGCCTGCAGCTGCGGCTCGACGCGCTGGATGCGCAGCGGCTGGCCGACACCGAGCCCCTGGAGGCCCAGGTCGATGCGCGCGAGCGCATCAGCGAACGCCTGTTCGAAAGCCTGCTGAGCGCTTGGCCGGACTGCGCCGCGGCGGAGCAGGCACCAGCCTGGCTGCGCCTGTCGGGCCTGCTGCCGCCGGGACGACTCGGCCACGTCGCCTGGTCACAGGAACGCGCCAAGCTTGGGGCCCTGCTGGACACGCTGCGCCGCGCTGAAGGCTTCGGCGACGGCCGAGCGCGCAGCGCCGAGATCGATCTGCACGTCAATGGATGCCGACTCAGCGGCGAAGTGCACGGCCTGCATGCGCGCAGCGATGTCGGCCTCTGGCTGCTGCGCGCCTATCCGCGCAGCCGCTTCAACAGCGAACTCAGCGTGCTGCTGCCCGAGGACGAACTCGACTTCCGCCGGCGTCTGCCGCTGTTCCTCGACTGGGCGCTGCTGCGCTTGGCCAGTGCGCAGAGCGAGGTGGCGCCGCTGCGGGTGCTTGCGTTGGTGGACATGGACTCACCGACGCCGTGGCTGGACGGCCTCAACGCCTGGGACGCGGCACTGTGTGCCGCCCCACCCGAAAAGCGTGCCAGCCTGCTGGCGGCGCTGCAGGAACGCATTGTTCAGCTGCTGAGCTTCTGGCGCGAAGGCCAAAGCGGGCACCTGCCCTACTTGCCGAAGACCAGCTGGACCGCACTAAGTGAGCCGATTGAAGGCAAGCGTGTCGATTCGCCGCCCTACCCGGAACGCTTGGCGACTGCGGTCGAAGCGGCCTGGAATGGCGGTGATCGCCTGCTTGGCGAGGCCGACTACGGCGCCGGCTACGCGCGCCTGCTGATCGGCGAGCTCGACACCACGCCGGACAGCGCCGATATCGAGCGCCTGCTGGAGTTCGCGCGGAGCCTGCTCGAGTGCATCACGCTGGATGCAGCGGAGGGGGATGCGTCGCCGTAGCGGAATGGTACGGGTAGTGCCGTATTGGCCACCGAAGCCCGAGGCGCCGGCGGGGTGCCTTGCAAGTCCGGTGGGCGGCGATTGTTCGAGACAGAGTCAAGTGTTGCGCTCGCGACGTTGGGCATCGCTTCGCTCCGCCCAACCTACGGACGAGCGGGTCGCGCACAGCGCGGGGCGTAGGCGGTTGCCTTGCAGGTCCGGTGGCCGTGCTTGTTCGGAACGGATGCGAGCGTTGGGCGCGCGACGTTGGGCATCGCTTCGCCCCGCCCAACCTACGAAGCCGCGGGGATGTCTACCCGCAGGTAGCGTCCGCGACCGCCGCGTTTGCACTGGTACAGTGCGGCGTCAGCGGCCGCCATCAGGGCTTCGGCGCTGCTGTCGCCCTCGGCGCAGTAGGCGATGCCGATGCTGGTCTGCACCACCCGCTCGACGCCCGCGAGCTGCATCGGCTCGGCCATCCGCGCGATCAGCCGGGCGGCGGCGATGTCGCTGCCCTCCGAATCGCTCAGGTTCTGCATCAGAACAACGAATTCATCGCCGCCGAGCCGCGCGACCAGATCGACCTCGTACACGCTTTCGCGAATTCGCCGGCCAAACTCGCACAGGGCTTCATCGCCGGCGGCGTGACCCAGGCTGTCATTGATCTGCTTGAAGTGGTCGAGGTCCAGCGCCAGCACGGCGAGTGGTGAGCGGCGCCGCCGCGCTCGCGCCAGCGCGCGGTCCAGCCGCTCCTCGAACTCGCGGCGATTGGCAAGACCCGTCAGTGCATCCGTGCGCGCCTGCGCCTGCAGCGCCTGTTCGGCAGCCACGCGCTCACTGACATCACGGCCCGAGTAGACGATGTCCCAGCCCTCGCCGCGCTCGGTCGGCACACGCTGCGCTAGCACTTCAATCCAGACCCAGTGGCCGTCGCGGTGGTGGACGCGAAACTCCATCCGTGCCGCCCCGCCGTGGGTGAACAGTTCACTCAGGCGCTGCTGCAAGGCTTCGCTGTCATCGGGATGCACCAGGTCCCAGCGCGCCTGCATCAGCTCCTCGGGCGCGTAGCCCAGCAGGCCGAGGCTGGAGGCCGACACGTAGCGGTTGCGGCCATCCGCCCCCAATCGCACCACCAGATCGCGGGTGTGCTCGGCCAGCAGGCGGTACTGGGACTCGCTGCTGCGCAGGCTGCGCAGCAGGCGCCGGCGCTCCGCCATCATCAGGCCAAGCGGCAGTGCCAACAGGCAGGCCGCCAGCACGTAGACCTGCGGCAGCAGGCTGTGGGCGAAGGCATGCGTCTCGCCCACCAGCTGGAACGGCCCCAACTGCAGGATCGAGGCCGCGCCGGAGGCCACGCCAATGCTCAGCACGCCGACCACCGCCCCGGACACACCATGGCGAAAGGACATCCAGGCCAGCGGCAGAAAGGGCAGAAACAGCAGCGGATAGGTCGACTGCGCCAGCACCAGCAGCAACACGCCGAGCAAGGCGCTCCAGGTCAGCACGAAACTGGCGCGACGTCCGCGCCGACCGAACAGCCGACCGCGCTGGCCAATCGCGAATGCGACCAGGCCGGCGGTGATCACCAGACCCAGCAGATGCGCGCTGAAGATCACGGTCGCGGTAGACCATGCACCCAAGGGGCGCTGATCGATCAGGCCCAGGCCCAGGCTGATGCCGACCGCAGTGAACAGACTCGCCGTCGAACTGAAGGCGGCCGCCAGACCGGCATTGCCCAGCAGCGCCGCAGGCTCTGAAAGTGGCCGACCGTAGCGACGCACTCCGTAGAACACCAGTGCGATTTCTGCGAGGTTGAAAGCGCTGACCAGCGCGGCGCGCAGCAGGGGCTCATCGGCCAGCAGGCGAGGCACCACCAGGGCTGCGCCAAGCGCAAGCCAGAGCCATGCCGGCGGAGCACGCCTCAGCCACACCAGCAATCCGACCGCGAAACCGTTGCTGAGCCAGACCAGCGCGATACCGCCCTCCAACCGGCTCAGCGCCAGCGACAGCAGGGACAGCGCCAGCACGCCCCCGACCAGTGCGGAGGCAAAGCCCGCGGAGGCAGACAGGGCTGGACGCGTGAAGGCCGCGGAATGGGGCATGAGAAATCGGATTCGGCGGGGGGCGGTTTGGGCCCGATTGTGTCTTGCAAATTGCGGACCGTGCGAGGGCGAGGTTCGCAGAATGCGCCGCAGCGGCGCTGCGTCAATCCGCCGTGCGCGAAGCCTGCACGCGACCGGTGGGTGTGTGGCACTCGCCGCCCGAGGACGCGAAGAAGCGCGCCCAGTCGAGCCTGTTGCGTGTCATCTCGCGTGCCTTCTGAGCGGCCCGATCGCTAAGGACTGCGATCACCGCGGCTTGTGCGCCGCAGCATGCACGCCTAGACTGCGCGCCCGCGCCGCGTGTGTCCGCCGCTGCGCCCTGCCACCGATACCCGCCTCATGACGCCGCCCTAGCACTCCGCAGGCCCCGCCGGGTCGATGCCCCTGCTGTTCGATCGCCTGCCGTCCTGCGGGCGTGTTCGTTTGTTATGCGCCCGTCGCGTACGCGACCGCGCTGGAGTGCTGTGATGAATACCCTGTCCCGTCTCCGCGAGGAGTGGTTCGGCAACGTGCGTGGCGATCTGCTCGCCGGCCTCGTGGTCGCACTCGCCCTGATTCCCGAAGCGATCGCGTTTTCGATCATCGCCGGCGTCGACCCCAAGGTCGGCCTGTATGCCTCGTTCTGCATCGCGGTGGTGATCGCGTTTGCCGGCGGACGTCCCGGCATGATCTCGGCCGCGACCGGCGCGATGGCACTGGTCATGGTCGATCTGGTGAAGGACCACGGCCTGCAGTACCTGCTGGCCGCGACCCTGCTGACCGGCCTGCTGCAGATCCTCGCCGGCTGGGCCAGGCTGGCGCAGCTGATGCGCTTCGTCTCGCGCTCGGTGATCACCGGCTTCGTCAATGCGCTGGCGATCCTGATCTTCATGGCCCAGCTGCCCGAGCTGATCGGCGTGCCGGCGATGGTCTATCTGCTGGTCGCGATTGGCCTCGGCATCATCTACCTGCTGCCGCTGCTGACCCGCACGATCCCATCGCCACTGGTCACCATCGTGGTGCTGACCGCAGCCACCCTCGCACTCGGCATTGAGGTGCGTACCGTGGGCGACATGGGCGCGCTTCCCGACAGTCTGCCGGTCTTCCTGCTGCCCGATGTACCGCTGAACCTCGACACGCTGTGGATCATCCTGCCGGTGTCGTTGACCCTGACCGTGGTCGGTCTGCTGGAGTCGCTGCTGACCGCGCAGATCGTCGATGACCTCACCGATACGCCCAGCGACAAGAACCGCGAATCGACGGGCCAGGGTGTGGCCAACATCGTCTCCGGCCTGTTCGGCGGCATGGCCGGCTGCGCGATGATCGGGCAGTCGGTGATCAACGTGAAGTCCGGTGGCCGCGGGCGGCTGTCGGCGTTCACTGCAGGCACCGTGCTGCTGGTGCTGGTGGTGTTCGCCAGCGAGTGGGTCAGCCTGATTCCGATGGCCGCACTGGTGGCGGTGATGATCATGGTCTCGATCGGTACCTTCAACTGGGGCTCGATCCGCGACATGGGCAGCCACCCCAAGAGCAGCAGCATCGTGATGATCGCCACCGTGCTGGTGACCGTGTTCACCCACGACCTGGCCAAGGGCGTGCTGACCGGCGTGCTGCTGTCGGCACTGTTCTTTGCGCGTCGGGTATCGACCGTGCTGCACGTCGGCTCCACGCCGATCGATGAAGGCCGAGCGCGCGAGTACACGGTGACGGGCCAGGTGTTCTTCGCCTCGTCCGAGCGCTTTCTGGCAGGCTTCGATTTCAAGGAAGCGCTGGACCGTGTGCGCATCGACGTCAGCCGCGCGCACTTCTGGGATTTGACTGCGGTTGGCGCACTCGACAAGGTGGTCATCAAGTTCCGCCGCGAAGGCGCCGAGGTCGAGATCATCGGCTTGAACGAGGCCAGCGCCACGCTGGTTGAGCGGCTGGGCGTGCACGACAAGCCCGACGCCGTCGAAAAGCTGATGGGCCACTGAGGGAGGAGGCACTGTGAACACGAATGTTCTGCCGAATGCACAAGGCCGCGTGCTCGCCGCCGTGGATGCCTCGCTGTACGGCGCCAGCGTGGCCGACCACGCCGCCTGGGCGGCGGCTCGCCTGGGCGCGCCGATCGATTTCCTGCACGTGCTGGATCGGCAGGAAGAAGTCGCGCCGATCAGCGATCTGAGTGGCAGCCTGGTGCTGGGCGCGCAGGAATCCCTGCTGATGCAGTTGACCGAGGCCGACGCCCAGCGCAGCAAATTGAACCGCGAACGCGGTCGGCTGCTGCTGCAAACCGCGGCCGAGCGCGCCCGCAGCATGGGCGCGACCGTGGCCGAGACCCGTCTTCGCAACGACCACCTGTTGGATGCGCTGATCGAACTCGAACCCGGTGTGCGCCTGTTCGTGCTCGGCAAGCGCGGCGAGCACGCGAACTTCGCCCGTGGCCATCTGGGCGGCCAACTGGAGCGCGTGGTGCGCGCCCTGAATCACCCGCTGCTGGTGGCCTCGCGCGCGTTCAAGCCGATCCAGCGCGTGATGCTGGCCTTCGACGGCAGCCCGACCGTGATGAAGGGTGTCGAAATGCTCGCCGCCAGCCCGCTGCTGCGCGGCCTGCCGATACGCCTGCAGTTGGCGGGCACGCCGAGCGATGAACTGCGCGATGCACTGGCCCAGGCCGAAGCACGGCTGCGCGAAGCAGGCTTCGAAGTCGAAAGCGGCGTGCTACCCGGCCACCCGGAAACCGTGCTGGTCGACGCGGTTCGCGAGCATTCGATCGACCTGCTGGTAATGGGCGCCTACGGCCACTCACGCATCCGCCAGCTGTTCGTCGGCTCGACCACCACCGCCCTGCTGCGCGCCTGCCAGATCCCGGTACTACTGTTGCGCTGAGGCAACCGAGCGCGGCAAACGCTCTACCCGCAGGGCGGATCTCGATCCGCCGCCCACCCGCCGATGCCCGCTCACGTAGGGCGGATCTTGATCCGCCGCCCGCCTGCCGATGCCCGCTCACGTAGGGCGGATCTCGATCCGCCGCCCACCGGCCAATGCCCCGCTCACGCAGGGCGGATCTTGATCGGCCGCCCGCCGGCCAATGCCCCGCTCGCGTAGGGCGGATCTCGATCCGCCGCCCGCGCACGGACCGGCATCCACCGTCACCTCACTCCCCGCGACCACCGGCGGCACGCCCTCCCACTGCCACATCGTTCACCGCCAGAACACCGCCAGCAACGCGGCCCCCAGCAGCAGCCGATAGAGCACGAAGGGCAGCATGCCGATCCGGTTGATGAAGGCCAGGAAGTAGTGAATGCAGGTGTACGCAGCCACCCCTGACAACACACTGCCCCACAGCAGCGCATTCCAGTCGACCTGTGTTCCGGGCTCGAACAGATCCAGCGATTTCAGCATGACCGCCAGCAGGATCACCGGGATCGACAGCAGGAACGAAAAGCGCGACGCCGACTCGCGGCAGAAGCCGAGCATCAGGCCGGCGGTCATGGTGATGCCCGAGCGCGAGGTGCCGGGGATCAATGCCAGCGCCTGCGCGAGGCCGATCAGCAGCACGTCCTTCCATCCGATCTGCTCGACCGTGCGCTCGCCGCGGAAACGCGCATCGGCCAACCACAGCACCAGGCCGAAGAAGATCAGCCCGAAGGCCATCACCAAAGCACCGGTCTGCGGCGTGCGTAGCGAGGTTTCGATCACCGGCTTCAGCGCGAGCCCCGCGAGGCCGACCGGAATCGTTCCGAAACCCACCGCCCAGCCCAGCCGCGCATGCGCATCGGTGCCGCGCCCGGCCACGCTGCGCAGCAGCGAGCTCGCGATCTGCGCAAGCTCGCGCCTGAAGTAGAGGACCACCGCGCCAAGGCTGCCCAGGTGCAGGGCCAGATCGAAGGCCAGACCTTGATCCCTCCAACCGGTGACCAGCGGCACCAGGATCAGGTGCGCCGAACTCGACACCGGCAGGAACTCGGTGAAGCCCTGCAGCAGGGCGAGAACAAGGATTTCGATCAGGCTCATGGGGCCGCGGGCGTGGTGCGAAGCGGTGAAGGGTAGCGGCTGCGAAGGCGTTTGCGGGGCGAGGGGTGCATGGTGAGGGGCGGCAGCGCTGGACGCGCGCTAGCAATCCGCCTCGCCCAGGCATCCCGTACCTGCATTGGGTGGGGCCCACCGTGGCGGACGATCTCGACCCGGTTTACCCGAACCCCCATAGGGTGGGCCCTGGCCCACCGCGGCCTTCATCCTCTCCTCGGTTTCCCCGGGGCACGGCACTTCATGAACAGGCAGTGCCGTGCGCTACCACGCCGCAGCCCCGGCCGAATCTATCGTCGCAGCTTCTCCTCGGTTGCGAGGAGGACACCACCTGCGTAGCGGAGTCCACGGCGAGCGTTGAGCTCACGGTGGGCCGGGGCCCACCCTACGGCCGCTTCAAGCCTGCAGCTTCGCGCGCCAGCGCTTCGATCTGCGCGTAGTCGCCTGCGGCGAGTGCGGACTCTGGCGTCAGCCAGCTGCCGCCAACCGCACGGATGTTGGGCAGAGCGAGGTACTTCGGCGCGTTGTCGAGGCTGATCCCGCCGGTGGCGCAGAAGCCGAGCTGGGGCAGCGGGCCGCCAAAGCCCTTCAGCGCATTCACGCCACCGGCTGCTTCGGCCGGAAAGAACTTGAGCAGGCGGTAGCCTTCATCGAGCAGGGCCATGCATTCGCTGGCGGTGGCCGCGCCTGGCAGCCAGGGCAGGATGTGTTCGCGCGCGGCGGCCAGAAGCCTCGGGCTGGAGCCCGGAGAAACGGCAAAATGCGCGCCCGCTTCCAGCGCCTGATCGAACTGCTTCGGCTCGATCACCGTGCCCACCCCGACCACCGCGCCTTCAACCTCGGCTGCGATTGCGCGCACCGCATCGAGCGCGGCGGGCGTGCGCAGGGTCACTTCAATCGCGGGAATGCCCCCCGCCACCAGCGCCCGCGCCAAGTCGACCGCCTGTGCGGCGTTGTGCACCACCACCACCGGCACCACCGGCGCGAGATCAAGAATGGTGGCAAGGCGGTGGGTGTGGGATTCGAGCAGGTTCATGGCAGGGATCTCGGTGGCGATGTGCGCTCAGCGCGGGATGGAGCATGTACGGGGCGAAACAAGCCAGCCATAGGGTGCGCGTGTCGCGCACCGGCGTGCGCCGCGAGGTGCGCAATCGTGTGGGTGGCGGCGTGCTTAGCCGCTTCGGTTCTTGAGGGCAGGAGGCTGTGAGAAGAACAGAGCCGAGACGTCCGGCTCAAGTGCTCTTGGAGCAGGCGCTTCGCCCGGCCCTCACCCCAACCCCACCTTCGCTTCGCTCGGGCTCTCGGGGTCATCGGCTGCCACCGGCAGCCGATAGTCGCCCCCGAACCGCTCCAGTGGGAGAGGGGCTCAATGCTGCTTCGGTATCGGGCGGGCTCGCTGCCGCTTCGGTGGCGGACGGGCTCGCTGCCGCTTCGGCCGGCAAGCGGATCGCTGGCGCTGCAGTGGCAGAGGGACTCGCCGCGGCTCCGGTGTGCCAGGGCCCACCCTATGTGCAGCACATTCACGGCAGCGCATTGGCGCCGAGGTCGGCGGGGCCGACCGCTGCGCGCATGGCGGCGAACAGTTCTCGACCAAAGCCGCTGTGGTAATGGGCGAGATCCGCTACGGCGGGTTCACGGGCAGCGAATTCGGCAGGGTCGACTGCGACCTCCAGCCGACCGTTCACCGCATCGACCGTCACCACATCACCGTCGCGCACACGGGCGAGCCCGCCGCCCTTGGCCGCCTCAGGCGTGCAGTGGATCGCCGCCGGCACCTGGCCGGAAGCGCCGGACATCCTGCCATCAGTGACCAAGGCCACGCGGAAGCCGCGCTTCTGCAGCACGGTCAGCAGCGGCGTCAGCTTGTGCAGCTCGGGCATGCCGTTGGCCGCCGGGCCCTGGAAGCGCAGCACCACGATCAGGTCGCGCTCCAGCTCACCGCGCTCGAATGCCGCCTTGACCTCGTCCTGGTCATGGAAGCAGCGCGCAGGCGCCTGCACGATCATGCGGTCTTCCTGCACGGCCGAAACCTTGATCACAGCGCGGCCTAGCGGACCTTCGAGCAGGCGCAGGCCGCCGTCGGCGCGGAAGGGTGAATCCACCGGGCGCAGCAGGCTGTCGTCGCCGCTGGGCGCAGTCAGCGGCGTCCAGTGCAGGCGCTCGCCGTCGAGCTGCGGAACTTGCGCGTAGTCAGCCAGGCTGCCGCCCCAGACCGTGCGCGCATCCAGATGCAGCAGGCCGGCGCGGCCCAGCTCGCGAATGATGAAACCCATGCCGCCGGCAGCATGGAAGTGATTCACGTCGGCGCTGCCGTTGGGATACACGCGGGCCAGCAGCGGCACCGCATGCGAGAGCGCGTCGAAATCGTCCCAGCTCAGCTGGATACCGCCGGCCGCGGCCATCGCCACCAGATGCAGCAGATGGTTGGTACTGCCGCCGGTGGCGTGCAGGCCGGCGATGGCGTTGACGAAGCTGCGCTCGTCGATGACCTCGCCGATCGGGCGGTAGTCGCCGGCGGCGTGCGTGATTTTGAAGATCTGCTCGATCGCGGCTTCGGTGAGCGCTTCGCGCAGGGGCGTGTTGGGGTTGACGAAGCTCGATCCGGGCAGGTGCAGACCCATGATCTCCATGAACATCTGGTTGGAGTTGGCGGTGCCGTAGAAGGTGCAGGTGCCCGGGCTGTGATAGCTGGCGGCTTCGGCTTCGAGCAGCTCCTCACGCCCGGCCTTGCCCTCGGCGTAGAGCTGGCGAACGCGCGACTTCTCGTTGTTCGGCAGGCCCGAGGGCATCGGCCCCGCCGGAACGAACAGGGTCGGCAGATGCCCGTAGGCGAGGGCCCCGATCAGCTGCCCCGGCACGATCTTGTCGCAGATACCCAGGCACACCACCGCATCGAACATGTCATGCGACAGCGCAATCGCGGTCGACAGCGCGATCACATCGCGCGAGAACAGCGACAGCTCCATGCCGGCGCGACCCTGGGTCACCCCATCGCACATCGCCGGCACGCCGCCGGCGACTTGAGCGGTGTGACCCAGGCGCCGCGCGATGCTACGGATCAGCTCGGGATAGCGCTCATAGGGCTGATGCGCCGACAGCATGTCGTTGTAGGCGGTGACGATGCCGAGGTTCGGAATCACCCCTGAGCGCAGGCGGTCCTTGTCGGTGTCGGCACAGGCCGCAAAGCCATGCGCGAGATTGCCGCAGGACAGCGCCCGCCGATGCGTGCTCTCGGCGCGTGCGCGACGGATGCGTTCGAGGTAGGCGGCGCGGGTGTCGCGGCTGCGCTCAATGATGCGGCGGGTGACTTCGTCGAGGACGGGGTGCAAGGGGACGGTGGGGAGGGTGGCGGTGTTCATGGGGGCTCCAGATCAGTCGAACACGGCAGCAGCGCCGCTGTTCACCCCTCTCCCCGTGGGAGAGGGGTCGGGGGAGAGGGTTCGGTCGGAGCATGCGCTCCAAAACTCACGAGGCTCGGCGTCAGAGCCCCAGCGACGGCGCGGAATGAACGGACGCCTGAGGGCCTCCGGACCCTCTCCCCAAGCCCTTGGCCTTCGCTTCGCTCGGGCTCGCCGGGCTGTCGGCTGCCAACAGCTGCCACAAGCAGCCGACGAACAGCCCCGGCTCGCTCCACGGGGAGAGGGGCTCAAGCGAGAAAGCCTTGCGCGAGAAGCTGCGCCGCTGTTCACCCCTCTCCCCGTGGGAGAGGGGTCGGGGGAGAGGGTCCGGTCGGAGCAGGCGCTCCATGGCTCGCGATGCAATGCTTCAGAGAGCTCGCAAGTCGCCCGCAAGCACTGGATGCCTGAGGGCTCCCGGACCCTCTCCCCAACCCCTTGACCTTCGCTTCGCTCGGGCTCGCCGGGCTGTCGGCTGCCACAAGCAGCCGACGAACAGCCCCGGCTCGCTCCACCGGGAGAGGGGCTCAAGCGTCGAAGTTTCAAGTGAACGTCAGCTCCAGCACACGGTGAAACCCCGATCCGCCTGGAAGGCTCGCAAATCCAGTGCGACTTCTCACCGAATCCCGAATCCCCAATCCCGAATCCCGGCTTCAAGCACACGTCCACACATCCACCGGCATCTCACAGGCCGCCAGCACCTTCGCAATCGGAAGCTCGCCGCGCGCCAGCGCCTCGCGCAGCACGGTTTGCTTGGCCGCGCCTTCGACGTGCAGATGCAGATGCCGCGCAGACACCAGCGCGGGCAGCGTGAAAGTCATCCGCGGTTCGGGTGCGCCGGGGGCGTGCATGGGCAACAGCATGCGCTTGCCGGACGGATCAAGCGCAGCCTGCAGATGATCACCCTCGGGGAACAGCGACGCGGTGTGGCCATCGCCGCCCATGCCCAGGATCAGCACGTCGATCGGCAGACGCGGCGCGAACTCGCGCTCCAGCACCTCGGCTCCCGCTTCGGGCGTCTGATCGTCCAGCTGCAGGGGCAGGAACTGCGCCACCGCGGCCGCATTCACCATCAGCTGCTCCCGCACCAGCCGCGCGTTCGAGCGCTCGTCGCTGCCCGGCACCCAGCGTTCATCGGCCAAGGTGATCTCGACCGCACTCCAGTCGATCGGTGCCTTGGAAAGTTCAGCAAAGAAGCGTTTCGGCGTGCTGCCACCGCTGACCGCCAGCAGGGCGCGACCGCGTGTGCGCAGGGCGACTTCGAGTTCAGTGGCGACGCGCTCGGCCAGACCGCGCGCGAGCTCGGCGCCATCAGCAAACACGCGCTGCCGCGGCTGCGGGTTCAGGTAGGGCTGATCGCGGGCGCGCTCATTCGACATGGTCACTCCAGGTGCGGCCGTCGCGTTCGATCAGGGCGACCGCGGCGCTCGGGCCCCAGGTGCCCGCGGTGTAGGCCTTGGGCGGCTCGTCGCTGGCCGACCACGCGGCCAGGATCTGATCGGCCCAGACCCAGGCGGCTTCGACCTCGTCGCGGCGCATGAACAGCATCGGGTTGCCGCGGACGACGTCCATCAGCAGGCGCTCGTAGGCATCGACATGGCGCAGGCCGCTGAAGGTTTCGGCGAAGCTCATGTCCAGCGGCACGTGGCGCAGACGCAGCCCACCGGGCCCGGGCACCTTGTTGGTCAGCCACAGGGTCACGCTCTCGTCCGGCTGCAGGCGCAGCACCAGCCGATTCGGATGGATCGGCCCGGTGACGTCCTCGAAAATCGAATGCGGGACCGGGCGGAAGGTCACCACGATTTCGGAGACGCGCTCGGGCATGCGCTTGCCGGTTCTGAGGTAGAACGGAACTCCGGCCCAGCGCCAGTTGCTGACCTCGGCCTTCAACGCCACGAAGGTCTCAGTGCGCGAGCTGCCGCCCAGCTCATCGGGGTAGCCCGGCACCGCCTGCCCGCAGACTGCGCCGGCGCGGTACTGGCCGCGCACGCTCATCTGGCTGGCGTTGGTGGAATTGATGGGCTTCAGCGCACGCAGCACCTTCAGCTTCTCGTCGCGAATGGCGTCGGCCGAAAAGCTGGCCGGCGGCTCCATCGCGACCAGACACAGCAGCTGCAGCAGATGGTTCTGGATCATGTCGCGCATCGCGCCGGCGCGATCGTAGTAAGGCGCGCGGCCTTCGACGCCGACCGTTTCAGCCACGGTGATCTGCACGTGGTCGATGTGCTCGGCGCGCCAGATCGGCTCGAACAGCGCATTGGCAAAGCGCAGCGCGGTGAGGTTCTGCACTGTCTCCTTGCCGAGGTAGTGATCGATGCGGTAGGTCTGGCTCTCGTCGAAGCAGTGGCCCACCGCGTCGTTGATGCGCGCCGCACTGGCGAGATCGGTGCCGATCGGTTTCTCGATCACCACCCGCGAACTCGGCCCGTTCAGACCGCAGTCGCGCAGGCGCTCGCAGATCGGCACGAAGATGTCGGGCGCGGTCGCCAGATAGAACACGCGCACGCGATCGCCGACCTCGTTGATCAGCGCGGTGACGTCATCCCAGCCGGTTTCCTTGCGGGCGTCCAAGGCGCGGTACTGCAGCATCGGCAGGAAGCCATCGAGCAGCTCGGGGCCGGCGGCGTGCTTCAGCCAGTCGCGCACCTTGGCGCGATAGCCGGCGCAATCGAGGCCCTCATCGCGGGCGACGCCGATGATGCGGGTGCCGGGCAGGATCTGTCCGTCGGCAAAGCGGTGCAGCAGGGCCGGCAGCAGCTTGCGCAGGGCGAGATCGCCGGTGCCGCCGAAAATAACCAGATCGAAAGGATCGGCGGGAACGATCGCCGGGCTCATGCGCTTCCTCGGTTGGGCGGGGGTGGGCCGGTCTGCAGCGCCGAAGTCCATCGGCATACCAATCAGCCCCGGTGGTCTGCGAATTTACCCCTTTTCAACGCGCTTTCAAGGGGCTTATGCTGCACCCGGTATCCAATTGGTCTTTTATACGTATGCACCGACTGATCGCCGAAATGCTGACCCAGACCGATGTGGCGCCGATCGGCAGCCGTCCGCTGGCCTATATGCGCCTGCGTGAGGCCCTGCGTCGATTGATCGAAAGCGGTCGGCTGGCACCCGGCCAGGCCCTGCCCGGCGAGCGCGATCTGGCTGAAAGCCTGGAGCTTTCGCGGGTCACCGTGCGCCGCGCGATCAGCGGCCTGGTCAAGGACGGCCTGCTGGTACAGCGCCAGGGTGCCGGCACCTTCATCGCCGACCGCATCGTCAAGGCGATCAGCAAGCTGTCGAGCTTCACCGACGATCTGCGTGCGCGCGGCCTGCGCCCGCGCTCCAGCTTTCTCGAACGCGAGACCGGTGAAGTCACGCCGGCCGAAGCGATGGCGTTGAACCTTTCACCCGGCGCGCGCGTGGTGCGGCTGACCCGGCTTCGTTATGCCGGTGACGAACCCTTGGCGATCGAACGCAGCGCGGTGCCGCAGGAGATCCTGGCCGACCCCAACCTGGTGCAGGACTCCCTGTACGAGACCCTCGACCGCCTCGCCGGGCGACCGGTGCGCGCGCTGCAGCGCCTGCGCGCGATCGCGTTCACGCCCGAGCAGGCGCGTCTGCTGCACCTGCTGCCCGGCACGCCCGGCCTGTACATCGAGCGCCGCGGCTTCCTGCGCGACGGCCGCGTGGTCGAGTTCTCGCGCAGCTACTACCGCGGCGATGCGTACGACTTCGTCGCCGAGCTGCATAGCGACTAGGCGGAAGTCTTCGGGGTGCCGCTGAAGACGATGCGGAACCGCGACCTGAGTAGTGGCGTCTTCACAGCTTGGGCCAAGGGCAGCGCGGCCCAACACCGCGGGCCCGGGCCTCGGCGCTCTCGGAGGCGGTGCAATAGTGGGCCGCGCTGCGCGTGTCGCAACCTACCGCGCTTCGTGGGTTCGATTCGCGAGGTTCACGCGCACGGTGGGCCAGGGCCCACCCCATAAGGTGCCCGCGCTGACCCAGCCGATGACGGCTCTGCATAGGGTGGGCCCTGGCCCACCGTGAGCTCGACCCCGCCCCGGCCTTGGCGATGCAGCCATCGCGCCGATGCGCGCTTGAAGCCTGGTGTCCGCAGGCCGATCGCAGCCCCTCTCGTCGGCGCACGCAACGCACCGTGACCGGAAAAGTCTCCACGCCGAGCCTGTCGCCCCCAGCGCTCATCCGTACGCCTGCCACACTGCCGCCAAGCCCCTCAGCTCACTCGCCGGCCGCCTCGACCCGGTTGCGTCCATTGCGTTTGGCTTGATACAGGGCGGCGTCGGCGGCGGCGAACAACTGCTCCAGAGTCTGCTCGGCCTGCAGCGTGGCGACCCCGAAACTCGCGGTGACATCAAGCGCTTCGCCGAACTCATGCTCGGCGATCAGTGCGCGCAGCTTCTCCGCCAGCCCCAAGGCCTGTCGGCGGTCGGTATGCCGACACAGCAGCACAAACTCTTCGCCACCCCAGCGGGCCAGTCGATCACTGTCGCGGATATTGTTCTGGACCAGCAACGTCAGCTCGCTCAGCACGCGGTCGCCCACCGTATGCCCATGACCGTCATTGATGCGCTTGAAGTGATCGAGATCGAGCAGGATCAACGAGAGCGGAGCATGCACTCGGTGCTGATCGACCATCGCGGCGCGAATGCCCTCCTCCAGTCCGCGACGGTTGAGCGCGCCGGTCAGCGGATCGGTCTGGGCGCGCGTCTCCAGCTGCCTGCCGCGCGCATCGAGCACGGCGTTGATCTGCAGCAGCTCGGCCTCGCGCTGACGCCGCCGGGTGAGCTCGCGCTTCATGCCGAACAGACGGTGGATGATCCATCCAACGATCAGTGCCAGCCATGCCAGCACCAGGCCGAGATAGAGCTTCTCGGTCGAAATCCGCTGCCCCTCCAGCTCGATGCCATGCAGCTGGAAGCGGTGTTCGCCGAGCGCGGGGACAGTGCCCGTCTGCAGTTCGATGCTCACCACATTATCGAACTGGGGGTGGCCCAGCTGCGGCGCGATGTCGTAGGCGCTCATCCACCAGTTCGCCACGTAGAAATCCCGGATCGAGACCTCCAGCGCCGCGTCGCCCGCTGCGGGGCTGAACTCGATCTGATTGAACTTGGTCGAGATCGGATCCTCGATGCGGCTGTAGCGCGGGTCGAAATTGCGCAGGAACAGGCGCAGGCTGCGCGCACCGCCCTGGTAATCAAGCTGCACGCGCAGGCGGTCGTAGCGGCTCAGATCCAGGCCCTGCAGGCGCTGCGGATCGAGCAGGATCTCGAAACCGCAGAAGGGGTACGCGGTGCCGTCGCGCAGCTCGCACTGCCAGCCGAAGGGCGCGCCCGGCACCGCCACACTGCGGCTGTTGCCGCCAACGTCGTGATCGGCGCGCAATGCCGTCTCGTATCCGCTGTCCGGCCCGATCTGCAGTCGCGTGCGCAGCAGCCAGGGCGCCGCGATCAGTATCGAGATCGACAGCAGCACCAGCACAGCCAGCACCAACTCCATTCGCAGCAGCGGTTTCATGGGGCTCCGGGGGCGCGCGGAAGCGCTGAACCATTCGCGCGCATCTGCAAGCTGCATGCCGCGACCGGCCACCGGCCGCACGCACGCAGCACGCGCGACTCGCGCTGCGCTGGCGTGGCCGGCCTTTGACTGCAACCATGAGGCCCGTTCGCCGACCCACCACGCGATGACTCCCGACCAGATCCTGATCCTGCTGATCCTCGCCGCTACCGTGGGCCTGTTCCTGTGGGGTGGCTGGCGGCATGACATGGTGGCGATGGCTGCCCTGCTCGCCTGCGTCGCCGGTGGCCTGGTCGCGCCCGCTGACGCCTTCGCAGGCTTTGGTCACCCGGCGGTGATCACCGTGGCCTGCGTGCTTGTGCTGAGTCGCGCGCTGCAGCTCTCGGGTGCGGTCGACGGCCTGACCCGACGGGTGCTGCCATCCAAGGCTGGCCCCACGCTCAGCATCGCCGCACTGACCGGGCTCGGCGCCCTGCTGTCCGCGTTCATGAACAACGTCGGCGCGCTGGCCCTGCTGATGCCGGTGGCCCTGCAGGTCGCGCGCCGGCTGGAGCTGCCGCCGGGTCGGCTACTGATGCCGCTGGCCTTCGGCTCGATCCTTGGCGGCATGACCACGCTGATCGGCACGCCGCCCAACCTGATCGTGTCGGGCTTTCGCGCCAACACCGGTACGCAGGGTTTCGGAATGTTCGACTTCAGTCCAGTCGGCGTGGCCGTCGCGCTGGCAGGCATCGCCTTGATCGTGCTGGGCGGCTGGCGGCTGGTGCCGGCACGCCGCGAAGCCACCGCCGACAGCTTCGAAAGCGGCGCCTACCTGACCGAGGCGCGCGTGCCCGAGGGCAGCTCAAGTGCGGGCAAGTCGCTGCGCGAGCTTGAGCCCAAGCTGGAGGAACTCGAAGTGCAGGTGCTGGCGCTGATCCGCAACGAGTTGCGGCTGAATGCGCCGAACCCGACCCGCCGGGTCCGTGTCGGCGACATCCTGGTGATCGAGTCGGAGGCCGAAGGTCTGGCCAAGGCTTTGGACGGCCTGGGCCTGCGCCTGGAAGAAGACAAGCGCGAGCCGGTCGAGGCCGCAGCCGAAGGCGCGACCGCGCCAGCGGCAGAGGAAGCGCCGGCTGCGTCGACGTCGGCGCCCACGGCGGGGAGCGAGCAGGCTGCCGAATCCGAGTCCAAGGTCGCCGCCGGGTCGGTTTCAACTGCAGAAGCTGACGCGCACGAGGACGAAGCAGAAGACGAGGAAGCGCCACGCGAGAAATCGCGAGTCGAGCTTGGGCTGGTTGAACTGGCGGTGCTGCCGGGCGCCTCCATCGTCGGCCGCAGCCCGACCGACCTGCAGCTGCGCACCCGCTACGGCATCAACCTGCTGGCGGTGTCACGACAGGGCCGGCGCAGCCCCGCACGCCTGCGCGCCTTGCGCTTTGCGCCCGGCGATCTGCTGATGATGCAGGGCACCGAAGAGGCCCTTGCCGGCTTCGCGGCCGATGCCGGCTGCGTGCCGCTGGCTGAGCGTGAACTGCGCATTCCCGATCGCCGCCAGGCGGTGCTGTCGATCGCTGTGATGCTGGCCTCGATCGCCGGTGCCGCGCTCGGGCTGGTGCCGGCCGCGGTCGCCTTTGCGGGCGGCGCGCTGGCCAGCCTGGTGCTGCGAACGCTGCCCACGCGTTCGGTGTATTCCGCGATCGACTGGCCCGTGATCGTGCTGCTGGCGGCATTGATTCCGGTCGCCGGGGCGATGGAGAGCACCGGCGCCGCCCGCCTGATCGCAGGCATATTGATGGACGACCTCGCCCGCGGTCAGCCGGTGTTCGCTCTGGCCCTGGTGCTGGTGGTCACGATGACGCTGTCCGACCTGATGAACAACGCCGCCACCGCGGCCGTGATGTGTCCGATCGCGGTCAGCACCGCCGTCGCACTCGACAGCTCGCCCGACGCCTTTCTGATGGCGGTGGCGATCGGCGCGTCCTGCGCCTTCCTGACCCCGATCGGCCACCAGAACAACACCCTGATTCTCGGCCCAGGCGGCTTCCGTTTCGGCGACTACTGGCGGCTCGGCCTACCGGTGCAACTGGTGGTGCTGCTGGTCAGCCTGCCGATGCTGCTGTGGGTGTGGCCGCTGTAGCCCGGCCTGCGCAGACGCGCTTCGACGCAGACACCGCGGCGGGCCTACACGCCGCGGTGTTGGGCATCGCCTGCGGCTCCGCCCAACCTACGAAGCCGCGATGCCGATTCCATAGCCACCCATACACCCACCCGCCCCTGAAGGTTGGGCGCATCGAAGCGGCGACCGGCAACGCGACTGACTCGCGCCACCGACGTATCGGCGGAT
Organism: uncultured Aquimonas sp.; assembly: GCA_964586455.1. Lineage (GTDB taxonomy): Bacteria > Pseudomonadota > Gammaproteobacteria > Xanthomonadales > Xanthomonadaceae > Aquimonas. Next base: position 26,363 of record CAZPHV010000027.1, read on the forward strand.
CCTGTGGCATCCTCGACTGCCCTGTTCGATGTGATCCCGCCCTTCCGCATGGCCGCACTGCGCTCCGCACGCACGCCGAAGACGAAGCTGAGCCTGCGCGTCCTCGCGGGCCTGCTGATCGTTCTGATGGCTGCGGTTTCCGGCTTGGCGCCGTTGGCCCGGGCGCACGAACTGACCCACCTGCTGCTGCCGCCCGCGCCTTCGCAGGCGCTGGTCGATTCTGGCTCCAGCACGCTCGCACCTGGGTTCGCGCATTGGACCGGGCATGAGCATGGGCATCAGACCACCCTGCACGACACGGCCCTGGGCGATGCCCTGCATGCCTTCGCGCACACCTGGCTGGGCTGCACGGCCAGCCCAGCGCTGCTGCCGGCCGGCGCGGTGGAGCTGACCCCGCTCGGAAGCGATCAGGCGCCGCCTTCGCGTGGCGCCGAGGTGCTCGCTACCCGACGCATCGACACTCTTCTGCGCCCTCCGATCGCGTAAAGCGCGTTGCCGCCTACAGGCGGCCTGTCCACGCCCTTTACCCGGAGAACCCCCATGCATCGCCTGTGGACCGCATTTGCGGTCGCTCTGGCGTGGCCCGCACTGGCCGCGCCCACTGTTGTTGAACCCACCGCCGAACGCGCGCCCGAACTGTCGCTGGAAGCGGCAATGGACCGCGTCATCGCCCACCACCCCGCACTACGCGGCTACGCCTTGCGTTCGGCCGCACTCGCAGCCGAGGCCGAAGCCGCCGCGCAAGCCCCCGCCCTGCGCGTCGAGCTGGCGCTGGAGAATGTTCTCGGCAGCGCTGCGCTGCGCGGCGTCGATGGCGCCGAGCTCAGCCTGAGCCTTGCCGGCGTGCTCGAGCGCGGCGGCAAGCGTGAGGCCCGACGCGCACTCGCCGCGACCCGAGTCGACGCCTTGGGCGCACAGCGCGCGGCCGCTGAGCTGGATCTGCTGGCCGAAGTCGCGCGCCGCTATCTCGATCTCGCCGAGTGGCAGGAGCGCGCACCGCTGCTGGAGGATGCGCTGGCCGCACGCCGCGAGATCGCCAGCGCAGCGCGCGACCGCCATGCACGCGGGGCCGAACCGCAGACCGCCGCACTGGCCGCCGAAGCCGCGCTGGCCCAGGCCGAACTGCAGCGCGAAGCGCGCGTCGACGCCGAGATCGCTGCCTGGCATCGGCTGGCCCTGCTATGGGGCGAAACCCAGCCAGCCGCTATCCCTCAAGTCACCCGTCTGCCATCGGCTGTTGCGGGCCTGCCCGAACCGGCCGAACTGCGCGCCCTGCTGGAGCAGACCCCCGAGCTGCGCGCGTTCGCGGATCTGCAGCGCCTGGGCGAAGCTTCGCTGCGTCTGGCGCAGAGCAGCGCACACACCGACCTCGAATGGCAGCTGGGCCTGCGCCGCCTGCAGGACAGCCAGGACAACGCGCTGATCGCGGGCCTGTCGATGCCGCTGGGCTCACGCAGGCGCGCTCAGCCGGGCATTGCTGCTGCCGACGCGCACCTGGCCGCGCTCGACAGCGCGCAGGCCGCCGAGGCCCAGCGCCTTGAAGCCACGGCGCTGGCCGCACTTGCGACGGCGCAACAGCATTCGCGGCGCGCTGCCGGACTGCAGCAGCGCGTACTGCCCGCGCAGCAGCGCGCTGCCGCAAGCGCGCGCAGCGCCTATCGCGCGGGCGCGTTGACGTGGCTGGAGTGGGCCAGCCTGCAGAACGAAGTGCTGGCCACACAGCTGGAAATTCTCGACGCCCGCGCCGGTGCGCAGCGGGCCCTGATCGAACTGCAGCGCCTGACCGCCGAGCCTTTCGGCCAGTCGGATCGGCGCGAATCTACGCGACGCGAAGGAGCCGTCGAATGAAGCCGCTGATCCCACAACTGCTGCCAGCTCTGCTGGCGCTGGCACTCAGTGCCTGCGGCCACAAACACGATGCCTCACACACGCATGACCACAACGATGCACACGCTCACGACGAGGCGCATGACGACCCGCCAAAAGGCCCCAATGGCGGCCGACTGCACTTGCAGGATGGGCTGTCGGTCGAGCTGAAGATCGAAGAAGACGGCCGAGCGCCGCGCTACGTCGCCTGGCTGCAGCTGGACGGCGTGTCGGTCGAACCCGCGCGGGCGCAGGTCGAGGTGCAGCTGGAGCGGCTCGGCGGACAGATCGACCTGCACCGTCTGCAGCCCGAGCGCGAACGCCTGGTCGGCAGTGACGTGGTCGGCGAGCCCCACAGTTTCGTGGTCAAGCTGCGCGCGCGCGTCGATGCGCGCAGCGCTGAATGGCGCTACGACAGCTTCGAGGGCCGCACCCGGATCGCGCGCGGCGTTGCCGATGAAGCCGGCGTGCGGGTCGCGCCGGTGAGCGCCGGCCGCATCGAGCAGCGTCTGCGCGCGCCCGGCCAGGTCGTCGTGCCCGCCGACCAGCGCGCGCTGGTCGCAGCCCGCTTTCCCGGCCTGGTGCGAGAGCTGCGCGTCGAGGTCGGCGACCGCGTCGCCGCAGGCCAGACCCTGGCGACGGTCGAGAGCAATGCCAGCCTCGGCCGCTACGCAGTCACCAGCCCGATCGCAGGCACCGTCCTGCAGCGCCACGCTGCGCTGGGCGCGCTCGCAGGCGAGGCGCCGCTGTTCGAGATCGCGCAGCTCGACACACTGGCGGTCGAGCTCATCCTGGCCGGCACCGAGGCCGCGCGCGTGCAGGCCGGTGCGCCGGTGCAGCTGCGCCGCCTGCTCGATGGGCACCGTGTCGAGGCGCGGGTCGAGCGTGTGTTGCCGGCGGTCGATACCCCTTCGCAGAACCTGCGGGCGCGGGTCGACTTCGCCAATGACGACGGCCTGTGGCGACCCGGCATGGCGGTGGAAGCGCAGGTGCTCAGCGACGAAGCGGAGGTAACGCTACGGCTGCCGTTGTCGGCGCTGCAGCGCTTTCGCGACTGGCAGGTCGCATTCGTACGCGTCGGTGACGAGTACGAGATCCGCCCGCTCGAACTCGGCCGCAGTGACAGCACTTGGATCGAGGTGTTGGAAGGGCTCGCGGCCGGCGACGAAGTCGTGGTCGAGCAGAGCTTCCTGATCAAGGCCGACATCGAAAAGTCCGGCGCCAGCCACGACCACTGAAGGAGCTGCCGCCATGCTGGAACAACTGATCCACGCCGCCATCCGGCAGCGCTGGCTGGTGCTGGCCGTGGTGCTGGCGCTGGCCGCAGTCGGCGCCTGGAACCTTGCCAAGCTGCCGATCGACGCGGTGCCTGACATCACCAATGTGCAGGTTCAGATCAATACCGCCGCGCCCGGTTACTCGCCGCTGGAGGTCGAGCAGCGCGTCAGCTTCGCGGTTGAAACCGCGCTGGCCGGCCTGCCCAAGCTGGACCACACGCGCTCACTGTCGCGTTACGGGCTGTCGCAGGTCACCGTTGTGTTCGCCGACGGCACCGACCTGTACTGGGCCCGTCAGCAGGTGGCGGAACGCCTGCAGTCGATGCGCAGCCAACTGCCGCAAGGCCTCGACCCGCAGATGGGCCCGATCGCGACCGGCCTCGGCGAGATCTACATGTACACGGTCGAGGCGCATGCGGATGCGCGTACGCCCGAGGGCCGTGCCTACACACCCACCGACCTGCGCACGGTGCAGGACTGGATCATCAAGCCGCAGCTGCGCACGGTACCCGGCGTGGTCGAAGTGAACGCCATCGGCGGTTATGTGCGCGAACTGCAGGTAGCGCCGGATCTCGCACGCCTGAATGCGCTCGGGCTCGGCCTCTCCGATCTCGTTGAGGCGATCGAAGCCGGCAATGCGAACGTCGGCGCGGGCTACATCGAGCGCTTCGGCGAGCAGGTGCTGGTGCGGGTGCCCGGCCAGCTGCAGGACATGCAGGCACTCAAGGCGATGGTGGTTGCCAGCCGCGGCGATGCGGTGATCCGTCTCGGCGAGGTCGCGCGCGTGCAGGAGGGCCGCGAGCTGCGCTCCGGCGCGGCCACCGCCAACGGCCAGGAAGTGGTGCTCGGGACCGTGTTCATGCTGGTCGGCGCCAACAGTCGCGAAGTGGCTCGCGCCGTGGATGCCCGCGTCGAGCAGATCCGCCCCAGCCTGCCGGCCGGCGTCGAGCTGGTCACCGCCTATGACCGCACCCGCCTGGTCGACCGCACCATCCGCACCGTCGCGACCTCGTTGACCGAGGGCGCGCTGCTGGTGGTGGCGGTGCTGTTCCTGCTGCTCGGCAACCTGCGCGCAGCACTGATCACGGCCGCGGTCATCCCCTTGAGCATGCTGATGACGGCGATCGGCATGCGCCAGGCTGGCGTGTCCGGAAATTTGATGAGCCTGGGCGCGCTCGACTTCGGCCTGATCGTCGACGGCGCGGTGATCATCATCGAGAACGCCCTGCGTCGCTTCGGCGAAGAGCAGCATCGGCTCGGCCGCGTACTGAGCCGACGCGAGCGCTACAGCGTCGCCGCCGACGCCAGCGCCGAGGTGATCCGGCCCAGCCTGTTCGGCGTCGGCATCATCACCGCGGTCTACCTGCCGATCTTCGCGCTCGAAGGTGTGGAAGGAAAAATGTTCCACCCGATGGCATTCACCGTCGTGCTGGCCCTGACCTCGGCCATGCTGCTGTCGCTCACCTTCGTGCCAGCCATGATCGCCGTGGCCTTGGGCGGCCGTGTGCAGGAGCGCGAAGGCCGCCTGATGGCCTGGCTGAAGCGTGGCTACGCGCCGACCCTGCGGCGCTCGCTGGGCTGGCGCTGGCGACTGATGGCGGCAGCGTCGGCACTGGTGCTGCTGGCCGGTTTCGCTGCCACCCGGATGGGCACCGAGTTCATTCCCAGTCTGGATGAAGGCGACCTCGCCCTGCATGCGATGCGCATTCCAGGCACCTCGCTGAGCCAGTCGGTGCACATGCAGGCGCAGCTGGAGGCGCGTATCGCCGCGCTGCCTGAGGTCGAACGCGTGCTGGGCAAGATCGGCACCGCCGAGGTCGCCACCGACCCGATGCCGCCCTCGGTGGCCGACATCTACGTGATGCTCAAGGACCGCAGCCAATGGCCCGACCGGCGCAAGCCCAAAGCGCAGTTCGTGAGTGAGCTGCAAGCAGTGCTGGAACAGGTGCCCGGCAACAACTACGAGATCACCCAGCCGATCCAGATGCGTTTCAACGAATTGATCTCGGGGGTGCGCGCCGACCTTGCGGTGAAGGTCTACGGCGACGAACTCGACACTCTGAACGCGCTGTCCGAACAGATCCTCAAGGTGGTCGAAGCGCAGGCCGGTGCCGAAGACGTCGCGATCGAACAGACCACCGGCCTACCGGTGCTGCAGATCGAACCCGACCGCGAGGCCCTGGCGCGGCACGGTCTGCGCGTGGCCGATCTGCAGGCGGTGGTGGCGATGGCGGTCGGCGGCGCCGAGGCCGGGCTGTTCTACGAGGGTGACCGCCGCGTGCCGATCGTTCTGCGCCTGGACGAAGCCGAGCGCAGCGACCTCGCCCGCCTGGCCGAGCTGCCGGTGCCGCTGCCGATCGATCGCATGCCTCCCGGCGGCCACGCCAGCCTGCCGCTGGGCCAGCTCGCACGGCTGCACATCGAAACCGGTCCGAACCAGATCAATCGTGAGAACGGCAAGCGCCGGGTGGTGGTGACAGCCAATGTGCGCGGCCGCGACCTCGGCGGCTTCGTCAGCAGCCTGCAGCAGCGCATCGAAGCCGAAGTGACGCTGCCACCGGGCTACTGGATCGGCTATGGCGGCAGCTTCGAGAAGCTGATCAGCGCCTCGCAGCGGCTGGCGATCGTGGTGCCCGCAACCCTGGTGCTGATCCTGGGCCTGCTACTGATGGCATTCGGCTCGTGGCGCGATGCGCTGGTGGTGTTCTCGGGCGTGCCACTGGCCTTGACCGGCGGCGTCGCCGCCCTGCTGCTGCGCGACCTGCCACTCTCGATCTCGGCCGGCGTCGGCTTCATCGCGCTGTCCGGCATCGCCGTCCTGAACGGGCTGGTGATGGTCAGCTTCATCCGCCAACTTCGTCAGCAGGGCCTGGACCTCGACAGCGCGATCGAACAGGGCGCCCTAACCCGCCTGCGGCCGGTGCTGATGACCGCGCTGGTAGCCGGCTTGGGCTTCGTGCCGATGGCCCTCGCCCTCGGCGCCGGCGCCGAAGTCCAGCGCCCGCTGGCGACCGTGGTCATCGGCGGCGTGATCAGCTCGACCCTGCTCACCCTGCTGGTGCTCCCGGCCCTGTACCGCATGGTGCATCGGCGCGAGGCGATGCGAGCCGATGCCGCTTCATAGCCGACAGGCCGGTCGCGGACACTGCGGCGAGTGTTCACGACGCGACCTCGGGCACCGCCCAAGCTACGAAGCCGCGATGCCGATCGAGTGGCCACTCGTAGGTTGGGCGGAGCAAAGCGATGCCCAACGTCGCGGCCTCCACACTCGCCGTGCCGAACGGACACGCGAGGACATGCATCCGAGCACGAACTCCAAAGGCGGGCTAACGCACGCAAGAGTGATCCTCGCGGCGGACGTACACCCCGCGACGTTGGGCATCGCCTGCGGCTCCGCCCAACCTACGAGGCCGTGCACTTGTCCTCGTGGCCGCCCGTAGGTTGGGCGGAGCAAAGCGATGCCCAACATCGCAGCCTCCCAGCTCGCCGCACCCGATGAGGAGCCTCCACCCTCGCCGCAGCCGCCCATCCTCGAAGCGACCTTTCAGGAAAGCTCCACGGTCGCCGCGGGTCGGACTTGGACGAAAATCGGCGACAGCCTGCGGAGAAGCCCATCAGGAGAGATATCCATGAAACAGAAACTGCCTGAAGCCTTTGTCTCGATACTGGGGGACGCCAACAAAGCGTTTCTGGATCAGGCCTACGAGGCTGGCTACAGGATCGACATCGACGGTGCCGCCACCGCCAAGACCACTGGACGGCTGATGGACAGCAGGACAGAGGCCCAGGTGGGCTACGTCAACCGTGACGTAGTGAAGGACGGTGTCCTCGGCTACACGTTTCGCTGGGGCGGTCGGCAGGCCAACTCCTGCCCAGTTGGTTATCGCGACAGACTGGCCGACGAGCTGCTGAAGCACCACGGCCTGCAACCCGTCGAATTCAAGGTCCAAGAGAAGACAGTAAACAAGAAGCCCGAGGTCTACGTGGTGTTGGGTACTGCGGAAGCTGCAGCTCGCGTGCTCGGCGTTTCGCTGGGCCCCGCGGTTTTCGCAGTGCCCAGGGTCGAAGTCGGCACGTTCGCAGCGATCGAGTCTCTTCGGGAGGACACCTCGCTTGATGCCACCACCCGCGAGGCCCTGATCGACGCCCGACTCGGTCAAGGCAAGTTCCGGCAAGACCTGATCAAACGCTTTGGGGGCGCCTGTGCCGTGACCGGGTGCAGCTTCCTGCCCCTGCTGCGCGCCTCGCACATCAAGCCCTGGAGAGAATGTACGAATGCAGAGCGGCTCGACCCCGACAACGGCCTGCTGCTCACCGCCAATCTGGATGCCCTGTTTGATCGCGGCCTGATCAGCTTTAGCGAGAAGGGCACGCTGATTTCATCCAAGAAGCTGCCTCGCGAAGTGCTGGCCCACCTCGGCCCCCTGGAGAAGCTGCCGCTGTCGCTGAGTCCTGAGCGGAGCAGGTATCTGGCGGATCACCGCGCCAGGCTGCTGAAGTGAAACTGCCTAAAGTTCGATGACCAAGTTCCGGAATTGCAGCGGGACTTCGTCTCTGCACTTCTTCCGGATGTCCTCAAGATGACAGACCGCTGCGTCAGACTTCGCAACACAGGCGAACGCGCAGAGCGTTTCTGGGCTGAAGTAGGCAAGGCGCGCTCCCTCTGCGCCGTGAGGCCATTCGGTTTCGATGATGGCGGGGCCATCGGGGCTGCAGAGCTTCGCGAGCTTTGGCACGTCGTCCTCGAAGCGCGGATAGCCCGTGCCGTTGAGCTTGATCTCAATGGCAACAATCACCCTGTCACCGTCAATGACCAGTAGATCAGGGTGGCAACGTTTGCCGGCTGCCCAAGGCACCGTCATGCCGCAGATGACTCGAGCCACCGGGAACTGGGACCGCAGCTCGCCAAACAGCCAAGCCTGCAGCGTCGCTTCATTGCCAATGTGGCCTGCGAGGTAGGCCGCCCCTACAGCCCGCCATGCAGCGTCAAGTCTTTCGGCAACTTCAGTCATGATGCATCTCCTGCGACATGGGACATGAATGAACAGAGGCTCACCCCACGATCCACGGACCCGGATTTTTAGGTGTCAGCCGTGCTCAAGCGGGTCGAGACGCATGACTTCGCTACGCCTGGAATCGGAATGACCCCACGGGCGCTAGCCGGTACACCGGTCAGTCCCAAGCAGGCACTTGGTCGTTCGTGCCAAGCAGGGTCGGCGCAAGGCTAGCGCGAGTCGCGTGTGCCGTGCGAGGGCGTATCCACGCCTCGCAAGCCGATCGCGCCGCAGGTTCACCCCAGCCCAGCCCAGCCCTCAACACCCTGTTCGCCGAGCGCCCCTCGCAGAGTGCGGAACCGCTTGCGGCACGATTGCTGTTCATCGGGCTGGATGCGAACTACGCCGCTGACATCGAAGCCGGCCCGATCTTTCCGGCACTGTTGGACTACCACCGCGATGGCGCGGCCTTCTGGCGTCGCCACGGTGTGCATCACCCCTTCCTGCTGCCGCAGTACCGCGGCGATGGCCTGCGCTACCACCACGACTTCGCGCGGATCGGCTTCACTGCCGAGCACACCGCGCAGGTGTGCTTGATCGAGCTGCTGCACGTGCCTACAGTGGGTCGCAACGCACTCAGCGGGTCCGACTTCGATCGAGGGCACCTTGGCCTGATCGATCACGCCATCCGGCAGGGTACCGCGCGGCATGCGTTCGTCTCGGACCGGGTGCTGCAGCTGATGTCGGCCAGCGGCGCCTTCGCGTGGCTGCCGAATCGGCGCGCGACGGAGGGTGCCCTGCCGACCGTGTGGAGCGACGGCGAGTGCCGGCTGTACAAGCATTTGCACTTCTCGAACTACGGCAGGTTCAAAGCGCGGCTGCGAACGGAGGCGATCGCGATTCTGGCGCTGGCTGGCACAGCTGGCGGCGATGCACGAGACCAACCGCCAGGTCGGAATGGGCCAGGGGGGGTCTGCACTGATACGCGCTGACTCCGACGGCCTGCAGGGCTCCGCATTGCTTGCTACGCTTCCGACCTTTGAGCGTGCTTGCCACCTATGCGCTATCAGGGCCGAGTGATCGAATGGAACGATGATCGAGGGTTCGGTTTCATCGAGCCCAATGGCGGAGGTGAGCGGATTTTTCTGCACATCAAGTCCGTGCGTGGTTCATCGGTACGGCCCTTCGTCGGACAGGTGTTCAATTACACCTTGGGCAGGGACGAACGCGGTCGCCCGCGGGTTCTGATCGCCCAGCCACCGCGACATGTGACCGGTGGGCGAGCTTCGGGCGGCGAGCAGGGAAGCAGCGAGTGGCGCCTTCACGCTGGTGTCGTCGGCTGCGCGGTGCAGGTTGGATTGGTCATGTTCTTGAACCTCCCCATGCTGGTGCTTGCAGCACTGGCTGCGCTGAATTTCGTCACTTTTTCAATGTATTGGCTGGACAAGCGTGCCGCGCGCGTTGGCGCCCAGCGCACCCCCGAGAGCAGTCTGCATCTCGTATCGATGCTCGGCGGTTGGCCCGCCGCACTGATGGCTCAGCGACTGCTTCGCCACAAGTCAGTCAAGCAGCCGTTCCAGACGGTGTTCTGGGTTACGGTGTGCAACAACCTGCTGATCCTTCTGGGCTTGGGCTCGGCGACTGGTCAGACCCTCTTGCGCAATCTTCCGGGAGCGATTTGATGCCTGCATCGCGCCCCAAGCCGCGACCATCGGCGCTGATCAAGCTGGGCTGGGCCGCGCTCGCGTCTGTGGTGGGTATCGCGTTGATCTGGCCCTGGTACAACTACAAGGTCAGTGCGCACTTGCTGGGTCGTGACCTCGAAGCTCTCGGCGAAGAAATCGATCAGGAGACCCGAGCGCTTGATCGACAGGCGCGACAACAACGCGCGCAGGCGAACGCGCTGGCCGCGGATCAGGCCCTGCGCCAGCGTCTTGCGCGGGTTCGCGTTCACGGTGCGACCGACTCCCGACAGCCGGTGGTCATCGTGACCCTCGGTGCATCGAACCTGACCGAAGCGCGCGATGTGATCTGCGCAGGCGCCGAGCGCGTGCTGCGGCGTTCGCTCGCAGGTTCAAGCCTTCGCGTGCAGCGGCATCGCGGTCAGTCACCCGCTCTGGATATCGGCTCGGTGCGCTGTCGTTACGGCAACCTGTAGCAACCCATCAAGAGCGATGCTCAGGTGCCATCCGGCTACCGCATCGGCTACGGCGGCAGCATCGAGAGGCTGAACAGCGCCTCGTCCGCACCCGCACTTTGTAGGACCCTGCTCGCAGGCGACCGCAGCCTACGCCCTGCCCAAATGCTGCGGGTCGCGAGCAGGCTCGCTCCTGCAAACAACCTGCTGTGGCGGTGACTCTACGCACCCCATCAGCTCGCGATCTTTATGCGGTCCCGACCGCTTCCCATCTGCGCACCTCCTTGCGCATTCCCACCCGATCAGCACGCCAAGGCCCGCCGCCGAGGGTGCACCCCCAGCACAGGCAAACGCGTTAACAGACTGCCCGCATTCCGCCATATGTGATCCCTAGGCGCGCCCGCTGTAGCGCGCAGCCTGTGTTCAACGCAGCTCGCGTTGCCCGCACGCCCCGAGGAGTTCGCCATGAAGCGCAGCCTGATACTCGCCCTGACCCAGTCCACTCTGCTTATGTTCGCAATCGGAACCTTCGCCTTGCCTGTATCGGCGCAGACGCAGCCCAAGGACTGCGAGGAGCTCAAGCGCGAGATCGCAGAGCGCATCGAGGCCAATGGCGTGCGCCACTACCAGCTGCAGATCGTCGAGCCGGACGCCACTGACGTGGGCCGGATCGTCGGCAGCTGCAACGGCGGCAGCGCGCGCATCGCCTATCAGCGCGGCGCGCCGCCGCACGAGCAGGAGGCCGAAGCGCCAGTCGCCGCCGCGCCCGTCAGCGCCGCCGGCGCCCTTTTGATGGGGCCACCCTCGGTGCTGGAGACGCTTGCGCAGCACGAGATGTAGACGAGGTCCTTGGGGCTGCGGCGGCCTCCCGGTTGCTGCCTGCCCGGGCCAGGGATGGCCCTTCTTTTTCGCGACTCAGCGCTCCGCTGCAGCCAACTCCGCTCGCCGCCTGCGGGTGAGGAAGCGAATCACACGCTCGGCCGCCGGCTGCGCGATCAGGTACAGGCAGGGGATCAGCACCAGGGTCAGCAGCATCGACGACAGCAGACCGCCAACCACCGCAACCGCCAGCGGCTGCATCAGTCGACCACCCGCATCCATCCCGATCGCCAGCGGCAACATGCCGACCACGGTGGTCAGCGTGGTCATCAGGATCGGCCGCAGACGCACCGCACCCGCATCGACCACGGCATCAAAGGCATCCAGGCCCGCCGCGCGTCCGCGCTCGATGTACTCGACCAGCAGAATCGCATTGTTCACGACGATGCCGATCAGCAGCACCACGCCCAGAAACACCGGCGCCGACAGCGGCGTCGACGACAGCCACAGGGCTACCAAAGCGCCGCCCAGGGCCAGAGGTGCCGCGGTCATGATCACCAGCGGGTTGGTCAACTGCTCGTACTGCACGACCAGCACCACCAGCACCAGAAACAGCGCCAGCAGGATCACCGTGTTCATCTCGCGCTCGGTCTCGGCCAGGGTCTCGAACTGTCCGCCCAGGGCGACACCGTACTGATCCGGCATGTCCATCCCCGCCAGCCGTCGCTGCACTTCGGCCATGATCGTGCCGACGTCGCTTTCGCTGGTGTTGAAGCTGCCGACCACGCGCTGGATGCGCAGCTGGTTCTCGCGCGCAATCTCGGCCGGGCCCTCGCCCAGGGTGAAGCTCGCGACCTGGCGCGCCTGGATCGGCCCATTGGCGCCGCTGGCGACGATGACCTGGCCCAGCCGATCGAGATTCTCGACTTCCTCGCGCGGCAGCCGCACGCGCACGTCGTACTCGTTGACGCCGGTGCTGTAGCGGGTCGGCACGGTGCCGGTCACGGCCTGCCGCAGGGCCTGGGCCACCGCGCGCACATCCAGGCCAAGCGCCGCGGCGCGCTCGCGGTCGACTTCGATCTGCAGGGCGGGCGTGCGGTCCTCGTCGTCCATTTCGACGGCTTCGAGGCCGGGAACATCCTCGATGGCGCGGATGATCTCGCGCGCGAGTCGCTGCAGGGTGGGCAGGTCTTCGCCCAGCACCTTGAGCTCCATATCGTTGCCCGACAGACCAAAGTTCAGGCCGCGAATGCCGCTGGTGCGCACCGCCAGACGAGCGCCGGCGATGTCGAGCGTATCCAGCCGACGCTGGGCCTCGCGCGCCCAGCGACCGACCGGCCAGTCGGGTCGCTGGCTGGCGTCGTCCAGCTGGATCGACAGCCAGCCGCGACCGGCACGTTCGGACACCGTGCCACCCCAGACGTTGCCGCCCGCAACGGTGAACACGCTGCGTACGTGAGGCAGCTCGCGGATCGCCTCTTCGACCTGACGCGTGGCGCGATCGGTCTGTTCGGGGGTGGTGCCGGCAGGCAAGGCGAGGCGCACATTCAAGCTGCCGTCGTCGAGCTGGGGCAGGAATTCGTTGCCGAGCTGCGAGGCCAATGGCAGCACGGCGAGCACGCTTCCGAACGCGAACACCACCACCCACACGCGCTTCGGCAGCACCACGCGCAGCAGTCGGCGATAGGCGTCGGTCACTGCCTGCATTCCCCGTCGGAACCCACGGTAGGGCAGGCTGCGGTCGAAGCCGGAGGAAAACCGCAGCTTGGCCATCTGCGCCGCCAGCATCGGCACCAGGGTCAACGCCACCGCCAGCGAGGCCATCACCGCGAACGAGATGGTGACCAGCAGCTCGCGGAAGATCAGGGTCGCGAGCCCGGTGATCAGCAGGAAGGGCAGCACCGCGGCGAGGTTGGTCAGGGTGCCGGCGGTCACCGCCGAGATCACCTCATCGGCGCCGGCATGTGCGGCCTCGGCGGGCGCTTCGCGCAGTTGCGCACGGTGGCGCTCGATGTTCTCCAGCATCACGATGGCGTTGTCGAGCAGCAGGCCGACGCCAAGCGCAAGCCCGCCCAGGCTCATCACGTTGAGGCTCAGGCCGGCCGCACCCATCAGCGCGAAGGTGGCCATCAGCGCCAGCGGAATCGACAGCCCGATCACTACACTGCCGCGTGCGCTGCCGAGGAAGAACAGCACCACCACCATCGCCAGCACGCCCCCCAGGATGGCCGCCGAGGCCACCGACTGCACTGAGCCGCGCACGAAATAGGCGCCGTCGCGGGTGGTGCTGAACACGATGTCCTCAGGAATGAAGCCCGAGGCGCGCAGCGAGTCGAGGCGCGCCTGCACGTCGCCGACCACCTCGACGGTGTTGGCATCGGGCTGCTTGAACACCGACAGCTGGGTCGCGGCCTCACCGTTCAGGCGCACGAACACGCGCTGCTCGCGGTAGCCGTCACGCACCTCGGCGACCTGATCGAGGCGGATGCTCTGCTCGCTGCCGGGAATGCGCAGCAGCACCTGGGCGATGTCGTCCGCCGACTTGAAGCGGCCCTCGGTGCGCGCGCGTACGTCCATGCTGGCGGAGGTGATGCTGCCGGCCGAGACGTTCTGATTTTCCGCAGCAAGCTGGGTCGAGATGTCGCTGAGGCTCAACCCGTAGGCGCGCAGGCGCTGCTGGTCGACGACCACTTCCAGCTCGCGCTCCTGGCCGCCGACGCTGAGCACGCCGGAGACGCCGGGAATGGTCTGCAGCTGCGGCGCGAGGCGATTGTCCAGCCAGTCGCGGACTTCCCGCGAGCTGCGCTGCGCGGACGAGAAACCGGCCTCGAACACCGCCGCCGCACCCGGGTCGAACTTGGACAGACGCGGTGGCTCGATGTCGTCAGGCAGCTGGCCGCGCGCGCGCTCCAACAGGCGCGAGGCGTTCTGTAGAGCCAGGTCGAGATCGGTTCCATAGCGGAACAGCAGACTGATGTCGGTGCTGCCCTCCTCGGCTTCGCTGGCCATCAGGGTCAGGCCTTCCGTCGAGGCGAGCTGGCGCTCGATCGGCCGGGTGACCTGCTCCTCGATCACTTCCGGAGCGACGCCGGGATAGGACACATCGACCCGGATCAGCGGGTACACCACCTCGGGCAGCAGATCGACCGGCAGACGGCCGATGAAGAACAGGCCCAGCACCAGCACCACGCTGGTGATCGCGACGGTGCCGACCGGCCGGCGAATGGCGGCGTGGGTCAGGCCGCGATAGCGCTGCGCACGCTCGGCCACCACCTCGGCGCTTTCGGCATCCGGCCGCGGGTCGGGCGCGTTCGTGCTCATGCCTCGTCCCCCAGGGTTTCGACCACGCGTACGCGATCGCCTGCAGCCAGCTCCAGCGGGCTGGTCGCGATGACCCGCTCGCCGGCCTCAAGCCCGCCGGTAATCTCCCGCCATTCGCCACGCACCACGCCGGTGGTGACCACGCGTCTTTGCAGTCGGTCTTCCGCGTCGATCACCATGACGTAGGCTTCCTCGCCGAGGCCGACGGCAGAAGCCGGCACTACCAGGACATCGGCGCGGGCTTCGATCGCGAAGCGCGCGCGCGCCAGGAAGCCTGGCCGCACGCCGCGCGCATGCGCGTCCGGCAGCGCCAGCTCGACGGTCACCAGCCGACTGGTCGGATCCGCCGCCGGAAACACACGGCGCACGCGGGCTTCAAGGGCCTCGCCCACCAGTGCATCCACCGCGACTTCGACCGCGCTGTCGGGCTGAATGCCGGCGGCATCGAGTTCGGACACGCCCACCCGCAGCACGAGCTGGTCGAGGTCGGCCAGTTCGAAAGCAGCTGCCAATCGGCCGACTGCCGCACCCGGCTCGATCATCCGCTGGATCACGTAGCCATCGATGCTGGCCTCGATGCGACCGAACTGGACGCGGGTGCGCCACAGCTCGACATCGCTCTGCGCGACCTCCAGCGCCGAACGCGCGCTGAGCACGCTGGCGGCATCGACGAAGCTACGGTCGCGCAGCGCGTCCAGACGCTCGAAGTTGGCGCGGGCCTCGCGCAATGAGGCGTTGGCACGGGCCAGTTCAGCCTGCTGCTCGCTGACGTCGATGCGCGCCAGCAGCTGGCCAGCGCGCACGCGATCCCCGGCCTCGACCGCGACCTCGGCGACCACGCCATCGGTGCGCGCGGCCAGTTGGATGCTGCGCAGCGGCTCGACGCTGCCGGCCACCAGCACGCCGCGGCCCAGCGTGCGCGGCGACAGCGTGTAGGCGCGCACGGGCAGGGTGCGCTCGGTCTGGGCGTCTCGGCCGGAAGCCGGCGTCGGCGCGGAATCCGAACACGCGGACAGGAGGAAAACGGCGCCCAGCAAGGCGACCGACGCGAACGTGGGGGAGTGGCGAGGCATTGACATCCGTCAAGGGTGGTACAGATCGCGTCGCGAGTGTGCGAAGCGGGGTTTGGGGAGGCTGTCCCGATCGATGACACCCGCTGGATACGTGCGCCGCGCAAGGCGACGACTCAGGCTTGGGTAGGTCGGGCGGAGCGCAGCGATGCCCAAGGTCGCGGCCGGAACACTCGCCACGGCGGACGTAGTTCGTCAGGCGACGAACACGGAGGCCGCGGTGTTGGCGTCGCGGCCTGAGTGCTCGCCACGGCAGCGATGCGCGAGTGGCGATGTGCGCTCAGGTCCCGGGCTGCTCCAGCACCAGCTCCACGCGCCGGTTGCGGGCGCGGCCTGCGGCGCTTTCGTTCTCGCTGAGCGCGCGGGTGTCGGCAAAGCCGACCGCGCGCAGGCGCTGCTTGTCGATTCCATTGGCTTCGAGGTAGCGCACCACGCTGCCGGCGCGCGCGCTCGACAGCTCCCAGTTCGAGGGAAAGCGCGCGCTGCGGATCGGCAGGGGATCGGTGTGGCCATGCACCGCGACCGGATGCGGACTGTCGCGCAACACCGGCAGCAGGCGACGCAGCAGGGCCAGCCCGCCGAGGCTGAGATCGGCTTGTCCGGAGTCGAACAGAATCTCGCTGCTGATGCGGAAGCTGATGCTGCGATCGTTCACCAGCACCTCGATGTCGTCGCCGAGGTCCGGCACAGGCAGCGCGAGCGCAGACGCAGTCGTTGCCGTAGACGTAGCCGTGTACAGCGGCAGCGGTGGGAGCTGCACAGGTGCCACCGCCGCTGGAGTGGAAACCGATTCCACCGCGCTGCGGCCCAACCCGTGCAGCCCACCGGCGAAGGCCAGCATCACCACCATCATCACCAGCAGCAAGGTGATCATGTCGAGGTAGGTGATCAGCCAGCCCTCGCTTTCGCTCTCGTGCTCATCCACCGGATCGAGCAGGGCCGACGCCGCACCGGCGTGCACCGCGTGAGCGCTCGATCGCGGCGTCCGGGTCGGCGGCACGCGAGCGGCAGGACTCTCAGCACCTGCGTTCGCGGCAGCGACCGAGCTCAGGGCGGAACCCGTCTGCGCAGCGCGCGCGTCCGCGTCGCTGGGCGCTGCTTCCGAGATCTCGCTCGCTGGGGCAGCTGGGGTCGAATCGCTGTCCGACCTGTCACCGCCGCGCGCGTTGTCGCGGCCCGGCTGCAGCACCGGCTCAGCCACCGGCGGCGTTGAATTCGCCGTGGCGCCGTGTGCGGATTCAGGTGCGCGCGGCGTCTGCATGCGCTTCAGCGCGCTTCCGCGTCATCGACCGCGATGCCGTCTTCGTGGACCTCGTCCCGGTAGTTCGCGACGAAGGATCTCAGCGTCTCGCGTACCAGCGCCGGCCCGCGCTTGCGGCACATCAGCTGGATGCCCTGCATGACCATGTTCATCGCGATCACGCGCTGCTCGGTGCGGCGTTCGAGCTTGACCGCGATCGGCTTGAACAGCAGGTTCGCAAGCAGGATGCCGTAGAAAGTGGTCATCAGCGCGATCGCCAGCTGGCGGCCGATCGCCGCCATGTCGCCGTCGCCCAGCAGGAACATCAGGTTGATCAGGCCGACCAGGGTGCCGAGCATGCCGAAGGCCGGCGCATAGGCGGCCATCACCCGGAACAGCTGGGCCTCGGCGCGTTCGCGCGCACGCAGCCGCGCGATCCGCCAGCGCATCAGTTCGAGAATGTCGTCTTCCGGCGTCATGTCGATGACCAACTGCACGCCGGTGCGCAGGAAGGGGTTCTGGATCTGCGCCAGCTCGCGCTCCAGCCCGCGCAGGTCGGCGCCGATCCACATCCGCGCGACCTTGACCAGTTCCTCGATGTCATCTTCGGTGTAGAGCTTTTCGTTGCGCAGCACGGTGCCGATCAGCCCGAACACGCGCAGCACCTCGCGCAAGGGATAGCTGATGAAGGTGGCCGCCAGGGTCCCCAGCAACACGATCCCCAGGCCCGGCACGTCGACAAACAGGCGCGGATCTTCCGCTGCCGACAGGGTCACCACACCGAGCAGCAGGACGGCTGCGACGATACCGATGAGGGTGGATGGGTTCACGGACTTCAGCGCCTCGGATCGAGGCCGGCGATGCTCATGCCGTCGAGTTCATGGCTGGTCGGCCCGCCTTCCAGCCGGATGCGCAGGGCCAGGTCGGTGCGTGAGTCGGCGTGCTCGATGGCCTGCTCATAGCTGATGCGGCCACTGGCGTACAGGTCGTAGAGCGCGCCGTCGAAGGTTTGCATGCCGTTCTCCTGCGAAGCCTTCATCGCCTCCTTGATGCTGGCGATCTCGCCCTTCTCGATCAGGTCCGAGATGTAGGGGCTGGAGGTCAGGATCTCGACTGCCGGCACGCGGGTGCCATCCACCGCGCGGATCAGGCGCTGGCTGATGACCGCCTTCAGGTTCAGCGAGAGATCGATCAGCAGCTGATGGCGCGCGGTCTCGGGGAAGAAATTGATGACGCGGTCGAGCGTCTGGTTGGCGTTGTTGGCGTGCAGGGTCGACAGACACAGGTGCCCGGTTTCGGCATAGGCGATCGCGGCGGCCATGGTCTCGCGGTCGCGGATCTCGCCGATCATGATCACCTCGGGCGCCTGCCGCATCGCGTTCTTCAGTGCGGCCGCATAGCTCAAGGTGTCGATGCCGATCTCGCGCTGGTCGACCACCGACTGTTTGTGCTCGTGCAGGAATTCGATCGGGTCTTCGACGGTGAGGATGTGGCCGGTGCGGGTGCGATTGCGGTGGTCGATCATCCCTGCCAGCGTCGAGGACTTGCCCGAGCCGGTCGCACCCACGACGAGGATCAGCCCGCGCGGCAGCATGATCAGCTCGTTCAGCACGGGCGGCAGGTTGAGCGCCTCCAGCGACGGGATCTGGCTGGTGATATAGCGCACCGCCACCGCGATGCTGCCGCGCTGGCGATAGATCGACAGGCGGAAACGACCGGTGCCGGGCAGCGCGATCGCGAGGTTCATCTCCAGCGTGGCCTCGAACTCGCGCTGCTGCTTGTCGTTCATCGAGGCATAGGCAAGGTCGTGCAGGGCCTCGCCCGTCAGGATCTTGTCGCCGACGTGGCGGGTCACGCCCTGGATCTTGATGCTGGGCGGCGCGCCGACCGAGAAGAACAGATCGGACGCGTGGTGCTCGGCCATCAGCCGCAGGAAGGGGGTGATCTCAAGGGTTGCCATGGGCATGCTCGCTGCAGTGGGCGGCGACGCGGCACGCGCGGATCAGCCGGGCTTGATGGTGGATGACTCGAACGGAATCACCAGAAGTGAACCCCTTGAGGTGAACTGGCCTCAGGAGACCCTTTGACGCAGATCAGCCGAGTTCAGCCTCAAACAGACTCATCAGGGTACGCACGCGCTCGGCCAGACGGTCGCGCAGGTGGCGGTAGGCATCGTCGTCGAGGCCAGTGGGATCCGGCAGCACCCAGTGCACATCGATGTTGACGCCCTTCGCCCTCAGCTCGGCCGGCCCCAGCAGCACACAGCAGTCGAATCCAAGGTCGGCGTGCTCGGCCAGCGACTGCGGTGCAGCGATACGTGTCGCCAGACCCAGCTCGCCCAGCATGCGCTCAAGTCGATACTCGAAGCAGTCGGCCGTGCGCAGACCCGCGCTGTAGGTCAGCGTGCCCTCCTGCGCGTACAGCACGGCGAGTGCCTGGGCCATCGGGCTCAACACGGCGTTGTCGGAGCATAAAAACAGGATGCGCTTCATGGGCAGAGCACAGGAACCATTTGAAGAGGCTCTCTGCGCTGCAATGCGCGTGCCCCGACGCCGGGGCGCGTGCAGGCCGGTGGCCCGGGCCCGCTCAGGCAGTCGCGTTGACCCCGCTTCGTCAGCATCGACCACGCCAGGCAGCACTTGGGCCCGACACCACTGCCGGCTCACAATCCACGTATGAACGCACTTCTACGCGAAACCCTGGCGACTCCGTTGGGCCAGCTGGTGCTGGTCTCCGACGACGGAGGCTGCCTGCACGCCCTTGGCTTCTTTGACGAAGAGGCGAGGCTGCTGTCCGCGCTGGATCGCCTGCATGGGCGCGGCAGCGTGCGTCTGCAACGCGCCGAACGCGGCGCAGATTCGACCCGTCTGCAGACGCTGCGTCGCTACTTCGCGGGCGAGCTCGATGCGCTGCAAAGCCTGCCCGTCGCGTTGGCCGGCAGTGAGTTCCAGCGCGCCACCTGGGAGGCGCTGCGCTCGATCCCCGCCGGCCGCACCGAACGCTATGCCGAGCTGGCCGAACGCATCGGCCACAGCGGCAGCGCACGCGCTGTTGGCGCTGCAGTCGGCGCCAACCCGCTGCTGCTGGTGCTGCCCTGCCACCGCATCGTCGGCGCGAACGGCGCACTCACCGGCTACGCCGCCGGTATCGAGCGCAAGCGCTGGCTGCTGGAGCACGAAGGCGTGCTGGCGCGACTGCCCAGCGGCGCCTCGGGGCGGGCGCTGCGGGTGTAGCGCGAGTCCACGCTCACTCGCAGGTCATGGCGCGCGCACGATCACGCTGAAGCCCCCGTGCGCGCAAGGCGGCGTCCGGCCGTTCGCCCCGTCCAGCTCAACCGCCCTCGAAGCCGTCACGGAACACGGCGTCGCCGCGCAGGCGCAGCAGCCAGCCGCGATCATCGAAGGGGCCGACGTTCCCGCTCGACAGGCGGATACCCGCGATCAGCAGGCGCCCCTGCGCATCGATCAAGCTGCTGTGCGCGACTACGTCGGCGCTTGCGCTGTCGCTGGCATCGTAGAGGCGGCGGCCGCCGTTGCCGAAGCCGAGGTCGAGCTGGCCGTTCTGCTGCAGACGCATCACGCCCGCGCGGGTCACTTCCTCGGTCACCGCACCGCTGCGTTCATTTCCGACCAGATAGAAGCTGCCGTTGCCCGCGTCGGTACGCACCGCAAGTGCGCGTGCCAGGCTGTTGGAGTTGACGCCGCCGAAGCCGACCTGGATCTGTCCGTTGCTGCCGAAGCTGGCGTCAGGCAACCCATCGGCGCGCAGGCGCGCGGCGCTGAAGAAGTAGCTGAAGCTTGGCGGCGCGCGCCGGTAGCCGCCCATCAGCAGACGCCCCGAGGGTTCGAACTGCATCGCCGTAGGCACACAGACCCCGTTCGCGCCGATCGGCAGCTCAGTCCAGCCCTGGGTTCCATAGCTTGCGTCCAGGCTGCCGTTGGCCAGCAGGCGCGCGCCGCCGCAGACGTAGGTGCCAGCGACGGCGCCATCGTTCAGTCGGCTCACTGCCGACGCGAGCACGCGGCCGTCCGGCGCGCGCGCGAGACCGGTGAAGGTATAGGCCTGCGACTGCGAGCCGGGCACGCTCGCAAAGCGCAGCACGCCGGCGCTGCCGAACTGGGTGTCGAGATCACCGCTGGTGGTGATGCGCGCGATCGCAGCACCGGTGGCCTGGCCCTGCGCATTGCGCGTGGAACCGGCGATCCACAGGCTGCCGTCGGCCTGCAGCAGCGCGCGGCAGCCGTTGCCGAGGAAGACCTCGCAGCTGAAGTCGGTGTCGGTGTAGATCTCCATTCCGTCCAGACTGAAGCTGAGATCCGGCGCGCCGCCGGCGGTGAAGCGGGCCAGCACCAGACGGGCGTAGTAGCTGTCCACGTCGAGCGTCGCCAGCAGCAGCATCCGACCGTCGGCCAGCGGCAGGATCTGCCGGGCCTGCAGCGACTGCGACGCGACCATGTCGACCCGTGCCTCGCCACCGACCGCGTAGGCGGGATCGAAGCTGCCGTTCTCGCGCAGACGCCTTACCGCGAGCGTGCGCTGCGAAGTGCCGCCGGGAGGGGTTTGGCGCGTCATCGCCACCAGCACCTGGCCGTCCGCCTGCAGGGCCAGCGCACCGATGCTGACCTCCGAGCCGGCCTGGGCGACCAGCACGCGACCGTTGCTGCCGAAGCCGGGGTCGGGATCATTGGCGGCGGCCGGCGGCGCCAGCGTCCCCCATGCGGCGCAGCACAGGGCAAGGGCGGCCGTGCGCAGGCTGTTCTTCCACTGCAGGTTTCGGTCAGGCATGGCGATTCTCCGCGGCGGCCCAGGCGTGTGGCGAGGGATACACGCAAGGCCGCCGCAATCGGACACCGCCCACGCGGGTCTGCGCCGCGGCCCTTGTCCGATCCGCTCGCGCTTGCGTGTATCCCGCTGCGGTCCACGCGGCTGCAGCGGGTTTTCTTCGCCCTGCGGGGCGAGGGTTGAGCCCAAGCCCTGCGGCGATTACATCGATGTCAGGTTTCAGCCCCAGAACGTGTAGCTCGAAGTACGCCGGTCAACCGGTCGCCCCTCGGAGTTCACCATGTTCCATGCCCATTGCCGCCCCCATCCGGGCATCACCGCGACCCGGCGGCCCGGAGCGCTGCTCCGGACCCTTGCCGCGTTGGCGCTGACCCTGCCCCTGCTGGCCCAGGCCAGGATGCTCGATGACACGCCCTACGCCACCGATCCCGACTTCCAGGGCGGCGCCATCGCAGGCGATGCCTATGCTGCCAACCTGACCGGCCCGAACCGGCTCTCGACCGCACGCCGGGTGGTGCTGGGCAGCAACAACGAGGTCATCGTCGCCTCGCTGGTCAAGCAGCCCGGGGGTGCTCAAAGCAATGGCCTGTGGAACCTCGGATTGGCGCGCTACTCGCAGAACGGCTCGCGACTGACCTGGGGCGGCGTGGCGCCCGAATACAGCCACAATGGCAGCCAGTACGTGGTGTTTCCGAACAGCGCCTCGGCGCTCTACCGAAGCATCCACGGCATGGTGCGGGTCGAGAACAACCTGGTCGTCCTGATGGAAGTCCAGACCGCCGGCGGCCCCGATCTGTCGCTGCAGGTGTTTGGACTGGACGGCAGCCACAAAGGCGGCCTGAATCCGTTCCTGATCGAGTATTCCGAGGGCGGCGGTTTAGTGACCTTCCCGGACAACACCGGCCAGAACCAGGTGGTGGTGGTCGGCAACATGCTGACCCCGACCGGCGCCGCGCGCTCGCGGCCGGTGTTCAGGCGCTACCAGCTGTCGGCAGGCGGCAACCTGAGTGCTCAGACGCCGCGCACTCAGCTGGCCATGCCGGCCTGCGCCAATTCCGACTGGGAGTGCTACGTCAACGCGGTAGCGAGCACCACGGGCCTGTTCACCGACAGCCCGCGCATCTACACCGCCGCCACCTACCGCGGCCCGCAGGCAGGCAACGAGTTCGCGGTGGTCGCCCGCTTCAACGGCGACGGCAACCGCGACCTCGACTACAACCCCGGTCTCGCGCGCTTCAGCCTAAACGACGGATCGTCCGGCGGAATCGGATACACCCGCGCGGTCGACCTCGGGCTGCGTGAGCGCCACTTCCCCAGCGACGACCAGATCTTTCTGCTGACTTCGATCAGCCGCCCGTGCCGACCGGGTGCGGCATTGATCAAGATCAGCCATGTCGGCTTCAGCACCGCGACGGTGCGTTTTGGCGGCAGCAGCGCGACCGGCGATATCTGCGCCTTGTTGAATCGAACCTCCGATTTTCCGACTGCCCTTCGTGTCGCCAGTACCCGGGTCGCGGCGATCGGCTACAGCGAAATCGAGCCGCTGCTGGGCGGTGAGACGGCAGTCGACGGCAGCCTGGCGGTGTTCGATAACGCGTTGAGCAGCGGCGCTATGACTCTGCTTGACCAGCGCGATTTCTCCTATCCGATCGGTGGTCCGCGAGAGCAGTACTTCGTGCCCTGGGGCCTCACCGCCGGCGCCGGGCCGGGCCGCTTCACCGCCGTCGGCAGTCTGCGCTATCCGGATCGGGAATCGGTGCCGGCCAATCTGCGCGGCAAGTTCTACACGGCGATAACGCGGTTCCGCCAGGTCGGTGAGGCCATCTTTGGCAACGGCTTTGAGTAGCGCGCTGCTGATCCGCGGCGGCAGGACCGATCTCTGGAACTAGCCACCGGCGGCCACTGGAAGCCGGCTAGACGCAGGGCCGCGCAGTCGCGCTGCAACGTTCCGGCAGAGGCCGGCAAGCTTCAGATCGAGGTATCAGAACAGACGCGTCGACCTCATCCTGAGACCTCGGCCGATGACACTATCCGCCAAACCCACCCCAGGAGCTGCGTCATGGCCATGCGTTTCAGCGCGCTCGCTCTGCTGCTTGCGCTCGGTCTGGGCTGCGGGCCGCTACAAGCGCAAACGCTGCCTGCCCTCCCCACCGCAGAGAAACTCGACGAGCATCGCAGCAGGCTCGACACCTTCTGGCTGATTCGCGGCCCGCTCGGCCCGCAGACGTCTGATCGCAGCGCTGATGCGTGGCTGCGACTGGAGGGCAGCAGCGGGCTGAGCTACTACCGGCTGCGGCCCGAGGCCGCCACTCTGCAGGTAATGCGCGACTACCAGCGCGCACTGCTCAGCGCGGGCTTCGATGTCCTGTTCAGCTGCGAAACCAGCGACGGCTCCTGCTACCAGACCCATCCGCGCCTGGGCAAGGCCACCGCACCCTATGTGTTCGCCCTGAGTCTCGACGACCAACCGGAGCTGCCGCGACTGGAAGGCGACTTTATCCACAACTACTTCGGCAGCCGGGCGCGCTATCTGCTGGCAGCGCGCGCGGAAGCGGACACGCGCAGCCGGCGCTACCTAAGCCTCGCCCTGGCCGAACACGGTCGCGGCAACCACGCGTTCCTGCGTGAGGTCGTCGTTGAGCTACAGAGTGTGGCCACCGACACCCAGGCCGCAGCAGATGCACTGCTGTCCGCACTGCAGCGAGAGGGCCGCAGCCGGCTGCGCGGCCTGCGCTTTCAGCCGGGCAGCGCGCAGCTGCAGCTCGGCGGCAATGGCGCACTGAGCGAACTGGCGACCCTGATGCACGCCAACCCTACCCTGCACCTGGTGATCGAAGCCGAGGCGGATCGCGAAACTCCAGCCGGAGACGTGAAGGCGCTTGCGCTGCAGCGCGCGCACACCCTGGTGAACGCGATGGTGCAGGGCGAAGGCGTCGCGACCAGCCGGCTGCAGGCGCGCGCGGGCTCAAGCGTGACGGCCAGCGGTGCTGATGCGCGCGTGCAGCTGATCGTGCTGGAACCGATCCGGCGGGCGCAGTAGGCATACCGGTGTCGGAGCGTTCTCCATGCGGCCGTGCGCCGCCGACCGTCAGGATGCGGCGGCGACTGGCGTTGACGCGCCTGCGGCCGCCGCCTCGATGCGCGCGACGCGTGGCGGGCGCGGGTGGAAGCCATCAGACGCGCGACCCCTCAGCGGGTATCGCCACTGCCGTTGAGGGCCGGCCGGACTACCCGCGAAAGCCGCTGTCCGCTGCGGGCGCGCTTGCGGCGGTCGTCGGCAGCCGCTACGTTCCGCGCATGTCGTCCAAGCGCACTGGCGAACAGGTGAACGAGCTGCTCGCCCGCTGGCGCGCGGGCGACCGCAGCGTGCTCGATGCACTGCTGCCCCTGGTCTATGCCGACCTGCGGCGAATTGCCTCCTCGCAGCTGCGCCGGCACGAAGGTCACGCCACCCTGCAGACCACCGCACTGGTGCACGACGTGCTGATCCGCCTGCTGGACCGCCCGGCGGCGGACTTCGAGAACACTGCTCACCTGCTCAATACCGCCGCGCGGATCATGCGCCAGCTTCTGGTGAATCGCGCCCGCGATGCGGCCACCCACAAGCGCGGCGGCGGCTGGCTGCGCGACGCTCTGGTGGAGTCGCTGGAGCTGCCGATTCCGGATCAGACCGATCTCATCGAACTGGATCAGGCCCTGAACGAACTGGAAGCCTTCGACCAGCGCATGGCGAAGGTGCTGGAGCTGCGCCTGTTCGTCGGCCTCGGCATGGCCGAGATCGCCGCCAGCCTGGACATCGTCGAACGTACCGCCCAGCGCGACTGGGTCAGCGCGCTGACCTGGCTGAAGTCCCGGCTTGGCGGAGACCAGTAGCGCCAACGGCTCCACCGCCCCTTTCGGAAGCAGCGCATGCACGCACTCGAGTTCCAGGCCCTGCGGATCGCGCGCGACGCATTGGACGTCGACCCGCAGGAGCGCGCCGTCTTTCTCGATGCCCGATGCGCCGGCGCGCCCGATCTGCGGCAGCGGGTCGACGCGATGCTGCAGGGCATCGGCGACACCACCCCGGAGCAGGCCGGCAGCGACGCGGACCTCCCGGCGGCGTCGGACCCACTGCTCGGTCAGCGGCTGGGGCCCTTTCGCGTACAGGCGCGGATCGGTCGCGGCGGCATGGGCGTGGTCTACCGCGGCGAGCGCGAGGACGCCGACTTCGCGCAGACCGTCGCGATCAAGCTGATCCGCCGCGGCTTCGACTTCGACGAGGTGCAGGCGCGCTTCCTGCGCGAGCGGCGCATCCTCGCGCGGCTGGCGCATCCCGGCCTCGCCCGCTTCATCGACGGCGGCGTGAGCGCCGACGGCCGCCCCTGGTTCGCCCTGGAATTCGTCGAGGGCGAGAGCATCACCCGCTGGTGTGATCGCCAGCGCATCGGTCTGCGCGAGCGCATCGGCCTGCTGCTCGAGGTCTGCGCAGCCGTGCAGTACGCGCACACCCAGCTGGTGGTGCATCGGGATCTCAAGCCCGGCAACATCCTGATCGATGCGGGCGGCCACGTGCGCCTGCTCGACTTCGGCATTGCGCGACTGCTGGGCGGCGACAACGAGGGCCCGGCCGAGGCCAGCACGCTCGGCCTGTCGCAGGCGATGACGCCGGCCTATGCCGCTCCAGAACAGTTCACCGGCGCCCCCGTGGGCGTGGCCGCGGATGTGTACGCGCTCGGCGTTCTTGCTTACGAGCTTCTGAGCGGCGTGCTGCCCGCCGAGTTCGACCCGGCCGACCCCGTGGCCGCGCGCGATGCCGTATTGAATGCGCCGCCGCAGAACCTGGCCGCGGCCATCCAGCGCCACGCCTCCAAAGCAGTCCCGCCCAAGCCGGAAGCCCCCACGCCGGAAGCCGAGGAAGGCGCGCCGGGCGCGGAGATCGCACGCCGCCTGCAGGCCCGCTCGATCAGCCTGTCCGGCTACCGGCGGCTGGTGCGCGGCGACCTCGGCCGGATCGTCGAAACCGCGCTGGCCAAGGAGCCGGAGCGCCGCTACGCCACCGTGGCCGCGTTCGCGGACGACCTTCAACGCTGGCGGCAAGGCTTGCCGGTGCGCGCAACCGGCAACGGCCTCGGCTACCGGATGCGCCGCTTCGTCGGCCGCCACCGCAGCGCGGTGGCGATCGCCGCCACGCTCTCGCTGGCCCTGCTCGGCACCAGCGTATTCGCGCTGCAGCGCGCACATGTGGCCGAACAGCAGCGTGCGGCTGCGATGGCCGAGCTGGAGCGTTCTGGCGCGGTACGTGAGTACCTCACCCTGATATTCCGTACAGCCTCTGAACAGGCGGACTCGCAGTCACTGAGCGCGCGCGAGGTGCTACAGGAGGGTGCGGCTCATCTGATCGAACAGTTCGAGGCCGCCCCAGAAACAGGCGCGGTGACGGCCCTGATGTTGGCCGAACTGTTCCTGGCGATGGCCGATGTTGAAGGTGCCGCGCCCTTGCTTGAGCAGACAATCGCACTGCCCGACCTCGCGCAGCAGCGTCCGGACCTCTACGCCTCGGCCAGCTACAGCCTCGCCCAGGTCGAGTATCTCCGTGGCAACGTCGAACGTGCGCGCGGTCTGCTGTCCGAATCGCAATCGCTGTGGCGGGCGCAACCTGCCCGGCATGCGCTCGAACTGAATGAAAGCCGGAGCCTGCAGGCACAGCTGCTGCGTGCTGCCGGTGAGCGCGATCAGGCCTATGCGACCTGGACGGACATGATCCGCGAACGTCGCGGGCGTCTCGGCCAACGCGACCGCGAACTGGCGATCGCCATCGCCTCGCGTTCGATGGTGCTGGTCGAGCTCGGCCGCTACGAGGACGCCATCGCCGATGCCGATGAGGCGATCGGTCTGTTCGACGCCCTGGGCCAACTACGCACGCGCTCGGGCCTGGGCTCGATCAACAACCGCGCCCACGCCCGCTATATGCACGGCGAGCGCGAGGCCGCCATCGAGGACTTCAGCGAGGTCGCCCGTCTGCACCGTGAGCTGTTCGGGCCCTCGCTGCAGCTGGCCGCGGTGCAGCAGAACCTGGCGATGGCGCTGAACGGTTCCGCGCGCCATGCCGAGGCGGCCACCCTGTTTGAGGATTCACTGGCGATGGCGCTGGAGTTCGGCTCCGAGCAGGCGCGTCAGGCGAGCATGATCCGCGCCAATCTGGCCGAAACCTATGTCGCCCTCGGTCGACTCGATGAGGCCGAGCCGCTGGCCGAGAAGGCGGTCCAGATCGGCGTCGAGGTGCATGGCGCCAACAGCCTGTTCGCCCTGGTGGGCTACCGCGCCCGCGCCGGCCTGCGCGCTGCCCGCGGCGACCTCACTGCCGCCCGCGCTGACTTCGATCTTGCCTCGCGCGGTTTCGAGGCGCTGGGCGACGGCGGCAAGCCCTTCCTGCAGCACATGCAGCCGCTGCGCGAGCGCCTTCAGGCAGGGCGTTGACGCGTTCCGAAAGGCTCGGCCGAGTCAGCGCCCCGCCCAGCGCTGCAGGCGCGGTCGCCAGCGCAGGAAGCGGACGTAGGCACGTTCGAGCGCGCGCAGCACCAGGGGCACACGCGCGAGCTGGCCCAGCGGCCACAGCAGGGGCAGCTGACGCCACAGCGCGGCGAACGCGGCGGCGCCGTCGTACAGGCGCTGGCCGTCATCGGCATGCAGGCGCGCCAGCAGTTCGGCGGGGTCCAATGGGCAAGCCTCCGGCGCGACGTCGCTGAGGTCGACGAAATCGACGCGACGCCGCCAATCCAGCCGCTGCATCAGTGCAATCTCACGCCGGCACAGCGGACAGGCGCCGTCGTACCAGACGGTGAGCGCACGGTAGCTCATGCGCCCTGCAGACCGAGTGCGCGCAGCTCGTCTGCGATGTGCTCGCGGAACGCGAAAAAACCGCGACCGGCCCGCGGCCAGAAGCGGCTGTCCCAGTCACGGCGCAAACGCTGCAGTGCGATGCCCCGGGCGACGAGGGCCGGATCGAGTTGGTCGAGCGCGTCGTCCATTGGGCCGATCGGCGCTTCGGGCGTGAGCACGCAGTGCGCGCCACTGTCACGCACTGCGCTGGCGAGCGCATCGACATCGAGTTTCGAAAGGCGCGACACGGCGTGGCCGTCGGCCGCGAGCCGGGCTTCGAGGTCCGCGCAGGCAGCGCTGACGAAGGCCTGCGCCTTGTCGCCCCAGGGCCAGTGCGCACCCGCGCTGTCGTGCGGCGTGCTCGCAGTGGCCTCGGCGCCGCCATCAACGCCGGTGAGGATCAGGATACGAAGTGGCCGGAGGCCTTCGGGCAGCAGCGACTGCGGCTCGAGGTCTTCGCCGTGTACGAGCAGCAGCGCCGGCTGCGCAGGATCCACGGCGTCCCGCGGTGGCAGCGGCTGTGCGCGCGGCAGCGGCGCTTCGGTCAGTGCCTGGCAGCTCGCTGCCAGGCCCTTGGGCTTGAAGCGGCCGCCGGTGTAGCGGGCGATGTTGTCGGCCTGCGCGAGATAGGTCTTGCCGGCCGTCTGCAGGCCCGCCACCCAGCGCCAGCCGAGCGTGTTTGACGCAGGGTCCGCGTCCAGCAGGTGACGCGCGAAAAAGTCGGCGCCCAGCGCCCAGGGCAGGCCCAGGGTGAAGATCCAGATCGAGGCAAACCACATGCGCGCGTGATTGTGCAGATAGCCGGTGGCGACCAGCTCGCGCGCCCAGTCATCGAATCCCTCGATGCCGCTGCGGCCGTCTTCCGCGGCCTGCACGGCCTGGCGCAGACCGCTGTTGGCGGCGAGTTCCAGGCGCGCGGCGGCAAGGGTTTCGCGGTAGCGCGTCCAAGCTGCCGGGCGTAGCTGCAGCCAGCCCTTCCAGTAGGTGCGCCACAGCACCTCCTGCACAAACTTTTCCGCCGTGGCATGGCCATGCAGCGCGAGCACCGCGCGCACCACTTCGTCCTCAGTCAGCAGGCGATGGCGCAGGTAGGGCGAGAGCATCGAGACGTTGGCGTGCGCGCCCGGCCCAAGGTCGTGATTGCGTTCGGCGGCATAACGGGCGCCGGCACGCGGCAGGAAGTCGTGCAGCCGGCGCAGGCCCTCGGCGCGCGTTGCTGGAAACAGGGGCGGGAATACATCACGAGCGTGGGTCGTCATTTGCACATGACAGCAGACCGAGCGCGCAGACCGCGTCGACGGGAGCGCTTCTTGCGCCTCGGAACCGTGACGCCCCATCGCACCATAGGGTGGGCCCTGGCCCACCAAAGCCCGTCCCTAACGATACCCCCGCTTTCCATAGGGTAGGCCCTGGCCCACCGAAGCCCGACCCTCGCGATACCCTCGCACTCCATAGGGTGGGCCCTGGCCCACCAAAGCCCGACCCTCGCGCCAACCCCCAGCCTTCGGGCCTCGCTGGCACGGGATCGACGCACGCCAATGCCAGGCACGGTGAGCGCTACCGCGATGGTGGGTCGCGACCCACCCGATGCTCAGTTCAGCTCATGCAGTCGCAACCCGTTCGGTGTCGCGGTCAGGGCCGCCAGCGCGACTCGCGTGGCCTGGGCTAGGCCTTCCTCGCGCTGGCTGGCGCTGAAGTGGCGGGCGGTATGCAGCTCGTCGCTGACGGTGAGCAGGCAGCCGGCTTCGACGGCGTGCTCGGCTGCGATGCCGAACAGGGCGGCGGCCTCCATTTCGACAGCCAGCAGGCCCATGCGCTCCAGCAGGGGCAGCAGCTGGGCGTCGTCGTAGAACCGATCCGTGGAGAACACGCCGCCGGCGCGCAGCTCAAGCCCGACCGCCTCGGCGCTTTCCGCTAGGCTCCGGCACAGCGCGAAGCTCGCCGGCGGGGCGTAGTCCATGCCCTTGAAGCGGCGCCGATTGAGATTTGAATCCGTGCTCGCCGCCGTTGCCAGCACCAGGTCGCCGAGCTGCAGGCTGCGCTGCAGGCTGCCGCAGGTGCCCAGCCGCAGCAGTCGACGCACGTCGTAGTGCTGGATCAGCTCGGTGGCATAGATCAGGCACGAGGGCATGCCCATGCCGCTGCCCAGCACGCTGATGCGCTGGCCGCGGTAGTAGCCGGTATAGCCGAGCATGCCGCGCACGCGATTGACCTCGACAGCGCCTTCGAGAAATTGCTCGGCGATGTGGCGGGCGCGCAGCGGGTCGCCCGGCAACAGCACGGTATCGGCGAAGGCGCCGGGCTCGGCGGCAAGGTGCGGGGTGCTCATCAAGAGGTCCTGTGAGGAGATTCAAATCTGAGTTGCTTCAATGCGTGCGGCGACAAAGGGCCCGCTCACGCGCTGCCGTCAGGCAACGCCGGCGCCGTCGGAACTCAGCCGTGCGGGCTGCACAACTGCACGGCATCCGCGTGCTCGCGATGTAAGACCACGACGTTCGCACGCGCTCACTCGAACAGATCGCAACCAGACGCCAGCGGCGCGACGCCGAAGGCCGAGGCCAGACCCTGGGCAAGATCGGCAAAGCCGGTGCGTACCCCCAGACTGACCGGCGCGACCCGCGCGCCTGAAACCAGAATCGGCACGTGCTCGCGGGTGTGGTCCGAGCCCGGCCATGTCGGGTCGTTGCCGTGGTCGGCGGTGAGCACCAGCAGATCATCGGAATCGAGGCGCGCGCGCAGTTCAGGCAGGCGCGCGTCGAAGCGTTCAAGCGCAGCGGCGTAGCCGGCGACATCGCGGCGGTGGCCATACTCGCTGTCGAAGTCAACCAGGTTGGCAAACACCAGCCCGGGTCGGTCCAGCGAGTCCACCGCTGCCAGGGTCGCGTCGATCTGGCCGTCGAGCCCGTTCGCCGGGATATTGATGTCCAGCCCGCGCTGACAGAACAGGTCACCGATCTTGCCCACACCGACCGTGGCCAGGCCGTTCTGCTGCAGCACATCCAGCAGGGTCGGACCCGGCGGCGGACGCGCATAGTCGTGGCGGTTTCCGGTGCGCCGGAACTCGCCCATGTGCTCACCCAGGAACGGCCGCGCAATCACCCGGCCGATGCCGTACGCATCGACACGTCGGCGTGCGGCCATGCACAGCGCATTCAGACGATGCAGGCCGAAGTGCTGTTCGTGTGCGGCGATCTGCAGCACGGAATCCGCCGAGGTGTAGACGATCGGTTTGCCGCTGGCGATATGCGCCTCGCCCAGACGCTTCAGGATCTCGGTTCCGGAGGCGTGGCAGTTGCCCAGCCAGCCAGGCAGCAGGCACTCGGCGGCAAGCGCGTCCAGCAGCTCCGACGGAATGCTGTCGACGGCGCTCGCGAAATAGCCCCAGTCGCGGCTCAGCGGCAGGCCCATCAGTTCCCAGTGGCCGGTGACCGTGTCCTTGCCCGGCGAGCGTTCGCGTGCCGCCGCCCAGGCGCCTTTGATTGGCGCTGTCTGGTCGAAACCCGCGGGCAGTCGCCCCGTCGCCAGCTGTGCGGCGCGGCCCAGGCCCAGCGCTTCGAGGTTCGGAATTCGCAGTGGGCCGCTGCGTTCAAGCCAGTCCGGCAGCCCCGCACGTGGGCCGCTGTCGGCCATACCGGCGGCGCAGGCTGCAGCGATATGGCCCAGGGTGTCGCTGTCCGCGTCGCCAAAGCGGTCGGCATCCGGCAAGGCGCCAATGCCGACGGAATCGAGCACCACCACCAGCGCGCGGCGAATGCGCGGCGCGCTCATGCGCTCAAGCCCAGCGCACGGCATTGCACCTGCGCGCGCGCCGCCGCCAGCGCGCGCGGCCCTCCGCAGCCGGGCTCGGCGCAGTCGATGCAGGCCGCCTCCGCCGCGCACTCGGCGCGCGCGGTCAACGACTCCTGTGCCACGCACGCGAGGTTGGCGGCCGCAGCGGTGCGTGATGCACCCAGCCAGCCCTGCAGCAGGGGTCGCGGTTCCGGGACGCGATCCCTGATCTGCAGGGCGGCGGACAGCTGGGCACGCGCGGCCTGCAGCGACTCGACCGAGCGCGCGTGGATGCGCAGCAGAGCCTGGCCGCGCTGCACGCGGGCGCCGGTTTCGAGAATATCGGACAGGCCGACACGCGGGTCGATACGAGCCTGCGCATGGCCGCGGCCGGCGCCCAGCTGCAGGCAGGCCTCGCCCAATGCGCGGGTGTCGATGCTGCACAGCACGCCGTCGTCCGGCGCGCACAGCTCACCAATGCAGGGCGCCTGCTCGCGCCAGCGCTGCGGCGCCGACAGTGCGTCGATCGGCCCGCCCATCGCCGCCACCATCGCCTCGAAGCGGGCGGCGGCCTGACCACTGCACAGCGCCCAATGCACCTTGGTCGTCGCTTGAGCAAGATCCCCGCACAATCCACCGCGCAGCAGCAGACGTGCGCACATCGCAAGGTTCAGGCGATACAGGCGCGAGCGCGTGTCCTCACCGCGCAGCACGCGTGCGGCGGCGTCGACTTCCAGTGCGTTGCCGGCAGCGTTGGCCAGCGGCTGCTGCATGTCGGTAAAGGCCAGCTCACAGCCCAGGCCCAGCGCGTTCGCGGTCGCCAGCAGCAGTCGCGCCAGCGCTTCGCCGTCGGCGCGCTCGCGGAACAGCGCGCCGGAACCCAGCTTCAAGTCGAGCAGCAGGTGCTGCACGCCCGCCGCCAGCTTCTTGGACAGGATCGAGCTGACGATCAAGGGCAGCGAATCGACGGTGCCGGTGCGGTCGCGGATCGCATACAGGCGGCGATCGTCCGGCGCGATTTCGTTCGATGCACTGACGATCGCCAGCCCATGCCGGCGCACGCAGGCGGCGAACTGATCGAGATCGAGTTCGGTGCTGAGCCCCGGCAGGGCTTCGAGCTTGTCCAGCGTGCCGCCGGTATGGCCGAGCCCGCGCCCGGACACCATCGGCACCGCCGCACCGCAGGCCGCCAGCACTGGCGCCAGCACGAGGCTCAGGCAGTCGCCTACGCCGCCGGTGGAATGCTTGTCCAGCACCGGTGCCTCGACGCCCAGCGAAGGCCAATGCAGCACCCGGCCAGAGTCGCGCATGGCGGCGCTGAGGTCGACGGTTTCGCGCGAGCACAGCCCTCGCAGGCAAATCGCCATCGCCAGCGCGCCGGCTTGGGCATCGTCAAGGCTGCCGTCCGCAAGTCCGCGCGCCAGTTCGGAAAGCTCGCAAGCCAGCAGACTGCGGCCGCTGCGCTTGGCGGCGAGCAGTGCGTCGAAGCGGAGTGGGATGGCAGACATGGTGACGGCTCAGTAGTCGCCGCCGGTCGCGGCGGCCCCGCCACCCAGCACGGTCTCGATCTGGTCGAGCAGGGCGCTTGCGCCGAAGCGCAGCCGCGCCGAGGTGCAGGCATCCTCGCCCAGCTCGCACGCGACCAGGCTCAGATAGGGTGCGGCCTGTTCCAGGGTGCGGATCCCACCCGCCGCCTTGAAGCCGGCTGTGCCGGCGCGCGCGCGGATCGCATGCACCATCAGTTGTGCGGCCGCGAGGGTCGCGCCGACCGTAGCCTTGCCGGTGCTGGTCTTCAGAAAATCGGCGCCGGCATCCAGTGCGAGCTCGCTGGCCAAGGCAATGCGGTCGGGCGCGGACAGCTCACCGCTTTCGAGGATGATCTTGAGCAAGGCGCCGCCGGCGGCATCGCGCGCCGCTTGCAGCATCTGCAGTGCGGGCGTCTCCCGGCCCTGCAGCAATGCCTGCCAGGGCAGCACGGCATCGATCTCCTGCGCGCCCACTGCGCGCGCGCGGCGGATCTCGCGGGCTACCCGGCGGGGGTCTTCGCCACCCTCGGGAAAGTTCACCACCGTCGCCACCGCGATCGACTCGGGCAGCAGCGAGCGGGCGTGCTGCACGTGTTCGGGATACACGCAGACCGCCGCCACCCGGCCATGCGGCCCGTCGGCGCGGGCGCACAGCGCCGCGATCTGCGCGGGCGTGGCGTCTTCATCGAGGCAGGTCAGATCGAGCAGGGGCAGCAGCTGGCGGGCGAGAGCGGGGTCGGCTGACATGGGCGCGTCACAGGCGGGGATCCACGCACAGCCTGAACTGCCGGTCGCCCGCTCGCGCTGATCAGAATCAAGCCGGGATTCGGGATTCGGGACAGCCTCACGCGGCCAGGCCTGCCGCCGAGACATAGGGTAGGCCCTGGCCCACCGTGAGCCTGATCCTTGCCTCGGTCCGCCGGCGCGTTCGCGCAAGCGCTCCACCTCCATGTTTCCAGCGTGCGTCGATCACCTCAGCCGCGGATGGGTCACTCGCGAACCATCACGGACGCATCGAAGGGCCAAACGTGTTGCGAGCGTGCAGGCCATGGTGGGCCAGGGCCCACCCTATGAGCCCCTGCTCGCGCGAGCGCGGCGCGATTCTGCTGCCCCTCCCGCGGCTGTCCCGCCCGCGATTCAGCGCGCCAGCCGGAACCCGAAGGGCAGCAGCTCACCGATCGCCAGCTGTCGCCAGGCACCTTCGGCACGAAAACCCACACGTGCCTGCGGCCCCAGTTCAAGGATCTGCTGCCGGCAGCCGCCGCAGGGCGCGGCTTCGCGCAGGCTGCCGTCGGGGTCGAAGGCCAGCACCACCAGCTCGACCACCTCGACGTCCGCGCCTTCGGCTGCCACCGCCGCTGCCAGCGCATGCCGCTCGGCGCAGCCGCTCAGTGGGTACGCGCTGTTCTCGACGTTGCAGCCGACATGTACCGCTCCGGTGGCGGTACGCAGCGCGCAGCCCACGTGGAAGTTGGAGAACGGCGCGTAGGCGCGCCGGGCGACTGCGCGTGCGGCTTCGGCGAGGGTGGGATTCAGTGCAGGGCCTGGCTGAGATTGACAGGTCGAAGACCCTTCCGGCCGCGCTGCAGCCTCATCGCCTTGAACGGATACTGTCATGGGCAGAACATCTCCACAGTCGATCGCACCGGGATGCGCCCGGGCCGGCACTCTATCGGCAGCCACGGGCTTCTGCATCAACAGGCGGTGAGACCGGTACAGCACGTTGACTGCTGCAGGCAAGGCCGCGCATCAAGCGCGACACCAACAGCTGACGCGCGCCTGTAGGAGCCTGCTCGCAGGCGACCGCAGCCATGGAGATCCGCCGCTATCGATCAGGCCGCCCGTGCCTCGCGCAGCGCCTGCACGCGAACACGCAGTGTTCGCCATTCCTTGCGCACGAACGCGCGTGCAGCCCACAGCCCAAGCCACCACAAGGGGTTGCACCACGACCGCCAGCGCGGCCGATCCAACCAGGCCTGCATGCGCGCTCGCGCTTCGTCTTCAGGAAAGAACCAGGGCGACAGCCCCATGCCCGAGCTCAGGAACATCCCGAGGGTGTAGAGCGCGAATGCACCGCAAACCTCATCCAGCACGATTCGATCCATCGCGTCGACATCCAGCCCGGCCACATCCAGCTGCGCGGCGAAGCGGCCAAGATCGCCGCCGTCGTACTCGGTGTCGACCCAGCATTGGGCCAGCACTTCCCAGACCGCGGCGTGGGGGTGATTGGCAGCCCGGGGCCGCAGGATCGTTTCGAGATTTTCGGACATCGAACCCGTGTTCCGAGATCAAAGACAGTCGCCGCTCGTGCAGTGCACCAGCAGCATGCCGAACGGCGCCAGCGCCAGCACAAGCCAGCCGGGAACGCAGCCGAGAATCCGCTGCAGTTGGCTGGCCTCGCCCTCGGCCGAACGTTGGCCACCCGCCAAAGCCGCGACCCATGGCGCCAGGGCGCCAAAAAAGGCGGCGGCGACGAGATCCCTGTAGAGCGCGCTTGCGCCCACGGCAAACGAGAAGCTGAGCAGGCTGAGCAATGCGGAGATCACGATCCAGAACGGCGCAGTCGCCCACCACGCCCGCGGTCCCGATCGTTGTGATGCGAAGGACGCAACCGGAACGAATAGGGCTGCCGGCCCATAGAGGCTCAAGAATGCAGTGATCTGTTCCATTGCGATGCATCCTCGAGGGCCTTTGGCTGAACCCATCGTGCGCGGACTAACGGTTGCCGAGTGGAGCAGGAGCGCAACGCGTTTCCGGATTCAAACAGGCCACGCTCAGTAGCTCTGGACGTCTTCGGCGCTGCCACGACGACGTGAGACCGATCAATCATAGGGTGGGAAGGTCGCTCGTGTTGGGCATCGCCTTCGGCTCCGCCCAACCTATGTATGGACTCACCCCCTCCGT
>CAZPHV010000028.1:0-60461 GCA_964586455.1 uncultured Aquimonas sp.
TCGAAGCGAAGGACGTCGCCGAAAGGGGACGTCAGGTTGAATAGGCGGTTCATTGCATCTCAACTCCGTCAAGCGCGCGGGTGACCAGTGACAAGAAAGAAACGGGCAGCGTGAATCTGTTCGTGAGTTCGGCCGATTTCGATTGAAGGCTCGGGGATTTCAGTGACGCAAAAGAAGACCCGCCGCAGAATTTCTGCTCAAGGCGCCTGGCGGTTGAGTGCCTGCGATCAATCAACACTGGGTTCCCGCGAAGAGACTCGCTCGCTACAGCGCCTAGAGCGCTGTGAAGTAGCGATGATTTGGGTTTCGCGACTAGCGTTGATGTCGATCTCACGGGTTTGAACTTCCTCGTGGTGCCAGTGGTTAGCTTGAGGTTGGCTGTGGGGCGCGGGCGATTTCTCTGGATCGGGACAGTTGTTTAGGCTCAGAATCGTGTTCCACCCGATTTTCGACGGCGACGATACAGCTCGTAGGCAAGTCGCGCTGAAATCAGAACAAAAAAGAAGATTCCGACAGACCACCAGTTGTCACCTACGTGTTTCTCGAGAAAACTGAAGAGAAACGCGAAGGGAAGCAGTATCAGGAGTAGGGCCAGGAATTTCTTCATTATTCAGAGTGGTCCGGAATCCCTTGTCCCTTGACACGCTTGGCGATGAAGGCGGGTTCTACATGGAAGATTCTATAGCTTGGTCGCTTGACGCATAAGTAATGCATTCTCCTCTTGGATTCTCTGGCGAGCCGACGCCCCCGAGTAAACGATGTCATCGACAGCCCAGTGCCCTTCTTCTTTGATCATCTTGAATTCAATTTGTCTGTCGTAGTAGGTATCGGCCAGGCTTGGGTATACATTGAGTTTTACTTCAACCCGGCCCGGCGCTACTTCAACGACCCGGCCCCCAGCACTGCAGAAATTAATGGCGACCTCATATTCCTGACTGTCAAGATAGATATCCCCATCCGTTCCAAAACCGCAAATCCCATCCGCATATTCTTCGCAGATCTCCTGATTCCGGGTGATCGCGGCACGAAACTCAGCTGACCAAGGGAGGGCGGGCCGCCCAAGGAAAGGCGAATTCAGATTCTTCA
The DNA here is from genome assembly GCA_964586455.1 of uncultured Aquimonas sp. GTDB lineage: Bacteria > Pseudomonadota > Gammaproteobacteria > Xanthomonadales > Xanthomonadaceae > Aquimonas. The sequence continues at coordinate 1,087 of CAZPHV010000028.1, forward strand.
GATAACTGCGATAGAAGTCTTCGACGACTTGTTTGGCGGATCTCTCGGCTTGGTTCTCTGGCGGGGTGCTGTAAATCGAGGCCGAACGTGACTCGGTCGAGCAAGGGGGGATTCCCGAAGCACGGATGTTTGGGGTGCATGCACCCAGAGCCATTATTTGCAGAAGAACGAACCAGCCAGTTCTATTCACGATGTGATCGTCCAATAGAGGCTGGCATTGTTGGGTCCATTATCGCCTTCGTACAAGGAGCGTGGGGCGTCATCATTGACTTAGCCCACAGCTATCCGGATCTCTGGTCGAGATAAAACATTGGCCAAGAACAAGGAAACCCATTCTTTGGTCGTCGTTCGTGAGGTTGATGGCGCTGTTCATTAGGGAATCGCCTGCTCCGTTGCTCGGGAGAATGCGGGATGCGCTGGATGGGCCGGGACAGGGCTATCGCTGGTTCGCTTGTTGGCTGAGCTGGTGCCGCCTATCACCGGAGCTGAGCACTTCCGTAGTGCAAGGCCGTTTGAATCGAGCGCCGAGAGCAGCGTGGTGCTGAAGTCCGCACAGATCGGACTGGCCTCGATTCTGTTCAGTAAATCGACCGGATCTGGATACTGAAGGCGGAGTGCGGACACGTAGCTGTCAAGCAGTTGCGCTATGAGCTCCTGTCGCAGTTCTGGGTAGTCTCCGGGAAGGTCGCCAGATGACGCGCCGAGCGGCGAGGCAAAGTTGCCGAAGTGCTTGACCAGTTGACCGGAGTCCACTTCGTAACCGAGTGGCGCAGCATCACCGTCAGCGTCTGCGTGGATCGGTATCAGGCTCAGCACCAGCACCAGCTGATGATTTCCAGCCGTTACCCGCGCCAGTTCACGGCGGTCAGCGGGCTCGGGCTCGCCCAGTATCGCTGTTTCAAACGTAGGCAACTGGCTCCAGCTCAGCGGCACGCCGAGGATCGGATCGGAGACGCGATCAGTCGCGGTTGGACTTACTGCAAGCGCGGCCTGGCTCAGTGCCAATGCACACGCGAGCAGTCTCCACAGAAGGCTATGGCCGGTAGATGGCATACGCGACACCGACGTAGTGAACACTATGGGCGAGGAATCGAGGCTGGCGCGTGTCGGAAATCCACTGCGTGCCGCTGTACATCTGGATATGGCCTGCCTGGGGAGACTGCGTTGCGTAGGTGTCGAACACCACGACGTCACCCTTCTGCGGCGTGTATCCCTCGATGGCAACTTCGGTGAGACCGATTTCCAGGAGTTTCGGCCCGTAGTCTTTCGCGTAAGTAGGGCGCGTCTGCATGTTGGCGCCACCGGCTTCAAGCGCAATGCGCACATGCGTTGCGCACTTGCCCATGTAGTTCGGCAGCGCGATTTCCTCGATCTTCGCTACCGCGGCGTTGATGTCAATCGCCGGTGTTTGCGTTGCGCTCGTGGCAGGAGTTGCGGCGCTCGGTTCAGAGCTCAGCGAAGCGACATAGGAGAGATCGATGCCCACCGGCCCAGGCGGAGCGTGCGGCGCGAGTGCCCAAGTACCGCGATCGAACCCATGCCAGCGGAAGTCGAGCCCCACCGGGCCTGGCACTTGAGCGCGGGGCATCAGAGCGTCTCCTCGGTGGTCGCACCCAGTTCAGAGACAGCGCGTGCTTCTGCGGGCTCGACGCCGCCGGGATCTGTCGCATCCCGTCGGTCTGTGCGATAGCTGAAGTCTTCGCTCTCGGCATCGATCTCCACCCTCGCCAGGCGATAGCCCTCGGCCATCGCGGTCAGGAAGCTTTTGCTGAGCTCGGGCAATACGGTATGGGTCAGGATGGCGTCGATCATGCGGCCGCCCGATTCGATTTCGGTGCAGCGGCGGATGACCAGGTCAACTGCAGCGTCGGTGTAGTGGAAGGCGACGCCGTGCTGGCTCTCGACGCGCTTCTTGATGCGTTCGAACTGCAGTCGAACGATGCGGGCGAGGGTTTCGTTCGAGAGCGGGTAGTAGGGGATGACTACGAGGCGACCGAGGAAGGCCGGCGGAAACGCCTTCAGCAGCGGCTCGCGCAGGGCGGTCGCGAGGTCCTCAGGCTCGGGCGTGAGCTCGGGGTCGCGGGTGAGGCTCATCATCAGGTCGGTGCCGACGTTCGAGGTCAGCAGCAGGATAGTGTTGCGGAAGTCGATGGCGCGGCCTTCGCCGTCTTCCATCCAGCCCTTGTCGAAGACCTGGAAGAACAGCTCGTGGACGTCGGGGTGGGCCTTCTCGACTTCATCCAGCAGCACGACTGAATAGGGGCGCCGTCGCACGGCTTCGGTGAGCACGCCGCCTTCGCCATAGCCGACATAGCCGGGAGGTGCGCCCTTGAGCGTGGAGACGGTGTGGGCCTCCTGGAACTCGCTCATGTTGATGGTGATTAGGTTCTGTTCGCCGCCGTACAGCGACTCGGCCAGCGCCAGCGCGGTTTCGGTCTTGCCGACGCCGGATGGTCCGACCAGCATGAACACGCCGATCGGTTTGTTGGGGTTGTCGAGGCCAGCGCGCGCGGTCTGGATGCGGCGGGAGATGCGCTCCAGGGCGTGCTTCTGGCCGACCACGCGCTGGTCCAGCGTGTCGGTGAGCTTGAGCACGGCGCTGATCTCGTCGCGCACCATGCGACCGACCGGAATGCCGGTCCAGTCGGCGACGACGGTAGCGACGGCATTGGCGTCGACCGAGGGCAGCACCAGCGGGTTTTCGCCCTGCAGGGTGCGAAGCTCCAGTTCCAGCGCGGCGTGACGGGCCAGCAGCTCGGCGCGATCGATCGGCGCTGCAGCGGGGGTGGGATTGGCAGCTGCTTGCGCTTCAAGGTCTGCTTCGGGTTCTGCCTCAGCGCTGGCTGCGGCGTCATCGAAGGCGCGCAGCTCGGCGCGTACGTCGAGGATGCGCTGGGCGATCTCGCGCTCTGCCTGCCAGCGCTGCTCAAGCTCGGCGTGCAGGGCTTCGTCCTGCTCGATCAGGCCGAGGCAGCGCGTGCGGCGCTCGTTGACGTCCATGCCGAGGCCGGACTCGCGCTCGATGATAGCGAGCTCGGTGCGCAGCCCTTCGAGCCGGCGCTGACAGTCCTCCAGATCGCCGGGCAGGGTGTGTTGGCTGATCGCGACGCGGGCGCAGGCGGTGTCGAGCAGGCTGACTGCCTTGTCGGGCAGCTGACGCGCCGGGATGTAGCGATGCGAGAGCTTGACCGCAGCGGCGACGGCTTCATCGAGCAGCAGCACCTGGTGGTGTTTCTCAAGCGTGGAGACCAGGCCGCGCACCATGCCGATGGCCTGGTCCTCGCCAGGTTCGCCGACCTGGATGACCTGGAAGCGGCGGGTCAGCGCAGGATCTTTCTCGATGTGCTTCTTGTATTCGCTCCATGTGGTGGCGCCGATCGTGCGCAGGGTGCCGCGTGCAAGCGCGGGCTTGAGCAGGTTGGCGGCATCGCCGGTGCCGGCCGCGCCGCCGGCGCCGATCAAGGTGTGGACCTCGTCGATGAACAGGATGATCGGCTTGGGGCTGGCCTGGACTTCGTCGATGATCGAGCGCAGCCGCTGTTCGAATTCGCCCTTCATGCTGGCGCCGGCCTGCAGCAGGCCGATGTCGAGGCTGAGCAGCGAAACTTCCTTCAGCTGCGGCGGCACATCGCCGGCGGCGAGCCGATTGGCGAAGCCTTCGACTACGGCGGTTTTGCCCACGCCTGCCTCGCCGGTCAGTAGCGGGTTGTTCTGGCGGCGACGCATCAGGATGTCGACGATCTGGCGGATCTCTTCGTCGCGTCCGCTGATCGGGTCGATTTCGCCGTTGCGGGCTTTTTCGGTCAGGTCGACGGTGTACTTCTTGAGTGCGGCCTGCTTGCCCATCGCCGCATGCGGAATCGCGTCGCTGTGCTCGCCGGGCACGCCCTGGGCTTCGCTACCGCTGCCGTCGGAGGCGAGCTGGCCGTCTTCGGGGGAACCGCTGACAATGCTTGGCAACTGTTCCGACAGCAACTCGCTGTTGATCTTGCGGAACTCCGGCGAGAGGCGGTCAAGGCTGGCGCGCAAGCTGGGCGTCTTGACCAGGCCCAGCAGCAGGCTGCCGCCTCGGACCTGCGAATGGCCGTACTTCAGCGAGCCATACACCCAGGCCCGCTCGACGGCGTGTTCGAGCTGTGGCGAAAAGTCCTGAATCTGGGTGGCGGTGTTGGGCAGGCGCTCCAGCGACTGCACCATGTCGGCGGCGAGCCTTGATGCGTCGATTTCGAAGCGACGCAGCACGCGGTGCAGGTCGCTGTCGGCCAGCTGCATCAGCTGATGCAGCCAGTGCGCCAGTTCGACGAAGGGGTTACCACGCAGCTTGCAGAACACGGTGGCTGATTCCACCGCCTTGTACAGGGTGGGGTTGAGTTTGCCGAACAGGGCGACGCGGGAGATTTCGCTCATGGGAATGGCCTGATGCTTCAGTGTTGACCCGGAAACTTCTTCTTGAGGGCAGAGGATGCCGAGTCGCGCGCGCCCTGTTCGGCTTCCTCTTTGGCCTTGCTCTTCGCCAGCGTTTCGGCCTCATCGGCCAGCTGATCCGTTCGGCCGCGCGCCTCGCTCTCCGCGGAGTCCGAAAGCGTGCCGGTGGCGCGTTCGCCGAGACTGGACTTGGCCTCGTCAGTTGCGGCGGGATCGACAGACGCGCCGGTCGACACGGCGCCGGGGCTGCCTGTCCCTGCGACCAGATCCATACGTTCGGCCGGTGAGGGCGGCGCGCTGAAGGAGGCGCCGGCAGCGTCGCGTGCGTCGGCGACCTGGGTCTGGGCCAACGGCGCCAGCACCCAACGCGCAGCTTCGGCCTCGCGCGAAAGCGAGAAGGCCATCAGCTCGCCTTCAGGTGTGCGCACGCGCTCAGCGCCTTTGGGGTTCAAGGCGTACACGAGCACTTCGTAGCGCTCAACGGTGCTGGCATCGCTCCAGCGTGCGGGCACCAGTCGCAGGTAGTTCAGCACCGGTGAGCCTGGCAGGCGGCCAATCACGCGCTCGCGCAGGCCGGCTTCGGCCACCAGCGGGTAGTGCACGGGAGCCCAGCGCTGGGTGACGTCGACCACGTGCAAGAAGCCGAAGCGCTGCCAGTCGCCGATACCGAACAGGCCTTCGCCTGTGCCTGACAGCATCAAATAGCGCTTGCGCGGCAGAGTTACCTCGACCAGACGGGCGCTGGTCGGTGCGATACGAGGCAATGCGCCCCACGGTGAAGTGTTCGCAGGAAAGCGCTTGCGCGCAAACTCAAGCTCCGCCGCTTCTGCGTTGACGTGCAGATAGGCGAGAGCGTCGCGCACTTCGGTTTCGAAGCGGGCCTGCTGGGTGCCGTCCTTGCGCTCGAAGCGGTCGCTGAGCGTGGAAAAGCCCGGGCGTTCGAGCTGCCAGATTTCATCGAGTGCCAGCAGCAGGGTGGGGTCGGGCGTCTGCGCGCGGGCGCTGTCGTTGATGGACAGCAGGGCGGCCAGGGCGGCGCCGAACAGCAGCGGGACAGAGAAGAGGGGCTTGGACAATGACATGGCGGTTTTCCGATGCAGCGGTTGAAGAGGGGTGTGGTTTCGGGTGCGACTGCCTTCAGGCAGCCTGCGCCGCCACCCGGTGATGGTGTTCAGGTGCGTAGCAATAATCGCCGCGGTCGTTGGCGGGGCTGCGCTGGCTGAGCCAGGTGGTCCAGCCGAGGCGGGCACTACCGCCGAGCTGGACGCCGCGGATCTGGTCCCGGCGCAGCAGCAGCTGCAGATCCCAGTCGAATTCGATGCCCACATAGCCGCGCACCCAGTCGCGCAGCTGCAGCGCCGAACGGCGGTCCGGCAGCAGTGCTTCATAGGCATCCAGAGTCAGCGGGCCGATCACTACGCGGAAGTGATGCTGGCGGTCCCACACCGCTGCGGCCGCGACTGCATCGACGCCCAACTGCGTGCCGAGCGCCGCGCCAAGCCGACTTCGCTGGTCAGGGGGCAGTGGCAGCCAGCGGCCACGGTGCTGCTCCACGGCCACCCCGGCATTGAAGAAGTTGGCGAGCAGACAGGCCAGCCCTTCCGCGTTGCGGGTCTGCCGCACCTGATGTCCGGCTTGCCCCAGCCGAGCATGAAGGGGCACGCTGTCGGCGCGGTCCTGGCCGGGCAGTCCAAGCCCCACCAGGCTGGCCATGAAGCGGCTGAAGTGGTCGTGCCCTGGCCGATCGAGGCTGGCGGTCGATTGCGCCTGCGCCCAGGCACGAAAGAACAGCATCAGAAAGCGATGGTGGAAGAGATCGGCGAACTCGGTCAGCGCACGATCGCCTGCATGGATCGCGCGCTCATGCGCGTACTCGGTGTAGGCCAGTGGCAGCGGGCCGTTTGGGCCGAACAGCCCGAAGCTGAAGACGCGAAGCTTGGGCGGGCGCCCCGGGCGCTGCTCGGCAGAGGCCAGTGCGGCCGGCGCGAAACTTGAACTGGGCTCCTGACCGAGCCGCAGAGGTTCGAGATGTGGGCGCGGTGCGCGGCCAAAACTGGGGGCAGTAGGGTGCAGCGCCTGCAGTCGCCGGAGCACGGCAAACAGGTCATGCCGCCAGGGGGCATCCGTGATCGCTTCCCACAGGGCTGCGGCTTCCGCGTCGCGTTCGGGAGCGGGGTCAGGCGTACTGATCAGGGGCGCCGTGGCGCTGTCTACCGCCGCCAGTCGTTCTGCAGGAGATGCATCTGCAACAATGGGGTCGACGGCGCTGCTCATGCCACTGGCCTCAAGCCGATCTGCGGCTGCCAGCAGGCGATCTCACCGCGCTGGGCGCTGTGCAGTCGGGTCTCGGTGAAGCTGTTCATGCCGACATGGCGCGCCAGGAAGCGCTGCAACACCGCGCCGAACACATAGGCGCTGCTGCCGGCGAACAGGCCTTCATCAACTTCCAGGGTGATGCCAACGCCGCGCCCGTAGGTCAGTGGCCCGGCGCCCTGCAGTCGGCGAGTGATCGGCTGCAGCTTCGAGCGCAGGGGGCTTGCGCCATGCCGCGCGACCGCGGGCTCCCCCAAGGCTGCGTACAGCGACAGCAGCTCGCGCAGCGCCAGCGCGCCGTCGTCAGCGTCGAGCCCGACCAGGGTCGAATGGCCGAGTGAAAGCTGGCTGATCAAGCGCCAGTTGATCGAGCCTTCCTGCACAGCGGCGGCGGGCCGCGTGGGCCCGTGCAGCACGCGCACGGCGGAGACGGGCAGGGTGTCGGAGGGAATGAAATCGCGGGTGCCGCCGGTGGACATCAGCAGCGGCAGATCGCGGTTGGTGACCGTCATCGACACGCCGAGCTGGCGCAAGCGCGAGGCGTAGGGCGCCTCGTTCTGGTCGACCAGGCTCAGGAAGACTTCGGAGCCGATGTAGGACGAGCGCGCACCGTGTCGCAGGATGCTATCGGACACTCGACGCGGCTCGCGTCGCGCCGAGAAGTAGGCGCCGTGATTGCCGCGATCGCCGGTCAGGCTGCGATAGAACGGGCGGAATTGGGCCTCGATGGCGTTGTCGCGGCCGAAGCCTTCGACCGCCTGCACCGAGTGGACTTCGAAGTCCAGCGGCGCCGCGCGGTCCGCCACCAGGTGCAGCTCAAAACGGCTGTCGTCGACCAGGATGCGATCGGCGCGTTTTTCAATGAGGTTGACGGCCGGGGTGCAGAACAGAGCAAGGCGGCTCGCGTCAACCTGGGCTTCAAGGTCTGCGGCATCGCGGTCGAGCAGCAGCCGAACCTCGAAGGACTTCAAGCCTTCGCATTCCCGCAGCTTTTCGCGAAGACCGCGCAGCTCGACAAAATTGAAGCGGGCCGGGCAGGCGAAGTACTCGTGCAGCAGACGGTAGCCCTGGAAACCGCGACTGCTGTAAGGCAGCAGCGCTTCGGACTCGTCGAAGCCGATGCCGAACACTCCGGCACCCGGCGCACGCAGCGTCTGCCACTCGCCCAAGGTCTTGCCGTTGCAGCGCACCTGTACATCGACGGTGTGGCCACAGATCAGCTCATACAGCCGCGTTGCGAGGTCCGGACTCGCGTTGAGGTAGATGGGCAGACGGTCGGGCGGCTCCGCGCCTCCGGACAGCGGCGCAGCCAGTTGAAAGCCCAAGCGCAGGGAGGCGCGCGGACGCCGTCCGCCGAGACTGCTGGTAGCGCCACCCGGTGCCCCCTCAAGACGCGCGACTTCAAGCGTCAAGGCCCAGAGTTCAACATCGTGAGCGGTGCGGAATTCGCAGCCCGTGCGGGTTTCATTCGCGGCCGCAGCCCGCAGCCGCTGGCCTCGCGCCAAGGTGAAGCTTGCGCCCGCGCCGCCCGGCATTTCGCCGGGGGTGAACTGGACGATGCACATGCTGGGCGTGGGCGCCAGATAGTTCGGGTAGATCACTTCCAGCAGGCGCTGGGCAAAGCGCGGGAACTCGGCGTCCATCTTCAGCTGGACGCGGGCGCTCAGGAAGGCCATGCCTTCCAGCAGGCGCTCGACATAAGGGTCGGCCACTTCGAAGCCGCGCAGATCGAGCCGGGCGGCGATCTTTGGATGCTGGGCGGCGAACTCCGCGCCCGCCTCGCGAAGATAGGCGAGTTCGGTGTTGTAGTAGTCGAGCAGGCGAGGGTCCATGGTCGCCCCTTCAGCCCGCCAAGGCGTCGACGAGAGCGATCTGGCCGCACTCCAGGTCGACGCGTGAGCGCAGCAGCAGCTCGATGGGGTAGGGCTCGGCCCACAGCTGGCCGCGGATTTCCATCGACAGATGGTTGCGGGTGGCCTGCTCGTCGTCGGTGCTGATGACCTTGACCCGCAGACTGTCCGGCAGGATGCGCGGCTCGAAGCGGCGAATGCACTCGGCCACCGCGCGCTCGAGCGCGTTCAGGTCGTCCTCGACCAGGTACTTGCCGGACAAGGCCTGCACGCCGAAATTCAGAACCGAGTCGCGCACGGCCGGAATGCCATCAAACGAAATCTCGGACTCGGCGCTGGTGGTGTTCAACAGCCAGGCGAGGTCGCGCAGCACGCTTCGACGGAACTCCGCCTTGCTCATGCTGCGCGCGTGGGGCGCTTCGGTGCGCTCGTGGGGCGCGTGATCGGTCAGGCGATCCAGCAGCGCTGGCAACAGCTGCGAAGCTCGACCGACAGCAGTGGAGGATTTCTCAGGCATGGCCGGCCGGAAGCCCGGTCGGTTCAATGCGTTCGATGCGACGTGTCTCCAGCATCGGATGCTCGCCCGCGTCGCTGGCCCACATGCGTTGGCCAAGGCCCGTCCAGCCGGCCTCACCTGCTTCGGCCCACACGGTGAGTGCGCTGCGACGCAGGGCGTCTTCGCTTGCCGACTCGCTGCCGGGGTAGCGGCTCGGGATCAGCACGGGATGTTCGCCGCCATTGCAAAGCACCAGCTTGGCCGGGGCCCACACCAGATCACGCAGGTCCACGGGCGCTTCAAGTTCGAGTCGCTGGATGTCGTCGAACGGAATCCAGTAGTACTGGCCGTTGACCAGGGCCTCGATGCAGGGGCCGATCCGACTGTCGGCGTCAGCCAGCCATTCGACGGCTTGGCCGTCGACTTCGAAACCGCTGGCCGGCGCTGCCTCGAAGGCCTGCGACTGCAGGGCGTCGGCGGCGGCATGCTCGCCCAGCGCTCGATGCCGCAGCGCCTGCGCCAGCCATGCGAACCAGGGGTCGGGCGAGCCCAAGGTGGGTGGCGCGATCTCGCCTGCGAACACGCGCGCACGCAGTCGCTCGCAGCGAATCGCCTCGCGATAGGTCTGTGCGAAGGGCAGGGCAGAAGGGTCCGACAGCGCGACGGCTTGAAGCTGGCCGATCGCACGCTCCCATTGACCGAGCAGCATCGAAAGCTGGCTCAGATGCACTCGCAGGCGTTGATCAGAGGGTGACTTGCGGATCTGTCTCATCAGCGTCGACAGCTGATCTTCGAGCGGCGCCTGCGTGGGCCGCGCGATGGGCGTGGCATTCATTGGTGACTCCAGGGCGGAGAAATCGCCGTAGCGTGCAGCGGCGACAAAGTGAGGCCTCAGCACTGCCGCACATCCAGCGCGGCGCACCACAGGACTTCCTGCGACGGCGGCGGTAGGGATTGCCGCATCCGCAGCGCCGAACCACCCGGGGTTCGGCGTGCGGCTCGCCCACCAGAAATTGGGCGAAGGGCGGTGATCAGGCCGCCTTGTTCTGCTTGACATCCCAGCCGCCGGTTACGGCTGCACCCAGCGAGCCGTCAGCGTTCTGGTCTTTCGCTTCGATGGTCATCATTCCGTAGGACAAGCTGACCTGCTCCATCATTCGCGGGCTTTCCGTGTTGCTGACCAACTGCACACCGGTGACGAACACCTCCTTGAGGGTCACCTTGAGGTATTCCTGCTGCGTTCCGCCTGCCTTGCAAACGGACAGCACGAGCTGATCAAGATGCTTGCCAGACGCGCAGTGCTTCATCAGGTTCGGCGTCGCCTTATCGACGTACTTCATGAACTGGAAGACCCCGAAATCTGCCCTGCCGACGCCGCTGCCGCCGCCGGTGTGCGCAGACGTCGACTGATGCACGGCCCAGGACACGGTCAGCGCATCCATCCAGCCTTTGTGCTTAGAGTCGGTGGAACTTCCCGGGGTGTTGGAAAGTTGTACGAACATCTCCTGGAGCGACTGACCTGAATCCAGATTGCCGGTTTGGACGCCAAAACCGTTGCTTGCTGCTCGAGTTGCCATAGGAATTTCCTTATTTGCAGTGGGGGGTCGATGCGCAGAACTCGCTGCATCGAGGTATTGCCGATCGGGTGGGTCCACCCTTTCTGAGCAATCAGTTGCTGCCCGACTTCACCGAGGGCAGTTTGGAGACCAGCCGCAGGGAGACGGTCAAGCCTTCCAGCTGGTAGTGCGGGCGCAGGAAGAACTTCGAGGTGTAGTAGCCGGGGTTGTCTTCGACCTCTTCCACAACAACCTGGGCGTCAGCCAGTGGCTTGGTGGCCTTGGTTTGCTGTGAGGAGTTCAGCGGATCGCCGTCGACGTAGTTCATGATCCAATCGTTCAACCAGCGCTCCATGTCGTCACGCTCCATGAATGAACCGATCTTGTCACGAACAATGCACTTTAGGTAGTGGGCGAAGCGACAGCAGGCGAACAGATAGGGAAGGCGTGCCGCCAGGTTTGCATTGGCGGTGGCATCGGGGTCGTAGTACTCGGTGGGCTTCTGCAGGGACTGCGCGCCGATGAACGCGGCGATGTCCGTGTTCTTGCGGTGGATCAGCGGCATGAATCCGTTCTTCGCCAGTTCCGCTTCGCGTCGATCCGAGATCGCGATCTCGGTGGGGCATTTCATGTCGACGCCGCCGTCGTCCGACGGGAAGGTGTGGGTGGGCAGGTCCTCGACCGCACCGCCGCTCTCCACGCCGCGAATCGACGAACACCAGCCGTAGTACTTGAACGAACGGTTGATGTTCACGGCCATGGCATAGGCCGAGTTCGCCCAGCAGTAGGCGCCGTGGCTGCTGCCATCGGTGGTCTCTTCGAAATCGAACTCGTCCACTGGGTTGGTCTTCACCCCGTAAGGCAAGCGAGCGAGGAAGCGCGGCATGGTCAGGCCGAGATAGCGGGAATCCTCGGAGTTGCGCAGGCTGCGCCAGGCGGTGTACTCGGTGTTCTCGAAAATCTTGGTCAGGTCGCGCGGGTTGGCCAGCTCCTGCCAGGATTCCATCTGCATCACCGAGGGCGCCGCACCGGCGATGAAGGGGCAGTGCGAAGCCGCGGCGATCTTGGCCATCTCACCCAGCAGCTCGACGTCGGGCGGGCTATGGTCGAAATGGTAGTCGCCGACGATGCAGCCGTAGGGCGTGCCGCCGAGCTGGTCGTACTCAGCCTCGTAGACCTTCTTGAAGATCGGGCTTTGATCCCAGCCGATGCCCTTGTGGCGACGCAGGGTGCGGTGCAGCTCGCGCTTGGCGATCGGCATGAAGCGGATCTTCAGCATCTCGTCGACTTCGGTGTTATTGACGAGGTAGTGCAGACCGCGCCAGGCACCCTCCAGCTGCTGGAAGTCCTCGTGATGCAGGATCGCATTGACTTGTTCGGAAAGCTTGCGATCGATCTCGGCAATGATGGCTTCGATCGCCTGGTAGGCGTCACTGCTGATCGTCAGGCTGTTCGAGAGCGCCTGCTCAGCAAGCGTGCGGACCGCAGAGGCGACCGCGTCGCGGGCCTCGTCGGTCTTGGGCTTGAACTCTTTCTGCAGCAGGTTCGAGAACTCGTCTGCGTGCAGCTCGGCGCTGATCGGCGGCTTCAGTGCGGCGTTGGCGTTTGCCATGGTGGGATCCTCGGTGCGATGCGGCGAGTTCAGTCGTTGCCCTGGGTTTCGGCGGGCGCCGGTGCAGGCTGCTGCAGGGGCGTGGCCGCCAGCGCTTTGAGCAGGGTCGGGTCGCCCAGCACCTTGCCGATCAATTCCTCGGCGCCGGTCTTGCCGTCCATGTAGGTCAGCAGGTTGTTCAGCTGCGTACGGGCGTCGAGCAGTTTCGACAGCGCCTCGACCTTGCGCGCCACCGCGCCGGGGGAGAAGTCGTCCATGCTTTCGAAGGCGATGTCGATCGCCAGATTGCCCTCGCCGGTCAGCGTGTTCGGTACCGCGAACGACACACGCGGGCGGATGGCTTTCATGCGCTCGTCGAAATTGTCGATATCGATTTCGAGGAACTTGCGGTCGGCCACAGGCGGGAGGTCGGCACCCGACTTGCCGGCGAGATCGGCCATCACGCCCATCACGAACGGAATCTGGACCTTCTTCTCGGAGCCGTAGATCTCGACGTCGTACTCGATCTGAACGCGCGGCGCACGGTTGCGGGCAATGAACTTCTGACCGCTGTTCTTCTTGCTGGTGGTGAATTTCGAGGCGCTCATTCGGAGGCTCCTGTGTGCGCGTGGGCGTCAGTCAATCGGAAGGTGTAGACGGGCAAAACGGTTGGGCTCATGAGCGCAGCCCCGCCAGGTGCTCGGCCTGGGCGACGCCATCCGGCGCGAAATCGCGAAGGATGCTGAGGAAGTCCTGGCCGATCATTCCGCGCGCGCGCCGGATCAACAGCGGTGCTGGATTGGCGGGTTCGTGGACTTCGAGGAATCGGCAGACTTCCTCGAGTACACGAATGGCGTCCTGGCGGGTTCGCAGCGCCGGCAGACCACCCGCAGCGGCAATTTCGCCGCCATGGGCTTCAGCTTCACCCGTCGATGTATCGCTGTTTTCAGCTTCGGCGTCGGGCGTGCGCACGGCAGCGGTCAGCGTCATCAGCGGCCGCAAGTCTGGTGCGTTCTCGACGCCGAGCTCTTCGCGGAGGCGCTGCTGCAGCCGGGTCAATGCTTCGTGTAGCTGGCCCAGGCTGCTGAGTTCCGCATTGCCCGCGAGCTGCTCGTCCTGCAGCAGTTGATGCAACTGTTGACGCGTGAAGCGCGCGCCATCGCGGCCAGCAGAACTGCGCTCCAACTCGGACAGCTCGATCGAACCCATCAGGCGTGTGGCAAGCTTCAGCTCGCGCAGGTCGCCGAGCAGGCCTTCGCCGGCAGCAAGCACCGCAAGCGCATTCGCGCGCGGCAGCGGGTCGCGCTCGCCGTCGATTTCCAGCGGCGGGTGCACGGAATCACCAAACGCGTCCAGCAGGCTTTCGATCAGAGCGATGCCATGACTGGCACCCTGCGCACCACGGGTGCGGGTGAGGCCGCGCGTGATCATCACCGCGAGGCGCAGATCGCGGCTGCGCCGCATGAGTGCGGTTGCTTGGCTCAGCACGCGGGCGAAATCGGCGCCTTCTGCGGCGATGATCGTGTCCCCGTACTGCCGCTCGGGCGTGCCCGCGATTGCTCGCTCAAGCTCGATAAACTCGGCGTCGTAGTCGAGCTCGGGCCCACAGGGTGCCTCCCCGGGCAGGGGCTGCAGCAGGTGGTCGAACTCGGGCAGGCCCAGGCTCATGGGTTCAGCGGCCCTGCGAGGCCCTGGCCTCGGCGTAGGCCTGGCCCCACAGCGGATGGCCCTGCTCGGCGGGGTCGAGATCGAACGCCGGATCGAGCTGGAAGGCGCGCTCGAACGACTGCCGGCACAGCTGCGGCCGTTCGCTCACGCAATAGGTGAACGCCAGAAACTTCAGCGCACGCAGCTGCTGGGAAGAGCTGGCCTGCCACACCTCGGGCGTCAGCAACATGTGTTCGGCTTCGGCATAGTTGCCGGCTTCGAAATGGGCGACTCCCAGATCGACATGACGCTTACCCGCAGCCTCTCGCGCCATCGCGGCGCGCTCTTCAGCCGTGGGCTCCGGCGGCGGAGGCGGCGGAGCCACCGTCTGCTGACTGGGGCAGCCGGCCAGGCCAAGGCTGATGAGAGCCACGACGGCGGCGGCTTTGAATCGATTCCACATGTGAACTGTCTCCCCTGGGTGATGCGGTGATGCGTTCAGGCGCCTTCGGCGCTGAATCGGTGCTCGATGGCCGGGTTTTCGCCTGCGCGAACTTCGATCTCGATCGTCTTCGCCGGGAACGCCGGGTTGCGCAGTTCGATCTGATGTCGTCCCGGCGGCAGCTTGAGCTCGCGTACCGGCGGGCTGACGCCCTTGCGCTCTGCGCCCAGCCAGACTTCCGCCCACGGGCTGATGCTCAGGCGCACGCCGACCAGCTCGGCTGCAGCGTTGTTCGTGCGTCGTGGTGCAGGCGCGCTTGCGATGCGGTTTGTGGCAGGCGCTTGATCGGCGGGGTCGCCAGCGCTGGACGCGCTGGTCGACGTGGAAGAAGGCGCGTTGCGCAGATCGACCAGAGCAAGCTGTTGGGAATCGACCTCACGTGTGGCGGAGCTATCGCCAGCCCAGACCTCGTCGGGAATCGCCGCCGCAGGCTGCGGGCGAGCGATCCAGGTCGCAGCCGACGTCGCTTCCGTGCCTGTGGGGTTTGGTTCGGGGGCGATATCGCGCGCGGGCGTGGAGGGAACAAGCGCTGGCAGGCGCTCGCTTGGACCCGGCGCGCGCGGCACCGATGGCAAGGTGGGGTTGCTGCGCGCGGTCGGTTGCGGACCGCGAGCGTCCAGCCCGCGCGCGTTGTCAGCGGAAGCACGCGGAGTGCCGCCGAGCTCAGATTGCGTAGAAGCGATGGACGCTTCGCTAGCCTCGTCCGACGGGGATTGCAGCAGCCACCACGCGCCGGCGCCGGCCATCAGCAGTACCGTTCCCAGCGCTGCGAAGCGCGGCCACAGCGCGCGAGCGCTGGGTTCTGCGGGCTGATCGGTATCCATGCGTGCTTCGAGACGCGATTCGCTGACCACACGCACGTCGCTGGTGCTTGGGAGCAGCTTGCCCGCGGCCAGATCTTCGACGTCCTTGAAAACGGTGGCTGCGGCGGCCGGCGCAGGCGCGGCCATCGGGTCGAGGGACGCGGCTGTGGGCTTGGTGGCCTGCGCGGGGGGCGCCATCGGCAACTCGGGGCTGGGAGCGACCCCAGTGGGCGAGGCGTCGACAATTGATGTCGCCGCGGCTTCGACGGCCTCGATAGGAGCGATCGCAGGCGCGGGACCACCAGCAAGCTGGGCAGCGATGCCGGCCATCTCCTCGGCGCTGACGATTGCAGTAACGGCCTCGTCGATGTGCAGCGCGTCCAGCGCGCGCTCAGCGGCTTCGCGATCGGCTGAAGGCGCATGAACTTCGTCAAACGCGAGCAGGGCGCGCAGCTCAGCGGCGGACTGCGGGCGCTCTGCAGGCTGCAGGGCCAGTGCGGCATCGATGCCGCGCAGGAAGCGCTCGCTGAAGCCCGGTCGCGGCGACTCGGCCAGCAATGGTCGCGAATCCTTCATGACCCGTGAGATCGAGGCCTGAGGAGGTGCTCCCGTGACCGCGAAATGCAGCACGGCGCCGAATGCGTAGACGTCAGTCCAAGGGCCCTGCGGCAGCGAGAACTCGCCGGAGTACTGTTCAAGCGGTGCGTAGCCGGGCTTGACCACCACGGTCACCGACTGCTCGCGATCGCTGAGGATCTCGCGCGCCGAGCCCAGATCGAGCAGAACCGCGCGATCGTCGCGCTGGATCAGGATGTTGTCGGGGGCGATGTCGCGGTGGAACACGCTGCGTTCGTGCAGAAGGTCCAGCACGTCAAGCACCGGCGCCAGCGTGCGCTTCAGCCAACCCTCGTCGCAGCGCGCGCCGCGCTCGCGCAGGACCTGCCGCAGGGTGCGGCCGTGGTAACGCGGCATCACCATGTAGGCGGTGCCGTTTTCTTCCCAGAACTGCAGCACCTCGACCAGCGCGGGATGCTTGAACTGGGCCAGCAGGCGGGCCTCGTTCATGAATCCGGCAAGCCCTGCGCCGAAGCTCTCTTCGTGCTGCTCCGAGCGCACCCGCACGCTGAAGCCCTGATCGCGCCTCGCGAGGCTGGCGGGGATGTATTCCTTGATTGCGACTTCGCGGCCCAAGCGCTGATCCATCGCTGCGTAGACGATGCTGAAGCCGCCTTCGCCGATCACGCTCGTCAGTTCGAACTCACGCAGGCGGGTGCCCACGGGTAACGCGCTGGCTGAAGCCAGCGACGTCCCGGCGCTCGGGCTGGGAGCGATGCCGCGATCAGTCGCAGCGTGCGTTGGCTTCAGAGTCGCGTGGTCCATATCCCTGCAGAGCTTTGGGGACGAAAAGAAAGTCGAATGAATGATCGTTGGGGCGCATGGTTGGCCCGGCGATAAGTCACGATGCAACGAATCGACACAGATTGGCAAGCGATGATTGACTCTTTGTGACGCCAATTGTCACGGTGTCGGTCCATCGCTTTGGGGCGGCAAGGCCTGGTGCGCTTAGCGAAATCAAGCACTTGCGGCCAGCTGGAGCGCGGGGGCTAGAGTGATCGTCGGTTGAGTTGAGGGTGGCGCGCAAAAAAATAAGCTAATATAATCAGATATTTATGCTTGTATCCCCGGTGTCATCCGCTCGTCGGCCAATTGTGTGCGACGGTCGGTGAGTGTCTGCGGATGGCCGCGAGTCAGTGCGGTGTGCATCGCTCGGATGCGACCCGCGGCGGGGGGCGCTTCCTGATTGTGACATGGTGACCTACAGCACAAATCGGCGGAAGACCAGTCTTGAGGGGAGGCCTGTGCTCTGTTAGCGTCCTCGTGGCTTGTTCGTGGAAGTGGCGCTGAGCGTCACTTCTGGCGCGCGAATCCTCGCGCGCCTGTGCTCCATTCGTTGAGCTTGCTTTCCGGGAACTTTCGATGATTGCCGCCACGCTTGAGCTGCACGTGCTGTCCTATGCGGGCGGTGAGGCCGAGAGGGGCCAGTCCGTGTTGCTGGGCCACAGCCCGGTGAGCATTGGTCGTTCGCCCGCATGCCATCTTTCTCTCGACGACGCCGAGCGCCTCATTTCGCGTAGCCACGTGTCGGCATGGCTGGATGCGCATGGCAAAGCCTGGGTGCGCAATGCGAGCAGCTCCACACCGGTCTTCGTCGAGGGGCTTGAACTCGCGCCCGGAGCGCAGACGGGGATCCAGGCCGGCCAGACGCTCGTGCTCGGCCGGTATCTGCTCGGCGTTCGCCGTGCTGAGATGGCTCCGGAACCCGTTGCCGGGCTGTCTATGCCTGCAGCCGCAACGATAGGCAGCGCTGCGGAGTGGGGCGGCGGCGCGGCGCAGTTTTCGTCGATTCCCGATGAGTTCGATGTGTTCGCGGCGCCCGTGGACACCGGCACGGCCTCCGGCGGAAGCATGACCAGCTGCGGTCTGGGCGAGTTCTCCGGCGATTCCGCGGCCTTGTCGGAAGTGTTCGACGCGTTGCCCGCGTTTGACGCGCGCGGCCCGCAGCAGGCACCGGAGCTGCTGGATCTGGTGCGCGGTGGGGGGCTCGACCGATCGACCGCGGATCCTGACCCGCTCAAACAACTGCTCGGTGAGTCTTCGCTGCTGCTGGATACCGCAGGCGGATCTGCGGCCGATAGTTCCGCCGGATCCGAGCATGGCGAAGAAATCGATGGGCTGTTCCGGATGCCCGTCGCGGCATCTGCTATCGACCTCGGCTCCATGCTCGGCGTCGCTGATGCGGCGCCCGCGAACAGCGCTCCACCGATGCAGGTTACGGCCGGCCCGCTGGATCCACTCGCGCTCGACCTCGGCCAGAACGATTCCACGACTTCGGCGGCTGGGCAGTCGCTATTGGATCTGATCGGTGATTCGGGCTCCGAGCACGTCGCTTCCGGTCCGCCCCCGCTGCCCGCGGCGAATGTTTCCAGGGCGCCTTCGCCTTCGCCTTCATCGATGACGGTTCCGGGGCCGGCGGTGGCATCGGTCAAGGGAGTGCTGGTGCCCGATGCGCTCCCACGCGTAGAAGTGGAAGCTCACGCAGAAGTCGGTGCCGGCTCGCCGATGCGACCCTCCGCCGACGCTGCAGCGCCTATGCTTCCCGTCTCGACGCCGGTGGCTGCCGCCCCCGCTGCAGCCATTTCGACGCCCAAAGCACAGGCGGCAATGTCGGTTCGCCGCGAGTCTGTCCCCGTGGCCTCGGAAGCGACTTCCTCAGGTGCGGAATCGAGCGACCTGATGGCGGCCTTCGCCCGCGGCTGCGGTCTGCATCCTGCGCAGCTGGGCACGCTGGATGAGGGCGCAATGGAAACGCTGGGTCAACTGTTCCAGAGCCTGGTCGCTGGCACGCTGCAGCTGATCCACGCGCGCTCTTCCACCAAGGACGAGCTACGCGCACACATGACCATCATCGCGACTTCGGGCAACAACCCGCTCAAGTTCGCGCCCGATGCCCAGGCCGCCATGCTGCAGTTGGTCGGCCGTGGTCTGCCCGGTTTCATGCCGCCGGTGGAGGCGGTTCGAGATGCCTTCTCTGACCTGAGTGCCCATCAGGTGGGGCTGCTCGCGGCCTCTCGCTCGGCGATGTACGCGATGGCCGGTCGCCTTTCGCCGGAGCATATCCAGCAGCGCGTGGGCGGCCCTCGCGGCTTCTCGGGCCTGCTGCCGAGTGCGCACAAGGCTCAGCTGTGGGATGCCTTCGTTGCCGCGCACACGCAATTGCTGGGTGAGGCGCGCGAAGAGTTCGACGCCGCGTTCCAGGGCGCCTTCGTGGACGCCTACGAAGGCGAGGTGCGGCGCGTGCAGAGCGGAATCGCGTCGTGAGCACCCATGTCGCTCTGACTGGCACGCGCATCGAGTACGCCACCCTCAGCGGACAAGGCGCGCGTAGCTACAACGAAGATGCCTGCGGCTATTGGACGTCGGCTGAGGCTTCCTGTTTCGTGGTCTGCGACGGCGCGGGTGGCCACGGCGGAGGCGAAGTCGCGTCCGAGACCGCAGTGCGCACCCTGCTGAGTGCGTTTTCGGTCTCGCCCTCGCTCGATTCCTCGCACATCGCCTCTCTGATCAGCCAGACCGACACGGCGATCCGCTATGGGCAGAAGCTCACGGCCAGCCTCAACAAAATGAGCGCCACCGTCACTGCGCTGTTCATCGACGGACGCGCGCAGCGCGCGCAGTGGTCGCATCTCGGTGATACCCGTCTCTACCTGATCCGACGCCGCGAAATCCGCTGCATGACCAAGGATCACAGCGTCGTCCAGAGCTTCGTCGACGCCGGCGTGATCGAGCCCTCTGAGCTGCGTCATCACGCGCGCCGCAACCTGCTTTTCGCAGCGCTGGGGATGGGCGATGGCACTGAGCCGGAAGCCTTGCCCGGGGCATTCGAGCTGAGCGAGGGCGACGCCTTCCTGATCTGCACCGACGGCTTCTGGGAGGCCGTTGAAGACGAAGAGATGGTCGACACGCTGCACCGCGCCGAATCCGCCGAGCAGTGGCTGGTGCTGATGGAGCAGATCGTGCTCGCACGCGCCAGCGAGACCCAGGACAACTACAGCGCGCTGGCGGTCTGGATCGGTCAGCCCGGCGAAGTCACCCAGCCCTGGCCGGAGGCCGGCGAAAGCGCGCATGCGGAAGCCCGCGGGCTTGAGCCGGTGAGTGAGGCACGTCCCTGAAGTTTTCGCGCCTGCTGAGCACTTCGCTCGGCTGGCGCCCCCCCTGTCAACACGATTCCCGGACGCGAACTCCATGAACACCCGTCGCACCTTCGCAGTCGCTGCGCCGCGCTCTGCCGATCCGACTCGTCGCCACCTGCTGCGAGCCGCAGCCGCTCTCGGTGTCATCGGCATCCTGCCAGGCTGCACCACAGCGCCGCGGCGCACTGTGCCGGTGACGCTGGAGCTGGAGTATCGCGTCGGCGCTGATGCGAACCCGGACCCCAACGGCCGGCCCTCACCGGTGTTGTTGCGCGTGTACAAGCTGCGCAAGATGGAGCAGTTCAAGGTGATGGACTACTTCGCGCTGAGCGCGCAGCCCAATCACGCCGAGTTTTCTCTCGAAGAAGAGTTCTCGCTGCAGCCCGGTGCGCAAGGGCGCCGCAGCTACACGCTCGAACCCGATCAGATCGGTTTCGGCGTGGTCGCCGCGTACCGCGACATCGCGATCAGCCGCTGGCGCGCCAGCGAAGAACTGCCGGCGCTGAAGGTCTCAAGGATCAAGCTGCCTGAGGTACTGACCCGCGCCGACCCGGTGATGAACTATCGCCTGGAAGTCGGTGGCAACCAGCTCACGCTGGCGCGCGTGGAGCGCAGCTGATGTCGGATCGGCAACGGGTGGCCTGGGCCGAGGGCATGTTCCTGCGGCCGCAGCACTTCCAGCAGCACGCGCGCTATCAGGAGTTCTTCGCCCACCAGCGCGCGCTGTCGGGTGAACCGCACTACTGGGGTTTCCGGCGGTTGGAGATCGATGAGGCAGCGCTTGCCGTCGGCAAGCTGGCGCTGCGCGCAGCCGAGGGCGTGCTGCCAGACGGCACGCCGTTCTCGCTGCCGCAGCACGCGGATCTACCGCCGGCGATCAGCTTTGAAGAGGGCGCGGTCGGTCAGTTGATCCACCTGGCTCTGCCCTTGTCGCGCGAAGGTGCGGAGAACGTGCTGTTCGACGAAAACCCGGCTTCGCTGGCGCGCTTCCGCGTGCGCGATGCCCTGCTGCGCGACGAGAACAGCTTCGCCGGCGAGCCGGCCGAAGTGCAGCTGGCCGAACCACGTCTGCGCCTGGTCGATTCGCGCGGGCTCGATGACGGCTGGCTGGGGCTCGGCATCGCGCGGGTGGTCGAGTGCCGCAGCGATCGCCTGTTGGTGCTCGATCGCGAATACATTCCGCCGGTCCTGCGGCTGGATGCGCACAGCTTGGTCATGGGCTTCCTGCGCGAGGTGGAAGGCTTGGTCGAGCAGCGCGCCGACGCCTTGGCCGGCCGCCTGCAGCAGCCCGGCCGCGGCGGAATCTCCGAGGTGGGTGAGTTCCTGTTGTTGCAGCTGCTGAACCGCGCCGAGTCGAGTTTTCGTCATCTGGAAGGCACCCCGGGGCTGCATCCCGAACGTCTGTACTCGGAGCTGGTAGCGCTGGCTGGTGAGCTGTGCACCTTTGTCGAGGCCGGTCGACGCCCGCCCGCGGACTGGCCGCCGTATCGCCACGATGCCCTGCGCGAATCGCTGTTCCCGCTGCTGGTGCACCTGCGTCGGGCGCTGTCTTCGGTGCTGGAGCAGAACGCCATCCAGATTGATCTGCAGCTGCGCAACTATGGCGTGCGCATCGGTCAGGTCAATGACCGCGAGCTGCTCAAGTCCGCGCAGTTCGTGCTTGCGGTGCACGCGGCGGCGCCGCCGGATGTTCTGCGTGCGCACTTTCCGACCCAGGTCAAGATCGGCCCTGCCGAACGCATCCGCGATCTCGTCAATCTGCAGCTTCCGGGCGTGGGCCTGCGCCTGCTGCCGGTGGCACCGCGGCAGATTCCCTACCACGCCGGCTTCCACTACTTCGAGATGGACACCAGTGTCGAGCTTTGGAAGCAGCTGCAGGGCAACGGTGCACTGGCCCTGCACGTGGCGGGTGAGTTTCCTGACCTCGAACTGCAGTGTTGGGCGATTCGCCGCACATGAGCACTGATTTGTTCCATTCCCTATCCATTGATGCCCCGGCGAGGCGGCTGCAGCTGTCGCGTGCCGAGGGGAGATCGCACCCATGAATGCCGCCGTGCTCGGGCAGCAGCCCAACAGCCGCACCTTCGTCATGCCCAGCCCTGGCGGTGCCGCCCCGGGAGAGGCCGCGCCTACGCCCGACTTGCCCGCGCGCTTCGACGTGCGTGCGGGCGGAACGCCGCTACTGGCCGCGGCGAACCCGCTGTTGAATCTGATCTTCCAGATCCGCACCCTGGTGCACAACGCCGAACCCGATCGCCTGCGTGCGCATCTGGTCGACGAGGTGCGCCGGTTTGAAGCCACCGCCAAGGGCCTCGGCGTCAGCAATGAACACGTGCTGGCCGCGCGCTACTGCCTGTGCACCGCGCTCGATGAAACCGCCGCGCAGACGCCTTGGGGCGGCAACGGGGCCTGGTCGCGCAACAGTCTGCTGGTGACCTTCCATAACGAAACCTGGGGCGGCGAGAAGTTCTTCCAGTTGCTGGCCAAGCTGGCACAGGCGCCGGCGCAGCACATCGATCTGCTGGAGCTCATGTACTACTGCATCTGCCTGGGTTTCGAGGGGCGTTACCGCATCATCTCGAACGGCCAGGTGCAGCTCGAAACCCTGCGCAGGCGGCTGCTCGAAATCATCACCAGCCAGCGCGGTCAGGCGCCGGCGGCGCTGTCGCCGCGCTGGGAGGGTGTGCCCGCCGAGCGTCCGCGCGCCTGGCGCATGATCCCGGTCTGGGCCACCGCCACGCTTGCGCTGGCTCTGCTGGTGGCGCTGTACATCGCCCTGTCGATTCTGCTCGGTGAGCGCTCGACGCCGCGCTTCGTCGCGATCACCCAGCTGGAGGTTCCGGCAGCGCCGGTGGTGCCGCGTGAAGCACCGCCACCGGTGGTGTTCTCCCGCTTCCTGCAGGATGAAATCAACCAAGGCCTGGTCAGCGTGCGCGAGTCAGCCGAAGCCAGCACGGTAATCCTGCACGGCAGCGGTCTGTTTGAGTCCGGCAGCACGGCGCCGCGTCAGCAGTACGAGCGCATCATCCTGCGCGTCGCCGATGCGATCGGCGAGCTGCCCGTGCGGCCGCGCGTGCTGGTGGACGGGCACACCGACAACGTTCCGATCCGCAGCCTGCGCTTCCCATCCAACTGGGAGCTCTCGGTTGAGCGCGCGCGGTCGGTGGCCCAAGTGCTGGGGCGCACGCTCGGCGGCGAGTTCCAGATCGAATACGAAGGCCGCGGTGAAGCACGCCCGGTCGCAGAGAACACGACGCCTGAGGGCCGCGCCCAGAACCGCCGGGTGGAGATTACCGTGTTCGCCACGCCGGCCCAGCTCGTGCGGGAGGTCCGCTGATGCTCTCGCGTTTGTTTGGCCTGTTGTTCCACCGCCGCGTGTTCATCGCGCTGGGTCTGATCCTGCTGGCTCTGCTGATCTGGTTCGCCGGCCCGCTGTTCGCGTTTGCGGACTGGCGTCCGCTGGAGCCTGTGCGGGTGCGACTGTGGATCATCGGGCTGCTGTTTGGTCTGGTGCTGCTGCGGATCGTCGCCCGCTTCTGGCGCGACAAGCGCATGAACTCGCGTCTGGTCGACGCCGTGCTGGGCCTGCGCGGTCAGCCGGAAGGGCCGGACGACCCCAACAAGCCCGCGCTGGATGCGCTGCGCGCCGACTTCCAGCGCGCACTGGTGCAGATGCGTGACACCCGCTTCAGCGGCAAGGACGGCGAGGGTTTCTGGTCGCGGCTGGGGCGTCGCTATGTCTACCAGATGCCCTGGTACGTGTTCATCGGCGCGCCCGGTTCGGGCAAGACCACGGCACTCGTCAATAGCGGCCTGCGCTTTCCGCTGGCGCAGACCCTGGGCAAGGAAAGCGTGCGTGGCGTCGGCGGCACCCGCAGCTGCGACTGGTGGTTCGCCGAAGAGGCCGTGCTGCTCGATACCGCCGGCCGCTACACCACCCAGGAAAGCAATGCCGATGCCGACCGCGCGGAGTGGGAAGGCTTTCTCGGCCTGCTGAAGCGCTTCCGCCCGCGGCAGCCCCTGAACGGCGCCATCCTCACTCTGTCGGTGCAGGATCTGCTGTCCGCCGACGAGTCCGAGCGTCGCCGTCACGCCGAACGCCTGCGCGCGCGCCTGCTTGAGCTCACCGGCAATCTCGGTATCGCGTTTCCGATCTACGTGCTGGTGACCAAGGCCGACCAGCTGGGCGGCTTCAACGAATTCTTCGAGCGCCTCAGCAAAGAAGAGCGCGCCCAGGTCTGGGGTGCGACCCTGCCGCTACCGGCTCAGCCCGAGGCCGGGCGCGACGACCTCGACGCTCTGCTGCAGCGCGAATTGGAAGCCCTGAACCGGCGCCTGTTCGATCGCCTGCCGGAAGTGCTGCTGCACGAGCTGGACCCGGCCCGGCGCGCACGCGCCTACGCTCTGCCGCAGCACTTTGCCGGCGTGCTGGCACCGCTGCGCGAAGTGCTGGGCGAGGTCTTCGCTGGCAAGCGCTTCGGCCCGGCGGCGATGCTGCGCGGCATCTATTTCACCAGCGGCACCCAGGACGGCAGCAGCTTCGACCGCCTGCTCGGCAGCCTGCAGCGCAGCCTCGGTTTCGACGCCCGCGTGGCGCTGCCCAGCCAGGCTCAGACGGGCCGCAGCTTTTTCCTCTACGACCTGCTGCACAAGGTGGTGCTGCCGGAAGCGCATCTGGCCGGGCGCAATCGTCGCGCCGAGCGCCGCGAGCGCTGGTTGGGCGCGACGGGTCACCTCGCGGCGCTGGCAGCGGCCGTGGTCTTCAGTGTCGGCATGCTGGGCAGCTACCGCGGCAACCTCGGCTATATCGGCTATGTCGACGGGAACACGCAGGTGATCGCCGAACACTTGGCAGAGGCGCGCCGCAGCAACAACTACTTGATGAGCGTGATGCTGCCGATCCTGAGCGCGATTGAAGGCGTCGCTGACGGCCCCGACTTCTTCGCGACCGAGCCGCCGCTGCGCCTGCGCTTCGGACTGTTCCAGGGCTTCAAGCTGGATGCGGCAGCGCGATCCACCTACCGCCGCAGTCTGGAGGCCGTGCTGCTTCCGCAGATCGTCGATCGCGTGCACGTGATCCTGGACAGCGCGCCTGAGGATGATCTCGAATTCAGCTACGAGGCCTTGCGCGTTTACCTGATGCTGCACCAGTCCGAGCACTACATCGCCCGCGACGTCGAAGCTTTCGTGCGCACCGACTTCGAGACCAGCCTGCCGGCCTCGATGCCGCCGAGCGAACGCGAGCTGCTGCAGCACCATCTGCGCCGATTGCTGCACGAGGGCCAGATTCTGCCGACCCGCGTCATGGATGCGCAGCTGGTGGAGCGCGTGCGCGACCGTCTCGGTGGTTTTTCATTGGCCCAGCGCGGCTACAGTCGGCTGCGCCGCGAGCTTATGGGGATGGAGCTGCGCGATTTCATGCTGGCGGAGGCCGGCGGCGATCGCGCGGCTCAGGTGTTTGAAAGCGCCAGCGGCAAGGGCTTGCGCACGGGCGTGCCGGCGCTGTTCACCCATCACGGTTACCACAACATCTTCCTGCCCGAGGTGCGCTCGGTGATCGGGCGCATGCAGGACGAAGAGGG
Source organism: uncultured Aquimonas sp. (assembly GCA_964586455.1). GTDB lineage: Bacteria > Pseudomonadota > Gammaproteobacteria > Xanthomonadales > Xanthomonadaceae > Aquimonas. Next base: position 26,603 of record CAZPHV010000028.1, read on the forward strand.
CTGGGTGCTGGGTCGAGCAGCGCATACCGGCGAGCGCCAGCTGCGCGATCAGGTTCAGGGCGTGCTGCCGCGGCAGATGCGCGAGCTCTACCTCAACGAGTACCGCGATAAATGGGCCGCGTTCCTCGCCGACATCCGCATCAAGCGGCCGGGCAATATTGCCGAAAGTCGCGAGTTCGCCCGGGTGCTGGCCTCACGGGCGGATTCGCCGCTGCGGCGCCTGCTGGACGCGGTGGCGCGCGAAACCCGGCTTTCGAAAACCGAGACGGCGACCGACAGCACTTCCTTGATGGCCCGCGCGGAGCGCAGGTTCAACGCCGAACGCTCGTCGGTGGAGCGCATCGCCGGCCCGGTCGACCTGCTCTCGCCCAACCGCATGGAGCAGAACATCGAGCAGATCCTGGTCGATGACCACTTCGCGCACCTGCATCAGCTCGTCGGAGATGGCACCGGGAGTGCGCCAATAGATCAGGTTCTGAACCTGTTCAGTGAGCTGTATATGGGTTTGGGTTCTGTCGAACAGGCCATCAATGCACGCACGCAGGCCGTGCCACCTACCGAAATGCTGGGCAAGGTGCGTTCGGAAGCCGCTTACTTGCCCGAAATGCTGCGTGGCATGGTTGAGGGTCTGACGGACAGCAGCCAGCAGTTCGCCGAAGGCAATGTGCGGCAGTCGTTGGCCGCCGAGGTCGATGCCGAGATCGGACAGTTCTGCCGCAATGCGCTGGCGGAGCGATATCCCTTCACCCGCAGCTCGATCAAGGACGTCACCTTGGGCGACTTCCAGACCCTGTTTGCCCCCGGTGGCCGCTTCGACAGCGTGTTCCGCAATCGGCTGGCGGCGCAGACCGACACCACCGGCGCCAACTGGGTGATGCGCCAGGCCAGCGGCAGCACCGTATCGATGGCGCCGTTCCAGAACGCAGCGGCGATCCGGGAGGTGTTCTTTCCGCGCGGCGGCAGCATGGATCTCTCGTTCGAGCTGCGCATCCTCACTATGGATCCGAGCATCGAGCGCCTCACACTCGATTTTGACGGCCAGACGTTTACCTATGACCACGGTCCGAACAACGTGTTTCGCGTGACCTGGCCCGGGCAAGGGCAGGGCACCATTCGCGCCGTGGCCTCTGGCGCCGCCAGCGGCGAGCGCACGCTCAGCTGGTCTGGCCCGTGGGCACTGTTCCGTTTGTTTGATGCCGCCGGGCTGCGCGTGGGCTCGGGCCCTGAACGATTCAACGCGACGCTCGACATCGAGGGCCGTCGCGTTCAACTCGACGTCATGGCCAACAGCGTGCGCAACCCGTTCCAGATGCGGGAGCTGGTGCGCTTCCGCTGCCCGTCGCGTGTCTGAGATGTCGGGGTTCGGACTGTTCGGAAAACTGCCGGCGCTCGGCGATTTTGTCAGCCGAGGTCTGGGCGGCGATGATCTGCGACGGGTCGACGGCTGGTTGGCGGGTGGCATGCTGGCCCTGCAGTCATCATCAGAGAACTGGCTCCAGGCCTACCTGATCAGCCCGGTCTGGCAGTGCGTCATTCCAGCCGGACGCCTGTGCGAACACGCGTGTGCGGGCGCGGTCATGCCCAGTGTCGACCGGGTCGGCCGCTACTTTCCGCTGATGGTGTGGCGCCCTCTTGTGTCGCCGGTCGACGGTACTGCGGTGGTGCGCGAGCTGGCTGGCGTTGCCGCCAGCCTGCCGGCGGCCCTGCATGAGCTGCTGTCGCCTGATGCGTTGCTGGAGCGGCTTACCCAGCCGAATGCGCGGCACGTGGCGACACCGGATGGCGAACGCCTGCTGGCCGGGTTCCCCACCGACGGCAACCTCTCCCTGTGGTGGTCGATGCCTGGGCCGCTGTCGCCGTTCCGCTTTGTCAGCCACCGTGGGGCCTCGGACCCGGAGCTGTTCGTGAGCCTGTTCGACGGGCGCTGATTGCGCGTTTGCTCGCTGTTGGCAGACGGGGGGAGTGCGGCCTTGGTGGGCCGGGGCCCACTCCATGTGCGGGTGGGGCCACAGCCCTCCAGACCTGGTTCGAATGGGGCTTCCGCCGGGCGCTGTCCTGCGGATCGACCGTCTTGAGCACATTGCGCGTGGCCTGCGTCCGAAGCGGGCCGGGCCAGGATCAGGGCGGTTTCCGGACGGCCTGCTAGAATCGCGCCCCCTTCATTCAGGCAGGCGGGTATCGCGCCCATGAGCTGGCTTTCCAAACTGATGCCCTCGCGAATCCGCACCGAGGGCGGCAACAAGCGCGGTGTTCCCGAAGGGCTCTGGAGCAAGTGCGACAGCTGCGGCGCGGTGCTCTACCGCCCTGAGATGGAGCGCAACCTCGAGGTCTGTCCCAAGTGTGGACATCACCACGCCATTGGCGCTCGCCAGCGTTTGTCGATGTTCCTGGATGCGGGCAGCACGATCGAAATCGCGCCCAACCTCGAACCGACCGACGCCCTGCGCTTCCGCGATCAGAAGAAATACAAGGACCGCATCATCGCCGCGCAGAAGCAGACCGGTGAGCGGGACGCCCTGATCGCGATGCACGGCCGCCTGAAGAATCTTCCCGTGACCGCTTGTGCCTTCGAATTCCGCTACATGGGCGGCTCGATGGGGTCGGTCGTGGGCGAGAAGTTCGCGCGCTCAGCCGAGTACGCGCTGGCCGAGCGCATGCCCTTCGTGTGCTTCGCGGCCACTGGCGGCGCGCGTATGCAGGAAGGCCTGTTCTCGTTGATGCAGATGGCCAAGACCTCGGCGGCGCTGGGGCGTTTGCGCGCTGCCGGGCTGCCCTACATTTCGGTGCTGACGCACCCGACCACCGGCGGCGTCTCGGCCAGCCTCGGCATGCTGGGCGATCTGAACGTCGCTGAGCCGCAGGCCCTGATCGGCTTCGCCGGCCCGCGCGTGATCGAGCAGACCGTCCGCGAAACCCTGCCGCAGGGTTTCCAGCGTTCGGAATTCCTGCTCAGCCACGGCGCGATTGATCTCATCGTTGACCGTCGCGAACTGCGCGAGCGACTCGCTGCGATTCTGGCCATGCTGATGAAGGCGCCACGCCCGGCCCCGGAATCGCCTATCGAAGCCAGCGAGGTCACCGAAGCATGAGCGTCAAGCGCTGGTTCGGCACCGATGGCATTCGCGGTCGCGTGGGCGAAGGCCCCATTTCCGCCGATTTTGTACTGAAGCTCGGCTGGGCCGCCGGCCGCGTACTCGCGCGCGAAGGTCACGCCGGCGTGGTCATCGGCAAGGACACGCGTATCAGCGGCTATATGTTCGAATCGGCGCTGGAGGCTGGCCTGGTCGCAGCGGGCGCCAACGTCATGCTGCTGGGGCCGATGCCAACGCCGGGCGTGGCCTTCCTGACCCGCCAGCTCGGCGCGGACGCGGGCATCGTGATCAGTGCTTCGCACAATCCGCACTACGACAACGGCATCAAGTTCTTCTCGGCCGACGGCGAAAAGCTGACCGATGCGGTCGAGCATGCGATCGAGGCCGAGCTGGAGCGCGCGTTCAGCACGGTGGGCTCGGAGGAGCTGGGCAAGGCCGTGCGTATTCGTGACGCGGCCCAGCGCTACAGCACGTTCTGCAAATCCACGGTCGATAAAGGCTTCAGCCTGCGCGGCATGAAGATCGTGCTGGACTGTGCACACGGCGCGAACTACCAGATCGCGCCCGAGCTGTTCCGCGAGCTCGGTGCGGACGTGATCTCGATGGGCGCCTCGCCCGATGGCCTGAACATCAACCATGACTGCGGCAGCACCCATATGGGCAGCCTGCAGGCGCTGGTGCGCGGTTCCGGCGCGGCCTTGGGCATCGCCTTCGACGGCGACGGCGACCGCGTGCTGTTCGTTGATGCCGACGGCGAAATCGTCGACGGCGACGCGCAGATCTACATCCTCGCCTGCGATCGGCTTGCGCTGGGCGAAGACCCGGGCACGGTGGTTGGCACCCTGATGAGCAACTACGGCCTTGAGCGCGCCTTCGCACAGCGCGGCATACCCTTCGTGCGCGCTAAGGTGGGCGATCGTTACGTGCTGGAGCAGCTCAAGGTTCATGGCAGCGTGCTCGGCGGTGAGGCCTCTGGCCATATTCTCGTGCTCGACCGCGCCAGCACCGGCGACGGCATCGTCAGTGCGCTGCAGGTGCTGCAGGCGGTGCGTCGAAGTGGAAAATCGCTGAAGGCTCTGCTGGAAGGCCTGAGCTGGGTCCCGCAGAAGACCGTGAACCTGCGCATCACCCCAGGCGCCAAGCCGCTGGAGTCGGCAGGGGTGCAGGCGGAGGCCAAGGCGGCCGAAGCCCGGCTGGAGGGCAGGGGCCGTCTGGTCCTGCGCGCCTCCGGCACCGAACCCCTGATCCGTATCACCGTTGAAGCGGACGACGAGGCGCTGCTGCAGGATGTGCAGCAGCGCTTGCGCGCTGCCGTCGAACACGCGCTGTAGCGCCTGTTCGACGGGATTCGTGATTCGGGATTCGAGATTCGTTGAAGAGCGTTGTGACTGCGGCGAGCCGCTTGGACTCGTGCTGCATCGATCCCTCAACGAAGCGACCGCCTACCGCCTGCCGTACGCTGACGACTGCGCTGTACGAATCCCGAATCCCGAATTCCGAATCCCGTCAACTCAACACCCAAGAACCCCGAACTCCGCCACAGCCAAGAACGAAGGCGAACACGATGACTATCCCCACCCTCGATATCCGCCGCTTCGACACCGACCGTGATGCCTTCGTCGCCGAACTCGGCGCGGCGTATCGCGAGTGGGGTTTCTGCGGCATTCGCGGCCACGGCATCGCGCAGGCGCAGATCGATCGCGCCTACGATGTCTTCCAGCGTTTCTTCGCGCTGCCCGAAGCCGTCAAGAAGCAGTACCACGTGCCGGGCAGCGGCGGCGCGCGCGGCTACACCCCCTTCGGCATCGAAACCGCGAAGGGTGCCAAGCACTTCGATCTGAAGGAGTTCTGGCACGTCGGCCGCGAGATCGCGCGCGATTCCAAGTACGCCGAGGTGATGCCGGCCAACCTGTGGCCCAGCGAGATCGCGGACTTCAGGGAAGTCGCCTACGGCCTCTACACCACCCTCGATCAGCTCGGTTCGCGCGTGCTCTCGGCGCTGGCCCTGCACATCGACCTGCCGGTCGACTGGTTCGCCGACAAAACAAACTTCGGAAACTCGATCCTGCGCCCGATCCACTATCCGCCGATCACCGCCGATGACGTTCCCAATGTGCGCGCTGGCGCGCACGAGGACATCAACCTGATCACCCTGCTGGTGGGTGCCTCGGCGGCCGGTCTGGAAGTGCTGTCGCGCAAGGGCGAGTGGGTGCCCTTCACCGCGGACGAAGACACCATCGTGGTCAACATCGGCGACATGCTGCAGCGTCTGACCAATCACGTGTATCCGTCGACCACGCACCGGGTCACCAACCCCCCGGGCGAGGCCGCGCGCAAGCCGCGCTACTCGACACCGTTCTTCCTGCACCCCAACCCGGACTTCCTGATCGAGACTTTGCCGCAGTGCGTCTCGGCGGAGAATCCGAATCGCTACCCCGAACCGATCAGCTCGCACGGTTACCTCATGGAGCGCCTGCGCGAGATCAAGCTGGTTTGAGCGGATACATCTGAAGCCGTCGGTTCTGAGGCCGACGATCGATGTGAAAAGCGGCCCGGCCCTCCGCCGGGCCGAGCCGTCTTGACGCTTCGGGCTGCCGCTCGCTCAGTCTTCTCCCCTCTCCCCTCGTGGGAGAGGGGCCGGGGGAGAGGGGCCGACTTGCCGAGAGATCGCACCTTCTCCTCAACCTGCTTTTGCTTCCGCTCGCACGGTCTTCTCCCCTCTCCCCCTCGAGGGAGAGGGGCTGGGGGAGAGGGGGCCGACTTGCCGACAGATCGCACCTTCTCCTCAATCTTCTTTCGCTTCACTCGGGCTCCGGAGAGTGTCGGCTGCGACCGGCAGCCGGCAATCGCTCTCTTTCGTTTCCCACGAAAGGTGAGGGGCCTTGAGTCATCCGCCTCGCGTCTGGGGCTGGATGCTCTGCTTTGACCATTGGAAAGAACATGAACTCCACCGCCAGCCGCGGCCTGCCGCGCCCCCGCTTTCACGGCCTGAGCCCGATCGTTGCCGGCTGTTGGCGCATGGCCGGCTGGAACATGGAGGTCGATGCGCGCATCCGCTGGATCGAAGGCTGCATCGAGCTCGGCGTCACCAGCTTCGACCATGCGGACATCTATGGCGACTACGCGGTCGAAGGTCTGTTTGGCGAGGCCTTGGCGCGCGCGCCGGGTCTGCGCCAGCGTATCCAGCTGGCCAGCAAGTGCGGCATCCGCCTGCTGTCTGACGCGCGTCCCGGGCATCGCATCAAGAGCTACGACACCTCGGCCGCACACATCGCCGCTAGCGTCGATCACAGCCTGCATGCGCTGCGGACTGACCATCTCGATCTGCTGCTGATCCACCGGCCCGATCCACTGCTGGATGTCGCTGAGGTCGCGAGCGCGTTCGAGCGCCTGCAGCGCGCCGGCAAGGTGCTGCGCTTCGGCGTGTCGAACTTCAGCCCGGCGCAGTTCGAACTGCTGGATTCCGCGGTCGAGCTGGTGACCCAGCAGGTCGAGCTCAGCCCGCTGTCGCGTGCGGTGCTGCACGACGGCACGCTCGACCACTGTCAGCAGCTTGGCGTGCAACCCATGCTCTGGAGCCCGCTGTCAGGTGGCCGTGTGCTGAGCGGCGATGCGGATGACGCGCTTCGCGTGCGCGCCGAGCTTGCTCGGATTGGCGCCGAACTGGGCGTCAGCGCAGCCACCGTCTGTTATGCCTGGGGCTTGCGTCATCCGAGTCGACCGCTGGCAATCACCGGCAGTCAGCGCCTTGAAGGCATTGCCGAGGCCGTGGCCGCGACGCGCCTGCAGCTGGCGCGCGAGGATTGGCATGCGCTGTGGTCGGCGGGTGCGGGTATGCCGGTACCCTGAGCCGGGGCTTCGCCAGAGCTGTTCCTGTCTTGCCTCCATGACATGCAGGCTGTGCACGTCGAGTACCGAGGCGCCCGTCGCGATCTTGGCGCTTCTTCAGCGCGGGCGGCGCGCGCAGCAGCGGCGGCGGCGGATCAAGATCCGCCCTACATGACGCTCGCCACGTGGTGCCGAATGCCCGCAGGGCGAATCTCGATTCGCCGCTGGCGTCGTCGGCCGAAACAGGCTGCTCCTGCGCCACGCATCGCCGAACCCACGTAGGGCGGATCTCGATCCGCCGCCGGCGTCGTCGGCCGAAACAGGTTGCACCTGCGCCACGCATCACCGAAACCACGTAGGGTGAATCTCGATCCGCCGCCGGCGTAATGGGCCGAAACGGGCTGTTCCCGCGCCACGCATCGCCGAACCCACGTAGGGCGGATCTTGATCCGCCGTCCACCGCCGAAGCGATGTGTTCCCGCGATGCCCGAGCCGCGCGCCTTCAGCGCTCAACGGCCGCCGGCAGGCTCAACGATCCATTCCGATGAAGCCCATGAAGGCCAGCGCCATCAGGCCCGCCGTGATCAGCGCGATTGGGCTGCCGCGAAATGCCGCGGGCACATCCGCCAGCGCCAATCGCTGACGTAGCTGCGCGAACAGCAGCAACACCATCGCAAAGCCCGCCGCCGCGCCGAGTCCGAACAGCAAGGCTTCGAGCAGGCTGTGACGCGCCTGCACATTGAGCAAGGCCACGCCCAGCACCGCGCAGTTGGTGGTGATCAGCGGCAGGTACAGACCCAGCACGCGGTACAGCAGCGGGGCACGCGAGCGCATCAGCAGCTCGGTGAATTGCACCACCGAGGCGATCACCAGGATGAAGCCGAGCGTGCGCAGATGATCCAGCCCCAGCGGTGCCAACAACCAGGCCTGCAGAGCCCAGGCCAGCCCGGAAGAAAGCGTCAGCACAAAAGCCGTGGCCAGCGACAGCCCGAGTGCGGAGTCCAGCCGCTGCGATACGCCCATGAACGGGCACAGGCCGAGGAACTTCGCCAGCACGAAGTTGTTGACGAAGGCGGCGCCGAACAGCAGCAGGGCGATATCTGACATGGCGCCAATTCTAGCCGTCGCCCGAACCTGCTGCCTTCGACGGCTGCCGCTGCAGCCGAGCCCACAGCGTGGCGCCGATTCGCCGAATCCGCAGTGTTCGGCAGGCGCTGCTACCCCCGAACCCGCGGCGCTCGACAGGCGCTGCTGCGCCCCAACCCGCAACGCTCGACCACCGCTGCCAGCCTCGACCTTTATACGTCGACTGGTGTAGCCATCCTTGCGCCCGCACCTTCGACTGCACCGCACGCTGTGGATTGACACTGGCGATACCGCCTACCCCGCTGGCATGCTCGCGCTCTCGTTGATTGGGGGAGTGAACGATGCGTGGATTGAAGCGACTGGGGCTGGGCTTGATCGCACTGTTGGTGCTGGCCAGCGTGCTGCCCTATCTGCTGCCGATGTCGGGTCGCGGACTGCCGCCCCGCAAGTCGCCGTATTTCGAGGGCCGCTTCACCGAGGTCTGCGGGCTGCGCTGGCATTTCCAGCGCTGGCTGCCGTCGGATGCAGCGCCCGCGCGCTCGCGCATCGTGTTGATTCATGGCTTCGCCGGTTCGACCTTCTCCTGGCGCCTGACGGGCCCCGCCTTGGCCGAAGCAGGGCACGAGGTGCTGGCGATCGACTTGCCGCCCTACGGCTACACCACGCGCGGCGAGCCCGATCGCAGGCTGGACGAATGCGTCGCGCAAATCGTTCTCGACGAAGCGGGCGAATTGCCGGTGATCGCCGTGGGCCACTCCAGAGGCGCGAGGGTCGCCGCGCACATGGCGGCAGCGCTCGGCGATCGCGCCGCCGGCGTGGTGCTGGTCGATGGCGGCATCACGGGCGGCAGCCGCTCGCCCGGCGCGCTGGCGGGCCTGCTGCAGTACCCACCGTTGTCGCGCTGGGCCGAGGTCATCGCGCACTACCACATGCTCAAACCCGAGCGCTTCGCTGGCACGCTGGCCTCTGCTTATGGACGCGAGCCCACCGAGGCCGAGGTCGATGGCTACCGCACGCCGCTGCTGCTGGCGGGTACCGCGCCGCGCGTTCTGGGGCCGGCACCTGCGCTCGCGCCGCTCGATGTTGCGGCGCTGCCGGCCGCACAGTTGATCGTCTGGGGCCGCCGCGACACCTGGGTGCCGCCGGCAGCGGCCGAGCGCACCGCCGAAGCCTTGCCCGGTGCGCGTCTGGTCTGGATCGAAGAGGCCGCGCACAACCCGATGGAAACGCATCCGCAGGAATTCATGGCTGCCCTGAATGCGTTCCTCGACGCCCTGCTGCCGCCAGTCACGATGCCGGATCCGCAGTGAGCTCCGACCACTGGGTGAATGTGCGCCCTGCGTCGAAGCCCGTCGAGCCACCCACCCTCAAACCCGAGGTTGCGTCCACCACAGTCGCAGGGTCGGAAGGTCGTGGGATCGTAAGGTCGTGGAGGGGTGGAGTCGTGGAGTCCTAGGGCCTTTGGGGTCTCAGGGTAGATAAGCGCAGTCGTAGGGTAGATAAGCGCAGCGCATCTACCAGCCGCTTGCCTCACCACCACAACTCTGTTCGCAGGAGACAAGCACCCCGGATACGCAGTGCATCGCATACCGCAACGCGCATTGACAGCCGTCTTACTCGCGTCGTCTGCTCTTGATACGTACCGCTCGCAGCCGGCCCGACCCGCAAGCCCCGCACGTGGAGATCGCCATGTCCTTGCCCGACGCTCTCGTCTTCCTGCATGGCTGGTCGGTGACCAGCACCGAAACCTACGGCGGCCTGCCCGAGCGCCTGGCGGCAGAGTACGCAGCGCGCGGCACATCACTGGCGTTGCACGACATCCATCTCGGCCGCTATGTCTCTTTCCATGACGAAGTGCGGATGGAGGACCTCGCCCGCGCACTGCATTCGGCGATCGACCGCGAGCTCGGCAGCCTGATCCGCTCGGGCAGGCGCTTTGCGGTGATCACCCACAGCACAGGTGGCCCGCTGGCGCGCGAATGGTGGTGGCGTCACTTCGTTCAGCCCCGGAACGCATCGCCGTGCCCGATGAGTCACCTGCTGATGCTGGCACCGGCCAACTTCGGCAGCGCGCTGGCCCAGCTGGGCAAGGGTCGACTGAGTCGCCTCAAGACCCTCGCCCAGGGTGTGGAGCCCGGCGCCGGTGTGCTCGACTGGCTGGAGCAGGGCAGCCCCGAGGCCTGGGCACTCAATGAGGCCTGGTGCCGAGGTCGCTTTGGCGCACCGGGCGGCGATGACGGCAAGGGCGTGTATCCCTTCGTGCTGACCGGCCAAAGCATCGATCGCAAGCTGTACGACCACCTGAACCCCTACACCGGCGAGAGCGCCAGCGACGGCGTGGTCCGCGTCGCCTCGGCCAACCTCAATGCAGCGATGTTGGTGCTGGAGCAGGGCCGCAGCGGCGATCTGCAGCGGCTTGAAGGGGTCGGTGGATTGAAGCGCGCGCCGCGCACCGCGTTTCGACTGATTGCGGGGGCGGCCCACTCGGGCAATCGCATGGGCATTCTGCGCGGCGTCTCTGCCCAGCCGGGCGCCGCGGGCGATGAAACGGTGCAGGCCATTCTGCGCTGCCTGCAGGTGCGCACAGCCACCGACTACGCGGCATTGGTCGATGCGTTCGAGCGCGAGTCGGACAGCGTGCAGGCGGCCGAGCGCGTCGAGATTGAACGCGTACCGGTGCTGCCTGATCGCGTGCACATCCACGACCGCAGCAGCCTGGTGATCTTTCGTCTGCAAGACAACGAAGGCCATGCGCTGAAGGACTACGATCTGGTGCTGACCGGCGCCCAGGACAGCCCCAACCTGCTACCCGAGGGATTCCTGCGCGACCGCCAGCGCAACAGCCGACACCCCGGCACGCTGAGCTTTCTGTTCAACCACGACCTGATGACGGGTACTGGCGAGATCGCCGACCCGCGTCGACCCGACCGCGCGCTGCGCGCAACGCAGCCAGGCGTGGACCGCTTAGGCATCCAGCTACGTGCGCGGCCCGAACAGGGTTTCGTGCGCTACGCCGGGGCCGCCATCCATGCTGAGCCGGCCCTGCTGCGGCAGGTCTTGAGGCCGAACGAGGCCACCTTGATCGACATCCGAGTCCGACGTTGCGTCGACCGCAGCGGCGTTGAATTCGGGCCGGTCGGTGGCGGCGCGAAGTCGTTCAAGGCAGTGAAGCCTTCGGGTGATCGGGTGGTTTGAGCGCGCTGTCCGGGTGGGCTGGCGCGAGCATCATCGATTCGCCCGCGGTCGCAGGGTAGATAAGCGCAGCGCATCTACCGGCTGTTGGCTGAGTCGTGGAGCCCGTTGATCCAGCGCGCGATGAGCCTTGGACAAGCCTGAGGCGCCGCCGTGCGCTGCGCTTCGTGCCAGCCTGCTGTCAGAACACCCTGGCGTCATCGCAATGCCTTGCGGTCCAGTCCGCTTCGCGCTCGAGTTGGGGTTTGCAGCTCCGTTTGTTGCTGCGCTTCTCTCTGACTTGCTGGTGGATGCGCTGCGCTTATCCACCCTACAAGCGCGAGTGACGCGTCGCTACGAACAGAGCGGGTTGTCCACATCGCGAAGGCGTAGGCGTAGGCGTAGACGTAGGGTAGATAAGCGCAGCGCATCTACCAGCTCTTCTGCTCTTCTGCTCTTCTGCTTTTCCACGCGCCCACACGCCCCACACGCCCCACACGCCCCACACGCCCCACACGCCCCACACGCCCACACCCCCCACACGCCCACACCCCCACACCCCCACACGCCCACACCCCCCACACGCCCACACCCCGATGCGCCAGGAACGCGCCGCTCAACCGCCAGTGGCCCCTTCCTGGAGTTATTCGTTCAGAAGCTGAACTGTGCGCGCAGGCTGTTGAAGCGCCCGCTGTATTCGCCGGGGCGCGACGCCAGCAATGCGCGGTTGGCGCGGAACTCACTGTGCTCCAGCGTGAACTGCCAGTGCGGTCCCACGTAGAGCGTCGCGCCGACGCCGAGTTGCGACTGCGCGCCCAGATGCGCGCGGCCCAGATCGAAATCCACCCGCCCGACGCGCGCCGCCAGTTCCCACGCCCACTGACCATTCTCGAAGCCCGGCTTGCGCACACTGCCATCGCGCAGGCGGCGTGCATGAGCGCCGCTGAGCCAACTCGCCTGCAGATAGGCGCCCTCACCAGACGGATCGCCGCCGACTTCGGCCTGGCCCTGCAGTGCGAAGGCCTCGCCCTGTAGCGCCCAACTGCCGCTCAGGAATGCAGCCTCCCCACCGATGCGAAGGCTGCCGTCAATATCGCGAAAGCTGCCGAGGTCAAGCGGAGTCATCGGCAGCAGGCGCGACTCGGGCCGCGCGCGCAGACGCAAACGTTCGTCATCGCGCTGTTCGTAGGCGATGGCCAGTCCGAGGTGGCGCTGCTGATTCGCGGTGCCGGCCAGACGCAGGGCCACGCCAGCGCTTCCGGAGACCTGTTCTGCGGTGCCGGCGAAGGCGCTGGCCTGCAGCCGCAGATCCGCCAGCGGCTGCGTCCACATCATTCCGACCCGACGACCGATGCTGGACGCGTCGTGCACCAGCGAACGCTCCAGCAGGACCAGATCCCGCGACGAGCCCTGCTCTTCCAGCGAGAACGGCTGCTTGTACTGACCCAGACGCAGGCGACCTGTGCCAAGCGGCAGCTCGGCAAACAGGTCGGTGGCCGTGCCACTCGCAAAATCCCATTCGCCGCGCAGTTCAAGGCCCGAGGTGTGACGGGCGCGCAGGCCGACGCGGCTGCGGCGCGCGCCGTCGGCGTTGCCCTCCATCTCGCCGCGGAGCTGGAAATCGCTGTAGTCGTGCTGGAACACGCCGGCGGGCGTGAACCTCCAATCCGAGGCGGCACACAGGCCGCTGGCGGGCAGCAGCGCAGCTGCCAGCAGCAGGGCAGGGGTCTTGGTGGGCATGGGCAGGGCAGGCGAGGGAGACGGAAGCTTCACAATTATTGCATTCGCATGGCGTATTTGTGACCAGTCAACCGGGTCGAATCGAGTGCATCGATCAAGCGGCTGTGCGCCGGTACCCGTGCAGTCTGTGCGTCGCCTGCCCATGCAACATGAGCGGCGCTGTCATTGAAGATTCATGAAGTTCGCCCCTTGGCCGCGTGCGGTCGTGCGTGATTGCGGCAAGCGCGCCTGGCCATCGCGGGCTCCACCGCGAGCCTCCACCCCGCCCATGTGCACTTGCGGCAATGGCATGGACCCTGCTTCCTTAAGACGATGTGCGTACTGCTCCCACGCCTGCTGCTTCTGCTGCTGTTCCTGTGTCTAGCGCCGGCCTCGGCGCACGCGCAGGACCTCGCGCTGGACCTGCGTGTGCAGGTCACCGGCGCCGACGGCGTGACCACGTTTGAACCGATGTCCGAGCCCGGCTGGCGCAATCGGGTGGTGTCGACTGCAAGGCCACAGGCGCGACTGCGCATCGCGCCAGCCGCGGGCGCCTGGCCCGAGGGGGCCTGGGTGCTGCAGCTGCGCCTATCGCCCCTGCATCGGGTGCAGCTGGAGGTCGAGGGTGAGCGCTGGCCGCTCACGCGCGCTCTGAACCCGGTGCCCGGCGTGCATGCCGGGCACGGCGACGTCGCCTTCCGCTTGGAAGCTTTGCCCGCTGCCGGTGCGCCGCTGTTCGTCGATATCGACACCGTCGGCAGCATGCCTTCGACGCTCGCCGTGCATCTGCAGCCGGCCGCGGATTACGAACGCGCCAATGCCGCCTGGCTGGCCTATGCAGGTGCGTCGCTGGCGGTGATGTTCGCGATGGCGGTGATGGCCCTGATGTTTGCGGCCTACCTGCGCGACTCCAGTTTCGTCTGGTATGCCGCCTACCTTTTGGCCTATGTGTGGATTCTCGGCCTGCAGTCGGCGTTTCTGGCCTCACCGCTGGGCCTGTCGTTTCCGGCCGAGGGCACCCCGGTGTCCGGGCGCTTCGCCACCGCGGCGGCGGTCGCCTGTGCGGCGATGTTTCTTGATCGCTTCGCCCACCTGCATCGCTACGCGCCGCGCTTGCGCTGGGGCCTGCACGGGCTGGCGGCCGCGATCGTTGTTGCCAGCCTGATGTCCCTGTTGCCGGTCCCGGCCCTGGTCCAGCTGGGCCGCGCGCTGACCAACCCGCTGATCATTCTCGGCGGCCCGCTGCTGCTGGTCGCCGCACTGTGGGCGGCCGCGCGCGGCTCCCGCTATGCGCTGATCTTCGCCATCGGCTGGGCGCCGCTGCTGGCGGTCACGGTGATGGGCAGCATGCAGATGTTCGGCTTCTTCAGCAGCTGGCGGTGGCTGGACAACGCCGGCATGGCGGCTGGCGCATTCGAAGCGCTGGTGCTGTCGGCCGGGCTCGCCTACCGCAGCATGGAGATGCGGCGTGACCGTGACTCGGCTCGCCATCTTGCGGATATCGACCCGCTGACCGGCCTGCTCAACCGCCGCGCCTGGAGCGAACGCGTGCGCCGCCTCATGACTGCAGATGGCGCTGCCTTGAGCGTGCTGTTCATCGATCTCGATCATTTCAAGGTGCTCAATGATCGCCACGGCCACGACCTCGGCGACCGCGCGCTGGCCGCAGTCGCCACCTGCCTGAAGCAAAACCTGCGCGAGCAGGATCTGCTGGCCCGTCATGGTGGCGAAGAGCTGGTTGCCGCCTTGCCCGGCTGCGACCTTGATGTCGCCGCGCGCCTCGCCGAGCAGTTGCGACAGCGTGTTGGCCACTTGCGGCTGGCGGGCGTAGCCCCGGAAGATTTCGACACCACCACCCTCAGCCTGAGCATCGGCGTCGCCCGCCAGCGCGCGGGCGAAACCCTGGAGTCCCTGGTGCGCCGCGCCGACGCCGCGATGTACGCCGCCAAACGCGCGGGCCGCGACCGCGTCGAGGTGGATCGGGCAGAGTAGGGTGCGTTGAGTCGTGCGCGCTGTTGGCGATCACGCCCGGTTCTGCTCGCGGCTTCGCCTTGATCGAGAGGCCTTGGTGCGCGATGCGCGCAGGTTACAAGCGCGACTGACGCGCTACCCAGAACGAATCCGAGGCGATGGGGCTGCATGGGGTGTACCTGTGGCGCACCGCGCTGACTCGCATCACATCCGCAGGGTGTAGACCTTGCCGGAGCCGATGCTGCAGAACACCGTGCCGCAGTAGGGATGCGCGTTGACTGACCCTCCGATGCAAGACTCGCTGGGCGAGATCGAATCGCCTATCCATCACACACAGGGCTTACGCCGCAGTCGTTAGCGCCTCTCAACCCCGCAATGCGACGGCTGTGGTAATGAACAATAGTGATGTGAGGTTCGCTGCCTTCAGGCCATCTCAGCCCGCTTGGCGGCGCAGGAGCTCTTGAAGAAACACTGAGTCGTCGTGGCCGCGGGCTGCACGTCAGTGCAGCCGGCGTTCGCGGGGGGGGGCGACGACAAACGCGATCGCCAGGCTTCTGTTTCCTGCGAGGTGCCAGCGAAGCCGGAGGAGTATGTGACTCCGTTGGCGCTGGGTCGTGCTCAGCCTTATGTCGTTCGAGAGCGACATGTCAACCATCTCTACGCATGCGAACGCGCCTGCTCTGCACGCAGCTGCAGCAGCCATGCTGTGGGCAGCAATACCGGCGGGCCGGTCAGCAGCAGCCAGGACGCAAGGTGGAGCTGCGCACTGACGGTGACCATTCCGGTCGCGGCCAGTAGTCCGTTTGCCGCCAGCAGCCCGCATACCAACAGCAGCAGCGCCAACGTGACGCCGGCGCCCAACATCAGTGTCCACAGATGGCTGCGATCGGGCAGCGGGCCGCTGTCAGCGCTGCACAGGTCCAGTAGCAGCACCCAGTACGCAAGCAGGGCGCCGCAGGCCACGACCAAGGCGCAGGTGAGAGCAAAGAAGGGCTGCTCGCCAAGGTGCAAACCGATCAGCACGTACAGGCCAGACCACAGCGCCACCAGCACGCTGGTCGGGGCGACGATCACAACCGACAACAGCACCAGCCAGTGCTTGCGGGTTTGTAGAGGCATGCAGAGTTCTCGGACAGGCAATGCCGCTTTGTCGCAGCTCCGTGAGCCGCTTTGCTGGCGGGGTTGTGGCGGTGCGAGGGCAGGGCGGTCGCGTATCTCAGTGCTCAACCGGGCCGGATCGAATTGGGGCGCCCGCCATGCGTCTACGAACGCGGCGCCGCGCGGTCTATCCTCTGCCCCCGACCCGTTCCGCGGACGCTGCTGCTTGATGGACACCTGGGCCTTGATCTACACCGTCGGCGCCGTGCAGGGGCTGCTGCTCGGGCTGGCCCTGTGGCGGCGTGGGCCGCAGGAGCGGCTGCTCGCGGGCTGGATGCTGCTGATCGCGCTGGATCTCGCGGTGCGCGTCTGGGCCATGCATGAGCCGGGCGCGCACAGCCTGCGTGCCCTGCGCGTGGTCGCGCTGTTCCCCTTTCTGCACGCCAGTCTGTTCTACCTGTATGTGCGCCACGTGGTGCAGGCGGGTGCCCTGCAGTGGAGCGACCTGCGCCACGCGCTGGGCTTCGCGCTGGGGCTGCTGCTGATCTCCGATCTGCTGTTCCTGCCGTCCGCGGACTTCCTGCAGGCCCTGCGGACGCTGCGCGAAGGCGGGCATCGCGGGCGCAACATGCTCGTCAACTTCGCCTTTTTCGGGTTCAGCCTCAGCTACGTTGCCGCGGCCGTGGCTGTGGTGCTGCGTCATCGCCGACGGGTGCGCGCGACGCGCTCGGACGGCGACCCCGAGGCCCTGCGCTGGCTGCTGTGGGTGGCAGCCTGGCAGACCGTGATCTGGGCCATCGCGCTGGGGCAGTGGCTGCTGCCCCTGCCCTGGCTGAAGTATCAGCTGATCTATGTCGCGGTTGCGGCCTTCGTGTTGACGGTGGGCTATCGCAGCCTGCTGGCGCCCGTGGAGATCCCCGGGCCGGCTGCTGCGGACAGCGACGCGGAGTCGGACAGCGCAGCGACCGCCGAGGCTGCGTGCGCGGCGGTGCCCGCGTCCGTGCCAGGGGCCGACACCGTGGACGGCAGTGCGTCCGACGCCGCGGATCCGCGCTTCGATGAGGTGGCGCAGCGCCTGCTGCAGCTGTTCGAGCACGCGCATCTCTATCGCCAGCCGGCGCTGTCGATCGCCCAGGTGGCCAAGCGCAGCGGCTATCCGGAGTATCTGGTCTCGGCAGTGATCAACCGCCGCTTCGGCCAGCCGTTCTGGGAGTGGGTCAACGCCTACCGCGTGCGCGAGGCGCAGGCGCGCCTGCTCGACCCGGCCGAGCCGCGCACCGCGCTCGACATCGCGTTCGAAGTCGGCTTCACCTCGAAGTCGACTTTCAACGCCGCCTTCAAGCGCCTGCTGGGCGAGACCCCAAGCCAGTGTCGCGCGCGTGCGCCGACGGCCTCGGCCGCCGCCGCAGGTACGCCTCGACCACCAGCAGGTTGAGGGTCCAGCACAGCCATGCAGCCAGCAGATAGGCGGGTGGAAACGCCAGCCCGAACACGGCCAAGCCCAACACCAGATGCAGGCGCAGGGTGGGGGCGGCAAAGGTCAGCGCCGCGCTGCGCAGCATCCAGCGCTGGTGCAGTTCAAACCGGCGGCGCTTCGCGTAGTACACGGCCATGCCCGTGCTGCCCAGCCACAGCAGGCCGAGCAGCAGGAACGAGGCCCCGGTCGCCCAGCCACCCTGGGCACGCGGCGCCAGCAGCAGGCCGGACACGCCGCCGATCAGCACCGCCAGCACGTACAGCCAGCCCGCGACCCGATGCAGGGCGGGCCAGCGGGTGCGCAGGCGCTGCGCGAACTGCAGCGGCATCACCAGCAGGGCCAGACCCGAAGCGAAGAAGTGCGCGGGCACCGCCCAGCCGCCCGCCGCAAAGCTCGCGTGGAAAGGGTTGTGCGGGTTGATCGCCTGGAACAGGTAGTGGAAGGCGTGCAGGGCGATCGCCACGCAGGCCAGGGTGAACAGCAGGAACAGCAGACGCCGCAGCGCGAGCGGGAATGTCATGGGCGTGCAGAACAGGGCGCCGGAACGGCCCGGCGACCGCAGATTCACCCCTGCAGCCAGTGTGCAGCGACCGGATCGGCGGGATCGGACGCCCCTGGTTGCTGCGTGGCGGTCCTCGCCGCAATTCAGACAGCCGGGCTTGCGCATGGCGCACTTGGCAAAGTGACGTCCACGCCGCGCAGGCCACTTGGCGACCGCTCGCGCTCGGACTTCCGAGTCGATGGCGCGCCAGCCTCTCCAGGGCGGACGAACCGCGAAACGGCCTCAGGTGAGCGGCCTCACTCGCGTCGGCCCGGCTTCAGCAGCCGCAGCGCTCGATGGCATCGAACACTCGGGCTTCCGCGTTGTGCTGAATCAGCTCCACCCGGACTCTGCGCAGGCTGCCAGCGCAGTCGTCTCCGCATTCCTGCTCGATGTCTTCGCCGGCCAGCACCCGAACCTGCAGGCCCTCGCTCCGGAAATCGACGGCTTCGGGCAGCACCTCCCGCAGACGCAGGGGCACGTTCTTGCCCGCGAGTCCAAGCACCGCCACGGGGCCCTCGGCGTCAGCCGGTGCAGCGAACCACATCAGGAACACCTCCGCGCCATCGTCGCGGCTGTACCAGCACCCGACATCCAGAAGGCTGGGGTCGACCGGGCTGAGGGCAGGCTCTTCAGCCTGCGCAGGCAGCGCCCCCACGATGAGGGCGCATCCGAGAAACAGTCTTGGCCACATGCTGGGCTCCTTTGCGGTGGCCGCCACTGTGATCGTGGCCAAGGGCGGTGGAAGGGCCGGTTGTGGCGGTTCGCGGGCACGCGCCTTCGATATCACCGGCAGGTCCGTGCTGTTCCGTGCCGTGCCCCGCATGCCACGTGCGTGGCCAGCGACATGCGACGGGTGTTCGAACCGCGCTTGACGTGTCTGATTTCGTACCTGGCCTTCGTGTCCTCGACATCCTTCGGTTGGACACTGCCCATGCGCATCTCTACTTTTGTCCTTGTGCTTGCGCTGAACAGCGCCGCGCACGCAAGCAACTTCACCGTGACCAATGCCAACGACGCCGGGCCGGGCTCGCTGCGCCAGGCGATCACCGACGCCAATGCCGATGCCAACGCGCCGCATACGATCACGATCCAGGCCTCCGGCAGCAGCAGCTTCGACATCGTGCTGCAGAGTGCGCTGCCCTTCGTCACCCGATCGCTGACCCTGAGATCGGAACAGCCCTCCACGCTCATCCGCGTGCCGGCGGAAGGCTTCCTGCGCTTCACGCGGCTGGGCGGTGGCGCCTTCCAGATGAGCAACCTGCGGGTGTTCCGCGATTCGAGCATCACCTCAACGATTGCGCGCGGTGGCTGCCTGAGCAGCACCGACGCCTCCGGCGTGAACGGCTGGACGATGTTCATCGAGAACTCGGAGTTCACCAACTGCGCGGCCCGCAGCGCCAGCGGTGACGCGTTGGGCGGGGCGATCTACACCAACGGCGATACGGAAATCGTCGATACGTTGATCCGTACATCCGGAGTGCTGTCGCTCACCGACGCTGCGCTTGGTTCAGCGATCTACCATTCCAGTGGCCGCCTCGAGTTGACGCGGGTCCGACTCCTCCTCAACAGCAGCTTTGGCCAGACCCAGTCCGCGGGCGCTGTCTTCCTGGCTGCAAACACCACCACGGTCGTGCGTGACACCGAGTTCTCGAACAACTTCACGACGTCGATCAACAACAACACCGGTGGTGGAGGCATCTATGCGCTCAACGCCAACGTGGACGTGGCGCGCGCGTCCTTCACCGGGCACGACGCGGACACCGGCACGGCGATTCTTGCCGAGGGCGGCGTGCTCAGCATCCAGAACGCCAGCTTCTATCGAAACTTCGCGCCATCCGGCTCGACGGGTTTTCCCGGCGCTGTGGCAACGTCCGGCAGCGTTGCCATGCGACACACTGCCTTCTGGGAGAACACAGGACATTTCTTCCGCGTTGGCGGGACGATTCTCGGATTCAGCGGGAACGTCTTCGTCGGACCCAACCAGTGCTTCGGCCTGGTCGGGCAGATTCCGGCCGGTGCCCGCGCGAACTTCGGCACGGCGTCCTGCGCGAGTGGCCCCAGCTTCAGCAGCGCCGACCCGCGCGTCGAAGCCTTCGGCCGCGTCGCGCCCACGGATGCCGTGCCAGTCATCACCTTCGGCGACGGCAGTCCCGTACGCGAGGCCTACGGCGTCCTGGCGCCGAGCAGCTCCGACTTCAATCTGCCCGCTGATCTGGATGCGCGCCTGCAGAGCCGGCCGCGCGACGACGACGGCAACGGTCTTGCCGAGGCCGACGCCGGCCCGAGCGAAAGCGCGCGCTTGATTGATGTGTTCGAGGACGGCTTCGAGTGATGTCCTGCGTTCGGCCGCGCGTGGCCCGGGCGCACCCGGCTCGGGACGCGCGTGCGAGTTCCACTGGGAGGCCGCCGCGGTGCGCGGTGGCTTCCCGGTGGCGGGCCAGGATGTACCGGTCAGCGAGATCCGCAGCTCGTCGTGATCCTCGCGGCCCACGCCCGACAGCGCGGGCGTGCGGCAGGACCCAAGCGAACGGCGACGGATTCCCTCACGCAGCACGCAACTCGCGCAGGAATCGATCGATGCGTTCGAACACGGCAGCGTCGTGACCCACCCACAGATGGCCACCGCGGACGAACGAGAGCAGCTCGGCCCCTTCCACCGTTTCAGCCAGGTGTCGCGCGGCCGCATGGGTGCCGAAGCCGTCGTCTTCGCAGGCGATCGCAAGCAACGGCAGCTGCAGTTGATCGAGCGGCAGTGGCCGCGGATGGCGCGATTGTCGGGCATCGTTCAACAGCCCCTCTGCGCGCGCGCTCAGCGGCAGCAGGCCGTGCAGCACCGCCCGCACGCGCGCCTGCTCCGCGGCCGATGCCGCTGCGACAAGGTTGGGGTCGGTGCCGAGCAGCGCGCCCGTGAGGGCACTCGGGGCCAGCCGGCTCGCCGCCCAGAACAGCGCATCCGAGCGCAGCAGGCGCTCCGTGATCGGCACTGCCCACGGTGCTGCAGCGGGCGTTTCGGGGCGATCCGGCACGTGTGTGGCCGGCACCAATGCCACCAGCGCGCTGCAGCGCTGCGGATGGCGCAGCGCAAACCACAGCGCCGAGATCGCGCCGGCCGAGCCGCCGATCACCGGCAGGCGCTCGATCTGCAGCGCGTCGAGCAGAGCAGCGAGTGCATCGGCCTGGGCCTCTTCGGAGGCATCGTTCGGCATCGGCGTGCGCAGATAGCCGAAGCGCGAAGGCGCCAGCACCCACCAGCCCGCGCGCAGCAATGGACGCGCCATCGCCAGACCCATATCGAAGCCGCCGCCGGTGCCGTGCAGCACCAGCAGCGGCGCGCCCGCGCCCATTTCGCCCAGCTCAATTGGCCCGACGCGGGTGTTGACCATCCGACTTGCGCCGACGAGTGCCACCTTCGCTGCGCGCATATCGCGACGGTAGGCCTGTGTCGCCCATCCGCCCCCGGCCAGTGCAGCCAGACCGACCCCGGCCAGCAGCAGTCGCCTGCGCGTGACGCGCGGCCAAGCCGTCATGTGGAAGGTGCCTGTCGGTGCAGCCACAGCCAGGGCATCAGGCCGAACAGACCTTGGGCCGCCAGACCCAGCTGATGCGCCGGCTGCGCGTACAGCGCGAAGTGCTCTGCAGCGCTGCGGCCCGCCAGCCCGATCGACAGCGACAACTCGGCCAGCAGCAGAAGGCCCAGCGCGAGTGCGCCCATCATCAACGCACGGGCCGCTGAGCCGCGAAGGCCGGATCCCGCATCGCGCCGTAGCAGCCAGCCGCACCACCACCAGCTCGCCGCAAGCATTACGGGCAACTCCAAAGCCACCGCCGCGAGTTCGCCCAGCCACGGCACAAGCAGTAGCGTGCGAACCACCCCGAGCACGAAGCCCAGCGCGAACACGCCGCCGAAGTAGTGCAGGGCAAGCCGAATCAAGCCCATTGCGAAAGGTCCGTACCGCAGGTGTGCGAAGCATCCGCCGGCTGACGAGGCGAGACAAGTCAGCAGCGCCTGCCTGCCTCTTCGCACCAGCAACGCGTTCCGACGAGCCGCCTGTGTGCGTCGCCCTGCAGCTCCCTGTTGCAACCGCGAGCGCCTGATTAGACTCAGGCCGCTGTGATCGACATCAGGAACTGCCATGTGGCTTCACTACTTCGCTCGGCCGCATGCCCGCTTCGGCCTTGTTTGCGGGCACCGGTGGCTGCGATGGGGCTTCGCGTTGCTGCTTGCGGGAATGGGTGCCAGCGCCGATGCGAAGTGTCCGATCTACCTGTTCGAGGTCCATGGCGAGGCGCAGGCGGGCGATCGAATCGCTCTGTTTGTCGGCGACAGCGCCGAGACCAGCGGATTCAGTGGCAAGCACCCGCAGCGTGCAGGCGCAGACGGCCGCTTTCGCCTGCAGGTCCAGCATTCCTCGACAAAGTCGTGGTCGCTGGGACGCTGTCGATTCCCGGATTACGGTGAGCTGTTGATCGTCAGCGATGAGCGCCCTTGGCGGCGTGTGCGCATCGAGCTGCCCAGGGCGACGCTGCTGTCACAGAATCCAGTGATTGTCTTGCCCCCAGATACTCGCGCGTGCCCTCAGCCGGAAACGAAAAGCTGCGCATCGCCCTGTTGTTCTGCGTCGGAATGACGCGCTGAGAAAGTCGATGCCCTGGGCTCACGCCGGGCCCGGTTTCCCGAACCCGCTCGCGCACGCAGCTCGCGCAGGTGCTACGCCGCCGGCGTCCCCGGCGTCCCCGGCGTCCCCGGCGCCTGGAGCGCATCGCCGGCTTGAGTCCGCGGGTAGCCCACGGGTGCGTGGGCTACGCGCGGACATCGGCGCGCGGGTCCGCTGCAGGCGCGACGTCCCTGCGCTGATCCGAAGCCAAGCGCAGCGCACTGGAGCCGGTTGGTTTGGATCGACACACGGCGCAATGCGCGGATGCAGGTGGATGGGCGCAGCGCATCCACCGGCGAGTCCCGCAGATGCCGGACGCCAAACGAAGTGCGCGCCGCGGGAGACCACGTCTCAACCCTCGAAGCCATCCCGAAACAGCGGGCCGACGACCTCGACCGGTCCGATGTCGCAGCGTGCCGCGCCGCCGAAAACGCCCACCTGCGGACGCAGCACGCCGCGCGCGTCCGAAGTCAGGCAGGCCGCGGGGTCGCCGAGGTTGCCGGCGCCCGACACGCCGGCATCGATCAAGGGGCTGTTCGGCGCCAGCGCATAGGCCACCGGGCGGGCAGCGGGCAGGCTCGGCTCGCTGCCGATCAGGCCCAGGGTGTTGACTGACAACGCGAAGACGCCGCAGCCGATGCTGCCGCCCGCCAGCACCGCGTTGGCGTTGTGACTGCTGGCGGCGCCGGTGCAGTGCGCGCCCGCGCTGTTGCCGTCCAGGCCCTGCGCGCCAAATGCGTTGTGCGACAGGTTGGTGGTGCCTGCACCGACCATCAGGAAGATGCTCTGGCTCTCGCTGGAGGCCGCCTCGTTGAACTGGAACAGGCTGTTGCGCACGTCGAGCACGCCGTTCTGGTTGCCGTAGTTGCCGAACGCGAGGGCACCGCCCATGGTCGATGTGTTGGCCTCGAAGCTGCTGTTGCGTAGGGTCAATCGCCGTGTCGCGCTCGCGTTTCCTCGCGATGCCACCGCGATCGCCCCACCTTCGCGTCCGGCGCGGTTGCCACGCAGAAAGCTGCGTTCGATCAGCAGGGCGCCGGCCTCAAGATGCACCGCACCTCCATAACCTGCATCCGGCTCGCTCGGGTTGAAGGCCGCGTTGTCGCTGAACCAGCTGTCCTGGATCAGATGGTTGAGGCGGTTGTCCTCGATGTAGACCGCGCCGCCCTGCGGGTTGCTGTTGATACCCCCTACGCCGAGCGCGCTGTTGCCTATGAACGTGCTGCGCTGGACGATCAGGTTGCCGACCTCGCCCAGCTTGGCGATCGCGCCGCCCCCGGCACCGGTGGAGGGCTGCAGCTCGACCCGATTGTCCAGGAACACGCTATCGCTGACGTTGAGCTGGTTGCGCGCCAGGATGGCGCCGCCGTTGGCGTTATCGCTTATGCAGCCCGAGAACAGCACTCGTGTGACGACCATCGGCGAGCCATTTTCGTTGGTTCCACCGCTGCGCAGACAGCCACCGCTCGCTCCGCGACCGCGGACCAGCGAAAGATCGCGCACGGTCAAAAGCGAGTTCCTCAAGGAGAACAGCAGTCGGCTCGTGCCCAGCCCGTCGATCTGCAGGCCAGGGCTTCCCGAGCCATCAATGGTCACGATGGCGCCGGTCCGACCGACCGCCGGCAGATCGCTGGCAACGGCAATCGTCTGATTGCTGCCGACATCGAAGGCGATGGTGAAGACACTCTCTGAAGCGTTGCCTCCGAGCGTCAGAATGGCCCAGCGCAGACTGCCGGGACCGGTGTCGGCGGTGGTGGTCACGGTGTAGGTGGTCGCCGCCTGCGCCGATGCCAGCGGCAGCAGGGCGAGCAGGGCGAGTCGAAGTGCATGGCGCATGGTGGGTTCCTTGATCAAGGCTCAGGCGCAGCCACCGGGCTGCAGTCGCGCGCCGGAGCGCGGAACGGGGTTGTGGGGTCGTGGACTGTTGTCGTCTGCGTGGTGCTGCACAGCGCGGCGGCGGGCGCCTCAACGCCCGGTGCGGCCGAAGCCAAAGCGCTTGCGGAGAGCACGCCACCCGAGGCGTTCGGAAGGCTTCAATGGTTCGTAGCGTCAGGGCACCACCGTGCCCTGCGCACGCATGCGTGCATTTGCGTTTGCGGTCTGGCTCTGCCCGCCGGCCACGGTGGAGTCCGACACCTGGGTAACGTTGCTGTCACCGCCGAGCACAGCGGAATCGAGTCCGCCGGCGTTGTTGCGCCAACCGCTAATGACCACGCTACGTGTCCCGCTGACGGTGTTCTGGAGGCCGCTGACGATCACCCCTCCGCTCGCGCTGGCCACGTTGGAGTCGCCCGAGAGCACCGATGCAAAGCTGCCGGATATCCGGTTCGACACGCCGCCGACGATGCCACCGTAGCTCTCATAACTGTTCAGTCGGCCCATCACGAGGTTGTGCGAGCCGGTGCGCGCGGAGCCGCTGGCGCTGGCTTCGTTGTAGCCGATGATCAGATTGCCGCGCCCGTTGACCGCGCCGATCGTGCTGCCCGAGCCGCTGCGCACATGCAGGTTCACCCCTTCGATGAACAGATCGGTTCCGGTCGCGGTGAGCGCGGCGGTCTTGGTCTGCAGCGTATCGATCGCGTTGTTGGCGGCGCCCAGCTGGCCCTGCAGCGCGCTGACCTGGGCTGCAAGTGCCGCGTTCTCGGACTGCAGCGTCTGCACGCTGGCCACCAACTGGTTAACCACGGCCTCCAGTTCGTCGTTGCAGCCGGGGCAGGCGCTGCTTGAGAGTGCGCGAACCGCGAACGGTGCGGCGGCAATGCGCTGGCGCGGCGTCAGGGTCAGCCCGTTGACGCTGATCTCCAGCCACAGCGCGGTCTCGTAGGCCTGCACGCCGAAATCAAGGTCGGCCTGGAACAGGCCGTCGCTGACCAGCACCGTCCGCACCAGAGTGGCGCCGACCTGGCTGCCGCCGGTGTCGGCGGAGAACAGGCGGAAGCTGGCGCTGAATTCGCCTGAGGCGGGCTGGCCGTTCTGGTCGAGGCGGCCCTGGTAGGTGAGGGTGGTATCGGCCAGCGCCGGCGCCATCAGCGCCAGCATCAGCAGCAGCGAAACGAGCAGCTTGGGGTACACGGCAGATCTCCTGACAGGGTGCGCGACGGCCGCGGACATGCGGCGGGCGAGGGGACGTGTTCGGGCGCGGGCGCTCACGGTGGGCCACCGGCGTCGCTGGTTTCGAAGCCGTTGATGAAGAGGCAGCCCGGCGCACCCGCGCAGCCCGGGCCGGGGCCGACCGGCGGCACGGCGATACCCGCCCAGAAGCCGCCGGTGAGCTGCAGCACCGGGCTGACGCAGTCGATGCCGGCCTCCGCCGAGCACAGCGGAATCACGTCCGGCTCGTGCTGGCCGAGGCTGCCGACCAGCCTGAGGCTGAGGTCTGCCGACGTGGACTGGCCGCCTCCGCTGTCGATGCTGTACCAGTCGATGCGGAAGTCCGGCACGGTGCCGGCCGAAGAGGCGCCGCAGGCCAAGGCGCCGGCGGCAAGAGCGAGGGTCGCGAGCAGGGAGCGCATGGGTGTCCGAGGGCAGCGGATGACGGAGGGCGTCGGCACGCCGGGGTCTGGATCCGGCAGGCACCCATGCAGGAACAGCAAACCGCGCCCAGAGCGGACATCACCGCCCAACGTGGCGCCACACGCGTTCCTCGGGCTTTCTCAGCGCGCCGCTGCGGCACGGCGCTGGTGGGCGTGCGGCGTGGACGCGATCCATCGTCGCGGTGTGGGCGAAGCAGCGGTCGCGAGCGCCCGCCCTGTCGCGAGGGCGTCGCTAGAGCGGGCGGTCGCCCTGTGCGTTCAAGTCGTCGCTAGGGCGCATCGCGCTCGCCCGGCGTGCGCCGGAACGCCGGCGACACGCCGAAGGGATCGACCGCTGCGCGCTGTTGCGCGGCTGCTTCGGCCCACCAGTGCAGTTGTTCGATGCCGCGCGACGCGTACTTCGCCCAGCGCGCGGCGTCCTGGTCGGCGGCGGGCGTGCCGTCGGCCTCGAAGGCCTTGTCGGCATGCGGAAAGTGCAGCATCGCCGACACTGGCAGGCAACCGAGCTCCGAGAGATACGTGCGCATGTTGACCGCCGCACGCGTGCCGCCCCATTGGCCGCTGGAGTAGGTCGCGATCAGGCTGGGCTTGAACGCAAAGGCCGAGCTGGGGAAGTGGTTCAGCAGGTCCGACAGGGCCGGGCTCATGCTGTGGTTGTACTCGGGGCTCACCATCACGTAGGCGTCGGCTTCGAGGATCTGCCGCTCCAGCGTGGCCAGATACGCAGGCTTGCTGCTGGCGGCGTAGGCGAAGGCCGGCTTGAACACCTCGGTCGGCGGATAGTCGAGCGGGTCGATCAAGGTGGTCTCGAACCGGCTGCTCACGTGCGCGCTCAGGAATGCGCAGACGCGTTCACCCAAGCGCTTCGGCTGCGGTGGCGTGGAGGCGCGGCGGGAGCCGAGGAAGATCAGGGCTTTCATGGTGGGCCTCGGTGGCAGGTGGCTCGAACATCTTGGGCATACAGCGAATGTCGCAGGCTGAGCAATCCTCCCGTCTTGAAGATCGATGGTCCGCGGCGAAGGTCATTCAGAGGGGTCAACACCTTCGTCCTGCTGCGCCCGGGTGCGCTACGCGTGCCGGCAATGCCAGGGTACGGAAGGTCTGAAGAACTCCATCCTGGAGCTCTTCAGACGTCGTGAGTCCGGCCCAGGTCCGAACTCACTCTCGCAGAAACAAGCGCTTGCATGCTGGATTCGCGAGCACGCCATCCAGGGCGTGCAGAAATCTCTGATAGATCAGAGCTTTTCCTGGCGCGCACTAGCCTGTGCCGATGCTCGAAGGGCGGTAGGCGCTCAGTGCGATCCTCTTCTCACAAGTCCCTCGCGATTCCGTAGCCAAGCGCAGCCGAAACGGTGGCAGGCAGCCAACTCCAAACGGCAAGAACAAGCAAAGATCCATCCAGGAAAGCGGCTGAAACCGATGTTTCCAACACCAAGAAGGCAAGCAGCACCCAGCCGATGTCGCTCGCGGGGCTAGAGTTGGCTCGGGCAGCGACGACGGTAAAGAGCGATGCCTTTACGGAACCCAAGATGATCAGATGCCAAGTATGAAACGTGCTGGAGGGGTCGAGGATGTCGATCCCCAAGAATTTCATGCAGACAAAGGTGACCACGCTTCCCACCATGACCGTGAGCAGCCACACGCCGAGCGCCCACGTCAGAATGCCTCGCCAGGAGAGGCCCTGCGGTGCCCTTGAAGCGGACGCTGGAGGTTGGAAGTGTTGTGGCGGTTGGTAGGGGGACGTCATCGGAAGACCTGCGTGGTTCCGTTCGAGGAGCCTGTAGTCGCACAAGCGCAGCCACATGAAGAGAGGAAAGCTGAGCTAGCGCGCCCAGCAGAGATGGTATGCCGGCGAGCGAAGTGGCCAGTCTTCCAACTTCCACCCGCTGACACGTTTGGGCCTGCGAACACCAGTGCGGCGACGGCAAGCGCGTGTTCGCGACCGGGCGGCGGGTCAAGACCCGCCCTACGCGGGCTCGGGAGTGCGGCGGGCCAGGATCACCCTGCGCGGAACCTTCCGTAGGGCGGATCTTGATCCGCCGCCGCGATGAGATCGGTACCCCGGGGAGTGTTGTGCATGGCCAGCGTGGCCGCATCAGCGAGCGCGTGACAGCTGTTCAACGATCGGCTGCGCAGATCGGCGCACCCTGATGCCGCAGTAGATCAGAGGCTTGGCGCCAAGCGGGTGGATCACAGAGGCTCACGCTCGCGCGCTGCGGGCTGCGACGCGTGCTCCGCTTCCAGCGCCGCGACGAAATCTGCCTCCGCCTCGAAAAGCGACTCAAGCGCTTCCAGAAAAGCCGTGCCCTGCGCCCAACGGACGGTGGATGAGATCACCTGCTTCATGGCTTGAGATGGTGACACGGTCGGTATCGAGCTGAAACGCGGCCGGAATCAACACCTCTTGGATGTCTGCAGGCCTGAGCACGCGGGTCGTCGGGGTCGGAACCGCTGTGAGGGCTTCGCAGACTCAGGGGGCTCTCGGCGTGACTCGAGCGTTGCATGAGTGGTACAGCCGCGACTCCACAACGCGGCCATCCACAGCGCGCACCTTCAGCGTGGCCGATGTGTCGATGCCGGGGTCCGGCAGGGGACTGCGGATGTGCAGGTGGATCTGGCCCTGCTCGAGGGCGAGCAGCTCGGCGCACACGAAGCAGTCCTCACCGTAGCGGGAGTTCGAGAACGCCTGCGCCTGAATCAGCGCGCGCTGCAGGTCGTCGGTGGCGAAAGATGCCGAAAGCTCAGTGGCATAGCAAAGCTGCATCGGCTCAGCCTGCGGGGCGCGATGGGCGCATCCGGAAAACGCGCAGAGGAACACCGTCGCGCAGGCGCATGCGACACGACGCATCGAACGGCGTTGCATGCGCAGCTTGGCGGCTCGACTCATCACGTCTCCCAGCGTTGCTCAAAAAACTCGAAAGTTGAAGCCTGGCGACACGCAGCTGTTGTCGCTCAGGCGCCATAGGGTGGGCCCTGGCCCACCATGAGCTACACACCCGCCCCGGTCTTCACCACCGCCCCACCACCCCATCGCGAAAGCCCGCGCAAGGCCAAGGGCAAGAGCTCACCTACAACCCCGACGTCCTGCACCGCTGCGCCAGCAACCCAGACGCAGTGTCCAAATCCAGATCCGCCACCAGCAACCCGGGCAAACCGTGCCGCTGGAACCAGAGCAGCCGGCAGTCGGGCGGCTGCGATCATCGGCCAACCGCGCAGGGGCGGCGGGTGAGGTGCAGGAGTTCGAGCGGATACAACAAGTCGATCGGAACGAGTCGCGGCTCACTCCAGAAGAGGCGCAGAGTGTGCACCAAGTGCTACTTCTCTTTGCGTCGATCAAGGAGCTGAGCCGCGAGGCATACAGCCGAGTTCGCATGCGGTTCGTCCAGAGTGATCTCTGAGGTTGCGCGCACATGCTCCAACAGAACGCGAGCGCTCCAGCGCAAGATCAGGTTGTCCTGAATCAGTTGCTGGAGTTGGGCATCAGCCTCGCCTCCGCACGCGGCCAGTTGTGCTCGCAGTTCCGCGTCCGTGTGCGCCCAGGCGGCGAAGTCCCTCAACCATGTTTCGTCATCGTGCATCGCTTGATCCTCGCTGCTCGTGCCTGCCTGGTTCGCCAAAGGCGCCATGCGGATGAACGCATCTGCGCGCCACTAACCGCCGCCCAGCGCACCGTCTCGGGATAGCGCCAGCCCTCGTGGCAGATCACCACGCCAAAGCGCAGCGGGCCCACGCTGAACACCTGCCGCTCGCTGCCGAAGGCGGGGCAGGTAGGCGCGCCATCCGGATCGATCTGGCCCTTGTCCTGCCAGCCGAGGATTTCGCCGTCGGCAGCGACCACGCAGGCGCTGATCTGCAGCCCGCGCTCGGTGATGCGCTCGGTGCCGAGGATTACTGCCCCCTCCGCCGGGTCTGCCCCAAACCTCCTGTTGGTAGGACGCTGCTAATCCAAGCGCAAGTTTTCCCGTCCAATCGGACAACAAAGCCCGCCGAAGCGGGCTTTGAGGGTGTCGACCCAGACGCTAGTGTGTGTCCGGAAGCGCTCCATATATGCTTCGACTGCTCTCGTCAAAACCAACGCGACCGGTGAAACATGTTCGCCAGCATGCCAACAACGAGCGGCATCTGGTGTGCAGGCCGCAGGCGCGTACGCTCCTTACGGCAAGGGGCTGATCCAGGCGGGCACTGGGAGAGGTTACCTAGTCGTAGGCTGGTGTCAACTCTCTTCTTGCGAGAAGCACTTCAAGATTGGATGTCTGCTTCCAATCTACGAAACTGATCCAGCCGTGGGACTCAATGATAGCAGTTGCTTCTGCATCGCTGCAGTTCCTTCCAATGACCTGATGGACCGCGGCAGCAACTATCGCAACCTTCTCGTCTGTGTCGACGTAGGGGCACGCAATCAACTCTGTGAGCATGATGCAGGTTTCGGTGTCTACGTGAGGTGGTGAGTGAGATGAATGCAATCTGCGCTTCATCTCATTGATGGTTTCTCTCAGAATGTTTCGGAAACGAGTGCGCTTTCTGCAGACAAAAAGAATACAGAGAAGCTGGAATAGGCTCTTCATTTCGAGTCGCTCCCCTGCTTCAGAAAAATCCATCTGCTTGACGAGATCGGAAGGCTCGATTCTGCGCGGTGGAGTAAGAAGTAGGTCCACTGAGCAGATGTGATTGATGCGTGCAACTTGATCGCCGCCAGCGTAGCTCGCTTCATCTGAGGAGTTTCTCAGTCCGTCGAGTATTTGACTCTCGATTGGCGCCCTATCACACGACCATAGATCAGCCAGCCGGAGGGTGGCTGTGTAAACCTGCGCGAGCTTTATGGATGTGGTTGCTCGCTGATCGACCGAATAAAGAAATTGTGAAATCCTGACAATGGAGATCATCCAAGAAAGGGCTGTGAGTGTCCTGGGGCTTAGCTTCTTTACTGGGTCCGACTGAGCTTCGACAAGCCGAGATAGTTGTCGGAAAACCACGGAAAGCCCGTAAGAGACGAGCTGTCTATACGGAGTTGCGAGCTCTACGGAGACGCGTCTAAACGCCGAAATTGCCCGGTTCTGAGACGTTTCCGTGATTCGGCTACTTAGGCCTTGGTCGGGCCTCCTGAGTGCTGCTTCCACCGTTTCAAAGAGATCGACAAAGATATCTGCTACTCGCTTGCGGCCGCTAGAAATCTTGGTGGTGAATGGTCGGGGTGTGATTGTTCTTTTGTTTTGATTAAGATGAAGATTGACGTCGTTCAGTGAGTCCGATATTTCCGCTTCCGTTCGTTTGAGTGATGTCTCATCATTTCCGAAAATGTAATAATCGTCAACGTAGCGACGGACTTCGACCTGAAGTCCGGCATTCTTAACTCGTGACTGGATCTTCTGGTCGACGCCCTGTAGTAACACTTCGGCGAAGATTCTTGAGAACTCTGGCCCCACGACTATTCCATGGGTTTCGTCCCAGTTCGCGTGGCGAATAGTCCTATCGAACTGGGCTTCGAAGATATCCTTGCCTCTGTTCTTATTTCGTTTCGCAAAGTCCTTTCCGCGTACACTCCATTCAATGCTATGTGTGTAGATTGATTCGAAGCAGCGAGATACGTCTAGGCTCAACATATAGCTGAAACGGCGTTCAAGCCCAAGTAGCTCTTCGCTTTCAAAAAACTTGTATAAGAGATTGTACTTTCTGTAGCTAAAGTGCGTCGAGGCCCACTTGCTCTGGTCGCTGAATCCGATTGGATCCTCGTCGCCTTGTGTTCGAGTCACGGGGGTAGTTCTTACGTAACGTGGGTCGAGGTATCGCGTTGCTATACGGCTCGGAAACCGCAATGAGTACTCGCTTCTGCTGCATACATTGCATATGAATAGCTCATGGCTCGCGTAGAACTGGCTCATTAGGTGTTGGCTTCGAGGGTGGGGAAGAGCAAGTTGTCTCCGAGATTCCGTATCTCTGTGTATGGAGAAGCGATATGGCTTCGTCGCGGGCGTGTTCTCTAGTGACTTAGAAAGCAGTATCTGGTTGTGAAGCTCCGACTCCCTCTGGCCGCCCTGGGGCTTGTTTGCAAACGTCGCGAAGTTGGCGTTTGTCATAAAGAGCGGTAGTTCATATGGGCAGGTGTCCGTGAGAAGACTCCGTTCTGGGTGCTTGATGTTTACTCTATTTTTTCGACTTTTCATTCCAGCACCTCCTTATCTGAACGAATCGCTTAACGTCGAAAGACATGCGATGAAACCGGCCGTGCCCTGATTCTACTGAGTTCCTCATTAAGCTTCGTTTCTGCATGTACGTAAAGCCGGTGCTAGCAGAGAGCTTTCTCAGTTTCGTTCGAATAAATTTGTCAATGCTTCGAAGTGTGGCGCGCTCGAATGGATGAGAGTCAGGTGGCTCTTCATACTGGTCGTAGGTGAATGCGATGCCGGAGCGCAGCCGCATCTTCTTGAGCGTTCTATCTACAATGACGTTCTTCGTCAGAAATTTTATGCGATCCAGAAGAAGGTCAAAGTCCCTGTCGGCTTTGTATGCCGTTATTGCTTGGCTTACTCGCGTCTTGATTTTGCGAGATTTTGAGTCGGCGATAAGGGCATAGGTCCTGGGGCTTTTTGACATTCTGCTCCCGGTGGGGAAAACCAGCTTATATCCGAGATAGTCGATGCTCAAAAATCCGTCTTTCTTGTTTGTGCAACTGCATTTGTTCTTGCAAGGGCAATTTGAAGCGCCGTGACTGCATCCGAATGCACAATTACAGGCTGCGTCACGATTTCGGCACTTGCTGTGGTTGACCTTTAGGCCTAGTTTGTGGATCTGCTCCTTCATTCGCTCGAATAGGATAGGGGACTGTGACGCGGAAAGCATTGCTATGTCATCGACGTATCTTAGATAGACATAAACTCCTTCAATTTCTTGAAGTCTTGCATCGAGTTCCTTTAAGAATAGCTCGGCAAGCGTCGATGAGATAAGAACCCCTCGGGGAAGCCCGTTGGTATATCGATTCGATCCAAACGAGCGAGACTGACTAAAGAATTGTTCAAGCAAGACTATTGTTTGGTGCGAAACACGGCCATCTCGTTTTAGCTTTCCAATGACTTTCTCCGGGGTGATGCTCTCGAAGCATGACTTTAGGTCCGCGGTTACTACTCCTTTGGGGGTTTTCTCTGCCAATGCCTTTTTGAGAAGCTTAATTGCTTGGGATCGATGTGTCTGGCGTATCCCGTATGCACGTCGGATGTTGTCATTAATCTTCCTCAGAACTATGGCGTCAGTTGTGCTCGATGTCGAAAGGATCTCTTTGCCCATGATGGCCGAGATGAACAATCCTGAGAAGCGAAAGGATCCACTTGCAATAGCTTGCTCAGCATTTTCGGCTAGGGCGCGCCACTCATCTCTGGTGGACGGGGATTTTCTCCTCAGTGCTTCCGTGACTTTTCGTCCTCGCATCCAGAGAAGATTGTCGGCTGAGAAGTCTTGCGTCGGTTGCATGTCGTTTCTCTATGGTGAGCAGAGACGTTTACCCTTTGGTGGGAGCTTGGATCTGTGCGTGCCATTTTTGGCTTGGCGCATTTTCGCAAGCGAAGTGTTCCGCCACCTCCGAATTGCCCTTCTATGTATAGAGGTAGAATCTCTATTCAGTGCGGGGTGATTGCGATACTTCTAGCAGCCTGTCGAAAAACCCAATAAGTTCTGCTACACAATTGAGTCAGCCT
>CAZPHV010000029.1:0-29395 GCA_964586455.1 uncultured Aquimonas sp.
GGTGGGCCAGGGCCCACCCTATGCACATCGCGAGTAAATCGACCGAGGCGAGGGCCCAGCTTCGGCGGGTCAAGACCCGCCCTACGTGGATCGCGCGTGGAAGGACCGAGGCGAGAGTGGAGCTCATGGTGGGCCAGGGCCCACCCTATGCACTCGCGGGACCGAGGCGAGAGCTGAGCTCAGGGTGGGCCAGGGCCTACCGAATGACTGCCGCGTCGAGCCGCGCGAAGCGCGCATCGAACGCCGAGTCTCCGCTTTCAGGCCATCAACGCTTCGATCGCTTCGACGGTCTTGGGCACCGCGTTGGTCAACACCTCGTTGCCCTCGGCGGTAACGACCACATCATCCTCGATGCGGATGCCGATGCCCTGCCATTTGGCGGGCACGCCCTTGGCGCCGGGTGCGATGTAGAGGCCGGGTTCGATGGTGAGCACCATGCCGGGTTCGAGCAGGCGGTACTCGCCGCCGATGCGGTAGTCGCCGACGTCGTGCACGTCCAGGCCCAGCCAGTGGCCAGTCTTGTGCATGTAGAAGCGGCGGTAGCTCTCGTCGGCGATGCACTGCTTGAGCGTGCCGCGCAGCAGGCCCAGCGAAAGCAGGCCCTCGGTCAAGACCTGCACTGCGGCCACATGCGGGTCGATCCAGCTGTTGCCGGGGCGGACCGCGTCGATCGCCGCGTGCTGGGCGGCCAGCACCAGCTCGTACAGGGCGCGCTGCTCGCGGCTGTAGGTGCCGGAGATTGGAAACGTGCGGGTGATGTCCGAGGCATAGCCTTGGAACTCGGCGCCGGCGTCGATCAGCAGCAGTTCGCCGGGCTTCAGCGCCGCGCTGTTGGCGCGGTAGTGCAGCACGCAGGCATTGGCGCCGCCACCGACGATGGGCTCGTAGCTCGGCACCGCGCCGTGGCGTCGGAAGCCGTGCAGCAGTTCGGCTTCGACCGTGTATTCGTACAGGCCCGGCCGGGTCGCCTGGATCGCATGCACGTGCGCTTCGCTGGCGATCGCCGCGCTGTGCCGCATCAGCTTGAGTTCGGACGCGCTCTTGAACAGGCGCTGCTCGTGCAGCAGGTGGCCGAGCTCCATGAACTCGTGCGGTGATTCGGCGCCATGACGAATCTGTGCGCGCACGCGGTTGACCCAGCCGATCAGCTTCAGATCGAACTCGACCTCGCGGCCGAAGTGATAGAACACCCGCGAGCGGCCTTCGATCAGGCCCGGCAGGATGTCGTCGATGTCGCCAATCGGGTAGGCGTCGTCGAATCCCAGCGATTCGACTGCGCCTTCCGGGCCAAAGCGCGGTCCGTCCCAGGCTTCACGCTCAGCGTCGCGTTCGCGGCAGAACAACAGGGCTTCGCCGTGGCTGCGGCCGGGGATCAGCACCAGCACGGCTTCGGGTTCGTTGAAGCCGGTCAGGTACCAGAAGTCGCTGTCCTGCCGGTAGGGATACGTGCTGTCGCGGTTGCGGATGCGCTCGGCGGCCGACGGCAGGATCAGGATCGCGTCGTCGCCGGCCAGCTTCATCAGCTGTCGGCGGCGGCGCACGAACTCGCTGGTACGGATCGGGGCAGGGGCGCGCAGCAGGGCCATCGGCTCAGTGCAGGGTCGACTGCTTGGAGTCGCCGCCGTGCTCGCTGTGCAGCAGCAGCACCGCGACCCGCACGAACTCGATGATTTCCTCAAGCGCGTTGGCGTCGTCTTCGTCGTCTTCGAAGCTGAGCTCGGCCTGGGCGATGCGGGCGAGATCTTCGATGGCTTCGCGAGCCTCGTCGGAGAGCTGTGCAGCGGTGGCGGTGCCCAGACCGAAGCCGCCGAGGAAACCGCGGCACCAGGCGCCGAGCGCTTCGACGCGGTCGCCCAGGTCGGCCTCTTCGCCCGGCAGCAGCAGGTCGAAGCCGTATTCAGTGTCGCCGAGCTGAGCCAGGGTGCGGCTGCGCAGGCGGTCGAGCACGCCGCCGGGTGCCTGTCGGGGGCCTTCGACGGCCAGCGCTTCCAGCCAGTCGGCGCCGGCCAGGCGCCCGCCCGCGGACAGCAGGCCGCAAATCGAGCCGTGCAATTCGGCGGCATCAATGCCGATCGCGGCCTCGGCCAACGCGCGTTCGACTTCGGACAAGGAGGGAAGCTCGGAATCAGACACAGCGTGCGTAACCACAGCAAGGGGCCCGCAAGTGTAGCGCGAGGCCCGCGCGGACCCGATGTCGCCGGCCTCGCGCGGCTCAAGGGCAGAGCGATTCCGGCGTCGCGCTGCAGGCGCCAACTGCGCGCGGCATCACATTTGCTTGTTGGCGGCAGGGCTGCTGCCTACACTCCGGAGCTCTGGTTCGGCGGCCGCCGCGGCCGGGGCGCCGTCGGGATGGGGCGCAGCGGGCGGCAATCGAATCCACTGAGGCGGGCATGAGCCGGCGCAAGCGTGAAGCCAATCGGAGTATCGGTGCGGGATTCCTGGTCGGGATCCTCGCGCTGCTGCTGCCGCTGTTGGCGTTCGGCGCGCGCCAGGACTATCACTTCCGCGTGATCGACAGCCGCAGCGGGCTGGCGCAGAACTCGGTCAATGCGCTGCTGCAGGACAGCCGCGGTTTCGTCTGGATCGCGACCGAAGGCGGTCTGCATCGTTACGACGGGCAGCAGCTGCGCGTGTTTCTGCACGATCCTGACGATGCCAGCAGCCTGCCGGAAACCTTCATCACGGCGCTCGCCGAGGACGACCAGGGGCGCCTGTGGGTCGGCACCAACACACGCTTCCTGGCCTCGATCGATCTGGCCAGCGGCCGCGTCGAGAGGCATCTGCTGGCGCGCTCCGAAGGCGGCAAGGGCCATCGCGACCGCGTCACGGGCTTGCTCAATCAGCCCGGCATCGGCCTCTGGGTCAGCACCGGTCAGGGCATCGAGTTGTTTGATCCCGACACCGGCCTGCGCGAGCGTCGCTTGAGTTTCGAGGCCGATATCGAGGGCAGCTTGCGCCTGGCGGGCTTGAGCCTGCTCGGCGACGGCAGCGTGATGGCGGCCACCCACGAGGGACTCTTCCTGTTCCCGCCGGGCGCAACCCTGCCGCGCCGGCTGGGGGCGCGCATGCGCCTGCACGCGGTGCTGCAGGATGGCGAGGACGGTGTCTGGGTCGGCGCCGAAGATGGCCTGTACCGCTGGCGTCGCGGCGAGCGCGAGCCGCAGCGGATCTGGCCCAGCGACCGGCGCTCGCAGCCGGTGCGCGCGCTTGCGATCGATCTTCAGCAGCAGCTGTGGATGGCCCTGCACAACGGCGGCCTGATGCGACTGGACCCGCGCAGCGGTGAAACGTTGGCGCTGCGGCATGACCCCGACGTCGAACACAGCCTGCACGAGGACCGGCTGGCGCGGCTGATGGTCGATCGTTCCGGCCTGCTGTGGATAGGCGGTGAGGCGCGGGGCGTGGCCACCACGCGGCCGGAGGGAGCGCTGTTCTCACGCGCTTTCGAGACCCGCAGCGCGTTGGATCCGGTGCTGGTGAACAATGTACGCACGCTGTTCGAAGACGTCGAAGGCGGGCTGTGGATGGGTTCCGAGGGGCGCGGTCTGGTGCGTCTGGTGGGCCCTCAGATGGAATTTGAAAGTCACTACGCGCCGCTGCGCGCCGCGCTCACCGGCAATGGCAACGCCAACGACGTCGCGATTCGAGTGTTCGGTGTCGCCGATGCCGGCGAGGGCCAGCTGTGGGTGTCCAGTGATGTCGGCCTGTTCGAGTACAGCCCACGCCAGCGCAGCGCGCGCCGGATCAAGCTACCGGCCGTTCCGGGCAAGGTCGAAGCGGTCACCGATCTGCGGCACCTGATTCGCGCTCGCGACGGCCGACTGTGGATCACCACCTTCAGCGATGGCCTGCTCGCATGGGACGTGCGCAGCGGCCAGCACCACTGGTATCGCCACGATCCAGACGATCTGTCGACGCTCAGTCATCCGCTGGTGATCTATGTGTTCGAGGACCGCGACGGCCAGATCTGGGCCGGCTCGCTGGAAGGCCTGAACCGGATCGACCCCGCCACCACGCGAGTGCAGCGGCTGCTGCATGACCCTGACGACCCCAACACGCTCAGCGGCAACCTGGTCCGCCACCTCTGGCAGGGCCCGCAGGGCGAGCTGTGGGTGTCGACCCACAGTGGCTTGAACCGGCTGCACCTGCTGCCCGAGGGCGGCCTGCAGGTCGAGCGCTTCGGTGCGTCCCGTGGCCTCGCCACGCCCACGGTGTACGCGGCGATGCTCGGCAGCGACGGTCGCGTCTGGCTGAGCGGCAACAGCGGGCTGGCGCGGCTTGCACCCGACACCGGCGAGGTGGTGCGCTACGAACTGCAGGACGGTCTGCAGGATCTCGAATTCAACGGCGGTGCCGCGGTCGCCTTACGCGACGGCCGACTCGCCTTCGGCGGCGTTCGCGGCTTGAACGTGTTCGACCCGCAGCACTTCACGCCCAGCCCCTTCGAGGCGCCGGTGCGTCTGACTGGGATCGGCGTGGGCCGGCAACTGAAGCCGGTCAACGGGCTCGACATGCCCACCGAGCTGGAATTCCGGCAGTCCGAGCAGGTCCTCAGGGTGGAGTTCGCGGCGCTGGATTTCACCTTCCCGGAGCGCAACCGCTTTCGTTTCCGGCTGGAGGGTTTCGACGAGGACTGGAACGATGCCGGTACCCGCAGCGAAGCCACCTACACCAATCTCGGGCGGGGCGACTACCTGCTGCGCGTGCAGGGCAGCAACCGCGATGGCCGCATCAGCGGCGAGGAGGCCCGGCTGGCAATCCGGGTGGTGCCCCCGGCCTGGGCCAGCGTGCCGGCCGTGCTCGCCTACGTCGCGCTGGCGATGCTGCTGGCCTCGCTGTGGCTGCGTCGCGTGCGCGCCGAGCGTCGCCGCCAGCTCCGCCTGCTGGGCGAACTGCGTGAGCGCGAGGAGCGCCTGAAACTCTCGCTGTGGGGCTCGGGCGACGAATTCTGGGATTGGGACATCCGCAGCAACCGGCTCTACCGCGTGGGCGCGGAGCAGTTGCTGGGCCCGGGCGCGGACAGCGAGCTCGATACCGAGGATTTCCGCTCGCGCGCCGTGCACCCCGAGGACATCCGCCGCCTGCAGCAGATCATGCAGGCGCATATCGCCGGCCGCACCGAGTTCTTCGAGTCCGAGCATCGGGTTCGCCGCGGCGACGGCGATTGGGTCTGGGTGCGTTCGCGCGGCAAGATCGTCGAGCGTGACGCCAGCGGCACGCCGGTGCGCATGGCCGGCACCGCCCGCGATATCACCGAGAGCCGTGCCGCCGAATACGAGCGCCGAATCGCCTCTGAAGTGCTGCGCAGCATGGGCGAGGCGGTGGCCGTGTGCGGCCTCGACATGCGCTTCGTCAGCGTCAACCCCGCCTTCTGCCGGATCACCGGCTATGCGCTCGACGACGTTCGCGGCCAACCGGTCGACCTGCTGCACAGCAGCCAGCACGACGAAGCCTTCTACAGCAAGGTCAACGAAGCGGTGATCGCGGTCGGTCAGTGGCAGGGCGAAATGTGGCAGCGCCGTCGCGACGGCGAGGAGTATCTCGCCTCGGTGGAAGTGAACGCGGTGAACGATGCGCACGGCGAGCGCAGCCACTACGTCTGGGTGGTCAGTGACATCACCGATCGCAAGCGCGCCGAGCAGGAGCTGCGCTACCTCGCCAACTACGACACCCTGACCGGTCTGCCCAATCGCAGCCTGCTGTCCGAGCGCCTGGCCCGTGCGGTGGTGCGCGCGCGTCGCCAGGGCACGCGGGTGGCGGTGCTGTTCCTTGACCTCGACCGCTTCAAGGACATCAACGACTCGATGGGTCACGCCGCTGGCGATCGCATCCTGAAATCGGCAGCGGCGCGCCTGCTGGCAACCGTGCGCCCACAGGACACCGTGGCCCGACTGGGCGGCGACGAGTTCACCGTGATTCTGGAAGACCTCGAAGACCGCCAAGCCGCCGAAGAAGTTGCGCAGCGGGTGATCCTCGCCTTTACTGCGGCGCTCGAAGTCGAAGGCCGCAGCGAAATCATCATCACCCCTTCGATCGGCATCAGCCTGTATCCCGACCATGCGCTGGTGCCGACCGACCTGCTGAAGTTCGCCGACACCGCGATGTATGCGGCCAAGGACAGCGGCCGCAACACCTACAGCTTCTACAACGAAGCGATGGACGCCGAGGCTCGCCGCCGCGCCTCGCTGGTGGCGGCGCTGCGGCGGGCGCTGGATCGGCGTGAGTTCTACCTGGTGTTCCAGCCGCGACTGGATTTGGCGAGCGGTCGCATCGCCGGCTTCGAGGCCCTGCTGCGCTGGCGCAGCGAGGAGCTCGGTGAGATGAGCCCCGGCGAGTTCATCCCGGTCGCGGAAGAAACCGGCCTGATCCTGCCGATCGGCGAATGGGTGCTGCGCGAGGCCTTCAGCGTGCTGTCGGGCTGGCAGGCGGCGGGGCGTGCGGGGCTGTCGATGTCGATCAATGTCTCGGTGCTGCAGCTGCTGCGCGGCGATGTGGTTGAGCTGATCGGCGAGCTGTTGGCCGAGTACCCGGTGCCGCCAAACTCAATCGAGCTTGAGGTGACCGAG
This sequence comes from uncultured Aquimonas sp., assembly GCA_964586455.1. Taxonomy (GTDB): domain Bacteria; phylum Pseudomonadota; class Gammaproteobacteria; order Xanthomonadales; family Xanthomonadaceae; genus Aquimonas. The sequence continues at coordinate 6,567 of CAZPHV010000029.1, forward strand.
AGCATGGTCATGGCCAACGCCGAACAGGCCACGGCGGTGCTGCATCAGTTGAAGGGTCTGGGCGTGCTGCTGGCCATCGACGACTTCGGCACCGGCTATTCCTCGCTGGTCTACCTGAAGCGGCTGCCGATCGACACCCTGAAGATCGACAAGGAATTCGTCGGTGACCTCACCACCGACCCCGACGACGAGGCGATCACCGCCACCATCATCACCATGGCGCACTCGCTGGGCCTGAACGTGGTGGCCGAGGGCGTGGAGACGGTCGAACAGCTGCAGTACCTGCATGAGCAGGGCTGCGACGAGATCCAGGGCTACTGGTTGTCGCGGCCGATCGAGGAGAGCGACTGCATCAATTTCCTCGACCACCACGCGCCCGCCATGCTGCTGGCCTCCGCCGGCTTGAGCCTGTCTATTGACCGCTGAGCCCGGCGACGCCTATCGTCAGCGGCCATGAGCACCCCTGACCCTGCCGAGCTGATCGCGGCCCTCGCCCAGCGCCTTGAGCGATTGGCCGAGCATGTGCAGCAGTTGGCGGGCGAAAACGCCAGCCTGCGTGAGGCGCGGCAGCAGCTGCTCGATGAGCGCGCCAGCCTGTTGTCGAAGAACGAGCAGGCGCGGACGCGGGTGGAGGCGATGATCCAGCGCCTGAAGTCCCTGGAACAGAGCGCGTAAGGCCACCGCCCGATGAGTGATCCCGTCAACCTGCGCGTGCTTGATCGCGAGTTTCTGGTCGCCTGCAAGGCCGAAGAGCGCGCCGGCCTGGTGGCCTCGGCCGAGCAGGTCGATCGCCAGCTGCGCGAACTGCGGCGCAGCCATCCCAGCGCCAGCATCGATCGACTTGCGGTGTTGGTAGCGCTGAACCTGACGCACGAGCTGAACGCGCTGAAGCAGGCGCAGACCGAGCGCGATGCGCGTCTGGAGCGCAGCCTGACCGACCTCAACCGTCGGCTCGACACGCTGATGCAGGGCACCGTGCTCGGCGTGCCGCCGAAACTGCCCTTGTAGCCCTGCGTGCGTGCGGGCGACACGCGCGGCTGCAGCTTGCTCACTGCCTGAACCAATGGGTCAGCGGGGCGCTGTCTTCACGATTCCATAGCACCTCCGCCATCGCCCTGCCGGAATGAGCGCGCTACACTCACCCCGTCCTCTGCCGTGCTGGCTTTGCGGACCTTACTTTTTGCCTTGACCCTAACTAACGACCCCGGGAGCGCGATACCCGGGCCCGGCGTGCAAGTCCGCCTCGTAGCGGAAAGCCCAAGAGCCCGTGAGCAATCCCACCTGATCCTCGGGATCAAGGTCGTTTGGTCAGCAACCGCACGGCGGAGGATCTTTCCCTCCCTGCCCGCAGCCGGGCACGCATGCAGCAGCCCATGACTTCCACCGACCCGCGTGTCGAACTCCGCCGCGAGCTGCGAGCGCGCCGCCGCCTTCTGCCCGCCGCCGAACGCATGGCCGCCGCGCTGGCGCTGCCGCAGCGACTGCGCGGTCTGACCGTGCTGCAACAGCCCGGCTACGTCGCTGGCTACTGGGCCATGGATGGCGAACTCTCGCTGCACGCCCTGCTGATGGGTCAGCCGCCGTTCGTCTACTGCCTGCCCTGCCTGCGCGAAGACGGCACGCTGGGCTTCGCGCCCTGGCGCACCGGTGACCCCTTGCGCAGCAACCGCTACGGCATTCCCGAGCCCGACCTCGCGCGTAGTTCGCAGCTGGAGCCCGAGCAGATGCACGGCGTGCTGGTTCCGCTGGTCGGCTTCGAGCGCGGCGGCGGCCGGCTGGGCGCCGGCGGCGGCTACTACGACCGCAGCTTCGCCTTTCTCAATGTCGTGCCGAGGCCGGCCTCGCCGCTGCTGGTCGGCGTCGGCTACGGCTTCCAGCAGATCGCGCAGTTCGCGCCCGAACCCTGGGACGTGCCGCTGGACTACGTCGCCACCGAGCACGAGCTCATCGACTGCCGCGCGACGCGGCCCTGACCCCGCAGGAGATCACCCCGCATGGCCTACTGGCTGATGAAGTCCGAGCCCGAGGAGTTCTCGATCGATGACCTGAAGAAGGTCAAGCGCGAACCGTGGACCGGCGTGCGCAACTACCAGGCGCGCAACTTCATGTGGAAGGACATGCAGCCCGGCGACGGCGTGCTGTTCTACCACTCCAACTGCCCGGTGCCCGGGGTGTCCGGACTGGCCGAGGTGGTCGGCGATCCGATCCCCGATCCCACCCAGTTCCAGCTCGACAGCGACTATTTCGATGCCAAGAGCAACCCTGCCACCCCGCGCTGGTGGTTGCGCCACGTTGCATTTGCGCGCAAGTTCAATCGCGTCGTCTCGCTCGATCAGCTGCGCAATGAGGCCGAAGCCCTCGGCGACTTCGCCCTGCTCCGCCGCGGCAACCGCCTGTCGATCCTGCCGGTCACGGACGCCCAGTGGGCACATATCCTGAAGCTGGCCGGGGAGAGCTAGCTGCTCGCTCGCGCGCCTGCGGCCCCGCATGCCTTGATTCTCGCGACAACCCGCTTCTGCGAATCCCGAATCCCGAATCCCAAATCCCGGACCCAAAAGCCATGTCCCTCGAAGACCAGAAACGCAATGCCGCCGAACAGGCGCTCGAACATGTCGAAGAAGACAGCGTCATCGGCGTCGGTACCGGCTCCACGGTGCGCTACTTCATCGAAGGCCTGGGCCGGATGAAATCGCGTATCCGCGGTGCGGTGTCCAGCTCGGAGCAGAGCAGCACTCTGCTGCGCCTGCAGGGCATCGAGGTGATGGACCTCAATGCGGTCGGCCCGCTGGCGCTGTATGTGGACGGTGCCGACGAGTGCGACCCGCACAAGCGTCTGATCAAGGGCGGCGGCGCGGCACTCACCCGCGAGAAGATCATCGCCGCGGCCAGCGCGAAGTTCGTCTGCGTGATCGATTCCAGCAAGCAGGTGGATCTGCTCGGCCGCTTTCCGCTGCCGGTCGAAGTGATTCCGATGGCGCGCAGCCACGTCGGCCGCAAGCTGGTCGCGCTTGGCGGCCAGCCGGTCTGGCGCGATGGCGTGGTCACCGACAACGGCAACTGGATTCTGGATGTGCACAACCTGCGGATCACCGATCCGGTCGGACTGGAGCGCGAGATCAACCAGATCGCCGGCGTGGTCTGCTGCGGCCTGTTTGCAGCGCGGCCGGCAGATGAGGTGATCGTCGGGCGCTGACCGCGCGCGCTTCGAGGCGTCCATAGGGTGGGCCCTGGCCCACCATGAGCTCCACACGCGCCTCAGTCCCTCCACGCGCGATTGACGTAGGGCGGGTCTTGACCCGCCGGGGCTGGACGCTCGCCTCGGTCCATCCACTTGCGACCTACGTAGGGCGGGTCTTGACCCGCCGAAGCTGGGCCCTCGCCTCGGTCGATCTACTCGCGATGTGCATAGGGTGGGCCCTGGCCCACCATGAGCTCCACCCTTGCCTCGGTTTCGCTTCATCGCTCGGAGCGAAGATCAAGATCAAGAGCTTTCGGACAGCCCTTCGGGCTGCCCGAGTCACTTTCTCTTGCGTGGCCAAGAGAAAGTAACCAAAGAGAAGGCCACCCCTCGTCCGCGCCCTTCGCGCATCCCTGCGCTCAGGGTTCGCGTGAGTCGGTCGGGGTTTTCGGACAGGCCATCCTTGGCCTGTCGAAAACCTTGCCCGCATCCCTGCGGGCAACCCTACGGGCTGGTCGACCGCCTCCCGCCGCTCCCCAGGGGGCCCGGGAAGAGCGCGGGCTCCTGCCCGCAAGAGCCGAGCAAGAGCCGAGCAAGAGCACCAGCCAAAAGCCGAAGCCGAAGCCGAAGCCGAAGCCGAAGCGCGGCACTCTCATAGGGTGTGTCTTGACCCACCGGAACTCGGAGCTCGCCTCGGTCGCTCCGGCACACATAGGGTGCGCCTGTGGCGCACCGCTCTCGACTCCGATGGAGCGCCCCCGTCGCGCCGGTCTCGACTCGGCGCATCGAAGAAGCGGAACATGCGCGGGGTGCGGGTTGCGATGAGCGCATGCTGAGACAAGCGCGTGCGTCGCTACCGACTTCGATCCGGGGAAAGCCTTCTTTTGAAGGCGGAGGTGCGCGCCACGCGCACCCTAGGCGGTCGATTTCTTCATCACCCGCGCCAAGCCCCCTGCAGCTTGAAGCTCGCCTCGGTCGCTCCGGCACACATAGGGTGCGCCTGTGGCGCACCGCTCTCGACCCCGATGGAGCGCCCCCGTCGCGCCGGTCTCGACTCGGCGCTTCGGAGAAGCGATGCATGCGCGGGCGTGGGTTGCTACGTGCGCCCCGCTGCCGGCTTCGGGTCTGGGGAAGGCGTCTTTCGAAGGTGTGGGTGCGCGCCACGCGCACCCTATGCGGGTTGCTTCTTCATCACCCGCGCCAAGCCCCCTTGCAGCGCCCGCACGTCGTAGCCGAGCCGGGTCAGGATGAAACACGCCGCTGCGCTGCGCTCGCCGGTATTGCAATACACCAGAACGGGTCGACGGCGGTCGAGCTGTTCGACCGCGCCCTCGCGGAGGGTCGACAGCGGCAGGTTGATGGCGTCGCGCAGGGCGCGCTGGCGGAATTCGCTGGGCAGGCGTACGTCGACCACGCTGGCGCCGGCGCGGGTCAGGGCGGCGGCGTCTTCGACGCTGGCCCAGTCGACAGCCGGCGGCTTCAGCACCGTCTCGAATTCCGGGCGCGACAGTCGCATCAGCCGGCAGTCTTCCAACGTGCGCACGGTGGCGTTGCGCGGCGTGTTCGAGAGCAGGGCGTCTTCGCCGAAACAGTCGCCGCGGACCAGGTAGGCCACCACCACGGGCTGGCCCTCCAGCGTCTTCGCCACCGACAGGCTGCCGTGCTTGATGACGTAGAAGTAATCGGGCGCAGCGCCCTCTTCGATCACCGCCTCGCCCGCCGGCACGCGGATTTCGCGGAAGGCGGCGAACATGCGCTCGATGTTGCCGGTCGGCAGTTTCTGGAATGCGCGACTGCCGAGCAGGCGGTACACCCAGGCATTGTCCTCGGCACTGTCGGCCTGCTCGTTGCGGTGGCGGCAGAGCTGGTCCCAGGCCAGCAGCTTCTCGGTGGCGCGGCGGTCCATGCGCACCACCTCGGCGCCCTCGGGTCCGGCCAGCGCGCTGAAGCGTCGCGGCTGCGCCTCGCCGACGGGATAGCGGCCCTGCAGGCTGCCGGCGTCGACCCGCTTGCTGCGGCCGTCCGGGTAGTGGCCTTCGATACTGCCGCTCAGCAGATAGACGAGATCCTCGTCGACATCGCCGGCGCGGAACAGGGGCTCGTTCGGGCCGTAATGCATCAGGCTGGCTTCGGCGCAGAGGTGTTCGAGGGTGTCACGGCGCAGGCTGTCGAGCGGGTAGAGCGGGGCGAGTCGCTGCGGGTCGAGGGCCATGGCGGGCTCCGGCTGAGGATTGGAGAGACAGTTAGGTCAGCAGCCTATGCCAGAGCGGCAAGGAAAGCAGCGACAGCACGATGCCGTAGCCGACGAAGGCCGCTGCCAGCCGCGGCGCCAGACCGTGCGAGATCGCCAGCGCGCCGGCCGTGATCATCGGCGGCATCGCCGTTTCCAGCACGGCGGCGCGGCCCATGTCGCCGCTCAGGCCGAGGAGCGGCAGCAGCAGCCAGACCAGCAGGGGCATCAGCAGCAGCTTGTAGCCGATGCCGACCGCCAGCGGTGCGACCTCGTTGCGCGGCAGCGCCAGCCGAACCTGCAGGCCGACCGCCATCGCCACCACCGGCAGCAGGGCGTCGGCCAGCCGCTTCAGGATCGCGTCGATCGCCTGCGGCGGTTCGGCCGGCATCAGGGTCAGCGCGAGCACCAGCGCGATGAAGGGCGGAAACTTCAGCACCCGCAGGCCCATCTGGCGCAGGCTCGGCTTGGCATCGCCGCCGTAGCGTGCCAGCACCCACAGGCCCCAGGTCGACAAAATCAGAAAACTGCCGAACTGGTCGTAGACGACCGCGTAGCGCAGGGCGTACTCGCCGAGCATGGCCTCGATCAGCGGGTAGCCGAGATAGCTGGTGTTGCCGAGCGGCACACACAGCAGCAGCACGGCACGTTCGGCTTCGCCAAAGCGCAGCAGGCGCGAAGCCAGCAGCACCAGTGCGATGCTCACCGCCAGAACGATCCACGGAACTGCCACCAGCCCAAGCAGGGCGCTGCTGTATTCCAGCTTCGGTGCCGCGCGCAGGATCGCCGCCGGCAGGCAGACGTAGAGCACGAAGCGGTTCAGCACTTCGGCGGCGTTGTCGGCGAACAGGCCACTGCGCGCGGCCAGCATGCCGACCACCAGCATCACTACGATCAGCAGGAAGGCGTCGAAAGCCATGGATCAATGCGCAGGCGAGGGCTGCACAGCATAGCGGCGCGCCCCGGCAGGTCGGATTCGACCATCGCCGTGGCACAGCCGCGCCATAGGTCGGAGCACGGCGCGAAGCCGCGTCCGCGTTGGAGCTCGCCTCTGAATGCGCTATCGAGGTTCAAGGCTCAGCTGAAGCCGCATCCGGCAGGAGGCGCCGCTGCTGGCCGCTGCCTTCGGTCGTTCCCGTGCACGCACACACCTGCATGCGCCAAGCCTCAACCGCCGAGCTCACGCGGCGCCAGCCGCAATGTGCCACTGGCTTCGCTGAACTCAGCCAGGCGCAGATGCAGACGCGCGACTGCAAGTTCCAGCGCATCGGCGCGCATCCGCGCTGCGCCGTCCTCCAACTCGGCAGCCTGTGCGCACAGGGCTTCGGCGCCGGCCAGCGCGGCTGCGGCCTTGAGCCGATGCGCCTCGCGCACGATCGCGGGGCGGTCATCGCGGCGCCAGGCCTGTTCGGCGGCCTCGACGTCCTGGGTAGCGGCTTCCAGGAACTCCTCCAACACCTGCCGCAGCAGCGACGGGTCATCGCCGAGCACCGCGCGCAGCGGCTGCGGGTCGAACGTCGCGGGCCTTTGGGTGGGCGCGTCTGCGTTCGACGGCGTCGTCGCGGAGGCCGGGTCACCCGCAGCCGAGAGGCTGTCGGTGAGGTGCGGCAGCCAGTGGCGAAGGTGCTTGAGCAGGGTCTCGATGCTGGCCGGCTTGGCGATGTAGTCGTCCATGCCCGCTTCGATGCAGCGCTCGGCCTCGCCTTTCAGCACGGCCGCGGTCAGTGCGATCAGCGGCGTGTGCGGCAGGCCGCGGCGTGTTTCTTCCGCGCGAATCTCGGCGGTGAGCTGGTAGCCGTCCATCATCGGCATGTGCAGATCGGTCAGCACCAGTGCAAAGCGCCCGCTGCGCCAGGCCGCAAGACCGGCGGCGCCGTCGTTGACCGCTTCGCAGCGAAATCCGGCCAGCGCCAGTTGGCGGGTCACCACCAGTCGATTGGTGGGATGGTCGTCGACCAGCAGTACCAGGCTGCCTTCGAGTTCGGCCTCGGCCGCGCTGGGCAGCCGTCGCCGTGTCGTCAGCGCGGCCGAGCCGCTGGGCTCGGCTTCGATCGCGGCGGGGTCGGCGGTCGCCAGCTCGAACTCAAGCCGCAGGGTGGTGCCTTCGCCCTCGCGGCTCTCCAGCCCGATCTGGGCGCCCAGCAGCTCGGCCAGATGCGCGCAGATCGCAAGCCCCAGACCACTGCCGCCAAAGCGCCGCGTGGTGCTGGTCTCGGCCTGCGCGAAGGGTTCGAACAGCTGCGCCTGCGCATCCTTTGGAATGCCGATGCCAGTGTCGCTGACCGACAGTCGCAGGCGCTCGCCGCGCTCGCCGCTGCCGATGCGCTCAAGGTTGACGTGCACGCCGCCGCGCTCGGTGAACTTGATCGCATTCGACAGGAAGTTGCCGAGGATTTGCCGCAGCCGCAGCGCATCGGCCAGATAGGCAGGGCCGAGCGTCGGGTCGATCCGGCAGTCGAGGCTGAGGCCCTTGCTGGACGCTGCCGCGACGAAGTTCAGCACGCAGCTCTCGATCAGGCGGCGCAGGTCGACCGGCACCGGCGCCAGCTCGAGCTTGCCGGCCTCGATCTTCGAGAAGTCGAGGATGTCGCCGATGATCTGCAGCAGGTTGTCGGCCGAGTGCCGGATCAGTGCCAGCGCGCGCCGCTGGTCTTCGTCCAGCCGCGTGTGCGAGAGCACTTCGACCATGCCGGTCACACCGATCATCGGCGTGCGCAACTCGTGGCTCATGGTCGCGAGGAACGCGCTCTTGGCGCGGTTGGCGGCGTTCGCGCGCAGCTCCGACTGGCGCAGCTCGGAGCCGTAGCGCAGCAGCTCGCGGCGCATGTCCTCGAAGGCATCGACCACGGCGCCCAGCTCGCCGTTTGGGCGGAACACCGGCGCCTCGCGGAAGTCGCGCTCGCGCAGGCGCAGCGCGAGGTCCTCCAGGCCTTCGACGCCGCGCACCAGATTGCGCGACAGTCGCCAGCCGACCACCACCACCACGCCGAGGGTGAACAGACTCAGGCCCAGCCGCCAGGCGCCGACGTATTGCATCAGCGCGCGGTCTTCGTTGATTCGCGTTTCTGCCGCGGTGATCGACTGCTCGGCCAGCAGCCGCAGGCGCAACGTGACCGGATCCAGTGCGGCACCGAGTTCGGCGCGGCACAGCTGCGCCAGCGCTGCCGTGTCACCGTCGTTCAGGGCCAGGATCGCCCGACCCGCGACCCGTTCCGCGCCCGCGCGGGCTTCACCGATCTGCTCCAGAAGGCTGCGCTGCGCGCTGTCCTGGGGCGTGCGTAGCAGGCTCTGCCAGTGGTCTTCGATTCGGATCAAAGCCGCCTCGGCGAGCGCCGCCGCCTGCTCCTGTCCCATCTGGCCATACGACGCGCGGCACACGGCGCCGCCGAGATCCTGGCTGTAGGCCTCGGCGATCGCGCGTGCGCTGGCGACGTTGGCGAGCGGGCCTTGCGCCATCCACTGCAGGTTGCGCGCGTGGCTGCGGCTGGCCGACTCATCGATCAGCAGAACCGTGCCGCCGGTACCGACTAGCAGGGCTGCCAGCCCCAGCAGCTGCGCGCGGATCCCCGGACGGCGCCAGCCGCGGGCCATCGCGCCTAGGCCCCCGGCCGCCGCCAGGCGGCGATCACCGCCGGCAGTTCTTCGCCCGGCACCGGCCGGCCGATCAGATAGCCCTGTGCATAGGTGCAGTCGAGCTCGGCCAGCATCTGCCACTCGGCGGTGGTTTCGACGCCTTCGCCGACCACGGCCAGACCAAGCTTGCGGGCCAGTTCAAGGCTGGCCTCGACCACCGCCCGCCGCCGCGGATTGCGCTGCGCGCCGGTGACGAAGGTCTGGTCGATCTTGAGCTCGGTGAAGGGAATCTGCGAGAGCTGCGACAGCGAGGAATAGCCGGTGCCGAAGTCGTCGATCGACAGTCCGAAGCCTTTCAGTCGCAGCCGCGCCAGCGCCTGCAGAGCCGTGGCGGCCTCCTGCATCACCGCACTCTCGGTCAACTCCAGAATGATTTGCGAGGGCATCACACCGTGGCGTTCGGCGACCTGCTGAAAGCGGTCGGCGGCATCGGCTTCGGTCAGGCCCAGCATCGACACGTTCACGGCCACCCGCAGCACCAACCCGTCGGCGGCCCAGCGCGCCTGCCAGGCGCAGGCCTGGTCGAGCATGCGCAGGGTCAGCTCCTCGATCAGGCCGGCGTGCTCCAGCGCCGGAATGAACTGCGTCGGCCAGACCATGTCGCCGTCACCGCGGCGCCAGCGCGCCAGCGCTTCGACCGTGACCACGTGTCCGTTGTCGACCGTGACCTGAGGTTGGAAGTAGGCGACGAACTCGTCGCGCAGCAGTGCGTCCTTCAGACACTGCGCGCTCAGGGTGTCCAGATGCGGGCTGCCGACGGGGTCGGCTTCGATCGCCAGCGTCGAAAGAATGTCGCGCAGCTTGGTGCTGGTCAGCGGCTTCTGCACACTGCCGAGCACCCGCAGGCCGTAGGCGCGGGCCATGTTTTCCACCGTGTGCTGCAGAGCGGGCTCCAGTGCGCTGGCTACTACCAGCGCCGAGGCCAGGCCCTTGCCGGCCACCGCAGCGATGAACTGCACGCCATCCATGCCCGGCATGTCGAGATCGACCAGCAGGACGTGCACCGGCTTTTCGCGCGCCTCAAGCAGGCCGAGCGCGTCCTCGCCGCTGGCCGCCTCCAGACATTCCCCGCAGCCGATGTCCGCCAGCAGGCGCAGTGCCATGCGCCGCTGGAAGCCATGGTCCTCGACCACCAGTACCGACAAGCTCGCGTAGTCCACCCGCCGCCCCTTTGGCTTCTCACGCGAAGCCCAGCTGTGCCGCATCCGCAGCTCAAACCCGCATTCAGCGTCCGCCTGGACCGTTCCGCCATGCCTGGTCGCGGCGATCTCCGTCTTTCTTCACAAGGTGCCACTCAATCGCAGCAAGTGCTGTGCCGCCGCACCTGCCGTGGACGCTCTCGCTGCCGTTGCCGAGGAGGACCATTCTGCAGCCTGAGCCACAGGTACTGGGGGATTCGGTGAAAGGCGTGTGCGGATGTAGGCTGCACCTCACCTGGGCCCCACCCGAGCGTGCTCTCAGCGCGCTGCGCCCACCGCGGCCTGATGCATGGACTGCAGGACAAACTGTTCATTCGCGCCCAGCGCGCTGGCGCTTGCCTCTACCGCTTCCGCACTGCCCCATTGCTCAGGCCGGGCGCTGACCGCAGCCTGGAAATAGGCCAGTGCGGTCTCGCGATCGCCCTGGCTCCAGAGCGTCAGCGCGAACGCGATCGGTACCCAATCCGGATGCCCACCGTGTTGGCGCCAGGCCTGCAGCCACTGATTGCGCGCGGCGTCGAAATCGCCCATGCGGTAGTGCATCCAGCCGGCGTTGAAGTGCACGCTGCGGCGCAACACGCTGTCTTCGGGAGCGGCCCGCTCGGCCGCGGCGAGTTCGCGCGGCACTCGCGCGCGCATGCCGCGATCGACCAGGTACTGCGCGTTCTGCAGACGGGCCACCACGTTGCGCGGTTCGCGGCGCAGCGTGGACTCAAGCGCGGTGAGCTGCGCAGTGTCCTCGGCGTCGATCGCGGTGATCCGCAGCGCCGCTGGGTCGGAATCCACATAGGCCGCGTCCAGCGGCGGCAGGTCCTGCGCGCGGATCGCCTGCGGCAGCAGGCCCGTCAACAAAACCAGGGCGAACATCCACGAGCCGCCGTAAACGTGCTTCTTCACACACATCGATCAATCCCCTGTCGCTGCCGGCACGGCCGGCGTGTGCTGCCAGAACCGGGTGCGGTCGACAACTGGCGTCGAGCATACGGGGGGCGACAAAGCTCGAATGTTAGAATTTGTGGTCTTTCCAGCCCCGGTCACAGCCGATGTCCGCCACCGCCAATGCCATCCCGGCCGTCCTACTCGACGCGCCCGCCATCGATCTCGACTACAGCCTGGAGCACAAGTACACGCGCGAATCCGGCCGGATCTATCTTTCCGGCGTACAGGCTCTGGTGCGTCTGCCGCTGATGCAGCAGATGCGCGACCGTGCGCAGCAGCTCAACACCGCGGGTTTCATCTCCGGTTACCGCGGCAGCCCGCTGGGCGGTTTCGATCTCGAACTGTGGAAGGCCAAGAAGCATCTCGCGGCCTCGTCCATCCACTTCACGCCCGGCTTGAACGAAGACCTCGGCGCGACCATGGTCTGGGGCAGCCAGCAGACCAACCTGTTCGAGGGCGCCAAGTACGACGGCGTGTTTTCGATGTGGTACGGCAAGGGTCCCGGCGTGGACCGCTGTGGCGACGTGTTCAAGCATGGCAACGCTGCGGGCACCTCGAAGTTCGGCGGCGTGCTGGCCCTGGCGGCTGACGACCACGCCTGCCGCAGCTCGACCCTGCCGCATGGTTCTGAGCTTGAATTTGTTTCCGCAATGATGCCGGTGCTGAACCCGGCAGGCGTGCAGGACATCCTCGACATGGGCCTGCTGGGCTGGGCGATGTCGCGCTTCACCGGGCGCTGGGTCGGCTTCAAGACCATCGCGGAGACGGTCGAGAGCTCGGCCTCGGTCAACGTCAATCCGCATCAGCTCGACATCCTGATTCCGGGCGATTTCGAGATGCCCACCGGTGGCCTCAACATCCGCTGGCCGGATCCGCCGCTCGACCAGGAAATGCGCCTGCACCGCTACGCGGTGGCAGCCGCCCAGGCCTTCGCGCGCGTCAATCACATCGACAAGGTCGTGATCGATTCGCCGAAGGCGCGGCTGGGCATTGTCACCACCGGCAAGAGCTATCTCGACGTGCTGCAGGCGCTGGAATACCTGGGCCTCGACCGCCGCACCTGCGAGGACATCGGCATTCGCGTGTACAAGGTCGGCATGACCTGGCCGCTGGAACCCGAAGGCATTCGGCGCTTCTGCGACGGCCTTGAAGACGTTCTGGTGGTGGAAGAAAAGCGCGCCTTCGTCGAGTCGCAGATGAAGGAGTACATGTTCAACTGGCAGCACCGTCCGAGTGTCGTCGGCAAGTACGATGAGCAAGGCCAGTGGTGTCTGCCCAGCACCGGTGAGCTGACCCCGGCGACGATTGCCCAGGTCATCGGCAAGCGTCTGCAGCGCTTCTTCAACTCGGACGCGATCGAGCAGCGCCTGCGCTGGATGGAAGCCAAGGAGGCCGAACTGGCCGCGCCGCGTGCGAGCTTCCCGCGCGTTCCGCATTACTGTTCAGGCTGCCCGCACAACACCTCGACCAAGGTGCCCGAAGGCTCGCGCGCGCTGGGCGGCATCGGCTGTCACTACATGGTCACCTGGATGGACCGCAAGACCGACACCTTCACCCAGATGGGCGGCGAAGGTGCGAGCTGGTGCGGGCAGGCGCCGTTCACGGACACGCCACACGTGTTCCAGAATCTCGGCGATGGCACCTATTTCCATTCCGGCAGCCTGGCGATCCGCCAGGCGATTGCTGCGAAGGTGAACATCACCTACAAGATCCTCTACAACGACGCGGTGGCGATGACCGGCGGCCAGCCCGTTGACGGCACCCTGACCGTGCCCGACATCGCCCACCAGATGCGCGCCGAGGGCGTGCAGGCGATTGTTGTGGTCTCGGACGATATCGACAAGTGGTCGAAGCCCGAGATCTTCCCGGCCGGCGTCGAGTTCGAGCATCGCGATCAGCTTGAAGCCGTGCAGAAGCGCCTGCGTGAGGTCAAAGGCACCAGCGTGCTGATCTTCGACCAGACCTGCGCCACCGAGAAGCGTCGTCGCCGCAAGCGCGGCAAGATGGTCGACCCGCAGAAGCGCGTCGTCATCAACTCACTGGTCTGCGAAGGCTGCGGCGACTGCGGCGTGCAGAGCTTCTGTGTCTCGGTGTTGCCGAAGGAGACCGAGTACGGCCGCAAGCGCGACATCGATCAGTCGAACTGCAACAAGGACTTCAGCTGCGTCAAGGGCTTCTGCCCGAGCTTCGTCACCGTCAAGGGCGGCCAGCTGAAAAAGAGCAAGCGAGTCAGCATCGAAGAGCGCTTGTCCAGCCTGCCGATGCCGCAGTTCAAGTCAACTCTCGATCAGCCCTGGAACATTCTGATCACCGGCGTCGGCGGCACTGGCGTGGTCACGATTGGTGCCTTGCTCGGCATGGCCGGCCATCTGGAGAACAAGGGCGCCAGCGTGCTCGACCAGACCGGTCTGGCGCAGAAGGGCGGCGCGGTCACCACCCATATCCGCATCGCGAACAGCCCGGCCGACATCCACGCCGTGCGCATCGCTGCCGGTGAGGCTGATCTGGTGCTCGGCTGCGACATGGTGGTGGTCAACGACTACTGGGCGCTCTCGAAGGTGCGCGCGGGTCGCAGCGCGGTGGTGTTGAATACCTACCAGGCCATGCCCGGGCCCTTCACCATGAAGCCGGACATGCAGTTCCCAGCCGATGGCATCGTCGAGGCCGTGCGCGTGGCCTTGGGCGGCCACGATCCGATGCTGGTCGATGCGACCCAGCTCGCCACCGCCCTGCTCGGCGATGCGATCGCCAGCAATCTGTTCATGCTCGGCTACGCCTGGCAGCAGGGTCTGGTGCCGCTGTCGCTGGATTCGATCCTGCGTGCGGTGCAGCTGAACGGTGCGGCGGTCGAGATGAACACCCAGGCCTTCAACTGGGGGCGCCTCGCCTCGGTTGATGCCAAGGCCGTGGCCGAAGCCGCGGGCCTGTCCAAGGCGTCCGCCGATGTGAGCGCGCTGATGCCCGCGCCGCTGGACGACCTGCGTCTGTCGGCCAATCTCGATCAGATGATCGAGCGCCGGGTGGCCTTCCTGACCGACTATCAGGACGCCGCCTACGCTGCCAAGTACCGCCAGCTGGTCGACACGGTGCGTACGCAAGAGAACGCGCGTGCACCGGGCTCGACCGCGCTGACCGAGTCCGTCGCCCGCTACTACTTCAAGCTGATGGCCTACAAGGACGAGTACGAGGTCGCGCGTCTGTACACCTCGGGCGATTTCCTGAAGCGCGTGGCCAACCAGTTCGAGGGCGACTACAAACTGCACTTCAACCTGGCGCCGCCACTGTTTTCCAAGCGCGATGAGAACGGCAAGCTGCAGAAGGCCGAGTACGGCCCGTGGATGCTCAAGGCCTTCGGCCTGCTCAAGCACTTCAAGGGCCTGCGCGGCGGCAAGCTCGACATCTTCGGCTACACCGAAGAGCGCAGAACCGAGCGCGCGCTGATCGAGGAGTACCGGCAGACACTGGAACGCCTGCTGGGCGAGCTGACGCCGGAGAAGCTCGATCTCGCGGTCGAGATCGCCCGCGTGCCCGAGCGCATCCGCGGCTTTGGCCACGTCAAGGAAACCCATCTTGAGGAGGCCAGGAAGCTGCGCGAAGAACTGCTGCAGCGCTGGCAGCCGATCGCCCGTCAGGCCAGCGCGGCCTGATCGCGGATCGATTCATGGCGGGTCGAAGCAAGGGCGCCCCGACCGGGGCGCCCTTTTCGCTAAGGAACTGATTGTTCGCCCGAAGCCCGAAGCCCGAAGCCCGAAGCCCGAAGCCCGACGCCTGAAGCACGAAGCCCGAAGCCCGAAGCCCAGCGCTCGCGAGCACCGCACCGCCTCCGACCGCATAGGGTGGGCCCTGGCCCACCATAAGCTTCATGCTCGCGCCGGTCATGCAAGCCGTCCGCCCGCGCAGAGTTCCCGCCCTTCGCCAGTCACGTATACCGCGACCTCTGCGTTCGATCGCTTCAAGCCCCGCATACCGGGTCGAGGGTCGAGCTTCGGTGGGCCAGGGCCCACCCTATGGAGTTGAGGCATAGCACGCGGCCTGATCGCGGATCGATTCATGGCGCGTCGAAGCAAAGGCGCCCCGACCGGGGCGCCCTTTTCGCTTTCGCTAAGGAACTGATTGTTCGCCCGAAGCCCGAAGCCCGAAGCCCGAAGCCCGAAGCCCAGCGCTCGCGAGCACCGCACCGCCTCCGACCGCATAGGGTGGGCCCTGGCCCACCATAAGCTTCATGCTCGCGCCGGTCATGCAAGCCGTCCGCCCGCGCAGAGTTCCCGCCCTTCGCCAGTCACGTATACCGCGACCTCTGCGTTCGATCGCTTCAAGCCGCGCATACCGAGACGAGGGTCGAGCTTCGGTGGGCCAGGGCCCACCCTATGGGCTTGAGGCATAGCACGGTGTTCGCGATCTCACGTTCGCACCGCATTCCCGCAGACAGGTGCTGGCAATTCTGCAATCCCCGGCATCCGCTGTTCCTAGAGCCCGTAGCGCTCGATCAGCGCCCGGTGTGCGTCGGCCTCATGCCCTGCCTGCTCAGCCAGACGCAACCAGCACAGGCGGTGTTCAAAGCCGCCGGTGGCCTGTTCCAGCGCAGCGCAAATCTCGGAGACCGGCAGCTGCGCCGGTGCGGATACGCTGAAGTACACGCCCGGAAAACTGCGCCCGTCGGCCTGACTGTCCTGCACTTCGTAGTCGTCCGGGCTGTGGATCCAGACCTTCCAGCCGCGCGCCTGCAGCCCATCGCGCAGCTGATCGAAGGCCTCTTCGCCGGGATGCACGCCATCGACCAGCCAGCCGGGGCCAAAGCCGCCGCTGCGCAGCGTGTGCATGCGCGGGAAGGTGGGCACGAAGCGCGAGCGCTCCTCCTCGTCCTCGGGCGCCGGGAACACCAGCTCGGCGTCGTAGACCACTTCGTCCATCACATGCTGAGTCCGCGGGCCCCATGCGTTCTCGACGATGCGCGCACTGACCGGGCCGGTGCGGCGGGCGTAGTAATCGATCGCCTTGTCGTCCTCGATGCAGCGGATGATCACCCAGCCCCAGTCCTCATCGATCGGGCCGGACTCGGTATCGATCACCATGCCGAGCTCACGGGCGACGCGATGCACGCCCTCCCACTCACCGGCTGCGGTGGCCGCACTCAGATAGTCCCAGGCGATGCCGCGCTCGTCCGGTAGCGCTGCGCGCAGTGCAGACAGCTGCTCGCAGGCATCACCGAAGCGCTCCTGACGCAGCAGGCTGCGCACCAGCAGTCGACGACCGCCGTGATACTCCGGCGCGACCTCGAGCATGCGTAGACAATGCTGCTCGGTGTCCGACCAATCCCCGCGCTGCGCCGCACTGCTGGCGCGACACCAGTGCGAGGTTTGCGGAGCCGACGCGGAATACAGCCGGGCCAGGCGCTCGACGTCGTCGTGCGCGTTCTGCTGCAGCAGGTAGGTCATCAGCGTGTAGGCGGGGCTTTCCTCCTGCGCGTGATGGCGTTCTACATAGGCCCAGAGCAGGGCGATCGCGTCGTCAATCGCGCCGCAGGCCTGCAGCGCCTGCGCGGTCTGCTGCAGCAGGGTGGCGTCATCGGGGCGCTGTTCCAGCGCCTGCAGCAGCCACTCGGCTTCGATCTCGGGGTTGCGCTCATCGGTCTGCTCGGCCTGCTCCTCCAGCCACTGCAGCAGTGAATCGGCAGGCACCGGTGCCGGGCGACGTGGGGCAGCTTCGATCTCGCTCGCAAGCGTGGCGAGCGAGGCTGCGGCGCCGACGTCCGCACGCAGCCGCGGCAGATGCCGTTGCGCGATCTGCAGCAGGCGCTGCGCGCTGAAGCGACTGCCGCGCGCCAGGGCCAGCCGGGCCGCGTACATCGCGAGTTCGATCGTGCGGCGATGGGCGCCGAGTTTGGAGTGATGCAGCACGCCCTGATGCAGGCGCGAGCCGCGGCCCCAGTCGTTGTGTTCGGGCAGGGCCATCAACACCGGGAAGGCCGCTTCCATCCAGGGCAGCAGATCGCCGTCATTGATCTCGCGCAGCGGCGGCAGCTCGTCCCAGGCCTCGTCGATGCGTCCCAGCGCCGCCAGCGCGCGCGCCTTCAACATCGTGCGGGGCTGGGCGATGTTGCGCCACTCCACGCCGTCAATGGTGGCTTCCTCGGCCTCGATCCGGGCCAGCACCTCCGCGGCGCGATCGTTCTCCAGCAGCAGGATGTTCTCCACTTCCAGGGTGCCGCCGTTGGCTTCGACGCCGGCGGCCTCCAGCACCGCGCGCTGTGTCTGCAGCCAGGCCAGCGCCTCGCCTGCGCGCCCGCTGTCGCGCAGTGCCAGCGCCTTCTGGTAGGACAGGCACTGGAAGCAGTTGCGGCCCGGTTCGATGCGCGCCAGGGTCTCGTCGCACACCGCGATGCGCTCTTCAGCCCAGCCCGGGCCATCGATGTTGGAGTAGCAGCTCGCCATGTCCTGGGTGACGCAGATCGACTGCGGACACTCGATCGTTTCCTCGCGATGGGCAAACTCGAACAGGGCGACGGTTTCGGCCAGGGCGGTCTCGCCCTCGGACTTGTTGCCCAGCCGGTTGCGCAGATCCCAGTGGCGCACGAAGACTTCCAGCCAGGGGTTCTCCAGGGTCTTGCACAGTGCGCGCAGCTCCGGCATCAGCGCCTCGGCGCGCTCGACTTCCTGGTCGCAGATCTCGCTGCTGAAGCGGTCGATCAGGTCCGCGCTGTGGGCTTGACCAGCCTCGCGCAGCGAGGTCTGCAATTGTTCAATCCAATGCCAAATATTCATGGGGTGGTCTCAGGGGCAAAGCGCGCCGATCGGCGCGCGGGGATGGGGTGGAAAGAAGAGCGTGATCGTGCCGCCGTGCGGCAGCATCCGCCCGCGGCCGGCACGATCCGCGTTGGCAATCGACCGCGCTCAGCAGCGCAACAGGGCCTGCACCGACTCGGCCAGGTCTGCAAGCGCAGCGCCAAGCGCATCGGCGGCCTGCGTGTCCTGGCTGGCGAGGATGGTCTTGAAGGTGCGCAGCAGACGCGCACCCGTCGCTGCCTGGGCGCTGCCCGCGCGCAGCGACTTCAGCAGCGCTTCGACCGCCGGGTTGGACAGGTTCAGATACAGCCGGCTGTCGTGGCTGGCGTCGATCTGCGCGGTGAACTGGCGCGCCAGCCGCAGCGCGGCCAGCGAGATCTTCTTGTCGTTGGCATCGGCGTCCAGACGACGCTTGAGCTCGCTGTCGCGATCGGGCACCACCACCAGCGGCAGCACGGCGGGTTCGAAGTGCGCGGGCTGCAGGCGCTCGCCCTGGCACAGGTGTTCGCGCAGCCAGCTCAGTTCCAGCTCGGGCAGCTCGGCCTCGCGGAACAGCTGGCGATTGCCCTGCTCAGTGCCGAGCTCGACCAGACGCAGTCCGCGCAGCTGCGCCCAGCGCCGCAGGAACGGCACCACCGCGTAGCGATGCCCGTGCGCGACCGGTATGCCAAGCGTGCGAAACAGCATCGCCTCGAAGCCCTGTTGGCTTTCCAGAATCACATGCAGGGCGCCGCGCGAGATCAGCTCGGGCACGCGCAGCTGGCCCTGCGAGGTCGGTACGCGCAGGTGCTCCATCATCAGCTGGAACAGGCGCTCATCGCAGAGGCTGGCGCCGAGCAGGGCTTCGTTATGGCGCAGCAGAATCCGTCGCCAGGCCTCGGGCTGCGTGCGCACCACCTGCGCCAGGCCGTCGATCAAGGCCTCGGTCAGGGCATGCCGCACTGCGCTGTAATGCGCGTCGCGCTGCAGATCCTCGCGGCTGGCGGTGGGTGTCAGCCGGTTCGATTCGATCACGCCGCCGATGAAGCCGGCCCAGGAAGGCAGCAGCTCGCGGGCGTCGTCATCCAGCAGCATGCCGCGCACGAACACCGCCAGATTGCGGTTGTCGCTGGTGCCGTAGGTGGCGCCGTCCTGCACCCACAGCAGGCCGCGCGCATCGCTGCCGGCTTCACCCTCGCCGGGTCGCACGTCCATGGTGCAGATCGGCTCGAAGCTGCGCTCGAAGCGCGCGGCGAACTCGAGGTTGCGGCGCTGCGCCTGCACCGGGTGCAGGGGCGTGTCGGTGTCGCGCCGCCACGGTGGCGGTTCCGGGTTGATGGCCTCAGCGCTGCCGCACAGATAGATCGGCTCGGGCAACAGGGCGCAGTAGTGACGCAGGATCTCGTCCAGCCGCGCCGCGCTGGTCAGGCTGCGGTACTCGTCCTGCAGTTCCAGAATGATCTCGGTGCCGACCGTACGCGCCGCGATCGGGCTCACCGAGTACTGCTCGGCGGTGGTCGACAGGTACAGATGCCCCAGCTCGGGCTGCTGATACGAAGTCGTTCTCACGCTGACCCGTTTGGCCAGCACGAAGGCCGACAGAAAGCCCAGGCCGAACATGCCGATCAGGCCGCTGTCCTCGTGGCCTGACTCGCGCAGGCGACGGGTGTAGCCGACGCCAACCGTGGCCAGATAGGCGTGGATTTCCGACTCGGTCAGGCCGGCGCCGGTGTCGATGATGCGCAGCACGCCCTGCTGTGCATCGGTCAGCACCTCGATACGGCTCGGGCCCTGCCAGCTCGGCTGTTCCAGTCGCCGGCGCAGGATTGAATCGTGCGCGTTCTGCACCAGCTCGCGCAGCGCCACCATCGGTGTGGAATACAGGTGCTTGCTCAGCACCGACATCAAACCGCCAAGGTCGACGCCGGTGCTGCGCAATTGGGCGACCTGTGCGGGCGGGTTCTCCAGGGAAAAGCTCATGGACGATTCGTGTCTCTTCGGATTGGCAAAGTGGATGCCACAGCGGACCGCGGCCAGCCGCCAAGGATACTGCGCAAGAACTGCGCGCTCGTATCGACTTTGGTGATGCAGGACAACGGTATCGGGCCTGGCAGCGAAGGACGCGCAGCGTGGCGGATGCATGTGGCGATTCGCAGGCAGGCCCCGCCACCGCGCTGATGCCTGCGGAGTGCAGGGCATGTCTGGCGCACGGGAATACCGGATGCCGACCTGCACGCGGCGCTGCTACAGTGCGGCCGGATCACCCCGGAGAGCGTGCATGCACTCGGTTCTGGTGGCGAGCAGCAAGGGCGGATGCGGCAAATCGACGATCGCCACCCAGCTGGCGGCGTGGGCGGCAGTGTCGGGCAGGCGCGTGGTGCTGGTCGATCTCGATCCGCAGGGCTCATCCCTGCATTGGTCCGAGCGACGCGCACAGACGGAGGCCTCGCCGGTACTCGGCCTGCACGGAGAAGACGGTCGCTGGCAGCGACGTGTGCCTGATGACACCGACTGGCTGGTGTTCGACGCACCCGCAGGCTCGCAGCCGGCGACGCTGAAAGCGGTGATCGAGCGCGTGGATGCACTGCTGGTGCCGGTGCTGCCGTCCGCATTCGATCTTGAGGCCACGGCGGGCTTCCTCGACGCGCTGTCCAGCCATCGGCGCATGGTGGACGGCAGCCTGCAGGTGGGCCTGGTGGCCAACCGTCTGCGCCTCAACACCCAGGCCAGTCAGCGCGCCTTGGCCCAGCTCCGCGAATGGCCCTGGCCGCTGCGTGCCGAGCTGCGCGATTCACAGAGCTATGTGTTGCTCGCGGCGCTGGGCAAGAGTCTGTTCGACTACGGCAACGAGGGCGTGCGCGCCCAGGCCGAGCCGTGGCATCCGCTGCTGCGCTGGCTGTCGCGCGGCGGCCGGCGCAACGTCGCTAGCGCTTAGGTCCCGGTCTTCGCTCAGGGTGGCTGCTGCTGGGTTCCACTTGTCTTGACGTGCTGCCGGCGCGAAAGACATCGCCTCGCTGAGGTCGGGTTGCAGCGCTGCGCTGCGACGCGACCCGAGTGAACCTGCTGCGATCCGGCGGGCTTTGCGCACTTCAGCGTTCGGCTTCGATCGGGGTAAGGCGTCTCTCTCGTTTGTAGGGTAGATAAGCGCAGCGCATCTACCAGCAGTTTCAGCGGACGCGCTGCTCAACGAAGCAGAAGCCCATGAACGCCGCTTCGAAAACCATCGCAGGGCCGCCAGGACGTTCCCCCACGTCAGCTTCACGGTGCGCAAATCTTCCCGCCCAGCGATCGCGACACCCACCCCACGGTTCCGCTAAGTCGCGATTAAGCCCCCCGGGCCTAGGGTCCATCCACTGTGCGCCCCGCGCGCGACCGCCGCTTTCCCGGAGTTGACCATGCGCAAGACCTTCGCCTTTCTACTCGCTGCCACTGCCGGCAGCGCCCAGGCCTACCAACCTGAAGCCGGCCTTTGGTGGAACCCGAACGAGAGCGGCTCCGGATTCACCATCGAGCTGCAGGACAACCTGCTGGCTTTCACTGGCTATCTCGGTGAGGTCAACGGTCAGCCGGTCTGGTACACCTCGGCGGGCTTCTTGAACGGCAATGCGCTGTACGAAGGCGACCTGCTGCGCTTCACCAACTCGCAGTGCGCCGGCTGCAGCTACACAGGCTCGCCGCAGAACCAGCGCGTCGGCACCATTCGCCTGGCCTTCGACCCGAACGACCCCAGCCGCGGAACGCTGACCTGGAATGTATCGCCGCTGCCGGCGCGCACCATTCCGATCGAGCGCTATTACTACTACTACAAGCGCGCCGGCGATGGGTCGGCGCCGCTGCAGACCAGCAAGATGCTGGGCGAGTGGAGCCTCAACCTCGACTTCAGCGAGTACCCGAACTTCAATGCGTTCCGCTACAGCGGCGAAGTTCTGGTGTTCGATCAGCTCGATCTTGACGGCGGTATCTGGTACTTCGACGGCTGCCGCACCGAGACCTCTCTGGATGCCGAGTGCACCGAGGACGCGCTCGATTTCAATGGCGCATCGGGCTTCTACAGCACCACGCGCCGTCGCCAGTCGATCATCGTCGACGACAACAGCGTCAACGGTGCCGGCCAGCGCCTGTGCATGTACTACGAAGCGCCCGTGCAGGCCGAATACTTCAGTGCAGGCGTCACCGGCAACAACGACGGCGGCTTCACGATCTTCCCCTGCAGCGCCAATCCGCTGAACTACGTCCTGTATCCGGTGCGTGGCTTCCGCTCGGCCAGCCGCACCTTCGTCGAGACCGGGCGTGGCCCGAGCAAGCGCGCCGAAGCACAGGCCACCGACCATACGCCCGCCCTGCGCGAAGCCGCACCGCTGAAGCCGGTTGAGCTTCGCAAGAGCGAGCTGGCCGATGCCAAACAGGCCTCCTTCGAGATTGAAGTGCAGGCGCTCGTGCAGCGGGTCAACGGCAAGCGCTGAACCCGCACCGTCACGCCGTTGACGCAACGCCGCCGCGATTTAACCGCGGCGGCGTTCGCGTTTCTGGCGACGCGCTTTTGTTCGGATACGCGTCGGTTGATCTTGCAAGTCGCTAAGGCCGCAGACCCCTCCGACGCAGGAGGCGAGGGACGCTCGTCGGCTGCCGCTGGCAGCTGGCCCGCCCGTTGCGTCAATCCGACGCCTGCGCGAGGCATTCAGGGCTGGTAGATGCGCTGCGCTTATCTACCCTACAACCCCGAGAGACGCCTTGCCTTGAACAACGCCGGAAGGCACGAGCCGCACTTCCGGCTCCCTTCAAGGCAAGGCGTCTGTGTGTTGAGTCGGAGCCAGAAGCGGCGCAGAGGAGCTCTTGGCTTTGTTGGAGGCGAGGCGTCTGTGTGTTGAGTCGGAGCCAGAAGCGGCGCA
>CAZPHV010000029.1:29495-60231 GCA_964586455.1 uncultured Aquimonas sp.
TGGCTTTGTTGGAGGCGAGGCGTCTGTGTGTTGAGTCGGAGCCAGAAGCGGCGCAGAGGAGCTCTTGGCTTTGTTGGAGGCGAGGCGTCTGTGTGTTGAGTCGGAGCCAGAAGCGGCGCACAGGAGCTCTTGGCTTTGTTGGAGGCAAGGCGTCTGTGTGTTGATTCAGAGCCAGGAGCGGCGCACAGGAGCTCTTGGCTTTGTTGGAGGCAAGGCGTCTGTGTGTTGATTCAGAGCCAGGAGCGGCGCACAGGAGCTCTTGGCTTTGTTGGAGGCAAGGCGTCTGTGTATTGATTCAGAGCCAGTAGCGGCGCACAGGAGCTCTTGGCTTTGTTGGAGGCAAGGCGTCTCTCGTACTTGTAGGGTGGATAAGCGCAGCGCATCCACCAGCACGTCCTCGGCAAGCCGAGCGCCAAGCGAAGTCGGGGCAATCGTGAACGCTCTCCGGACCCAAACACGTCCGTTGGAGCACCATCGCCCATCGAAGTCCTGGCAGACCGAAACACGCCCATGAGCCCGAGCATGGCGAAGACCGGCGGAAAGCCGGACCGCGTCGTGCCGCACAATGCGGCCCTGCGTTCGCCCCAACGTTAAAGTCCCAGCGAGTGTTCGTGTCCGACGCTTTCCCCATCGATCCGCTGCTGCCCGAGATTCTGGCCAGCCTCGCCGCCCACCCGCGCCTGGTGCTCGAAGCCCCGCCCGGCGCCGGCAAGACCACCCGCGTGCCGCCCGCGCTGCTGGCCGCGCCCTGGCTTGCGGGCCGCAAGATCCTGATGCTGGAACCGCGCCGCATCGCCGCGCGCGCCGCCGCGAACTTCATGGCCAGCGAGCGCGGCGAGCAGCCCGGCGAGACGGTCGGCTACCGCATCCGCTTCGAGTCGAAGGTCGGCCCGCGCACCCGGATTGAAGTCGTCACCGAAGGCATCCTCACCCGCCTGATCCAGGACGACCCGGGGCTAGAGCGCATCGGCGCGCTGATCTTCGATGAGTTCCACGAGCGGCATCTGAGCGCTGACCTCGGCCTTGCGCTGGCGCTGGAAGTGCAGGCCCAGCTGCGGCCCGACCTGCGCATTCTGGTGATGTCGGCCACGCTCGACGGCGAGCGCCTAGCGCAGAAGCTCGACGCCCCGCGCCTGACCAGCGCCGGCCGCAGCTTTCCGGTGCGCATCGCCTACCCACCGCGGCAGGGCAATGAGACCGACGAAGCCCAGCTCAAGCGCGCGGTTGAACTCGCCCTGCGCGAAACCGATGGCGACCTGCTGGTGTTTCTGCCCGGCATGCGCGAGATCCAGCGCAGCGAGCGCCTGCTGTTCGACGCAGCGCAGGCCTCGAGTGCGGATGTTCTGTCGCTGTACGGTGAGCTGCCGGTCGAACAGCAGGCGGCGGTGCTGAAACCTTCTAGCGACGGCCGCCGCAGAATCGTGCTGGCCACCAATGTGGCCGAAAGCAGCGTCACCCTGCCCGGAGTGAAAGCGGTGATCGACAGCGGCCTCGCGCGCGAGCCGAGGTTTGACCCCAACTCCGGCTTCTCGAAGCTGATGACCGTGAACATTTCCCAAGCCTCGGCCGATCAGCGCGCCGGCCGCGCGGGTCGTGTCGCGCCCGGCGTGTGCTATCGGCTGTGGCCGGAAAGCCAGCGCCTGGAACCCGCGCGCCGGCCCGAGCTGATGCAGGTCGAACTGTCGGGCTTACTTCTCGAACTGCGCGCCTGGGGCAGCGACGATCTGCCCTTCGTCGATGCGCCGCCGCCGGGCCCGCTGGCGCAGGCAGAGGATCTGCTGAAGAGCCTGGGCGCGCTCGATGCAGGCGGGTCACTGACCGCACTCGGTCGCCGCATGCTCAAGCTCGGCACCCATCCGCGGCTGGCGGCGATGCTGTGTGCCGCACCCGACGCGCAGTCGCGCGCGCTGGCCTGTGACCTGGTCGCCCTGATCGAAGCGCGCGACCCGCTGCGCGGGCTCGACTGTCGCCGCGAGGATTGGCAAAGCCGCTGGCTGGGTCTGCTGGATTTCCGCGCGCGTCGCGCTGGCCCCGAGCTGGATCGCAGCGCGCTGATGGCCATCGACCAGGCCGCGCGCAGCTGGCGCAGACGCCTCGATACCAACGCTGAAGTCGCCAGCGCATCGCCACATCGACTGGGCGAACTGCTGCTGCATGCCTACCCCGACCGCATCGCGCATGTGCTGCCGAATGATCGCCTGCGCTACGCGCTCAGCAACGGCCGCATGGCCAAGCTGATGCCTGACTCGCCGCTCGTGGGCGAAACCTGGCTGGTGATCAGCGAGCTGCGCGCCGACAGCGGCGACGGCCTGATCCTGCGCGCCGCCGGCTTTGACGAGGCCGCGCTGGAACGTGAGTTCCCGGAACGTTTCATTGAAGCCGACGAAGCCGGCTGGGACGAAGCCGCACGCGCCGTCACCGCAGCACGCGTGCGCCGCTTCGAGCAGATCGTGCTCAGTCGTAAGCCAATCGGCAAACCCGATGCCGAACTCTGCGTGCGCGGCCTGCTGGCCGGCCTCCGCAGGCTTGGGCTGGACGTGCTGGATTTCAGCGAAGGCCAGCGCCAGTGGCAGCAGCGCGTCGCCCTGCTGCGCACTCACTGCCCCGAACTCGGCCTGCCCGATGTCAGCGACGCCGCCCTCCTGACCTCGCTGGAAGACTGGCTCGGCCCCTACATCGGCGGCAAGACACGCCTCTCGCAGATCGACGCCGAACGGCTCGGCGAGGCCCTACGCTCGCGGCTCGACCATAGCCAGCGCCAGGCCATTGAGCGCCTCGCTCCCACCCGCATCAAGGTGCCCTCAGGCATGGAGCGCGCCATCGAGTACGTGCCAGAACAAGCGCCCGTACTCGCGGTGAAACTGCAGGAGCTGTTCGGCCTCGCCGACACCCCCACCGTCGCCGACGGCCGCGTGCGCCTGACCCTGCACCTGCTCAGCCCCGGCGGCCGCCCCATCCAGGTCACCCAAGACCTGCGCGGCTTCTGGGAGCGCACCTACACCGAGGTCAAGAAAGAGCTGAAAGGCCGCTACCCGAAACACCCCTGGCCGGATGATCCGTGGACCGCGCAGGCGACACATCGGGCGAAGCCGAGGGGGACGTGAGCGCGAGACGCGCCGCGTGCTTGGCAGCGTCCTCCTTCCGAACAGCAGCGCGAGACGAGGCCGAGGCGGCCGCTACAGTGCTGGGCCGCAGCTGCGCCTTACATGTCGTAGTCAGGCAGCAACAGTCCATGATGGAAGTAGCGCCCCATCAGCAGCTTCGGAAACACCGGCAGCCGCATCAGCAGGGTGGTGTAGTCGCGCAGGCGCACGCCGAGCTCTGTTCTGGGCACGAATGAGGCGGCCAAGCTTTCGGCCAGCTTCTGCTTGCGTCGGATCATCGACTGCATGCGGGCCTGGTAGCGATCAAGCGCGGCGGCGCTGTCGCCCGGGTTCCGATGCAGCTCGCCGGCCAGCACGTAGGCTTGCGCGAGTGCGAACCCTGCGCCTTCGCCGGCGATCAGGGATGGGCAGGAGGCGGCGTCCCCGATCAGTGCCACCCTGCCATTCACCCAGCTGTCCATGCGGATCTGGCTGATGCTGTCGAAGTAGACCGTGTCGGTCTGTGCCAAGGTGGCAAGGATGGACTCGGATTCCCAGCCGATGCCGGTCAGGGCAAGTTTCAGCGCAGCCACGCGCGCCTCGTGGCTCTCGGGGATCACGTCGCCCAGGTGTTCGTTGCGCACCAACACGAAGAACAGCGTCCGGTCGTCGCGCAACGGGCAGCGGGCGATGTAGCGTCCGGGTGCGGTGTAGGCGACGTAGATGCCCTCCTCGCGCGGGCGATAGCCGCTGACCTCCCACGAGGCGACGTGGCCGCCCAGTGGGTACTCGTACTGCGACTGCGGGCCGAAGGCGAGCTGGCGCACCCGCGAGTGCAGGCCGTCGGCGCCGATCACCAGATCCGCTTCGCGCGCGGCGGCATGCTCGAATTCGACGCGCACGCTCGTGCCCTCATCGTGGATCGCGCAGATGCTATCGCTGAACAGGGTCTCGACCTGGCTATCCAGCGCGGAGTACAGCGTGGCAGCGATGTCCGAGCGCGCCAGCGAGGCCATGCGCCCCCTCGCCAGCTTCAGTAGCACGCTCGCCGGGTAGCCACCGCGGGTTCTACCGTTTCGATCGACCATGCGCAGCTCGCTGCCGACGTGCTGCAGCTCCAGAAGATTGGGCAGCAAGCCCATGCGCTCGACTGCGTCGTAGCCGATGCCCCAGAGGTTGACCACGAAGCCGCCTTCGCGCAGTTGCGGCGCGCGCTCGACCAGCAGCACTTCATGGCCGAGTCGGCACAGCCAGAAGGCGAGCGCGCTACCGGCAATGCCGGCGCCGTTGATGATGATCTTCATCGGGGTTCCTATCGAATGCGCCGCTGCGTTCTCAGCAGGCTGCGATTCTCGCAGTTGCGATCCGGGTTTGACGGCCTTTGGCGCGAGTTTTGCGAAGGGCCGCCTGGCGCCAGTGCGCGTGAGCACGCTTCCGAAGTGCGGTGTTCGAGTCAGCGCATTGAGTCTTCCATGCAGCTCAGCGCACCGCCGAGAGGTCGGCGTCGGCCTGGGCCCTGGCTTCTGCCGCTGCACGAATCGGCCCCTCCAGCGCTTGCCTGCGCGAGAGCACCGTCGTGCGCAGCTGATGCAGTTCGGCAGCACCTTTGCGCAGGGCGTCTTCAAGCTCGCGCTTGTGCTGAGCCATCCGGCGCTCGAGATCGGCCAGGTCGCGTGGGTCGATGCTTGAGTTCGGGTTGAATCGGAAGTCCTGTTCAACCGAACGTCGCCAGTCCAGCAGTCGCTGGGTGAGCGCCGGGCCGAAGCCCGGCACCTTCCGCACGGCCGCACGTTCGATGTCGGCAGCGGTCTCGATGCCGTAGGACTCGAGCATGGCTTTCTTGGCGGGGCCGATGCCGTTGATGCTGGCTCTCTCGATCTCGAACCGGTCGAGAAACCGGATGCGAGCCGACTGTTCGCGATTGTTCATCAGTACGGCATGCTCGGCCTGACGGGTGGCGGGCAAGGCCCGCCAGGCTTCGCGCCTTCCATGGAGTTCCTTGAGCTTTGCGTGGAAAGCCTGGCTCGACGCTTCGTTCTGCCAGCGAACGCGCAGATCGCGCAGCGCACTTTCCGCTGCCTTCTTGCGATCCGCGTAGTTCGACACATCGATGCTCGGCGCCAGCGCCGCGATCGCGATGTACAGCACACCAGCAACAAGCCCGCACACAACCCAAGGAAAGCCGATCGCGACGCCTGTCGCCAGAATGCCCACGGCCGTGGCTGCGCCGAGGCCTCTGAACAGCCTCTTCTTCGAGGCGTAGTCCTGGGCTTCGAGCGCGGGCTGCGCGCCGGGCGCGATATCAGGAGGCGGAAGCTCGGGCGGCGCCTGTACCGAAGTGATCTGTGCCCATACGGCTTCCAGGCTGAAGGGGCCGCCCGTGTTGGTGCGAGGTGCCTGATCGCCCGGCAGCAGAAAGGGGGGCGTCCCCGTGCGCATCTGAATGTCGCACCAGGGGCATGGAATGCCGCGGGCGAAGTAGTGCGCCGGGTGATGGCTGCACTTCGCCAGCGCCCCCTCAAGGGCGCTCAACGCATGCACCCACTGCGCGGCTGTCGGTCGTGCCTTCGGCTGCGTGCCGGCGGGTGAGAAGGCCTGCTCCCAAAGCTCAGCGGCTTCAGGCCCCGCCGCCAGCACCGGGGGCGCGGTCGGCGGAATCTCCATCTGCGTGCGCGCCGTGTCGCGCGAGTAGGCGTACTTGTACTGGGCAATCGCTTCACCGATGGACAAGTCGCCCTTGCCCAAGTGCCTTCCAGCGAAGGGGTGTCGGCCCAGCATCAGCAGGCGGAAGATCAACACGGCCAGACCGAAGTTGTCATGGTTCGCCGTGCGCAGCACCCCACGGAAGGAGCCGCCCTGCAGCTCGGGCGGCGTGAAGTCCTCGACGCCGACCTCGCAGAGGAAGGTCTTGGCGCCATGGGTGATCTGAAAGCTGTCGCAGTCGATCAGGCGAACCGTGGCGTCGGGCGAAACCATCACACCGCCGTGGTTTACGTCCGCCACCAGGTGTCCGGCTTCGTGCACCACCGCGAAGGCGCGCGCGATGTTCAGCGACACGCGCAGCAGCAGACGCCAGTCGGCCTGCGGGAAGTGCCGCTGGCGGCTCTTGGGGCCATAAACCTCGTGCACGTCCTGCGCTTGAAGTCGCGGCATCAGGAAGCCGACGACCTTGCCGGCACCGTTTGAGAGCACGTCGTGAGGCCATGCGGTCAGCGCTGCAAGCGTGGGCGTCAGCAGCTTCGGCATGATCCGCAGCTTCTCGGCGCGCTCCGCTGTGATCTTCCGGAGGTAGAGCTTGGCTACGAGTGCCGGCTGGCCGAGCACTTCGTACACCTCGCCTTCGCCCCCCTTGCCGAGGCGCTTGCCGAGGGCCACCGGCCCCTTGCTACCCGCGAGCTTGAGGGCACTCACGGTTTCAGCGCGGGCGGCTGCTGGTCGGGTCGGGCGTTGAGGCGAGTCGCCATGAGGAGGGTGATGTCGTCATCACTGCGCTCGGACAGTGCAGGTGAGGCAAGGTAGCCAGAAAGCTGATGCGACAAGTCGGCGTTGAAGCCCGCGACTTCTGCGGCCCGTACGATGGGAAACATCGCGTCGAAAAACGGGCGGTGCACGGTCTGCGTCGCGTAGTGCAGAACCAGTGATTCAAGGCCGTCGGTGAAGACCGCGATTTCGTCCACAGGTAGGGCCGTGCAGACAAACGCGACCGCCAGCCGGCTCTCCGGCTCGGTCAGAAAACGCGTGGTGTTGATGTACTCGCCGCGCTGGGGCCAGCTGGCGATGCACCAGTCATCCTCGCCGCGCACGCGGAAGACAATGGCGCCGTCGCCGATCTGCAGGAACAGGGCGTGGTCATGCTCGACCACCGCCACCAGCAAGGTGCAGGCGAACTCGCGCAGCGCGAGGCCGTGTTGTTCTGCTGTCTGCTCAAGTCCCCTTGCTGCGCCTTCGAGCCACTCAGCTGCGAGCTCGCGAGAGACGTCTGCGACCCGACCACCTGAGTCAAGGTACAGGCGGACACTTTCGTGCAGCGCCTGGCAGGCGCGCGCTGAACCCTGCTCCGAAAACGAGGCGCTGCCGGCGCCATCGGAGGCGATCAGGATGACGACCGGGCGATCGTGTGTGATGACTTCGAGCCGATGGCTGTCCTGGCAGGGCGTACCGGTCTTCAAGTGTGAGGCGCCGGTCACCGAAGCGGCCACCGCACGCCACGCCTGCAGCTCCATCAGACACTGGCCCAACCCGTGGGCGTCAGCGGGCTTTCCAGCGGCACCGCGTCACCCGGCGACGAGCGCGAGACGGCGCTCAGCGAGTTCGATAGCCAACTGAACAGATCGCGGAAACGCAGGCCCTTGAGGTTCAAGGGCGGACGTTCAGCCGTCGCGATCTGTCGCAGGATGTCCATGTTCGCGCCCTGCACACCGACGGCGAAGAACATGAAGTTCTTGGTGGCCTCGCCTTCACGTACCCACTGAGCGGCACGCTGCCAGCTGTCGGTCGGCGCGCCGTCGGTGATCAGGAATACCCAGGGGCGGTAGTAGGCGATCCCGTTGGCCCGATAGACGTCTTTGCGTTGCCGGATCATCTCCAAGCCCTGTTCGATGGCCGCCCCCATCGGCGTATCGCCCGCGGTCTCCAGGCTGGGCGGATAGAACTCGTCAGCGGTGACGAAATCGGTGACGGTGGACACCGGTCCGAACGACACGATCGCGACCTCCACCCGCTTGGCCGCCATCGAATCGGCGGCGAGTTCGTCTTTGAACTGGATCAATCCCGCATTGAGCTCGCGAATGGGCGCGCCGGCCATCGAGCCCGAGTTGTCGAGCAGCAGCAGACAGGGGCAGCGCGGCTCCGGATTGTCGGCGAATGTATTGGCGCCAAACGGAACCTGCTCAAAGGCGTTGCTCATGGAAAGTTCTCAGCAAGAAGACGAGTTGGCAGTCTAATCAGGCACCTGCGGCCAAGCTACTCAGTCGGTTTCCGGCTGCATGCGGCTGGCATCCGCATCCGCAGCGAAGTGCATGCGCACGGGGCGTTCCATGCAGGGCGCGAGCGTTGAAATTGCCTGTTGCCACTGCCCAGAAGCGTGTCTGGACGGGGCGCTGTGCGGGCACGTTCGATCACCCTCCGCTACCCCGCTCCTGCCATGGATCAAGCAGAGCAACACCCAGCGGCGCGAAGTCACTGGTGTTGCGGGTGACGAGGGTCAGTCCATGAACCAGCGCGGTGGCCGCGATCAGTGCGTCGTGCGCCGGGCGCGGGTCGGGTACATGCAGCTGCGCGCATCGCAGCGCAACGGCTCGATCGATGGGCAGAATGCGGCCGGCGAAGGCGGGAATCACGCGCTGCTCCAACCAGTCGCGCAGTCGTCGGCCTTGCACGGGGTCGCGGCGTTCGATGCGCAGTACGCTCATCTCCAGTTCCTGCACGGTGATCACCGAAAGGAAACACCTGAAATCATCAACGCTTGCCTGCCATGCGGCGACATTCGCGTCTGCCTTGCCTTCTGCCACCTTGCGCAGCTCGGACACGACATTGGTATCCAGCAGAAACATGCGGTGCGCCTGTTAGAGGTCAAAATCGGCAGCGCGCGGCAGGTCGCGCAGGCGAGCTGGATCGAACTCGATGTCGGCTACGCCCGGCATCGCCAGTGCTTCGCCCAGGGTTCGACTTCGGCCGGTCAGGCGCCGGTAGTCTTCGATCGACAGCAGCACGTGCGAGGGCTTGCCGCGGTCGGTGATGAACACGGGCCCGTCCGCGGCCTCGCGCTTGGCGCGGGCGATGTCCTGATTGAGTTCGCGGCTGGTCAGAGTGGACATGGCGGGACTCCTGACAGGAATGTAGTGACGTTACTACATTGGCGAGCGCGCCCTCAAGGCGGAGGCGCGGACATCGCCAGCAGCGCGGGTCTGGCTCAACGCGCTCCCCGCAAGCCGGCCCTTATCGCCCCTTATGCAGAAGCGATCATCCCGAACCGCCGCCGCTCCACCTCCGCGCGCTGGCCTGCCACGCGCTTGCTGGAAAGCGAAGTCGCACCGCTGTCGCACCCCTGTCGGCCCGCTGTCGTCACCCCCGGCTGCCGTCTGGCGCGATGATGGTCGCAACCCCAATCGCCAGATGCCGAGGAGCATCCATGCACATCAACAGCACTCGACTTCGTGAGCTGCGCACTGCCCGGCAGTGGTCGCAGGAGCAGCTGGCCCAGCTCAGCGGCTTGAACCTGCGCACCATTCAGCGGCTTGAGTCCGGCGCGAAGATCTCGACGGAATCGCTGCGGGCCTTGGCCGCCGTGTTCGAGGTGCCGGCCGAGACGCTGCTGGCGGGCGAACCCAGCCCGAGCCAGCCGGCCCTGGATGCGATGCGCGACGGCGTGCTGCGTGGTCTGGAGTTCACGGGCGTCACTGGGCGCGCCGAGTTCTGGTGGTTCGCGCTGGCCGTGGTGATGGTGCTGGCGCTCGGCCAGCTGCTCTCAGAAGCCGTCGGCCCGCTACCGCTGCAGATCGCCGCGCTGCTAGTGCTGCTGCCGTGGGTCGCGGCCTGCACGCGGCGCCTGCGCGACGCCGGCTTCAGCCCGTGGTGGCAGCTGATCAGCCTGGTGCCGGTGGCGGGGATTCTGGTGCTGCTGTATCTGCTGGCCCAGCCGACCCGCACAGAGGTATCAGTGGCTGCGGAGGCCTTGAGCTGAAGCGGTTGCAGCATTGCCGGGATGGCCTGAGGGCGCCTTGGCCGATGTCCCGGGGCGGTGGGGCCGCAGTGCGTGGCGATCGACCATCGATGGTGTTCAGGCTGCCGGCGGCTTCTTCAGATTCGGCAGATGCGCCCGCGGAAAGCGGAAGTCGCGCCAGCGTGCCCAGGCGAGCGCGCCGAAATAGAGCGCGCCGAAGGCGATCACGATGTGCGGGTTGTCCACCCATTCGCCGCCACCTTCGATGCCGAGCTGCGGCTGGATGTCGCGGGTGATCCCCAGCCGCGGCAGCGGCAGGAACAGGGTGGCGAACACGCCGCCGAGGTAGAGCATGCAGGTCAGGGCCCAGTCGGAATGGCGCTGCCAGCGGGCCTCCTCGCTGTCGGCGGCGGTGAACAGGCGCATCAGTTTGGCCAGCAGCAGCCACAGGAAGGCATACACCGGCCACCACTCGCGGAAGGCGAATGCGAAGGCGCCGATAAACAGCGCGTAGAGCAGACCGAAGCCGACCAACACGCGGATCTTGGCGGCGCGGCCTGAGCGTTCCTCGACCGTCGCGCCCATCATCGCGGTGGCGTGGATCAGGATGAACTCGACGAGCATCAGCAGCATGCCGTTGCGTACGCCCGATTCGCCGAACGCAAACGGTGCAACCCACAGCACCAGGAACACGCTGGCGGTGATCGCATCGGGCGTCGCCGACAGCGCGCGCATGAGCGGCGACTTCGGAGCGGCGGCAGGGGCCTCAGTCGTCGCGCTGTTCGACATAGATCGGCATCTCCGGGCTGCGGCGGAATTCAAAGATCAGCGAAGTCTCGATGTGGGCGACTTCGGGTCGGCGGGTGAAGGCATCCAGCGCGAAATCGCGCAGGTGGTCGGAGTCGCGCACCGCCACGTGCACCTGGAAATCGTTGGCGCCGGCCACGTGGTAGAAGGCCAGCACCTCGGGCAGCTGCAGCAGGTGTTCGCGGAAACCGTCGAGCAGCTCGCGCGAATGCCGGGCCAGCCGCACCGCCACCATCGCCTGCAGGCCGATGCCGACGGCGCGCGGCTCGAACTCGGCGTGGTAGCCCTCGATCACGCCCGACTCCCGCAGCCTGCGGATACGTTCCAGCGCGGTCGAAGGCGCCACGCCGACCTTCTCGGCCAGAGTCTTGTTGGGCAGCCGCGCGTTGTTGCGCAGCAGCCGCAGAAGTTCGACGTCGATTCGGTCCATGCTGCTGAGAAGTCGCCTATGCGAAATTTTGTTCGAATGATGCGCCGGTCGATACAGCAAGCGCCAGAGTGTCGGCTGGATCCCCGAACAAAGCCCTGCCATGAAGCTTGCTACCGACCTCGTTCACGCCGGCCGCGACGAGCTTGGCCCGCTCGGCGTGCATGCCCTGCCGATCGACTTGTCGACGACCTATCCGATCACCGACCTGGCCACCGGCACCGCCAGCTTCGACGCCCTTGTTGGCGGCGCTGCCAGTGCGGCGAACCCGATCTACGCGCGCCTGTTCAACCCGACCGTGGCGCGCTTTGAGCAGGCGATGGCGAAGCTCGAGCACACCGAGGCCGCGGTCGGCTTCGCCTCCGGCATGGCCGCGGTCAGCGCCTGCCTGCTGGCCTTCGCGCAGGGCCGCGAAGTGCTGGCGGTGCGGCCGATCTATGGCACGAGTGATCACCTGCTGAGCTCCGGCCTGCTTGGCGCGCGCGTGCGCTTCGTCGAGGCGGACGACATCGCCGATGCGATCAGCGCCGACACCGGCCTCGTCTTCATCGAGACGCCGGCCAATCCGAATCTGGATCTGGTCGACATCGCCGCCGTGGTGCGCGCGGCCGGCGAGGTGCCGGTGCTGGTCGATTCCACCTTTGCCACGCCGGTGCTGCAGACCCCGGCCGACTTCGGCGCGGCACTCGTACTGCACAGCGCGACCAAGTTCCTCGGCGGCCACGGCGATGTGATCGCCGGCGTGGTGGCCTGCAGCGAGGCGCACGCGCAGAAGCTGCGCCAGGTGCGCGCGGCCACCGGTGCGCTGCTGCATCCGCTGGCCGCCTACCTGCTGCACCGCGGCCTGCCGACGCTGAAGCTGCGCGTCGAAGCCGCGCAGGCCAGCGCACGCGTGCTGGCCGAGCGCCTTTCGGCACACGCTGAAGTGCTGCGGGTGAACTATCCGGGCTTGGGCACGGTGAAGAATGCGCATCTGCTGGGCGGCCAGCTGCGCGGCCCCGGCAGCCTGATGAGCTTCGAGCTGCGCGGCGGTCATGCGGCCGCCAGGGCCTGCTTGCAGGCGCTGGAGCTGCACACGGTGGCGGTCAGCCTGGGCTCGGTCGATAGCCTGATCCAGCATCCGGCCGGTCTGACCCATCGCGTGGTCGCCCCCGAGGTGCTGGCTGAGCACGGCGTCGGCCCCGGCACGCTGCGGTTGTCGGTGGGGCTGGAAGACGTCGACGATCTGTGGGCGGATCTGCAGCGCGGGCTGGCGGCGGCCGTCGATGTCACCGCGCTGTTGCAGGCCGCGTAGCCGACTGTCGGACTTTGCTTGGCCGGGCTGCAGATCCGCGCGTGCGGCGGAACATGCAAGCGGCGGCTATTCGCGGCTGCGGTTCCAATCCGGCGTGGGCTGGCCCTGCAGATGACGGACGAAGAAATCAAACAGGCGCCGATGCACATAGTCGATGGGGGGCTCGGAGCGTCCGACCGAGTGACCGCGGCCGGGTAGGGCGAGCAGGTCGAAATCCTTGCCGGCGGCAATCAGGGCGTCGGCGACCTGGTAGGTCGAGGCCGGATCGACGTTGTCGTCCTGTTCGCCGACGACCATCAGCAGCCGGCCCTGCAGGCGATGGGCGTTGTCGACGCCGGAGGCGCGGGCATAGCTGGCGTCCACCGGCCAGCCCATCCACTGCTCGTTCCAGCTGATCTTGTCCATGCGGTTGTCGTAGCAGCCATTCAGGGCCACCGCGACGCTGTAGAAATCGGGATGGAACAGCAGGGCGCCGAGTGCGCTCTGGCCGCCGGCCGAGGCGCCGTAGATGCCGACCCCACGGCTGATGTCGTAGCTGGGATCGCGTGCCGCCAATGCGCGGTGCCAGGCGATGCGGTCAGGAAAGCCGGAGTCGCCGAGATTTTTCCAGGCGACGTCATGAAAGGCCTTGGAACGCTGCATGGTGCCCATGCCGTCGATCTGCACGACGATGCAGCCGAGATTGGCCAGGGCCTGCATGCCGATGATCTTGTCGCCGCCCGAGTGCCGGCCGAAGGGCCAGAAGGCCTTGGGGACGAAGGCATCGTGCGGGCCGGCGTAGATGTTCTCGACGACCGGATAACGGCGCTGTGGATCAAAGTTCTGCGGTCGAACGATCAGGCCCCAGATCGGCGTACGGCCGTCGCGGCCGGGGGCGCTGAAGGGCTCGGGCGGGCGATAGCCGGCTGCCGTCAGCGCGCTGATGTCGGCGCGCTCCAGCTCGGCCAGCACGCGCCCCTCGCGCGCATCGCGCAGCACGGTGACCGGTGCGGCATCCACGCGCGACCTGGTGTGTACGTAGTGGCTGGCGTCCGGCGACAGGCTGAGCTCGTGCCAGGCATCGCCCGGCGTCATGTGGCGCAGGCCGCGGCCGTCAATGCCGATGCGGTAGACATGCTGCAGATAGGGGTCGCCGGGCTCGCGTCCGCTGGCGGCAAACCAGACCTCGCGCCGGGCCTCGTCCACGCGCAACACTTCGCGCACCACCCAATCACCGCGGGTCAGTTGGCGTGCGCGACCGCTTCGGCCATCGATCCGGTACAGGTGGTTCCAGCCGTCGCGCTCGGACATCCACAGGATCTCGCGCCCCTGGTTGCCGACATCGTGGAAGAAGGCGCGATGCCACCAGTCGTTGACGAAGGTGTCGCTGCGCTCTTCGACTACGCTGCGAGCGGCGCCATTGTCCGCATCGATTTCGATCAGACGTACCCGTTGGTGACCACGCTCGACGTAGCGGAAGGCGAGGCTGCGTCCATCGGCCCTGAACACCAAGGGTGACAGCCGGAACGGGTTGGCGAACAGGGTCGGCGGCACGTTCAGCTGACGCCCGCTGTCGACCTCGAAGATCACCGGCCGCTCGATATCGACCGGGTCGCCGGGCTTGGGGTAGAGCTGAGTCTGCACGCGGGTGTGCACCTGATCGCGTGGCGAGGTCTCCACGCGCAGCACTTCACGGCGGTGGCCGGGGCGCACGCGGTACAGCGCGAAGCGGCTGGAGTCGGGAGACCACACCAGGCTTTCGATGTCGTAGAAGTCACCGGCCGAGCCGTCATGGCTGAGCGGGCGGCGCCGGCCGCTCTCGCGTTCGACCAAGACCACGTTGTCGCCCTCGACCACGGCCTCGAAGCGCTGATCGGGCGAGCGGCGTGGTGTGTTGTCGGCAGGCTGGGTGAGGTCGCGCACCACGCCCCAGCCGCGGGCTCGTGGACGCGGGCCTTCGTTGCCCGTGCGTGCGCAGGTGGGCGTTGCGTCGAGCGTGCAGCGCCAAGCGCCGCCGTCGATCAAGATTCGAATCGCTTTACCGTCCTCGACGAATTCGAGCGCGTCGAAGGGTAGGCGCAGCGCCGTGTAGCTGCGCTGTGTGGCCTGGCCCAGGGCTGCGGCGATGGCCGCATGGTCGAAAGTGGGCTCGGCCTGCTGCGGCTGCGTGATATCGCGCAGCACGAACTCGAAGCCGCCCTCGACGCTGCGCCGGTAGAGGAAGCGCTGTGCATCCAGCCAGCGCGCAGGGAAGGCGACGCCGCGGGTGAGGTACAGCCAGTCCTCGCGTAGGGACAAGGCACGCTCGAAGTCGTCGCGTTCCGGCGCCTGCGCGTGACCGGGCGATGCCTGCAGCAGGACGATCAGCAGCAGGACTGCCTTCGCCATTGTCTGCAGACCTGCTGCAGGCGAAGTTCGGCGCGATGACTGCGCCGCCTGGGCGGGTGAACGCGTTGGAGTCGGCGTGTGCATGCCTTGGTTCTCTTGATGGGGTTGCGGCGGCGTCTGCTCAGGATGTGACACCCGCATCCGCACTGTGCATGCAGCAAGCAAGCCAAGGCCCCTCTTCCCTCGGAACGGGGGATGAGAGAAGAGGGGCGGGCCGCCCTCGGTTCACGCGGCGGGAGAACCGCTCACCGCGTGTTCGCAGTCGGGGAGTCCGAGGGCTCTGCGAAAGGACGATCGATGGCCGCGGCGGGCGGCGTAAACCACTGCGCGCCGTCGGCGGTGACATGGAAGTGGTCTTCGAGACGGATGCCGAACTCGCCCGGCACCACGATCATCGGCTCGTTGCTGCAGCACATGCCGGGCTGCAGCGGTTGGCGGTTGCCGCGCACCAGATAGGGCGCCTCGTGCACGGCCAGGCCGCAGCCGTGGCCGGTGCGGTGCGGTAGCCCGGGCAGGCGGTAGTCCGGACCCAGGCCGCCGGCCTCCAGCACCGCGCGTGCCGCCGCGTCGATGGCCTCGCAGGCGACGCCGGGGCGGACTGCGGCGAACGCGGCCGCCTGCGCTGCGTGTTCCAGCGCCCACATCCGACGCTGGGCGTCGTTGGCTTTGCCGAGTACCCAAGTGCGGGTGATGTCCGAGTTGTAGCCCTGCACACGGCAACCGGTGTCGATCAGCACCAGATCGTTGCGGCGCAGTTGCTGCACGCCGGGCAGGCCGTGTGGAAACGCGGTGGCGCGGCCGAACTGCACGATGCAGAAGCTCGATCCATCGTCAGCGCCGAAAGCGCGGTGGGCCTCGTCGATGAAGCGCACCAGCGCATCGCTGCGCAGGCCCTCGTGGGCAATACCCGCGGCCAGTCGCTGCACCTCCAGGGTGATGTCGCAGGCCTGCTGCATCAGCGCGAGCTCGGCCGAGGACTTGCGCATCCGGCAGGCGTCGACCAGGGCGCCGGCATCGGTGATCGCCGTCGCGTCCAGATGCGCGCGCAGCCCGCCGTAGGCGGCGAAGGCGATCTGTGGATCCAGCGCCAGGCGGTGCGCGCCGCGATCGTGCATCGCTTGAGCAACAAGCGCATAGGGGTCTTCGTGTTCCTGCCACAGGCGCTTCTCGACCTCGATGCTCAGCAGGGCGTCGAGCGAGCCTTCCTCGAAACCCGGACAGATCAGGATCGGCAGCCGCGCCGTGGTGACCAGCAGGGCGACCAGACGCTCGCTGGCGCGCCAGGGCAGGCCGGCGAAGTAGCGCAGCGACTCGCCGGCATTGACCAGCACCGCATCGACGCCCTGCGCGCGCATCTGCGCGCGCAGCCGCTCAAGCCGCTGGCCGTACTCGGCGCGGCGGATCGGCGCAGCCTGCTGCGGCCAGGGCTGCAACTGCGCACGTGCTTGATCAAGGCTGAGCTGACCGATCTGCGTGCTCATGCCTGAGGCTCCAGGTCGGCGCAGGTCCATTGGCCATCGACCAGACGCTGCACGCCGCCGGGGTTGCGGTTGCGCAGTTCGGGCGGCAGCAGGTGCTCGGCGACCTGGTCATAGCACTGCCAGGCGGCGAAGCGACGCACCGCGCCGGGCATGCCGACCGCGCTGAAGCCCGGATGGCTGCTGCTGGGAAAAGGACCGCCATGCTGCTGGGCCGGGCTCAAGGCCACGCCGGTCGGCATACGGTTGTCGATCAGCCGCCCAACCCGCGGCCGCAACACTTCCGCCAGGCTCTGCCAGAGCGCATCGTCGCCGCCGTCGCGCGCGCGGTAGATCGCTCCGCACAGCTGGCCTTCCAGCGCGGCGGCCAGTGCCGTCATCTGTTCGGGTTCACAGCGGACCAGCAGGCAGACCGGACCAAACACTTCGGTCTGCAGGGCGCGTGATTGCAGCAGGGTCACCGAGTCGACCTCGAACAGGCTCGGGGCGTAGCGGTAGCCCGGCGAGCCCCGCTGGCCGCCGCAGAGCAGATGGGCGCCGGCCGCACGCAGGGCCGCCACGCCCTCGTCAACCTGATCGCGTACCGAGGCCGCCAGCAGCACCTGTGGCGGCGCGGCGGCGAACAGCGCGCAAACCTGCTCGACGAAACTGTCGCCGAGCGGGCCACGCGGCAGCACGGTCAGCCCCGGCTTGGTGCAGAACTGGCCGCTGCCGAGGCTGCACGAGCCGAACAGTTCGTGTGCGATCTCCGCCCCGCGCTCGGCCAGCGCCCCCGCCAGCAGGAACAGCGGGTTCAGGCTCGACATCTCGCCGTAGAAGGGCGTGCCTGCGGCATCGGCCGCCGCCTTCAGCGCCAGCCCGGCGCGACGGCTACCGGTAAAGCCGATCGCGCCCAGACGCAGATCGGCGGCCAGACGCAGGCCGGTGGTCGGAGCCATGTGGTAGAGCAACTGCAGGCTGGCCGCCGGCAACCCGGCCTCGACCAATGCGCCGTGGACCCGTTGTGCCAGGCGCTGGCTGGTCGCCGGATGACTGGGATGCGCCTTCGCGATCACCGGATTGCCTGCCACCAGAGCCGAGGCAAAGTCGCTGCCCGCGGCGGCATTGAAGGCGAACGGAAAATTGTTGGGGCCGATCACCCACACCGGCTTTGCCAGTGGCCCGAAACGGGCGCGTAGGCCCGTGGCGGTATCGATCACCGGATGCGCCCAGCTGCTCGTGCGCGCGGCCTGCGCGGCCTGTCTCAACTGCTTGCAGGTACGGGGCAGCTCGACCTCGCGCAGGCGCGGCGTCGCCGCCAGCGCAGTCTCGGCATGCGCCAGTTCAACCAAGGCATCGGCATCGGCTTCAATCGCCTCGGCACAGGCCTCCAAGGCCGAAGCGATGGTCGCAGGCGCGGCCGCGGCGAGCGCTGGCGCGCAGGCGCAGGCCGCGCGCAGTGCCGCCTCCACATCGCTGCTGCCGCTGATCGGAAACTCCGGCCCAATCGGCTCGCCACGGGCGGGGTCTTCCGCGCGGAAGCCGGCTACGGCATCCGCGCTGGCTTGCCAATGGCCGTCAATCAGGATGGGCTCGAAGCGACTCACGCCCAGGCCTTGCGCGCATCGAGTGCGCGTTCGATCACCGCCATCGCCTGCGCGCGTTCGCTGCCGACAAGCGGCAGGCGCGGCGCGCGGACGCGTTCGCTGCCCAGGCCGACGCATTCCTGCATCAGCTTGATCAGCTGCACGAACTTGGGAACGGTGTCCATCCGCAGCAGCGGAAGCGACCACTCGTACAGCGCGCGCGCGTCCGCATAGCCGCCATCGCGGGCCTGTTCGAACAGACGCATCGACTCCTCGGGGAAGGCGTTGACCACGCCGGCGATCCAGCCCTCGGCGCCCATGCCGAGGCCCTCGACGATCAGATCGTCCATGCCGACCAGCAGCACCAGTCGCTCGCCCAGCGCTTCCTTCAGTGCGGCGAAGCGGCGCATGTCGCCCGAGGATTCCTTGACCGCCTGCAGGTTTGGAAACTCGCTGGCGATTTCGGCGATCTGGACCGGCGTGAAGTCGGTCCGGTAGGCCACTGGATTGTTGTAGAAGATCACCGGCAGGTCGGTGGCCGCGATGACCGCGCGCATGTGCGCGCCCATTTCGGCGGCGTCGCTGGAGTACACGTAGGGCGGCAGCACCATCAGCCCGCCGCAGCCGCGCGCTTTGGCGGCCTGCGCCAGCTGCACCGCCTCGGCGGTGGTCAGCGAGGCGATGCCCGGCACCACCGGCACGCGCGCGCCGACGGCCTCGACCAGGGTGTCGATGATCGCCAGCTTCTCGTCGAAGCTCAGGGTGGCGCCTTCGCCGAGCGAGCCCAAGGGAACGATCGCGCTGGCGCCGGCATCGACCAGGTGACCGGCGTGCCAGGCCAGGAAGCCGTGGTCGGTTTCGCCCTGGGGGTTGAAGGGCGTGGTGATGGCGGGCAGTACGC
Source organism: uncultured Aquimonas sp. (assembly GCA_964586455.1). GTDB lineage: Bacteria > Pseudomonadota > Gammaproteobacteria > Xanthomonadales > Xanthomonadaceae > Aquimonas. The sequence goes on from CAZPHV010000029.1 coordinate 48,079, forward strand.
CGCGCCAGAAGGAAGCATTGTTCATGGCTGGTCCTGTGATTGACAGTCGGGGAGGGAGAGCGCGGCGAGGGTGTCCAGCCGGGCCGGAAACAGCGGTGGACGGGCACTGCCCGCGGCCGCGTCGTTGGGGTAGAGGTCGAGCGCACGCACCGCGCTGGCGCAGATCCGGCCCTGGCAGGGGCCCATGCCGCAGCGGGTATGGATGCGTGCCTCGCGCAGCGAATTGCAGGCGCGCAGGCGGCCGAGCGACACGTCCTCGCAGCGGCAGACCAGAGTGTCGTCGTCGGCCAGGCCCAGTACTGCCGGGCCCGGTTGGAAATGCTGGCCCAGCCAGTCTGCGAACGCGCGCGCATGCTGGCGGCGCTTGCGCAGGCGCGTGGCGGATGCGCTTGCACCTGCGGCGAGGTGGCCGGCAAGCGCCCCCTCGATCAGTGCGCAGTCACGGCCGCCGATGCCGCAGGCCTCGCCCGCGGCGAACACGCCCGCGACACTGGTATGCAGATCGTCATCGACCGCAACCTGCGGGTGCGCGCCGCTAAGTTGCAAACGGCAGCCCAGGGCCTGCGCCAGTTCCGTGTTGGGGACCAGACCAAAGCCCGCCGCGAGCAGGTCGCAGGCCAGGCGCTGGCGACCCGTGGGGCCCTCGATCTCGACCTCGCGCAGCTGCCCGTCGCCGTGGGCGGCCAGCACCCGGGTGTCGTGGTGGTAGGGCACGCCGTACAGGCGCAGGCCAAGGCCAGCGGCCTGCGCGAGTTTGCCGGGCCAGCGCCACAGGCGGCCCGCAAAGCGCTGCAGTTCTGCCCGGCCGCACTGCTCGAGAATGCCCAGCAGATCGGCGCCGTGGCTGCGCAGGGTGGCCGCAGCGGCCAGCAGCAGCGGGCCGCTGCCCGCCACCAACACCGCGCGATCGCGCAGCGGCCAGCCCTGCTTGGCCAGCGCCTGCGCGCCGCCTGCACCCATCACCCCCGGCAGGGTCCAGCCCGGAAACGGCAGCAGCAGCTCGCGTGCGCCGGTCGCGAGGATCAACTGCTCGTAGCGCAGCTGCAGGCAGCCCTGGGCGGTCTCAGCCCACAGGCCGCTGGGGCCCGCGTGGACGATCTCGGCCGGCCCCAGCCAGTCGATTCGCGGCGAACGCAGCCGCCGCTCGGCCTTGGCCACCGCGCCCGTCAGCAGGCTCTGGCGCCACACCTGTCCGCCGGCCTGCGCCTGCTGATCGATCAGCCCAACCCGCAGGCCGTGCGAGGCGGCAGCCGCGGCGGCGGCCAGCCCCGCCGGCCCGGCACCCACCACCAGCAGGGGGTAATGGCGCGATGCCTGCTGGCTCACGGTTCGGACTCGATCTGCATGCCGGCGACGGCCGGGGTCAGGCAGGCGCGGCGACCCGGCTGGCCGTCGATGCGCACCATGCAGCCAAAGCACACGCCCATGCCGCACAGCGGCGTGCGTTCGCTGCCCGAGGGCGAGCGCCGGAAACGACCCGACCCCAGCGCGAGTGCCGCGGCCACCGAACTGCCTTGGGGCACCTCGATCGCGGCACTGTCGACGTACAGGCGCAGGCTGCGGCTCATGCGGCGGCCCTGAGCATGCGGGTGGGCAGGTAGGGGCCGGGGTCGATCAGCGGCCTGCGTCCAAGCAGGGCGCCGATCACCAATTGGGCGCTGGCGAGTGCGGTGGTGACACCGAGGCCTTCATGGCCTGCGGCCACCCACACCCCGCGCCGCCCGGGCACCGGGCCGAGGTAGGGCAGGCCATCTGGCGTGGCGGGGCGCAGGCCGGCCCAGACCCGCAGCGCCTGCAGGCCACGCAGAGACGGCACGAACTCGAACGCGCGCTGCAGCATGGTGCCCAGCACCGGCAATGACACCGCCGGATCGACGCTGTCGTACTCGCGCGAGGAGCCCAGCAGCAGTTGGCCGGTCGGGCGCGGCTGCAGATTGAAGGCGACTGCCGCGCCCTCGCTATGGACGCTGTCTGCGTAGCCCATCTCGATCAGCTGGTGACCGATCTGTGGCGGCTCGCGGCGGGTGATCAGCAGGTGACCCTTGCGTGCGCGCAGCGGCAGCTCGGGCAGCAGCTGGGGCAGGGCCACGCCGGTGGCGATCAACACCTGTCCGTGCAGCGTGCGCCCGTCATCGAGCCGGACGCCGACCTCGTCCAGTGCGTGCACGCCCTGACCGATGCGCAGCTCGGCGCCGGCCGCCCGGGCCAGCGCGAGCAGGTGCGATGCCACCGCCGGTGGATACACCACGGCATCCCCCGGCACCCGCAGCCCGCCGGCGAGGCCCGGCGCCAGTGCGGGCTCCAGCCGATACAGCGCCTTGGGCGACACCTGTTCGGCCTCGATGCCGGCATCGGCCAGCGCGGCGATGCGCGCGGGTACGTTCTGCAGCTCGGCTTCGCTGCGTGCCAGCCACAGGGTGCCGCAGCGGCGGAACTCGCAGCTGGGCTCGTCTGCGAAGCGCTGCCACAGGCGCAGCGAGGCCGCTGCTAGTGCTAGTTCGGCCGCGCACCCATCGAGTGCGACCAGATGCCCCATGCCGGCGGCCGAGGTCGCGCCACCGACGATGCTGCGTTCGATCACGACGACCCGCAGGCCGGCAGTGGCTGCCGCTTCGGCGCAGGCGGCGCCGACGATGCCGGCGCCGACCACGATCAGATCGAAACGCTCACCCACCGCTGACCGCTCCGCAGGTGAGATCGGCGCGGATGCCCCAGGCGAAGGGATCCTCGGCCTCGATCAGCAGACGACCGCGCGCGGTGAGGAAGGCCCGGCCGCTGATGCGCGGCAGGATGCCGCGGCTGCCACGGCAGTAGCTTGCTTCGAACGTCGTGCCGAGGATGCCCTGCTGGCGCCAGACCTGGCCTTCGGCGAGTTTCCCCTCGGCTGCCAGACAGGCCAGCTTGGCGCTGGTGCCGGTGCCACAGGGTGAGCGGTCGTAGGCGAGGCCGGGGCAGAGCACGAAATTGCGTGCGCCGCTGCCATCGGGAGCGCTGCCGTCGATTTCGATGTGGTCGATCTCGGCACCGTCGTCGCCGCGTATGCCTTCACGCTGCAGGGCAAGGCGCAGTGCTTCGGCGAACGCGCTGAGCTGCGGGTGCTCGCCGACCTCCAGCGCACACGGCGCCGCGCGGGTGATGAAGAACCAGTTGCCGCCCCAGGCGACATCGCCTTGGACGCGCCCATAGCGCGGCACTTCCAGCACCACGCCGGCCTGGCTGCGATAGCTCTCGACGTTGTCGATCGAGACCTGACCCTGCGTGTCCAATTCCACCCGCACTTCGCCGACCGGAGTCTCCAGCCGATGCTGTCCAGGGGCTATACGCCCGAGCTCGACCAGGGTGCGCACGACGCCCATCGCACCATGGCCGCACATGCCGAGGTAGCCGACGTTGTTGAAAAAGATGACCGCGGCGCAGGCCGCAGGATCCTGCGGCGGCAGCAGCAGGGCACCCACCAGCACGTCCGAACCGCGCGGCTCGCAGACGATCGCGCTGCGCAGCCGGTCATGTTCTGCGGCGAATCGAACCCGGCGCTCGGCGGCGCTGCCGGAGCCGAGGTCGGGAAAACCGGCGACCACCACACGGGTGGGTTCGCCGGCTGTGTGCGAATCGATGTAGTCAATGGCGTACATGCCGCCATGCTCGATTCAGGCGCCGCTCGCGCCTAGCGGGATGGGTGGGCGCTGGATGCGGAATTCGGCACAAGGTCGCAGGTCCATCCGAGCCCCGTCGAGCGGGTCTCGTGCACGGGCGAGGCGCGCAGGACACCTCGATTGCGCCAGCACTCCATTACTGGGGCGAGCTCAACTCGGCAGAAACTGGCCTGCACGTGTCGGGTGCCGTGGAGGATGCCCGCGCGCGAATCGATGAATGTCAGCGGTTCAGGGTTGCCACGGTCGGTGGATAGGCCGAACGCGACGCACCGGGGGCCGAATTCGGCATAGCGTTGCAGGGATAGGGCAGACGTGCTTTTTTCTCGCAAAACATCTGATGGCTGCAGCGGAATCCAGGCTGCGACGAATCTGCCGAGGCGAGAACTGTCCGTGACCGCAGTGCCCCTGTTCAACCGCAAGCGACGCGTCGCTGCTGCGCCCGATCCGTGCCTGCCCGCACTCGACATGCAGAGCCTGTTTGACGCGCTCGCCGACACGGTGTTTTTCGTCAAGGACCGTGAAGGACGCTACACCCACTGCAACCAGACCCTGGTGCGTCGACTGGGCCGCAAGAGTCGTAGCGAGCTGGTAGGCCGCACCTCAGCCGAGCTGTTTCCGGCGCCGCTCGGTACGAGCTATACCCAGCAGGATCTACGCGTGCTTGCAGGAGGGGCGGTCAACGATCAGCTGGAGGTTCACCTCTACCCGAACCGCAGGCACGGATGGTGCCTGACGCAGAAGCGTCCGCTGGTGCGTGCAGGCGAGATCATTGGCCTGATCGGAGTATCAAGAGATCTGGGGCGCCCCGATAGCAGGCACTCCAACTTCGTGCGTCTGCAGTCGGTGCGCGACCACATGCAGGCGCATCTGGAGCAGCGTCTGCGCGTGTCCGAGTTGGCCACGCTGGCCGGTGTCTCGGTCGCCCAGTTCGAGCGCCAGTTCAGGCGGGTGTTCCAGATCAGTCCGCAGCAGCACTTGATCCGCCAGCGCATCGAGCGCGCGATGGCGCTGCTGCGTGACAGTCAGAGCATCGCCCAGATCGCCCAGCACTGCGGCTTCAGCGACCAGAGCGCCTTCAGCCGTCAGTTCAGGGCTACCGTGGGCATGAGCCCGAGCGAGTACCGCGCCCACGGCAGCTGAGGCGGGCAGCAGGCGCGCCGCTACGTCACGACGGCGCGGAAAGCCGGCTCAGTAACCGGCGGCCTGCCCATCCTTGCGGCTTTCGGACGCACCGATGTACACGCCCTGCTCGTGGTCGCGGGCGATCGCCTGGTAGCCGCCGTAGGGGCCGTTGGCGAACTTGATGTGGTGGCCGGCGTTCATCAGCGCTCGCACGGTCTCGTAGGGGAAGCCGCTCTCCAGCTCCAGCACGCCGCCGTCGGTCATCTGCAGGGCCTGGCCGGTGGGCTCGGTGCTGCCGTCATGGTGGATGCGCGGCGCATCGCCCGCCTCCTGCAGGTTCATGCCGAAGTCGATCATGTTGATGACGATCTGCGCGTGGCCTTGAGGCTGCATCGCACCGCCCATCAGGCCGAAGCTGACCCAGGGCTTGCCGTCCTTGGTGATGAAGGCCGGAATGATGGTGTGGAAGGGACGCTTGCGTGGCGCGAAGCTGTTGGGGTGGCCGTCCTTCAAAACGAACATCTCGCCGCGGTTCTGCAGGATGAAGCCGAGCCCCGGCGGGGTCATGCCCGAACCCATGCCGCGGTAGTTCGACTGGATCAGCGAGACCATCATGCCGCTCGAGTCCGCTGTGGTGAGATAAATGGTATCGCCCTCGTTGAGCCGCGGATTGCCGGCCTCGACCGTACGCGCGGCGCGCTGCGGATTGATCAGCGCGCGCCGCTCGGCGGCGTAGTCCTTGCTGATCAGCGCGGCGACAGGGGCGGGCGCGAACTCGGGGTCGGCATACCAGCGCGCGCGATCCTCGAAGGCCAGCTTCTTGGCCTCGGTGAACAGGTGCAGATGCTCGAAGCTGCCGAAGCCGTGGCTGGCCAGATCGTAGCCTTCCAGAATGTTCAGGATCTGCAGCGCCGCGATGCCCTGGCCGCTGGGCGGAAGTTCCCAGACGTCAACGCCACGGTAGTTCGTAGAGACCGGCTCGACCCACTCGCCGCGGTGCTCAGCGAGATCTTCCACGCTGAGAAACCCGCCCTGGGCCTGCACGTAGTCGGCGATGGTCTTGGCGATCTCGCCCTTGTAGAAGCCGTCGCGGCCGCGGCGAGCGATGGTCTCGAGCGTGTTCGCAAGCCAGGGGCTCTTCCACATCTCGCCCTTGCGCGGGGCGCGGCCGTCGATGGTGAACTGCTCGACGAAGCCCGGGTACTGCGACAGCACGGGCACGCTGCGCTCCCAGTAGTAGGCGATGGTCTCGTGCACCGGATGTCCGTTGCGGGCGTAGTCGATGGTCGGTTGCAGCACCTGGCGCATGGAGAGCGTGCCGAAGCGCTCGTGCAGATCGAACCAGCCGGCCACGGTGCCGGGCACGCTGACCGGCAGCGGGCCGCGCGGCGGTACGTCCTGGTAACCGTTGTCGACGAACCACTGCAGCGAAAGGTTTGCCGGTGAACGACCGTGTCCGTTGTAGCCATGCAGCTTCCGGGTTTTTGGATCCCACACGATCGCGAACAGATCGCCGCCGATGCCATTGCCGGTGGGCTCCATCAGGCCGAGTGCGGCATTCGCTGCAATCGCCGCGTCCATCGCGGTGCCGCCGGCCTTCATCACGTCCAACGCGATCTGCGTCGCCAGCGGATGCGAGGTGGCCGCCATGGCCGAGGGGGCATACACCTCGGAGCGCGTGGCGAAATCGCGGCCGGTGATGCGATCGGCCGCCTGCGCAGGCACAGCGTGCAGCAGCAGGGAAAGCGAAAGGGCGAGCGGGGCGAGCAGCAGGCGCATGTCGGGCTCCGGCGGGTGGGCAGGGCCCGCGAGTGTGCGCCGGTCGGGTGTGAGCGGCCTGTGGCTTTGGTTGGAGGCTTGGGACAAGGAAATTGGGGATTTGCCGCGAGCCTGCTCTCAAGCCCCTCTCCCACTGGGAGAGGGGTTGGGGAGAGGGCGGGGTGTCCTCAGCAATGGGTTCTGCTGCAAGCCCTTCGCTGCGCTCGGGCGAGATTGGCATCCGCGCTTCGACCCGACCCCAAGCCCCAGCTCGCTTCGTTCGGGCTCTCGGGGTCATCGGCTGCCACCGGCAGCCGATCAACGTCTCCGAACCGCTCCACTGGGAGAGCGGCTCAGGCGCCTTTCACGCTTGCGGCCGGCGCCGCTGTTGCGACGTTGGGCCGCGCTGCGCTTGGCCCAACCTACAGAAGCCGATGACCTTCTGGCTTCTGCTCAGCCCACCACGGTCGATCGTGCTGCGCCGCGCTTCTCCGCTCCCGAATCCCGACTCCCCACGCCCCGCTTCAAAAACACCAGCAGCAGCGAGATCGCCGCTGGCGTCATGCCGGGGATGCGGCTGGCCTGGCCCACCGTTTCGGGTCGCGTTGCACGCAGCTTCTGCAGCACTTCTGCCGACAGGCCGGTCACGCAGGCGTAGTCGAAGTTCGTGGGAATCTCGGTGGCCTCGCTGCGGCGCGCGCGTTCGATCTCCTCGCGCTGGCGCTCGACGTAGCCGCTGTAGCGCACCTGCACTTCGATCTGCTCGATGGCTTCGGCGTCATCGATGCCGGGCCCCAGCGCCTCGATCTGCATCAGCTTTGCGTAGTCGAGCTCGGGGCGCTTCAGCAGATCCAGCACCGGCGTCTCGCGGCTGATCGGCACGTCGAGCTGCTGCGCGATCGCCGCGCCCAGGGTGTTGTTCGGCGCAGCCCAGATCGCGGCGAGACGCGCGCTCTCGCGTTCGATCGCCTCGCGCTTGGCGCTGACCCGCGCCCAGCGCGCGTCATCGACCAGGTTCAAGTCGCGACCGATCAAGGTGAGCCGCAGGTCGGCGTTGTCTTCGCGCAGCTGCAGGCGGTACTCGGCGCGCGAGGTGAACATGCGGTAGGGCTCGGGCGCGCCCATGGTGATGAGGTCGTCGATCAGCACGCCGATGTAGGCCTCGTCGCGGCGCGGCGTCCAAGGCGCTTCGCCGCGTGCCTGGCGGGACGCGTTCAAGCCTGCGATCAGGCCCTGCGCTGCGGCTTCTTCGTAGCCGGTGGTGCCATTGATCTGGCCGGCGAAGAACAGTCCCTCGATGGCCTTGGTCTCCAGAGAAGCTTTCAGTCCGCGCGGGTCGAAGAAGTCGTACTCGATGGCATAGCCCGGGCGGGTGATTTCGGCCCGCTCGAAGCCGCGGATCGAGCGCACCAGATCCACCTGCACGTCGAAGGGCAGCGAGGTCGAGATGCCATTGGGGTAGATCTCGTGCGTGTTCAGGCCTTCCGGCTCGACGAAGATCTGGTGGGAGTCGCGCTCGGCGAAACGCACCACCTTGTCCTCGATCGACGGGCAGTAGCGTGGGCCAGTGCCTTCGATCTGGCCGGAATACAGCGGCGAGCGATCCAGCGCGCCGCGAATGGTCTCGTGGGTCTGCGTCGTGGTGTGGGTGATCCAGCAGGGCACCTGGCGCGGATGCGAGTCGCGCGAACCCATGAACGAAAACACCGGCGCCGGATCGTCGCCGGGCTGGATCTCCATCATCGAGTAGTCGAGGGTGCGGCCGTCGATGCGCGGCGGCGTGCCGGTTTTCAGTCGCCCCACGCCGAGATCCAGTTCGCGTAGCTTCTCTGCGAGCGCGATCGCCGGCGGATCGCCGGCGCGGCCGCCGCTGTACTGGGCGGGGCCGATATGGATGCGGCCGGCCAGAAAGGTCCCGGCGGTCAGCACCACGGCGGGCGCGAAGAAGTCGAGACCCATCTGGGTGCGCACGCCGATCACGCGCGCGCCGTCAATCAGCAGATCGTCGACCGCCTGCTGGAACAGGCGCAGGTTCGGCGCGTTCTCCACGGCTTCGCGGATCGCCGCGCGGTACAGCATGCGGTCGGCCTGGCAGCGCGTCGCGCGCACCGCCGGGCCCTTGGAAGCATTGAGCGTTCGCCACTGGATGCCGGCGCGGTCTGCGGCCCAGGCCATGACGCCGCCGAGGGCGTCAACTTCCCGCACCAGATGGCCCTTGCCGATGCCGCCGATGGCGGGATTGCAGCTCATTGCACCGATGGTTTCGATGCTGTGGCTGAGCAGCAGGGTGCGCGCGCCGCTGCGGGCGGCGGCCAGCGCGGCTTCGGTGCCGGCGTGGCCGCCGCCGACGACGATGACATCGAAGTGGTGCATGGGGTGATCCATCTTCTGTGGCGCCGGGGCGGGTCAGCAGGTGCAGGCGCAAGGGCGGCTAGGGGCGAATTCTGACCTGCTTTGTCTGAACTCGCTGGCGGCGCCGACGAGCTTCAACCGAACCGGCGAGCAATCGACACCTCGAGAACTTCAGCGCGATGCTGCGCGCACATCCCAAGGCGGCGATGAGTTCGCATCTGCGTAGTGATGCCAGTCGCATTTGGCATGTTGTGTGCTTAAGACTGACTGCACCCACGGCGACTGACCGCAAGGTGGCCGGGTATGGAACAGGGACCGGCCCTGTGCGTCGAGGGGAAGCAGGGCGCGCGGCCGCGGTCTTCAGGACGCGGTCGCGGCGCCAGTGGCACCCTCAACGCGTCACTCACCCCATCAACCCCAGTGTGCCGTCCCCGGTGGGCAGCGCGCTTTGCAGAGGTGCGTCCGCGATGCGGAGGTGTTCGACACAGTGCGAAACCGCTGTGTCAAAACGCAAAGGTGACATCAAGCAAGAACGCGATGGCGCGCGCGTTCGAGAGCTGCACCTAAGGAGGAAAGTCGGCGCCCGGCAGTCTTAGGAACAGGGGGAATCCAGGGGACCGTTTACCCGGGCGCCGATGAACGTGCCAGTAGGTGGGTGGATCTGTCCGCTTCGCGTCAGAACCCGACCCATGGCGTCAACGGAGCTGATTCTGCCGCTGCTTTGTCCGGCCGTGCAAGCTTTTTTACAAACAGTTGTGAAGTGCATCACTCCGCGTTGTCCAGCAGTTCAGAAACGCCGCATCGAGGATCGAAGACCATGAGCACCCTCCACCACTTCGACAGCACTGAAGACCTGCGTTATCGCCACGACCTTATGGTCGAGCTGTACCGGGTCGAACAGGCGCAGGAGCAGGCCCAGCAGCGCGCCAGTGCTGCTGAACTCGAGCGGCTGCAGCGGCAGCAGCGGATGATCCGCGACGCCCTGGCCCGACTGGCGGCCTGAAAGCAGCAGTGGTGTTGAGCCGTCGAAGCCTCTTCGCGGCTCAACGGTGCCCAGCGCGAGCCGCGGGCGCCTGCTTTACGGCACGGTAGAGCCGAAACAGTTTCGCCGACGTCAATCCACCGTCGTCCCGACTCCGGGTCAGCCCACAGTGTCGCCGCGCCGCACAGCCTGCTACGGCCGCGCTCAGCGCCGTTGGGCGCGAGCCTACTGGCGACTCACTCGTTTCCTCAATCGAACGGCAGCGCACCGCGCGCCCGAGACTCGCGACGGCCGCCGCCGCGATCGCCGCCGCTGTCTGACCGAGTGGCGCGCGGCGCGGGTGCCTCGCGACGCGACTCCACCTCCACACTGCGGACGGCTTCATTGCGCGGACGCTCGATGCGCGGTGCCGGTTCCGGCGTGCTGAACGTACGCGCGCCGAAATCGGACGCGCGACCGCCGCGCTCGCTGCGAACCTCCGTGCGCGGTGCAGTGGGTTCGAAGCGCTGCTCCGGCGCAAAAGCGCGCGGTGACTGCGCACGCTGAATGCGGGGCTCGCTGCTGTACTCGCGCACCCGCATCGACTCACGTGCAGGCGCGTCGCGGAACTCACGCACCGAATGTGCCGGACGCTCGCTCGACAGCGTGCGCTCGCGGTAGATCGGAGCCTCCTGATACATGCGTGCCGCAGTGCCGCGGCCCGGTCGATCGTTCTCGACCATTGGCCCCCGCATCAGCGGCACGCCCTCGGCGTCAGCGCCTCGGCCGCCCAAAGCGCGGCGAGTGCCATCCTGGGCGGCACCGCGCTCGACTGCTGCGCCCTGCCGGTAGCTGTTCGGCTCTGACCATGCCTGCCGCGACGCGGCCTGACGCGCGCTCGGCAGATCATCCCGATACGCCTGGGCCGAGGAGCGAGGCTCGCCGCGGCTGCCGTAGTCGGCCCCGCGCGAGGGGACGCGTGCATTGCCGTATACAGCAGGCGCACGCACGCCCATGCCGGTGGCAATGCCATCACCGCGCGGTGCGGAGCGTTCACGGTCCCGCCAGGCGAGACGTTCGGCCTGGTTGCGCGCATTGCCGAAGCGCGGCTGGCTGTAGGCGGGTGCCGAATAGCCGTGTCCGCGGCGGCTGTCGCGGTAGCTGTAGCGGTCCCAGTCGTAGTAGCTGTCGACCCAGCTGTTGCGGTACGGCGAATACCAGTGACTGTAGCCATAAGCGACGCTGTAGCCACCGCCGTAACCCCAGCGTGACGATGCGTGCCCGCGCCAGCCGCTGTGGAAGCTGACGCTGAAGTAGTTGCGCGGGAAATAGGTGACGCCGTAATGGAAGCCGGGATGCCAGTAGGGATCGTGGTACCAGCGGTTGATCGGCCAGAACAGCGAGTAGTAAGCCGAGTAGCTGATGAAATCCGGCGCGTAATAGCGATAACCGGTCGAGCCATAGCGGTATCCACCGGCGTAGTAGTCACCGGAGCCGCCGTAGGACGGGCTGTAGTAGGTGTCGTCGCCGACGTAGCGGACCTCGCGTACGGGCACATCGTCGCGGTAGCTGTAGGTGGGGTAGGTGACACAGCCACCCAGCATCAGCGCCAGTGGCAGCAGCAGGGCGGTCTTCCAGTGGTACATGGCGCACTCCCCTGATTCAGGACGCAAGAGCCGGCGTCGGACGGTCTGATGGTCGCACGCGGCGCACATCACCACCGGAGTCTTCGCCGAAGCGGGTGAATTGCCACTGAAGTCGGTGGGGTGGGGGGGTGTGCGCATGCTCACGTTCATTTCGACGCCCGTGCTCGTGTTCGTCATACGGTGGGCCCTGGCCCACCGTGAGCCCGGCTCTCGCCTCGGTCCCACGAGTGCATGGGGTGGGCCCTGGCCCACCATAGGCTCCACTCTCGCCCCGGTCCTTCGATCACATAGGGTGGGTCTCGACCCACCATGAGCTCCACACTCGCCTCGGTCCCTCCGCTCGCGATCCACGTAGGGCGGGTCTTGACCCGCCAAAGCTCCCGTTCTCCGCGGAGTCGCGGTGTCGCGGTGCAAAGCGAAGAGCGAGAGCTTTCTGTCAGCCCTTCCGCGCTCCCAAAGCATGGCCATCCATGGCCATTCCCGCGTGCGGGCTGCCCGAGTCACTTTTCTTTGAGTGGCCACTGCGCCGCAGGAGCGGCGCGAACGCCGAAGGCGGCCCCGGAGGGGCGGAGGGCAGGATGCCCGGAGTCAAGAAAAGTAACCAAAAGAAAGGCCACCCCTCGTCCGCGCCCTTCGCGCATCCCTGCGCTCAGGGTTCGCG
>CAZPHV010000030.1:0-59250 GCA_964586455.1 uncultured Aquimonas sp.
CCGCTTTGAGCGGCTCACACCACTAAAGCCCCCGGCTTTGCCGGGGGATACTTACGCGTGGGCCCCGACCCGCCCTCCAGTTTCACGGCCGCATCCGGCTCCACACGAGATGTTTCGTGGCCCGATGGTCAACGTACCGCCGGCTACGAATCCCGAATCCCGAATTCCAAATCCCGGCTCCAAATAACATGAGCATCTCCACCGGCCTGCGCCGCAAAATCTGGGCGGCGTTCATCCTGCAGATCGCGGCGATCAGCTGCGCCACCGTGCTCGGTGTCTACGGTGCCTCTGCGGTGCTGAAGGACGTGTTGATCCAGCGCGCTCTGACTGACGAAGCGGCCCACTACCGCGAGCGACTGGCGCGCGATCCCCAGGCGGTGCCGCCAGATACCTACAATATGCAGGGCTACCTGCAGCGCTCCGGCGAGAGCGAGGCTGTTCTGCCAGAGAATCTTCGCGGCCTTGCGCCGGGCTACTACAGCTTGGCCGCAGAGCGTGGCGGATCACTGGTGCTTGTGCAGGAAGGCGAGGGGGGCACGTTGCTGCTGGTGTTTGATGCCGAGCAGGTGAATGCGCTCGCGTTCTTCTTCGGAGCGGTGCCGCTGGTACTGGTGCTGGTGGTGATCTACATCATTGCGTGGGCGACCTATCGCATCTCCCGGCGCGCAGTTTCGCCGGTTATCTGGCTGGCCGGCGTGGTCCAGCATTGGGACCCGAAGAACCCGAACCTGGAGGCTTTGTCTCCGGAGCAACTGCCTCTGGATGTCGAGGGCGAGGTGCTGGTGCTTGCCCAGGCTCTGCACGAGTTCGCCTCGCGCATCGACGCGTTCGTACAGCGCGAGCGCGACTTCACGCGCGATGCCAGCCATGAGCTGCGCAGCCCGCTGACGGTCATCCGCATCGCCTGCGACGTGCTGTGCGCCGAGGATGAGCTGCCACCCTACGCCAAGCGCCAGATCAAGCGCATCCTCAGCTCGGCGCGCGACATGGAAGGCCTGATCGAGTCGTTCCTGATCCTCGCGCGCGAAGGCGATGCCGACCTTCCCGAGGAAGACTTCGTGATCAACGAAGTGGTGGCTGATGAGGTCGAGAAGGTGCGGCCACTGATTGGCGAAAAGCCGGTGGAGCTTCGCATCGAGGAGCACGCCGCATTCTCGTTGCATGGAAGCCCTCGCGTGTTGCGCGTCATCCTTTCCAATCTGATCCGCAATGCCTGCGCGTATACCGACAAGGGCAGTGTGGTCGTGCAGATCCATGACGACCACGTCTGCGTGCAGGACACCGGCTGCGGCATGACCCCAGATGAGCTCGAGCGCGCGTTCGATCCTTTCTTCCGCGGAGGCCTGCGCAAGGAGGGCGGCCAGGGGGTGGGTCTGACCATCGTGCGTCGCTTGTCCGCACGCTTCGGCTGGCCGGTCACGCTTGAAAGCGAAGCCGGCCACGGCACCAGTGCACGGGTGCGCTTCCCCAGTGCATTCGAGTCACGCACGGGTACGAGCGGCGGAGAGGCCTGAGGGGAGGCAACCCGAGCAACACGCCGCGGCGGGGACAGGCAACGCCCTGTCTGCGGCCACGTTGCATGCTGCGAAAGCCATGCAAGACAACGTTGGTGGGGATGAGCATGCCCAACGACGGTCAATTTTCGGCCTTGCTCTGGGGGCGCTGGCCGCAGGTCCCGTCGCTTCACCTTAGCCTCACTTGCTCCCGATGCAGTTTTCACTGACGTGCACGCAGGGTCGCCTTGCCTTGATTTCGTCGTCATCTTTTCTGCAGGGGGGCTTGACGTTCAGGCGTATACAAATTCGCAGCGCCTCATTTCGGACGCGCCCCAAGGAGACCTGCTCATGAAACCATTCCACCTTCTGCTGCCTGCCGGCTTTGCCGGCGCTATCCTGCTCGCACCCTCGCTTGCGCTGGCCGACGCGCGCGTCCTGGTCGGTCACTTCGCCCCCTTCAGTGACGATCTGGCCGCGACCGCCGTGGATGTCCGCATCAACGGCACGACGGCGCTGAGCAACGTCCGCTATGGCGACTTCACCAGCTACATTCCACTTCCGGCGGGAGCGTACTCGCTGGAAGTCGTGCTGGCTGGCACCAGCACGGTCGCGATCAGTGCCAATGTGACCCTGGCCGACGATACGGACTACACCGTGTTGGCAACCGGCGGTGCCAATGGGCAGCCGCTGACCCTGCAGCCGCTCGTTGACGACAACCGCGCGCCCGCGGCCGGCAACCTCAAGCTGCGCGTGATCCACGCCGCACCGTTCGGTCCGGATGCCGAGTCGACCGCCGTGTCTATCCGTACCGACCGTGGCGCGGTGGTGGGTGGTCTCGACAACGTGCCCTTCTTCGCCGCGAGCGGATATCTAGAAATCCCTGCCGGCAACTACGACCTGAAGGTCTCAACGCCGGATGGCGGTACCAATCTGATCGACCTCGCGCCCGTGGATCTGCCGGCGGGGGTTGTGCTCTCGGTTCTCGCCACGGGCGATGGCGTAAATCAACCGCTGGGCTTTACCGCGCTGCCGCTGGGCGCCTTGCCGACCGAGACCCCGGTCGATCTGAGTGTGAACGGTCTGTGGTACACCCCGGAGTTCAGCGGACAGGGGTTCTCGTTCACGCCCATTCCTGCGGAGAACCGCTTGGTTGGTAGCTGGTACGCCTTTGACGCCAACGGCCAGAAGATCTGGTTCACCCTCGACAGCGCTTGGGAGTCGCTGGGCGCGGCCGCGGTGTCGGGCGGTGGTTTCGACAACCGCAGCGTCGAGCTTGCGGTGCTGAACACCACCGGCGGCCGATTCCTCGCCTCCGATCCCGTGCAGACCGCACCGGTCGGTCGGGTGAACATCGAGTTCGCGGACTGCACCACCGCGGTGGCCGAGATCCGGCTCGACGGGCAGCCCGTGCGCAGCGTTCCGCTGCAGAACATCACGCCGTCCGGAATCTGCTCGCTCTAAGTCAGCGCATCCAGCAGCTGAAAGCCTCCAAGTAGCGCCCGCCTTGAGCGGGCGCTACTGCGTTCGGGCACCCTGAACGCTGCGGCAGAATCGGATGCGCTAGCCTGTGCGACCTGGAATCCACCACGGCGGCCCGCAGCATGCTCAGTTTTTCGATTGTTCTGATAGCCGCATTCGGCGCTGCAGAAGTCCATTCCGCCGCTGCAGAACCCGTACTGGTGGTGTGGGAATCGCAGGCAGACCTGACCACGATGGCGGACTTGAGCGGCGATGCCCGCGCAGTCGCGGCCTGGCAGCGACTGCAGTCGGTGTCAGATGCACAGCGCGATAGCGCCGAACGCCTTGCCAAGGCCCATGGCGGCCGCGTGCTGCGCCAGTACACGGTGGTGAATGCCAGCCTGATGCAGCTTCCGGGCAGCACGCGCGCTTCCGTCCTTGAGCACCCGGGGGTTGCTGCGGTCGTAGCCGAGCAGCGCTTCAGAATGCAACTGCCTGAGCCCAGCGGCGAGCCGGACCGCGGCGCGGCGATCCGCGCAGCCGAGGCCAGCCTGAACCTGATCCGTGTACCCGAGGTGTGGGCCTTGGGTCACGCAGGGCAGGGCATCACGGTGGCGGGTGCAGACACCGGCGTGCGCTGGAATCATCCCGCACTGATCAACCAGTACCGCGGCAACGTCGGCGGCTCGGTCAGCCATGCCTATCACTGGCATGACGCGGTGCATGCCACCGGCAGCAGCTGCGGTGCCGACAGCCCCGTGCCCTGTGATGACCACTCGCACGGCAGCCATACGGTCGGCACCATGCTGGGTCTGGATGGCAGCAACCAGATCGGCGTTGCACCGCAGGCGAAGTGGATCGCCTGCCGCAACATGAATGCAGGCGATGGTTCGCCGGCAACGTACCTGGAGTGCATGGACTGGTTCCTCGCGCCAACTGATGCCGCCGGCCAGAACCCGCAGCCGCTGCTGGCGCCGCACGTCATCAACAATTCCTGGGGTTGCCCACCCAGCGAAGGTTGCACCACCCAGCAGAGCGCCCTGCTGGAGGCCGCAGTCAACAACTTGCGCGCGGCCGGCATCCTGTTCGTTGCGGCGGCCGGCAATTCCGGCTCCAGCTGTGGTTCGATCACCGACCCCCCCGCCTATTTCGCGGGCTCACTGACCGTTGGCAACAGTCGGCTTGATGACACGATCAACAACAGCAGTTCGCGCGGGCCGATCAACATCGACGGCAGCGGCCGCATGAAGCCCGACCTGAGTGCGCCGGGCACGTTGATACGTTCGGCGCTGAACACGGGCGGCTACGGCACCATGACCGGCACCAGCATGGCGGCGCCGCACATCGCCGGCGTTGCGGCCCTGGTGATGTCGGCCTATCCGCAGTATCAGCGCAATCCGGAGGCGCTTGAGGTGCTGCTCACCCGCGCGGTGCGACCGATGACGCTTACCCAGACCTGTGGCGGGGTGGCGACTACGACCTACCCGAATCCAGTCGCAGGCTATGGCCGCATTGACGCGCGGTTGGCGATTGAGCTGGCGGCCGAATCCGCAGGGCCGGTGTTTGCCGATGGCTTCGAGGCCACAGCGCTGCGCTGAGCTGCTTCGGTGGGCGCGGGATCGTGCCTACAGCCCCAGCGCGAACAGGATCAGGCAGAGAATCAGGCCCAGCCCCGGCACCACCACGGTCAGGGCTGCCATCGGTCCGTAGGCGGCGCGATGGGTCTCGCCGCAGATCGCGCGAATCGTGGTGACCACGTAGCCGTTGTGCGGCAGCGAATCGAGTACACCCGAGGAGATCGCAACCGAGCGGTGTAACTGGTCCGGGTTCACGCCCTGTCCCAGAAAGATCGGCCCGAGGATGGGCAGTGCAATCACTTGGCCGCCCGAGGCCGAGCCAGTAATCGCGGCGACGATACTTACCGCGACCGCCGCGCTGACCAGCCCACCACCCGGCAGATGGGTCACCCAGTCGACCACCAGCATGAAAGCGGGCGCGACCTTGGCGACCGCGCCGAAACCCACCACCGCGGCGGTGTTGCCGATCGCGATCAGGGCGCCGGTGCTGCCTTCTGCCACAGCCTTGCCGGGGTCCCGGCGCGAGCGGAAGCACAGCGCATACACGCCGATGCAGCCCGCGAGCAGGGCCAGAATCAACGCCGACGTCTGCAGGCTGTCGTGAAACATGAAACTCACCACCAGAACCAGAGCAGGCCCCACCAGCGCGCGCCAGACCGCGGGCAGGGCGATTTCCTGCGGGGCCGGATCGTTCTCGCGCGCCTCGAAGTGCTCGCCGCGCAGCTTGGCGCGCTTCAGCATCCACACCAGCCAGGCATAGCCCAGGCCGGCCATGAAGATAGCGGTCACCAGGCTGGCCTGCCAGGCAGCCCACGGCGTGGTGCCGAGGTACTGGATCGGAATCCAGTTCTGGATCTCCGGTGAGCCCGCTGAGGTCATCGTGAAGGTGACCGAGCCGAACGCCAGTGCAGCGGGAATGAAGCGCCGCGGCAGGTCGGCCTCGCGGAACAGGGCGAGCGCGGTCGGGTACACCGAGAACGCCACCACGAACAGGCTGACGCCGCCGTAGGTCAGGATCGCGCAGGCCACCACCACCGCCAGCGCTGCGCGCTGTGCGCCGATGCCGGTGATGATCCAGCGCGCCACGCTGTCAGCGGCGCCGGTGTCCTCCATCAGCTTTCCGAAAATCGAGCCGAGCAGGAACATGAAGAACCAGCTGGCGATGAAGCTGGTGAAGCCGCCCATATAGGCCGTGATCACGTTGGCCTGGCCCTCCACGGCCAGTGGCGGCAGCAGGGCGATGTCCGAGGTCAGCGCCACCAGCAGCGCACACAGCGGCGTAGCCACGAACAGGTTCATGCCGCGAATGGTCAGGAACATCAGAAGGGCGAGGGCGGTGACGAGCCCGAACAGGCTGAGCATGGGCGAGCGCTTGGAAGAATCGACGACGGCGAGTATTCGCAGGGCGACGTGCGCATCGTCACTGTACGAAGGTACAAGTGCCCGCACTCAGTCCTCCACCTAGGCTTGCGCAGCATCGGCAGCCTGTGTCCATCGGCCAGGCGTCGCACAACCACGAAAGTCCTGGAGGGGAATCCAAATGATGCGCAAGCCGCTCAGCTTCATCATCGGTGCACTGCTGGCCGCACCGTATGCCGTCCACGCGCAGCAGACGCCTGCGCAGGGCGAAGAGGCCCGCGCAAACACGCTGGATGCCATCACCGTGTCGGCGCGCAAACGTGAGGAGTCTCTGCAGGAAGTGCCGGTGGCTGTCACCGCGTTTACCGCCGACGGCCTCGACAAGCTCAACATCGAAGACATCGCCGATCTCGGTGCGTTTGTTCCGAATCTGACCGTGTATGCCGCGCGTGGCTCGTCCAGCACGCTGACCGCCTACATCCGCGCGGTCGGCCAGAGCGACCCGCTGTGGGGCGTTGACCCTGGTGTCGGTCTGTACTTCGACGATGTCTACATCGCGCGTCCGCAGGGTGCTCTGCTGGATGTGTTCGATGTCGAGCGCATCGAAGTGCTGCGCGGTCCGCAGGGCTCGCTGTACGGCAAGAACACCATTGGCGGCGCGATCAAGTACGTGTCCTCGGCGCTGGAAGAAGAGTTCTACGGCCGCGGCTCGCTCACCATCGGCAACTACAGCCAGCTCGACGCCAAGGCCAGCGTCAACCTGCCGCTCGGCGGCGGCTGGGCCAGCCGGCTCGCCGTGGCTTCGCTCTCGCGCGACGGATTCGGTAAGAACGTGCGTACTGACCAGGAGGTTTCTGACAAGGAAATCCTCGCTGCTCGCGCCAGCCTCGGCTACCTGGGCTCGCCGGATTTCACCGCCAAGTTCACGGTCGACTGGATGGATGACCAAAGCGGCGTGCGCGGCGCCAAGATGCTGGGGCCGAATTTTGCAGCGCCGACGCTGCTGCCGCTCGACGGCCGATTCGATGTGCGCAACGGCATGCCCAACATCAATGACACCTCGATGTTCGGGGCGTCCGCGACCTTCAGCTGGAACCTGGGCGACGCCTGGGTGCTGAAGTCGGTGACTGCCTACCGTGAGTCCGACACCGAAACCAATATCGACTTCGACACCCTCCCGAACACCATCGCCGACGTCAAGGCCTTCTACTCGGACGATCAGCTTTCGCAGGAGTTCCAGCTGAACTACGACGCTGGCGGCAAGGTCCGCGGCGTGGCCGGTCTGTACTGGTTCACCGGTTCGGCCGGCGGTCAGGTGCTGAACAATTTCTTTGGCGCCAATTTCGGCGACACCCAGGGTGTGGTTGATACCGACAGCATCGCGGTCTACGGCGAGTTCACCTGGGACTTCGCCGAGCGCTGGGCGCTGACCCTGGGCGGTCGCTACACCGACGAGAAGAAGTCCGCCGACGTCTACAACATCGGCTACACCGATGCGACCTTCACCCGTCCGAACGGATTGATCGCTGCGGACTTCGAGGACTCGGTAAGCTTCCAGAACTTCTCACCCAAGGTCTCGCTGGACTTCAAGGTGAGCGACAGCGTGCTTTTGTATGCCCTCGCCAGCCGCGGTTTCAAGTCTGGCGGCTTCAACATCCGCGCCCAGGCCACGGCAGTGCCGCGCTCGCGCCTGCCCTTCGACGATGAGACCGTGACCACCTTCGAGGTCGGCGCCAAGAACGCCTTCTTCGACGATCGCTTGTTCCTGAACCTCGCCTACTTCAACAGCGACTACAAGGACATCCAGCTGTCGGTGTTCACTGCGGTGCCGGGCAGCAATCCGCCGATCTTCTTCGGTGACTTCGCCAACGCCGGCAAGGGCTCGGTGGATGGCATCGAGCTGGAGTACCAGGCCCTGCTGTCGCCGAGTTTCACCTTGCAGGGCAACTTCGCCTGGCTGGACGCCGAGTACGACGAGTTCATCACCAACGACCGCAATGTCGCCGATAGCCAGAAGTTCACCAATGCACCGGATTTCTCGGCGGCGATCACCGGCCTGCACACCCTGCAGCTGTCCGGCGGCGGCAGCTTCACCACGCGCCTGAGCTACAGCTATCAGGATGAGGTCTACCCGACCACCGATCTGTCGGAAGCGATCAGGCAGCCCGGCTACGGACTGGTTTCGGCGGGCCTGATCTGGCAGACCGCAGGCGCGTGGCGCTTCGCGCTGGAAGGCGCCAACCTGACCGACAAGGAATACCGCACCACCGGCTACAACATCGGTGCGCTCGGCATCCTGACTGGGTTCTACGGCGCACCCCGCACGTACAGCCTGACCGCCACCTACGACTTCTGATCCGGCTGCGACAGGTCCACGCCGGGCCGAGGCTCCGGCGTGGACATGAGCAATCCATTCCTTGTCAGGGTGACCCCTGCAGTCACCCTTACCCGCAGTCTGCATCTCGTCGGCTTTGCTGCTTGTCCCCCGCGAAGGGAAAGACCCAGTCGACCCGTCCACAGGCGCGAGCATGCTCGATTCCGCATCTTCGTCGGGACGGAGGCAGCGACTCGGCTAGAGTTCTTTCAAGGCGGCTCCCCCGCGACCGGCCGGTGCCTCGAACGAGGCCCGGCCGCTTTTTTTCCAAGGCTTGACCCATGGCTATGTCCCGCGCACTTCCCGTTTTGGTGTTCATGCTGCTGGCACCCGCGCTGCTGGTGGCGGGCTGCAGCAGTCGGGACGAGGCGCCTCCACTGCCGTCGCTGAAGATCGACGCCAAGCGCGTTGCGGTGGCGGGGCTGTCTTCGGGCGCCTATATGGCGACCCAGGTCCACCTCGCGCTGTCGGATCGGGTGCACGGCGCGGCCCTGGTCGCCGGCGGCCCCTACGGTTGTGCAGGCGGAGACCTCACCCAGGCTTTGGGGGTGTGCATGAAGGCTGAGCCCTCGGCGCCCGACGCGAGCGGTCTCGCCGAACGCATCCGCGCCCGCGCCGCAGCTGGCAGCATCGCAGCACTGGACGGCCTCGCTGGCGATCGCGTGCTGATACTGCACGGCGCGCAGGACTTGAAGGTCGCGCCCGCCGTGGGTGCGAGCGCCGCTGAGCTCTATCGAGCGCTGCAGGCGGACGCTCCAGGTCTGCAGGTCGATGCGCAGCTGGAGGGCGCGTTCGGCCATCTGCTGCCCTTGGCGGGCGAAGGCGATGAGTGCAGGGATCCGCCTGCGCCCTACATCGGCCGCTGTGGTCTTGATGCGCCCGGCCTGGTGTTCGCGCACCTGTTCGGGCCTGCCCCGCGCGAAGTGGCTTCCGCCACGGGCGCGCTGCAGAGCTTCAACCAGTCCGCGTTGGTGGGAGACGGCCATGACCCGATACTTGCGGACACCGGCTACCTGTACGTGCCGGCCCAGTGCGAAAGCGAAGCCTGCGGCCTGCTGCTGGCTTTCCACGGCTGTCTGCAGAACGCCGACAAGATCGGCGAGGCCTTCGTGCGCGAGGGTGGCTTCAATCGCTGGGCCGATGCCTACGGCGTGGTCGTACTCTATCCGCAGACCCGCGCGAGCTTCGCGCCCCTGAATCCGAACGCATGCTGGGACTGGTGGGGCTACACCGGCGAGCACTACGACACCCGCGACGGCGCCCAGCTGAGCTGGGTCGCGCGGGTGCTCGACGCGTTGGGTGTCTGAAGCTGTCGATCGCTCTCGAAGGCGAGAGCACAGGTCGACGCGCGTATGCCGGCTCTTGCCACGCCAGCAGGCTAAGGGCTGCTGTGGATACACCTGCCATGAGTCGGATGCTTCGTCCAGCGGTAGTCGGCGGTGCACGGCGCAAGTCCGATCTGCTATGCAGGCTTGCGATCCCGTCACGGGCATATCTGCATGAGTGAGGCCCTGTTGATCGGCGCCGGCCTGGTCTGGCTCGGCCTGCTGTTCGGCGCGGCCCTGCTGGGCGAGCGTCGACCGCAGCTGTTCCAGCGCCACTGGCCCACGATCTACAGCCTGTCGCTGGCGGTCTACTGCACCAGCTGGACCTTCTACGGCACGGTCACCCAGGCGATGCGTTCGGGCTGGTGGCTGCCGCCCACCTTCATCGGCACCATGCTGCTGTACCTGTTCGGCATCGGCCTGCTGATGAAGCTGGTCAAGCTGGCGCAGGCGCATCGCGCGACCTCGCTGGCGGATTTCATCGCGACCCGGCTCGGCAAGAGTTCGGCGCTGGCCGCGGCCGTCACTCTGATCGCGGTGCTCGGCGTGCTGCCCTACATCGCCCTGCAGCTGAAGGCCGTGGCCATGAGCTTCGGCCTGCTGACGCGCGGCAATGCGCTCGATGCCCCGGCCTGGCAGGACAGCGCGCTCTACGTCGCGCTGGCGATGGCGCTGTTCGCGATCCTGTTCGGCGCGCGCAGCGCCAGCGCCACTGAACACAATCGCGGTCTGGTGCTGGCGATGGCGGTGGAGTCGCTGCTCAAGCTCGCCGCCATGCTGGTGCTGGGCGTGTACGTGTTCACCAGCTTCGATGTGTCGACTCCGCCGATGCCGGCGCCGGGTGGGGCCAGCGGATTCCCCGCGCTGATCGCGCTCGGCGTGATCGCCATGTTCACCCTGCCGCACCAGTTCCATGTCGGCGTGGTCGAGTGCCGCGAGCAGCAGCATCTGCGCACGGCGCGCTGGCTGTTTCCGCTGTACATGCTGCTGATCGCGCTGCCGGTGCTGCCGATTGCTGCGGCCGGTTCGTCGATGCTGGCGCCGCTGGGCGTGCCTTCGGACCTGTACGTGCTCGCCCTGCCGCTCTCGGACGGTAAGGGCGGGCTTGCGCTGCTCGCGTTTCTCGGAGGGCTGTCAGCGGCCACCGGCATGGTGATTCTGTCGACGCTCGCGCTCAGCCTGATGATCGGCAACCACTGGTTGGCGCCCTTGCTGCTGCGCGGAAGCTGGGGCGCGCGCGCCGGCCGCAACCTGCGCGGCAGCGTGCTGCTGCAGCGGCGCCTGATCATCCTCGCCGTGGTGCTGCTGGCCTGGATGTACAGCCGCGCGATCGCCGGATCAGAAGCGCTGGCCGACATCGGCGCGCTGAGTTTCTCCGCCCTGGCGACCCTGGCGCCCGCATTGAGCTTCGCGATCTGGCGTCCGCAGACACCGCCGCGGGCCGTGCTGTGGGGGCTGCTCGCCGGATTCGCGCTGTGGAGCTGGGTGCTGCTGCTGCCAAGCCTCGTGGAGGGCTTCGAAGGGGCAGGGGAGTGGCTGAGCGAGGGGCCGTTCGGAATCGCCCTGCTCGCGCCCGACACTCTGTTCGGGCTGGGTGAATGGAGCCGCACCGCGCGCGCACTGGTGCTGAGCCTGCTCGGCGGCGGCGCGGTGACCTGGGCCCTGGCCCTGCGCAGCGAAGCCCGGGCGCCGGCCGACGCGCGACCGCTTGCCGGGCTGGACCGCCGCACCTTGGGCGAAGTGGCGGGGCGCTTTCTGGCCGAACCGCGCCTGGCTGCCCTGCTGCCCCCGGGTGAAGACGACAGCGTGATCGATCTGAAGACCGAGGCGCGCATCGAGTCCGAGCTGGCCACGGTGCTCGGTGCGGCCTCGGCGCGCTTGCTGCTGGATGCGGCGCGGCGGGCGCACGGTCGCGATCTCGACGCGGTTGCGGCGATCGTCGGCGAGGCCAGCGATGCGCTGCGCTTCAATCAGCGCCTGCTGGAAGCGGCACTCGAAAACATGGCGCAGGGCATCAGTGTGGTCGATGCGGATCTGCGGCTGGTCGCGTGGAACGGCGTCTACCAGCGCCTGTTCGGATTCGACGACACACTGCTGCAGGTCGGGGTGCCGGTGGCCGAACTGGTTCGCCACAACCTGCGGCGTGGGCTGGTCGGTGCGGTCAAGGTCGAACAGGAAGTCGACAAGCGCATTGAGCACATGCGCGCCGGCACGCCCTACGTGACCGAGCGCCGTTTCCCCGACGGCCGCATCGTCGAGATTCGAGGCAACCCGATGCCGGGCGGGGGCTTCGTCGCAACGTTCACCGACGTCACCGATTTCCGCCGCGCCGAACGCCAGCTCAAGCAGATCAACGAAACGCTGGAGCAGCGCGTCGCCGCGCGCACCGCCGAGTTCCGCGCCGCCCGCGCCGAGGCTGAGCGCGCCAACCAGGCCAAGAGCCGGTTTCTCGCCGCGGTGAGCCACGACCTCGCGCAGCCGCTGAATGCCGCGCACCTGTTTACCCACGCGCTGCAGCAGCGCAGCAGTGAACCTGCCCTGCGCGACTCGTTGGCGCAGATCGACGCGGCCCTGGTTTCCGCCGAGACCCTGCTGTCCGGCCTGCTTGACGTATCCAGGCTGGACGCGGGTGGGCTGGTGCCGAAGATCGAAGTGTTCCCGCTGGACGCGCTGCTGCAGGGCCTGGCGTCCGAGTTCAGCCTGCTCGCGCAGGAAAAGGGGCTGTGCCTGCGCGCGCCGCGGACCCGTCTGTGGATACGCACTGACCCCAACCTGCTGCGCCGTGTGCTGCAGAATTTTCTGTCGAACGCCGCGCGCTACGCCCAGTCCGGAAGCGTGTTGCTGGGCGCGCGACGACGCGGCGAACACGTCGAAATCGGCGTGTACGACCAGGGCCCGGGCATTGCGATCGAACACCAGCAGCTGATCTTCGAAGAGTTCCGGCGGCTCGAGCGCGATGGCCAGGGCCTGGGCCTGGGGCTGTCGATCGCCGAACGCATCGCGCGCCTGCTGGAACTGCCGCTGCATCTTGTGTCGACGCCCGGACGGGGCACCTGCTTCTCGGTTGAAGTGCCGCGCGCCGACGCGCAGCCGGTAGCGCTCGCGGTGGCGCCAGTGGCGCCCAAACCGGCGCTGCAGGCGCGCGTGCTGGTGGTCGACAACGATGCCGGCGTGCTGGCCGGTATGCGTGCCCTGCTGGTCGGTTGGGGTTGCGAGGTGCTCGCCCTGACCGAGCCCGCCAGCATCCGTGCTGCGCTCGTCTCCGCGCCGCCGGATCTGCTGCTATTCGACTACCACCTGGACGGCGGCTTGACTGGCATCGAGCTGCGGCGCCGACTGGGCGAAGCCGCAGCGCACATCCCCTGCGCCATCATCACTGCCGACCACAGCGAAGCCGTGCGTGGCGAAGTGGCCGAGGCCGGCTGCTGGCTGCTGCACAAGCCGCTGAAGCCGCTGGCCCTGCGCAGCTTGATGACGCGATTGCTCAGCGGTTGAGCGGTTGCGAAGCGGTGCGGCGCTTGGTGCGTGGCAGGCGCAGCCTGACGGGTCTTGGTGCGCCACGGGCACACTTGTTCACCACTGGTGCGCCACAGGCGCACCCTATGCGATTGGCCTCCTCGCTTGGTTTGTCTGCCCTATGCGCCCTCGATTGCTCGACTGCGATTGGCTCAAGGCGTCACCCGCGCTTGTAGGGTAGAGAAGCGCAGCGCATCTACCAGCGAGTCCGAAAGAAGCGCACCGCCAATCGGAGCCCGAGACCCGACGGCAGAACGTCCGGTTTCCAATGCAAGCGCAGCGCTATCCATAGCCCGACCGCAGCGTCAAAAGCTGGTAGATGCGCTGCGCTTATCTACCCTACGCGCCCTCATTCGCTCGGCTGCGATTGGCGCAAAGCGTCGCCTCCACTTGCAGGGGGATAGGCGCAGCGCATCCATCAGCGAGTCCGAAAGCAGCGCACAGCCAACTGAAGTCCGCCTGCCTCACCTACTCCGGCCGCTTCAGCACCTGCCCATCGCGCAGCACCCAGTCGACCTGTTTCAGCACCGTAACGTCTGCAAGTGGATCGCCTTCGACCGCGATCAGATCCGCCGCATGTCCGGGCGTCAGCGCGCCGATCGTGCCGGCCAGGCCGAGCAGATTCGCGGCGTTGGTCGTTGCGGCCTCGATCGCCTGCATCGGCGTCAGCCCGAACTTCACCAGCAGCTCGAACTCGTCGGCATTCCGCCCGTGCAGGCTGACGCCGGCATCGGTGCCGAAGGCGATCTTGACCCCCGCCGGCACCGCGCGCTCCAGCGCCTTGCCGGTGATGCCGATGCGCCAGTCGATCTTGCTGCGCACCTCGCCGGTGTAGGCATCGGGATTGCTGGCGATGCGCTCCAGATAGCCGTTGACCGTCGACAGGGTCGGCACGTAGTAGGCACCGCTGTCGCGGAACAGTTTGAGGCTGGCGTCATCCAGCAGGGTGCCGTGCTCGATCGAATCCACGCCGAGACGCAGCGCCAGGTTGATGCCGTCCGCGCCGTGCGCGTGCACGGCGACCTTCTTGTCGTACATGCGCGCGGTCTCGACCACGGCGCGCGCTTCGTCCTCGAACATCTGCACGCCGAGGCCCGCGCCGATGCGGCTGTTGACGCCGCCGGTGATCGTCATCTTGATCACGTCAGCACCTTCCGAGATCTGCGTGCGCACCGCACGCCGGCAGGCGTCGACGCCGTCGCAGACATTGCCATTGCGATTCACCGCCGCACGCAGATCGCTGCGGAAGCCAAGGGTGGGATCGGCATGGCCCGAGGTCGCCGAGATGCTGCTGTTGGCAGTAAGGATGCGTGGGCCCTCGACCTTGCCGGCCTTGACCGCATCGCGCAGCGCGCGGATCACGCCGTCGGAATCGCCCAGATTGCGCACCGTGGTGAAACCCGCCATCAGGGTCTTGCGCGCATTCATCTGCGCCTCGTAGGCGACATCCACCGGATTCATCTGCACGCCGGCCAGCTGACCGGCGACGCCGCCCTTGTCGGACGACAGATGCACATGGCTGTCGATCAGGCCCGGCAGCACGAAGTGCGCGCGCAGGTCCAGCACTTCCGCGGACTCCAGCCCGAACGCCGCGGCATCGAGATGCCCAGCGCGCACCTCGACGACGCGTCCATCGCGCACGTGCAGCGTGCTGGCCGCGCGTGGCGCCTGCCCGGGGGCATCCAGCAAGCGCCCGGCCTGCACCAGCAGATCGGCCGCGGAGGCGGGCAGGGCGATGCAAAGCGCGAGGGCAGCGGCGAGCGGGGTGCGGGTGTGCATGCGGGTCTCCTTGAGCGCGGGCAGGGCGGTAGCCCTGAGCCTGCGAGTGTAGGCGCCTCGTGTCGGTGGACGATGTCCGTAAAGTCCTGAACACACAGTGCGCTGTCGACGCGCGTTCCGCTCAGCGGCAGGGGGGCAGGGCGTGTTCCAAGGCCCAGGCTTGCTACGCTCGCACCGAAGCCCGAATCCCGAATCCCAAAGGACCCCCATGAAACGCGCCCAGTACGAAACCCGCGGCCCAGTGCCGCAGGATGTGATCCACGCGGTTGACTTTGATCTGCCCGCGCCCGCCGCCGGTGAGCTGCGCGTGCGCGTGGTGGCGGCGGCGATCAACCCCAGCGATGTGCTGACGCTTACCGGTGACTACGGCCAGCTGCCGCCGCTGCCGGCGATTGGCGGCAACGAGGGGGTGGGCCGGGTCGAGTTGATCGGCGAGGGCGTGCAGGGCTTCACTGCGGGTCAGCTGGTGTTGCTGCCGGTCGGCTGCGGCACCTGGAGTACACATGTGCAGTTGCCTGCGGCGCAGTTCGTGCCGCTGCCCGAGGTGGCGGACCCGCAGCAACTGGCCATGCTGGCGATCAACCCCCCGACGGCCTTGCTGCTGCTGCGCAACTTCGTCGAACTGCAGCCAGGTGAGTGGGTGATCCAGAACGCGGCCAATTCGGCGGTGGGCGGCTATCTGATCGAGCTGGCCAAATTGCGCGGCTTGAAGACCGTCAACGTCATTCGGCGTGATTCCGCGCGTGAACAGATGGATGCCAACCCCGGTGATGTGTTGCTGGTGGATGGTGATGACCTCACCCAGCGCGTGGTCGAGGCCACCGGCAAGGCGAAGATCCGGCTCGGCATCGATGCGGTCGGTGGGCTCGCCACTGAGCGGCTGGCACGCTGCGTGGCCAGCGGCGGCACCGTGGTCAACTACGGAATGATGAGCGGTGAGCCCTGCCAGATTTCGGCCGGCTCGCTGGTGTTCCGCGACGTGCGTCTGGTCGGCTTCTGGCTGGCGCGCTGGTTCCGAGGCGCCAGCCAGGCTGAACAGGCTGAGGTCTATGGCGAGCTGACCCGACTGATCGCGAAGGGCCAGCTGCAGGCGCGTATTGCCGCCGCCTTCCCGGTGGCAGAGATCCAGCAGGCGGTGGCTGAAGCCTCGCGCGGTGGGCGCACGGGCAAGGTGCTGGTGGTGCCCGGAGCGGACGAGTAGACCAGAGGCCCGACGCGCTGCGCCACCCCGCGGGACGGGTCCGGCGCAGCACGTAGCCGGCTCTTCGTAGGGCGGGTCTTGACCCGCCGCCCCGCGCCGCCTGCCGACGTTCCGACCGACTTCGATTCTGGTTCGCGGCGATTACACAACGGAATCCTCAAGTACCGCAGTGCTGGTGCAGTGCTTCGCACTTGATCGAACGTATCTGCGGTGTCCTTGGGGGGCTGGCGGCGTTGTTCGGCCGTTTCGCGGCTGCGCCTTCACTGCGCTCGGCCCTCCTCGCCCTAGCGCTTCCATGACTCGTCGGCGCGCCCTGCCAGCCACGCAAAGTCACTCGCAGCTACTGTCCGTCAAGTACGAATCACTCATTGGGAGCCTGTCGGACTCTGGTCGGCCGGGCTGCAAATCCGTCTGCGCGGTCCACTATCCGCCGGTTCTTGGCCGAGAGCCCACTCGGCCTGCGAATCGTCGAAACCTGTCCTCTCGCAGTCGACAATCGCCTCGACCCCCAAAGCCCGACAGGCTCCCGGGACAAATCCAGCGTTGAGGGTCCTGAGCGACGACCTTCGACGGCCGATGCACGAGCCGTGTTCTGGTGGGCCAGGGCGCATCCCTCGTTTGGATTGTGCGGTCACCTGGTCGAGCGGCAGATCAGCAGATCAGCAGATCCATACCGACCCTTCGGGCGGGCTGTCATCGCGGTTTAACGCTGGCGTCACTAGGCCGACACGGAGGCGGCACAGGCTGGCCTCATGTCGATCACCCGTCGTTTTTCGCTGGTCACCGAGACCTATCCGCCAGAGGTCAACGGCGTTGCCTTGACGGTCGCTGGGTTGGAAAACGGCCTGCGCCTGCAGGGCCATGCGGTGGAAGTGATCCGGCCGCGGCAGCCGGACGCGGAAGACCGTGGCGATCAACTGCTGATGCCGGGGGCTGCGTTGCCGCGCTACCCCGGTCTTCGTTTTGGCCTGCCGGCCGCGGGTCGGCTGCAGGCGCACTGGCAGGCGCAGCGGCCGGATGCGATCTATGTTGCGACTGAAGGCCCGCTCGGCTGGTCAGCGGTGAAGGCCGCGAATCGGCTCGGCATTCCGGTGGCAACGGGTTTCCATACCCGCTTCGATGATTATGCCGGGCGTTACGGCGTCGGCTTTCTGAAGCCTTGGGTGTTCGCCTGGATGCGCCGCTTTCACAACAGCGCGCAGGCGACTCTGGTGCCGACGCTGGAATTGCAGGAGTTCCTGCGCGAGAACGGCTTTCTGCGGCCCTGTCTGCTGCGGCGGGCGGTGGATACCGCACATTTCAATCCGCAGCGTCGCAGCGAGTCCGTGCGCGCCGCTTTGGGTCTGGCGATTGACCAGCTGGCGGTGATCCACGTCGGTCGGATCGCCCCGGAGAAGAACCTTGGTCTGGCGGTGCGCGCGTTCCGCGCGCTGCAGCAGCAGCGCCCTGACGCACGCTTCGTGTTCGTTGGCGACGGCCCGGCGCGGGCCGAGCTGGCGGCGTCGAATCCGGATTTCCTCTTCACCGGCGTACTGCGCGGCGAAGCCTTGGCGGCGCAGTTCGCGAGCGCCGATCTGTTCGTGTTTCCGAGCCTTTCGGAAACGTTCGGAAACGTCACGCTCGAAGCCATGGCCAGCGGCGTGGCAACCGTGGCCTACAACTACGGCGCGGCCCGCGAGCACCTGCGCGATGGCGCGCACGGCGCAGCGCTGCCCTGCGGCGACGAGGAGAGCTTCATCGCCGCGGTACTGGCGTTGGGCACCGACGATGCGCGCCGCCATGCCTGTGCCCTGAGTGCCCGTGAGGCCGTCGCGCACCTGAGCCCAGCCGGCGTCGCCTCCAGTTTTGCCGCACTGCTGACCGATCTGGCTGAAAGGAGAGCTGCATGAATTCCCGCCTCGCGCGCGGCGAAGCCGCATTCTGCCTCGCCGCCAATCGCTGGGGTCACCACGCCCTGGTGCGTGCCTACTTTTCCGCTGTCAGCCGGCTTGGCGACGGCGTGTTCTGGTATGCGCTGATGGGCTTGATCGTCGTGCTCGATGGCTACGACGGACTCGCGGCCTCCGCCCACATGGCCGCCACCGGCGCGGCCGCGCTGCTGCTGTATCGCGCGTTGAAGCGCTGGACCAAACGCCCGCGCCCCTTCGCCTCGGACCGGCGCATCCGCCCGCTGGTGCATCCGCTGGACGAGTTCAGTTTTCCCTCGGGCCACACCCTGCATGCGGTGGCCTTCAGCCTGGTCGCGCTGGCGCACTATCCGCTGCTGGCAGCCCTGCTGATCCCCTTCACCGCCAGCGTCGGCGCCTCACGCGTGGTTCTGGGTCTGCACTATCCGAGCGATGTACTGGCCGCCACGGCAATCGCCTGCGGAATCGGCGGAGTGTCGCTGTGGGCGGGTGGGATGGGGTGGCCGTTTTGAGAGCTGGGAATCGGGAATCGGGATTCGGGATTCGACCGAAGGTCGTCTTGGCTCGACGACTGCACAACTGAAGCGACAATGGCCGCCGAGGCTGACTCTTGAAGCAGCTTAGGTGCTTTGCGCGCTCTTGCGAATCCCGAATCCCGATTCCCGAATCCCGGCAGTTAACCCACCTCACACCGGTCACGTCCGTTCCGCTTGGCCCGGTACAGCGCCTGGTCGGCGCGTTCGAACACGCTGTCGGTATCGTCCTCGGGGGTTAGTTCGCTCAAGCCCACCGAGGTGGTGACCTTGACCGGGGTGCCGCCGAAGTGGAAGCCGATCGCGGAGATGCGGCGGCGCAGGTCTTCGCAGAGGCGTTCGGCCTGCGCGAGATCGGCGCCCGGCAGCAGGCTGACAAACTCCTCGCCGCCGATGCGGGCCACGAAGTCGGTGCTGCGCAGGTGCTTGCGCAGCACCTGCGCCACTGCGAACAGCACCTTGTCGCCGGCCTTGTGGCCGTAGGTATCGTTGATGCCCTTGAAGGCATCGATGTCCCAGACCGCCAGCGCCACCGGTCTCGCGTAGCGGCGGAAGCGCCCGATCTCGTCGCTGATCGCCTGTTGGTAGGCCAGGCGGTTCGGTATGCGGGTCAACGGGTCAGTTGCAGCCATTTGCTGCTCGGCCTGCAGGGACTGACGCAGCTGCGAGGTCTCGCGTTCAAGCTCATCAATGCGCTGGCGCATCGCATCGCCGCGCTCTTCAAGTTTGGCGACGCGCTGCTCCTCGCGCGTGCGGTAGTCCTGCACGTGGGTGTCGATCGCGGTCAGGCGCGTGCTGACCTGGGCCTTCAGCTGCTCCAGTTCGGTGGCCTGGCGGGTGTGGCGGCCGAGTGAGTCGACTTCGGTGCTGATCCGCGTGCTGAACTCACTGCGGCTGGCGCGCTCGTCAACGCGCGCGGCGCGGTCCTGCATCAAATAGGTGGCGAACTCATCGAGGCGACTGTCAACTTGTGCGAGCAGGCCTTCCATGCCGAGCCGCTCGCGGCTCAGCTGCAGCTGCTGACGATTGATCAGCTCGGCCAGGCTGTCGGCGAGGCCGATCAGGGCATCCTTGGCCATGCCGGGCTCAATGCGTTCGGACAGGGCGCCAAGGTCTTCCCCAAGCGAAGGGTCCGGTGCCAACTGGCCGATCAGGTGCAGCAGCAGCCCGGCGCCGTGGTCGCCGGCGGGCTGTGGTGGCGGAGGCGCGGTAGCTGCTGCCGTCGTGACCGCCTTCAGTTCGGGCGGCAGCGTAAAGGTAGGCGCCGCGGGCGCTTCGTCGAGCGCGACGATCGCTTCAGAGAGCGCATCGATGCGCCGCTCCAGCACCTCGATGTCGGCTTTCTGACGGATGGCCTGATTGAACTCCGACAGTTCTTCGTCGAGGTGGTTGTCGAGGCCACGGCAGGCGATCCCGAGTCGGCCGATGGCACGACGCAGGGTAGCGTCCATCCGGTTCCAGCGTGCCTCCTCACGCTCGAAGCGATCAATCGCGTCGAGGTACTTGTCCTTCCAGTGTTCGTTGCTGTCGGGCATAACGGGCCTGAGCTTCGCGGGCAACGGGCAGCCTAGCAAGCCATGTGCCGTGCTCGTGTCTTGACCCGGCTCAAGACGAGCGGGCCGGCACACGGCACACTGCGGGTTCCCGCCACCGATCAGCCCGACCCGAGGAGAAGCCCATGCGCCGTGTCCTGATTCCCTTCGACGGCTCCGAAAGCGCGCGTCGTGCCTTGCAGTACGCGATCGACTTCTTCCGCGAGTACGGTCGCTTGACCGTGCATCTGCTGAATGTGCAGGACGAGCCAGTGGTCTATGGCGACTATCTGACCGCCAGCCTGCTCGACAGTCTTGGCAAGGCTGCGCTGCGCGCCGCTGACGAGGTGCTGGCCCAGGCCCGCGAGCCGCTGGAAGCCGCAGGGCTGGAGTACCAGGCGCATACAGCCCTGGGCGGCGTGGCCGAGCAGGTGGCGCACGCCGTAGAGGCCCACAGCTGCGACACGGTGATCATGGGCACGCGCGGGCTGGGCGCTGTCTCGAACCTGTTGATGGGCTCGGTCGCGACCCGCGTGGTGCATCAGGTCAAGGTGCCGGTGCTCCTGGTGAAGTAGTCGGCGTCCGCCGAGCCAACAACCGCACGCTCGGGATTTGAGCGAGGCGAGGCCTCATCGGCCGAGCTCAGGCCTCAGCCGGCTCGTCCGGATCGGGCGCGGCGCGCTTCAGCTGGGTCACGAAACGTGCGCGCAGCTGGCGCTTCTCGTGCGGCATCAGATCGCGCTGCATGCGCTGACGACCCACGGTCAGCAGCTGCCGATCCAGCATCGGCGGCACCGACTGCGCACCGGTTCCGAGCCCGATCCGCGCCTGGATCAGCTCATCCGGGTTGAGCATGCTGATCAGCGAGGCTGCGGCTTCCTCCAGCAGCTGCTGGACCATCGCAGCGGCAGTCGGGTCGTCGCCGTACTCGTCGTCCTCGCCGTGCTCGCCGCTGCTGCGGTCGTTGATGGTGGCGAACTTCTGCAGTTCTTCCATGCCGATCAAGCCGGTGGTGTCGGCTTCCTGCTGCAGCATCGAGCTCTGGTTGCGCTCGCCGTCGGGGTCGGCGATGCCGACCAGGTGCACGCGCACGCCGTACTGCTGGGCCAGCACCACGCCGACGCGGATGTCTTCGTCGCCGGTCAGCACCACCGCATCACTCATTGCGCGGTTCTGGGCGAGGTTGGCCATGTCCATGATCAACAGCGAGTCGACGCCCTTCTGCTCGCCGGCCAGGCTGACCATGCCCAGCCGCAGCTTGACGTTGGACTGGTAGGCCAGCTTGCGGTGGGCGCCGGTCGGGCCGGAACTGGTGCCGTCATACCAGTACACGCGCAGCAGCTCGCGGCGGGTCAGCGCTTCGGACTGCTTGATGATGTAGTCGAGGAAATCCTCGTAGGACAAGGTGATCGCACTGCGCGACTGCTTGATGCCGGTGAGCAGCTTGATGGCGGAGGCGTAGAGGTAGCCAGCGTCGATGAAAACGGCAACACGATTCATGCAAGCGTCCATGGGGTTCGGTGGAAGCGCGTTCAGCGCGGTTTTCCCGGCATCGGGAACGGGGTGATGACGCGCTCGCCGGTGGCGGAGTCGCGGATACTCAACTGGCCGCGGCGCTCGACTTCTTCGACGCGGACAATGGACTGCATGGGGAGGTGCAGGACGCGGGTGTCGCCAAACTCGCCGCGCAGGCGTTCCTCGGTCGGATCGACCACCAGCGAATCGTTGGCGTCGAACACGAGCTCGGCGACTTCCGTGAAGCCCCACAGCGCGCTGCTGACCACGCGACGTGCGTAGAGCTCATAGATTTTGCCGGCATTGAGGAAGGTGACTTTGTACAGGCGGCTGCTCATGCAAACGGGGTAGACGGCGAGACCGGAACACCGGCGAACGCGCGAGTATAGGCGGGGCCGACCCTGATCGACAAAACCGCGTCGGTACTCAGCCGCGGCGCAGCTTGCGCTCAACGCCTCGGCGCATGAACAAGGCAAGGACCATGCCCAGCGCGAACCCCGACAGATGCGCCCACCACGCGACCGCGCCAAAGGCCGGCCCGACATAGGCAAACATCAGCTGCAGCAAGGCCCAGATGCCGATCAGCACCGACGCGGGCGTGCGCACGAACTCCAGAAACACGCCCAGCGGCAGCACGATCGCCAGTTCGGCGCGCGGAAACAGCACGAGAAAGGCGCCGATCAGTCCGGACACCGCGCCGCTGGAGCCGATGATCACCACTGCGGTGCCGTCCAGCGACCAGGCGGCGCTGAGGTTGGCGGCCACGCCGCACAAAAAGAACACTGACAGGAACCGCAGCGGCCCGAGGCTACGTTCGGCCGGCAGGCCGAAAATCAGCAGGAACAACAGATTGCCGAGCAGGTGCAGCCAGTTGGCGTGCAGAAACAGGGCGCTGACCAGGCTGAAGACACGGCCGTCGAGCAGGGCGGAGGTCAAGGCCGACGGCGAAAACAGCGAGGCCGGTACCGTGCCCCAGCGCAGCAGGAACGTGGCGCGTTCATGCGGTTCCAGCGTCGCCAGCCAGACGAAGCCGGCCATGCTCAAGGCCACCAGCAGGGGTGTGACCCAGCGCAACGGCGCGCGTCGGCGCCCCGGTACGTTGACGAACACGTTCATGCGCCGCCGCTCACGGACGCGGCAGCCGGTAGCGACGGCCCTCCAGCTCGACCAGGCTGCCGTCGCGACGGATTTCTGCCAGCCGCACGCGCTCGTCGATGGGATCGCCTTCGCGCAGGCGGCGGCCGTCGATGATCACCACCCGCCCGGCCGGGTCTTCCGTGTAGACATGCATGCTGACCTTGAGTGGCGGCAGGCGGCCGCGCGCCTCATGACCAAGGCTGGCCAGGTCGGGCACGACCTCCGCCTCGGGCGCGGCGACCTGATCCGGTGAGGGCGACGCTGGTATCGCTGGTGCCCTCGCCGCGGGTGGTTCGAGCGCAGGCGCCTCGACTGCCGGCCCGACCACGGCAGCTGTGATCGCGGGATCGGGCTGCACGGTGATCTGAGCAGTCGCCGTCGGCGCAGGGGGAGTCACTGCGCGCGGGGCGCTCGCAGGCGTCGGAGTCGGTGCGGCCGGTGGCGTTGCCGGTAGCGCGACGGGCAGCTGCGGGCGGGCCTCGCGTTCGATTGACGCAAACCCCGGGTCGCTCGGCAGTCGCGAGCTCGGTGCGCTGTGTTCCGAAGCCTGCCCGGGCGCGCTCTGCGCCGTTGGTGGCAACGCGACATTCGATTCGACCGCCGGCAGCGATTCGTTACGTGGCGATGCAGTCTCGGTGGCGGCCTGGGGCGCGGTCGGCGTGTTGGGCGGGGCTGTCGGCTCCGTGTGGCTGCGCTGGCCGAACCAGTACGCCGCGCCGCCGACGCCCACCACCACCAGTGCGATCAAAGCCGCGGCGAGACCGCGTCCGCGGCGGCGACGAGCCAGCGGCTGCAGATCCATCAGGCCAGGCGCACGGCCCAGTCGGCGCTCGGCTTCCGATTTCTTCAAAGCTTCCAGGATCAACGACATGCGAGCCCCGTCAGCGCAGTCGGCGCAGGCGCGGGCCGCCTGGCAGATGGGTGGTGGCGGCCAGCAGGGTCTCGGGGCCGACAATGCCATCGGGCACCAGGCCATGCGCGGTCTGCAGTCGGCGCACCGCCTGCTCCATCGAGGCGTCGAAACTCTGTGGCCCGGGCGAGACGTCGGTCAGGTGGCGCGCTTCCAGCAGGCGCTGCGCCAGCCAGTCGACCCCCGCCCCGGAATCGCCCCGACGCAGATGGCCACTGATGAAACTGGGTGCCCGCCAGACGACGTGGAACTCGCCCAACCACAGGCGCTCGAACAGCGCGCGCGGGGCTTCGACCGTGTCGCCATCCAGCAGCAGGCGCACGCGAGACTCACCGCTGCCCAGCAGCACCGCCCAGGCTTCGCGATTGCCCGAGCTCAGACGCAGCAGTACGGGTCGACGCAGGGTTTCCAGCTTGGCCAGGCTGCCGGCCGAGCGCAGGCAGTACACGCCTGCACCCAGCTGCAGCGGACAGCGCTGGGCCGTACGTACGTCGGCCTCGCGCGCGCGCAGGGTCCACAGCGCCAGCAGGTGGTTCCAGGCGGCGTGGCTGGTGCCGTCGCTGGCTTCGATCAAGGAGCGCAGCCCCGCCTCGTCGATGCCATTGGATGCCAGTGCTCGCGCCGCCTCTGCCTCTTCGGCCGCCGAGGCAGTCGCTTCTTCGGGGGTGATGTCGGCGGCGGGGTCGGTCTGACTGCGCTGGTACCACAGGCCGGCAAACACCGCCGCGACCGCCAGCACCGCTGTCGCTGACAGCAGCCAGGGGCGTGCGCGCTGCGCGGTCGACGCCAGCGCCTCGCGCGCCGCGCGTTCGACTTCCTTCTCGCCGATCTGGCTGAGCTCGCCGACGTAGCCGGCCGTTAGCGCGCGGTCGGCAATCACATTGATAAGGCGCGGCACGCCACCCGCGTGCTGATGGATGCGCCGCACCGCCAGCCGCGAGAACGGAAAGCGTCTACAGCCCGCTACGGCGAGACGGTGGCGCAGATACTCTTCGGTTTCATCGGTCGACAACGGAGTCAAATGGAAGCGTGCGGTAATGCGCTGGGTCAGCTGGCGCAGTTCGGGCCGGGCGAGCGTCTCGCGCAGCTCGGGCTGGCCCAGCAGGATGATCTGCAGCAGCTTCTGGGTGGCGGTTTCGAGATTGGTCAGCAGGCGCACCTGTTCGAGCGCCTCGAAGCTCAGGTTCTGCGCCTCGTCGATGATCAGTACCACCCGCAGGCCGTCGCCGTAGGCGCGCAAAAGGTATCTGTTCAACAGATCGACCAGGCCCTTCAGGCTGCCGCGCACCGGTTCGACCTCGAGCTTCAACTCTTCGCAGATCGTCTCGACCAGCTCAACCGGCGACAGCCGCGGATTCAGCACCAGGGCCACGCGGGTGTCGGATGGCATCTGCTCCAGCAGCAGACGGCACAGGGTGGTCTTGCCGGTGCCGACCTCGCCCGTGAGCTGCACGAAGCCGCCGCTGCCGCCCTGGCCGATGCCGTAGAGCAGGTGCGCGAGCGCGTCCCGGTGGCGTTCGGAAAGAAACACGAAGCGCGGGTCGGGCGTGATCGAGAATGGCGGCTCGGAGAGGCCGTAGAACTGCAGATACATCCTGGCGGCCAAAGGAGGGGATCAGGGCTGGCGCACTGTAGGCCGTCGCGCCTGCGACAAAAGTTAGGTCTTCGTTAAGTGTCGCGTACGAATCTATAGAAGCAGCCGCGGTTGCTGCGGTTCGATGCCGTGGCGGCCCTCCATGATCGCCTTGAACTCGGCCCGCGAGACCGAGATGTAGCGTTCGTTGCCGCCGATCTCGACCTGCGGCCCTTCGGAGATCGCGCGGCCGTTGGCGTCGACCCGCACGACCATCGTCGCCTTCTTGCCGCTATGGCAGATGGTCTTGATCTCGGTGATCGAGTCGGCCCAGGCCAGCAGGTACTGGCTGCCCTCGAACAGCTCGCCCCGGAAGTCTGTGCGCAAGCCATAGGCAAGCACGGGAATGTTCAGCCGATCGACGATCTCGGTGATCTGCCAGACCTGGGCCTTGCTAAGGAACTGCGCTTCATCCAGCAGCACGCAGTGCAGCGGCCCGTGCACGGCGATGTCGCGTTCGGTCATCGCCAGTAGATCGTCACTGCGCTCGAAAATCACGCCGGTGGCCTTCAGACCGATCCGCGAGGCCACCACGCCGGCGCCGTAGCGGTCGTCCAGCCGTGGCGTGAAGATCCGCGTGCGCATGCCGCGCTCGTGGTAGTTGTGCGCGCTCTGCAGCAGGGTGGTGGTCTTCCCGGCATTCATCGCCGAGTAGTAGTAGTAGAGCTTGGCCACGATCAGGTCCGTGCCGACGGAAAGCGGCGCGAGTATGCCCGAGCGCAGCGCCGGTCGGGCAGCCCGTCGCTGCGGTTGTCGGCCTCGACTGCAAAGCCGGCGACCCGATTGGGCACACTGGTGGCCTCGATTGACGTGACTGTCCTGATGAACCCGATTCCCCGACCCCGCCTGATTCCGCTGCTGGCTGCCCTGCTGCCGTGGCTCATGAGTCCGCTCGCATTCGCCTGCAGCGAGCCTTCACCCGCCTTGGTCGAGCTGCGCGTCACCAGCGACCGCGGCGAGGGCTTTGACCGCGTCCATCGCATACGGGTGGACGCGGAAGGCTGTGTGGCGGTGCGGCGTCCGCCGTTTCATCGACTGCCCGGTGTCTTCGTGGCGCGCGTCGAAGATGGAGCCTTGTTGGATCTGCAAACCTTGGCCGCTGATCGGAAGCTGCGCGCGATTGATCCGCAACAGGCGCTGCGCGACGCCGAAGCTGGCCTTGTCCAGCGGGCTCGGGCCGAGGGCGCGCTGCGCCGCCACTACATCTCGCATCCCACCGGCTATGTGCTGCGTCTGCAGGCTGACGGCGAGGTGGTCGAGCTGAAGGCCGAGTCGATCTTCCAGCAGGCAGAACTGCATCCGGAATCGGCCGAACTGGCGATGCTCGCCGAGGCGATCGCCGCGGTGTTGGCCCTGGATGCCCTGCCGGACCTCGCGCCCGAGGTGCAGCCATGAGTCGCCGGCTGCGAGACGCGCTGATGCTCGGGCTGCTCTGCCAGGCCGGCGCGGCCTCGGCGGGGGCCTTCATCTTCTCCGAAGAGTTTCCGGACGCCGTCACCCATCCGCAGATCTACAGCGGTACCGGTGGAGAGCGGCCGGACCTTACCGTCTGTCTGGACCGCAGCATCAACGCCAGTCTGACCACCCAGGCCGAGCCGGCGGTGATCAAGGCCATCGACACCTGGAACCGCGGCCGCTCGCTCGGCGCTGACAACTACGCGCTGAACAACGCCACCGACATCGCCTCGGGCTATGACTTCGAGTCGGTGCTGCTGCACGAGCTGGGCCACTGCCAGGGGCTGAATCACGTCAACCACGCCAGCGAATCGGGTTTCAACGACCCGCAGGCCAACGGCACCAAATCGGCGGTCGGTAGCGACGGCGTGTTTACCCAGAACGCCGGAAGCGATGGCCTGCACGGTTCGCGCAACGACCTGCGCGGCGATGACGTCAACCTGCACTGGTACATTCGCGGGCAGAACAATCCGGGCCTGTATCTCGCGACTGCGGACAGCACCACGATGGCGCGCGAGCTGAACTTCCTGCCTTCGGGGCACCGCTTCGCGGCCAACGCAGATCGCTCGGTGATGGCGGCGCTGGGCTTCGCCAACTCCGAAGCGGTGATGCAGCAGGGCACGCCGACGCGCGAGGCGAAGCGGCATCTGCACCACGACGACCTGATGACGATCCGCTTCGCGCGCTCGGGCCTGAACCGCGTGCAGGGCAACAGCGATGACTACCGCTATCAGCTGCGCTACGTCGGGCGCTTGTCCAACCCGTCAAATACGCAGTGCAATCTGCGCATCCGCATCGACACCAGCACCGGTTTCGCGGTCTGCGGGGTCAGTGCCAGCGCGATCAACAACAACCCGAACCAGTGGCGCATCACCCAGGCCCAGATCGCGATGAACTCGCAGATCAACTGGTACTACTCGCCGGGGCCGAACACGGTCACCCAGATCACCTCCAGCGCACCCAACCCGAGCCCGGTCGGGGAGAGCTACACGGCGAATGTCCGGGTATCGAAGGCCAGCGGCATCAGCATCAGCGGCAACCCCTTCGGCACGGTCGAAGTCGACGACGGCCAAGGCGCCAGCTGCAGCTTCGAGCTGAGCAGTGCCATGAACGGCCAGGGCAGCTGCGTACTTGCCGGCGGCAGCGGCGGCGCACGCACCTTGACCGCGCGTTACCTCGGCCGCGGCGGCTTCGACCACAGCGAGGGCAGTGCCAGCCACACCGTCAGCAGCACGGTCGCGACCACCACCGCGATCACCTCGCGGGTGCCCTCGAGCACCGTGGTCGGGCAGGGCTATACAGTCAACGTAAGCGTCACTGCTGCCAGCGGAACGCCGACCGGCAGCGTGCAAGTCAGCGACGGCAGCGCGAGCTGCCAGGCCGCGCTGTCGGGTGGCAGCATGAGTTGCCCCTTGCCCTCGGCCAGCGCCGGCACGCGCACGCTGAGCGCGACTTATTCACCGACCGGAAACTTCGGGGCCAGCAGCGGCAACGCTTCGCATGTGATCGCCCGCGCCAACACCGGACTCAGCTTGAGCGGCGTGCAGCCGACGCCCTCTGCGCATGGCCAGCCGGTGACCGTCAGCTTTGCGGTTACCGCACAGGCGCCGAGCACGGCGAGCCCGGTCGGCATCGTCAGCGTGGTCGCAAGTCCTGGTGGGGAGAGGTGCAGCGCCAGCACCAGCGCCGGATTCTGCAGCCTCACCTTGTTCGGGGTCGGCAACCGCAGTTTCAACCTCAGCTTTGCCCAAACCGCGAACTTCAATGCGTCCAGCACGAGTGCAGCGCACTCGGTGTCGGCGGCACCCACCAGCACCCGGGTCGAATTGATCACCCCGTCGCCGAGTCGCATCGGCCAACCCTATGACGTGCTGCTGCGCGTCGAGAACCCCTTGGTGATCCCCGATGGCAGCGTGCTGTTGAGCGCCGGGGCGAGCGGGTGCACGGCCTTTCTGTCGGGGGGCG
The DNA here is from genome assembly GCA_964586455.1 of uncultured Aquimonas sp. Taxonomy (GTDB): domain Bacteria; phylum Pseudomonadota; class Gammaproteobacteria; order Xanthomonadales; family Xanthomonadaceae; genus Aquimonas. Next base: position 28,673 of record CAZPHV010000030.1, read on the forward strand.
TGGGCAGCTGCCGGCTGACTTCGACCAGCGCCGGCGAAATCCCGCTGCAGGCCAGCTATGGCGGCAGTACAAACTTTCTGGCCAGCAGCGCTAGCGGGATCCAGAACGTTCTTCGCGCGGGGACTGTGTTGCGCGTCAGCGGCCTGTATCCGCAGCCTTCGGCCGTGAACGCGACGCTGCAGGTGCGCTGGGCGCTCGAGGTTTTGCCGCCAGCGGTCGCCACACCCACGGGCACGATCACTGTGACGGCAAACGCGGGCGAAACCTGCAGCGCGCCGGTCGAGGCCGGTGGCTGCGCGCTGGCCCTGGGAGCTGCCGGCCCACGCAGCCTGCAGTTCGTCTACGCCGGCAGTACCGATTTCGAGCCATCGTCTGCCAACGCGACGCACAGCGTGGATGCCGATGCCGTGTTCAGCAGCGGCTTCGAGTCGATCGAGGGCAGTCTGTCGGGCAACTGATTCACAGCCGGCTTGACTGCAGCCCGAGTGTCCGTGAACTCACTGCGCACGGACCCCGGCCTCTAGACTATGGCACTTCAGGCCGCAGGTACGGCCGCCCGCTACAGATCCTCTCGCATGTCCGGATTGAACCCCCAGCAGGCCGCCGCAGTGGCCTATCGCAGCGGCCCTTTGCTTGTGCTGGCCGGCGCAGGCTCAGGCAAGACCAAGGTGATCACCGAGAAAATCGTGCGCCTGGTGCGCGAGGACCATCTGGCGCCCAACAAGATCGCCGCGATCACCTTCACCAACAAGGCCGCGCGCGAAATGCGCGAGCGCGTCGGCAAGCTGATGAAGTCCGAGCAGGCGCAGGAGCTGACGGTCTGCACCTTCCATTCGATGGGGCTCAAGTTCCTGCAGATCGAGCATGAGGCCGCCGGCCTGCGCCGCGGGTTTTCGATCTTTGACTCCGACGACAGCACGGCGCTGATCAAGGAGCTGTTGCCGAAAGGCTCCAAGCCCGACGTGGTCGATGGCGTGCGTGGTCTAATCTCTCGCGCCAAGAACGAGGTGCTCTCGCCGGAGCAGGCGATGGCGGTCGCGCGCAGCCCGCGCGAGCGCGAGGCTGCCGAGATCTACGCCGAATACCAGCGCCGGCTCGGCGCCTTCAATGCGCTCGATTTCGATGATCTGATCCGCCTGCCGGTGGCCTTGCTGGCGGGCAGCGAAGATCTTCAGCGCACCTGGCGCGAGCGCCTGCGCTATCTGCTGGTCGACGAGTACCAGGACAGCAATGCCGCGCAGTACGCGATGGTCAAACTGCTGGCCGGGCCGCGCGGCATGTTCACCTGCGTGGGCGATGACGATCAGTCGATCTACGCCTGGCGCGGCGCCAACCCCGAGAACTTGAATCAACTCAGCGTCGACTACCCGAACCTGCGCCTGATCAAGCTGGAACAGAACTATCGCTGCGCCAAGCGCATCCTGCGTGCGGCGAATGCCTTGATCGCCAACAACCCGCATGAGCATCTCAAGGCGCTATGGAGCGAGCATCGCGAGGGCGAGCCGATCCGCGTGTTCGAGTGCCGTGACGACGAGCATGAGTCCGAGCGGGTAGCCTCGGAAATCTCGCATCTCGCCGAGAAGCACCGTGCGCCCTGGAGTGACTTCGCGGTGCTGTTCCGCGGCAACCATCAGTCGCGGCCGCTGGAGAAAGCCCTGCAGCTGCTGCGCATTCCGTATCACCTGGCCGGCGGCACCGCCTTTCTGGATCGCGGCGAGGTCAAGGACACCCTGGCCTGGCTGCGCCTGGTCGCGAACCCCGATGACGATGCCGCCTTCCTGCGCGCGGTCACTTCGCCGAAGCGCGAGATCGGCAGCACCACTCTGGCCAAGCTCGGCGAGCTCGCCGGTCAGCGCCACGAGGGGCTGCTGAAGGCCGCCGAGCGCAACGAAGTGTTGAAGGCCTTGCCGGCGCGACCGGCGGCGTCGCTGGACGGCTTCGTGCAGTTGATCCGCCGCTTCCGCCAGCTGTCCAATGCGCTGCCGGCAGCGGACCTGTGCCGCAAATTGATCGAGGACTCCGGCCTGCTGGCGGAAGTGCGCGCGACTTCGCGGGATGACAGCCTGTTCCAGCGGCGTCGCGGCAATCTCGAAGAGCTGGCCGGCTGGCTGGAAGCCGCGCGCGGCGGCGGTGGCCCGGGTGAACTGGCCGCCCAGCTGGCCCTGCTCAGCCACGCCGATCGCGATGATCCCGGCGAGAGCGTGCGCCTGATGAGCCTGCACGGCAGCAAGGGCCTGGAGTTCCGCTACGTGTTCATCGTTGGCGTGCACGAGGGCTCGCTGCCGCATGACGCCAGCCTCGACGAGGGCAAGGTCGAGGAGGAGCGCCGCCTGATGTACGTCGGCATCACCCGCGCCAAGGAGCTTCTGCACCTGTCGTTTCCCAAGCGCGCCAAGCGTTTCGGCGAAGTGCTGAAGAACGAACCCAGTCGCTTCCTCACCGAAATTCCGACCGCCGAGTTGCACTGGGTGGGCCGCGATGCCGAGAAGGACGCCGAGCGCCGCGAAGATGTGGCCGCCGCAAGCCTCGCGAAGCTCGCGGCTCTGTTCGGCGACTGAGCAGAAACCCGTTCGGCGACCAGCTCGGAAGTCTTCCGGTGACCAGCTTCGGAGCCCATAGGATGGGCCCTGGCCCACCGAAGCTCGACTCTCGCCGCGGCGCGTCGAGTTTGTAGGTTGGGTGGAGCCGCAGGCGATGCCCAACGTCGCGGCGATGGCTCTCGCAGTGTGTTGCCGAGCTGGCTTGCGCATGGCTCTTGTCCGCCCCGCCTACCCGAACACGCATGCCGCAAGCGAACAAGTCCGCGACGTCGGGCATCGCTGCGCTCCGCCCAACCTACAAAGTGCCGCGCGTTGAGATCCCGTCGTGGGGCATCGCCTTTACCGAGGCCCACCTTCGCAGCCCGCACCGCGCAAATCCGCAGCAACCTCCCCGGCGACTGCGCGACTAGAATGCACAGGACTTCGCTGATCGAGCTGCTCATGCCCACCGTTCCTGCCCGCCAGCGCCTCATCTTCGCGCTCGATGTGTCCACCGCCAGCGAGGCCGATGCCTGGATTGAGCGTCTGGGCGACAGCGTTGCCTTCTACAAGATCGGCATGGAGCTGCTCAGCTCCGGCGACTATTTCCGGGTGCTTGAGAAACTGGCGGATGCCGGAAAGCGCATCTTCGTGGACCTCAAATTCCACGATGTGCCGGCGACGGTGGGGCATGCCGTGCGCGGGCTGTCGCGCTGGCCGGTCGACTTCTGCACTATCCACGGACAGCAGCCTGCAATGATGAGGGCCGCAGCGGAGGCGGCCGGCGCGATGAAGGTGCTTGCGGTGACCGTGTTGACTTCGATGGACGCCGCAGATCTCGAGTCGGATGGCATCAGCCGCAGCCCCGTCGAGCAGGTGCTGGCGCGTTCAGCGCTGGCAGAGGCTGCGGGCTGCCACGGTGTGATCGCCTCAGGGCAGGAGGCGGCGATGCTTCGACAGGCAAGGCACAAGGACTTTCTGATCGTCTGTCCGGGCATCCGCGCGAGCGGCTCCACGGGCGATGACCAGAAACGAACGGTGAGCGTGGCTGAGGCCTTTGCAGCGGGCGCGGACTACATCGTGGTCGGTCGTCCGATCCGGCAGGCGGCGGATCCCCGGCTCGCCGCCGACGGTATCGTTGACGAGATCGAACTCGCTCTGGCGGTCAGCTGAAATCCACGTCATGGCCGCGCAGCGTTAAGACCGCGACATCGATGCGACCCGCGGCGGTGTTGCTGCGCAGCCATCGCAGAGAACAGGGCGTGACCGTTGCTCGGCGTCGGCGCGATGCGAGCGGCAACAGGCGCAGCGACGCGCAGACCGTATCCGAACTCCTGCGTGAGATCTGAAGAAGAAATCTCTTTCAGTTCAGTGTTTTGAACGCTGTACTTCAGGTGTTGCATAAGGAATTTGCGTGCGCTAGGCTTGCCGCCGCCAGCTGACGGTGTATGCCTGCAGCGAGCGCCCAAGCCGAGCAGTCGCATCCAAGGGCTGCCGACAACAAGAAAACGCCGAGCTCTGACTCGACTTGACGGGAGTCCCAGGGGGGCTCCCGTTCTTGTTTCAGCTGCTGGGAGCCGGGCGATCAGACGGCAGACAACAAAAAAGCCGGCCTTTCGGCCGGCTTTCGTCTGTCCCGAACCGCTCGCGGCTCGATATTTACGCCATCGCCTTGATGCGCGCCGTGAGGCGGCTCTTGTGGCGGGCAGCTTTGTTCTTGTGGATCAGACCACGGGCGGCGTAGCGGTCCAGCACCGGCTCGGCGGCGGCCAGAGCGGCACGGGCGGCGTCAGCAGCGCCGGTATCGATCGCCTTGATGACCTTCTTGATGGTGGTGCGCACCATGGAGCGGGCGCTGGCGTTACGGGCGCGGCGAACTTCAGACTGCTTCGCGCGCTTCTTAGCGGATTTGATATTGGCCAAGGGAGACTCCTCGAGGCGTAGCGGTAAGGGCGGGACAAGACGCGCAAGTATGCGGGGGGCAACGGGGCGCGTCAATCCGGCCGCGTTGCGGCCGGAGGGATTTGGGATTCGGGATTCGGGATTCGACCGAAGGTCGCGCCGAATGATGCGCCCTGAATTCTGCGCTTCGTCGCCCCACCTCGACATTCGCAAGCCTGAGAAGGCCACGGAGTCCGGCGCTCCCTGCGGTAGCCTTGCGCACCGCAACCGCAGATCAGGGGCAGGCTCAATCTCCTCCACGACCTCGGTCGTCCGCTCTACGAATCCCGAATCCCCAATCCCGAATCCCGCGCGGCGGCGCAAGCCGCCGCGCCGGCACAGCCGCCAGAAAATGCCCAACCTCCTGCGTTCACTCGCCTCCTTCAGTGGTCCGACTTTCCTGTCGCGGATCCTGGGCCTTGTGCGCGAGATGGTTATTGCCCAGACCTTCGGCGCCAACGCGGCGACCGATGCGTTCTGGATCGCGTTTCGGATTCCCAACTTCTTCCGCCGGCTGTTCGCGGAAGGCTCGTTCTCGCTGGCCTTCGTGCCGGTGTTCACCGAGTACAAGCAGACCCGTGAGCAGGCCGAGCTGCGCGAGCTGATCGCGCGTACCGCCGGCACCCTGGGTGCCGTGCTGCTGCTGGTGACCGCGCTCGGCATGTTGTTCGCGCCGGAGATCGCGCGCCTGTTTGCGCCGCCGACCAGCGCCGAAGACGGCAAGGCCGATCTGATCGCCGATCTGTTGCGGGTGACGTTTCCCTTCCTGCTGTTCGTCTCGCTGACCGCGCTCGCCGGCGGCGCGCTCAATGCCTACGGCCGCTTCGCCCTGCCGGCAGCGACGCCGATGATCCTGAACATCTGCATGATCGCCGCCGCCTGGTGGCTGGCGCCGCTGTTGGAGGTGCCGGTGATGGCCTTGGCGATCGCCATCCTGGTGGCCGGTGTGCTGCAACTGCTAGTGCAGTTTCCGGCGCTGCGCCGGCTGGACTTGCTGGTCTGGCCGCTGTGGGGCGGGGCGCACGCAGGCGTGCGGCGAATTCTCAAGCTGATGGTGCCGACCCTGTTCGGCAGCTCGGTGGCGCAGGTGAATCTGCTGCTGGACACGGTCATCGCCGCCTTCCTGATCGCCGGCTCGCAGACCTGGCTGGCGCAGACCGATCGCCTGCTGGAGTTTCCGCTCGGCATCTTCGGCGTAGCGCTGGGCACGGTGATCCTGCCGGCGCTGTCGCGGCATCACGTCGATACCGACCCCGGCGGCTTTTCGCGCGCGCTCGACTGGGGCCTGCGGCTCGCGCTGCTGATTGCGCTGCCCGCGATGCTCGGACTGTTGCTGCTGGCCGAGCCCATCCTCGCCACCCTGCTGCAGTACGGTGCGTTCACCGCGTTCGATACGCGCATGGTCGCGTGGTCGCTGATGACCGTCAGTTTCGGCCTGCCGGCTTTCATCCTGATCAAGGTGGTGGCGCCGGCCTTCTACGCGCGTCAGGACACCGCCACGCCGGTCAAGATCGGCATTCTGGCGATGGTCGCCAACATGGGCTTCAACGTGGCCTTCCTGAGCGCGCTGCTGTGGTGGCGCGCCGATGAGTTCGCGCCGGGCCTGAGCGTGTTCGAGAAGCTGGCGGCGCTGCCGGGCCTGCATCTGGCGCTGTCGGCGGCCAGCGTGGCTTCGGGCTGGCTGAACCTGCTGCTGCTCGCTTGGGTGCTGCGTCGCCACGGCGTCTACCACGCCCAGCCCGGCTGGTCACGACATCTGCTGCGCCTCGGCCTGGCCTGTGTGGCGATGACGGCAGCGCTCTGGGCGGGCCTGCAGCTGTGGCCTGACTTCGGTGCGTACGGTTGGCAAGGCCGCAGCTGGCGCTTGACCGTGCTGGTCGGCGGCGGTGCGGCGGTATTTGCGCTGGTGATGCTGGTCTTGGGCTTCCGACCCCGAGACTTGAGGGAAGCGCGAGGCTAGGAGCCTGTCGGACTTTGGTCGGCCGGGCTGCAAACCCGTCTGCGCGGTCCATGTTTCCGCCGATTCTTGACCCATAGCGCTGCTATGGGCCTGCAAATCGCCGAAAACCTGTCCTCACGCAGCCGAGTCTTCGCCTCGACCACCAAAGCCCGACAGGCTCCTAGGGCTCGGAAGCCGGGATTGGGGATTCGGGATTCGGGATTGGAAAAGCCCCCAGCTCCGTAGCATGGCGTTGGCCGCCCCCCGTTGCCCGCACTCGGGCTCCCACAGGCCGTAAGCCCCAGCTCACCGCAGCCGCCCCGGCGAATCCCGAATCCCCAATCCCGAATCCCGCCGCCGCGCCAGCGGCGGCACGCCGCAGGCGCAAAGCTATACTCCGCCCCCCATGACCCGTCTATTCCGCGACCCGCTCGGGCCCTGCATCGCGCCGCGCGGCAGCATTGTCTGCGTTGGTGCCTTCGATGGACTGCACCTCGGCCACCGCGCCCTGCTGGGCGAGGTGATCGCGCGCGCGCGCTTTGCGCAGCTGGACGCGGTGGCGCTGAGCTTCGAGCCGCTGCCGCGCGAGCACTTCGCCCGTGCCAACCCGCCCGCCCGCCTGCAGCTGCCGCGTTCGCGCTTCGAGGGCTTGGCAGCGCTGGGCTGCGATGCCGTCGGTCTGCTGCGCTTCAATGCTGCGCTGGCGTCCATGAGCGCTGAAGACTTCGTGCGCGAGGTGCTGGTCAAGCGCTTGAATGCGCGCGAAGTCTGGGTCGGTCCGGATTTCCGCTTCGGCCGTGGCCGCACCGGTGACGTCGATCTGCTGAAACGCATGGGCGCCGAACTCGGCTTTGTCGCGCACTCGCTGGACATCGTCACCTGCGTCGATGGTGAGCGCGTGTCCAGTTCGCGCATCCGCGATGCGCTGGCAGCCGGTGCGCTGGAGCTGGCCTCCAGCCTGCTGGGGCGGCCGTATGCGATCGCGGGCCGCGTGGTACGCGGCAAGCAGCTCGGCCGTACGCTCGGTTATCCGACCGCCAACCAGCGCTTCGGGCGCTGCCTGCCGGCGCTGTGGGGCGTGTATGCGGTGCGTGCGCACGGCATCGGCGCGGCACCCTTGGCGGGCGTGGCCAGCCTCGGCACGCGGCCGGTGGTGCAGGGCAGGGAGCCGCTGCTCGAAACCCATATATTTGACTTCAGCGGCGACCTCTACGGGCGTCGCCTTTCGATCGAGTTCGTCGCCAAACTGCGCGACGAGTTGAATTTTCCGGATCTCCCCGCCTTGATCGTGCAGATGGACCGCGATGCGGCCAGGGCGCGCGAGATCCTGTCCTCTTCCCCTGCTGCCCCCGTCAGCCGTCCCCCCAGCTGGAGCCCGGCGTGAGTTCTGAACCGAAAGATTACAAGCACACCATCCACCTGCCGGAAACGGCGTTCGCGATGCGCGGCGATCTGCCCAAGCGCGAGCCGGACATGCTCGCCGGCTGGGAGTCGGTCGGCCGCTACCAGCAGATCCGCGAGAAGACCCAAGGCCGCAGCAAGCGCTTCGTGCTGCACGACGGCCCGCCGTATGCGAACGGCTCGATCCACATCGGTCACGCGGTGAACAAGATCCTGAAGGACATGGTGGTCAAGTCGAAGCTGCTGTCCGGCTTCGATGCGCCCTATGTGCCCGGCTGGGACTGTCATGGCCTGCCGATCGAGCTGGCGGTGGAGAAGCAGATCGGCAAGGTCGGCCAGAAGGTCGATGCGCGCACCTTCCGCGCCAAGTGCCGCGAGTTCGCCGCCGAGCAGATTGATGTGCAGCGCCGTGACTTCAAGCGCCTGGGCGTGCTGGGTGATTGGGAAAACCCCTACCGCACGATGGACTTCAGCTTCGAAGCCGACATGCTTCGCGCGCTGGCGCAGATCGTCGAGAACGGGCATCTGTCACGCGGCGCCAAGCCCGTGCACTGGTGCTTCGACTGCGGTTCGGCGCTGGCGGAAGCCGAGATCGAGTACGCCGACAAGTCATCGCCGATGGTCGATGTGGCCTATGTCGCCGTGGACCAGGTCGCGATTGCGGCTGTGTTCGGTGTCGGAACAGACGGCGCGCCGATCGCGATTCCGATCTGGACCACCACCCCCTGGACCTTGCCCGCCAGCCTTGCGGTGAGCCTCGGCGGCGAGCTCGACTACGTTCTTGTCGAAGCCGAAGGGCAGGGCCATGCGCCCGTGCGCGTGGTGGTCGCCGAAGCCCTGCTCGAAGACATCGCCAAGCGCTACGGCCTGATCGATCCGGTCGTGTTGGGTCGTGCGCAGGGCGCCGCGCTGGAAGGCTTCAAACTCAAGCATCCCTTCATTGACGCGCGCGAAATCCCGGTGCTGCTGGGCGACCATGTCACCACCGACGCCGGTACCGGCGCTGTGCACACCGCGCCTGGCCACGGTCAGGAGGACTTCGCGGTCTGCGCCAAGTACGGCATCACCGAGCGCTACTCGGCGGCCGAGATCAACCCGGTCGGCGGCAACGGCGTATTCCTGCCGGGCACGCCGCTGGTGGAAGGACAGTTCATCTGGAAAGCCAACCCGATCCTGATCGAAGCGCTGCGCGAGCGTGGCCTGCTGCTGGCGGTAGGCGAGCTGCTGCACAGCTACCCGCACTGCTGGCGTCACAAAACGCCGGTGGCCTTCCGCGCCACCCCGCAATGGTTCATCAGCATGGACGCGAACGGCCTGCGCCGCGACGCGCTGAATGCGATCCCGAAAGTGCGCTGGGTGCCGGAATGGGGCCAAGAGCGCATCCGCGGCATGATCGAAAACCGGCCTGACTGGTGCATCAGCCGGCAGCGCACCTGGGGTGTGCCGATTGCTCTGTTCGTGCACAAGCTGAGCGGCGAGATCCATCCCGACAGCGTCGCGATCATGCGCCGCGCAGCGGATCGGGTGCAGGCCGGCGGTGTTGACGTCTGGTACGACCTCGATCCGGCTGAGTTGATTGGCGCCGAGGCCGATCAGTACGACAAGGTCACCGATATTCTGGATGTCTGGTTCGACTCCGGCGTCACCCACCACTGCGTGGTCGAAGCGCGCGCCGAGCTGTCGGCCCAGGGCGTCGACGACTACCGCGTGATGTATCTCGAAGGCTCGGACCAGCACCGCGGCTGGTTCCATTCCTCGCTGCTGACCTCGGCCGGCATGTACGCCAAGGCGCCGTATCACCACGTGCTGACCCACGGTTTCGCGGTTGATGCGCAGGGCCGCAAGATGTCCAAGTCGCTGGGCAATGTAGTGGCCCCGCAGAAGGTGATGGACACCCTCGGCGCTGACGTGCTGCGCCTGTGGGTGGCGTCCACCGACTACCGCAACGAGATGTCGGTCAGCGACGAGATCCTGAAGCGCACCACCGACGCCTATCGCCGCATCCGCAACACCGCGCGCTTTCTGCTCGGTAACCTCGACGGCTTCGACCCGACCCGCGACCTGCTGCCGCTGGACGAGCTGCTGCTGCTCGACCGCTGGGCGGTGGCTGCGGCGCATGCCGTGCAAGCGCGCGTGCTGCAGGCCTACGACGACTATGAGTTTCTGGAGATCGTTCAGGCCGTGCAGCAGTTCTGCATCAACGAGCTGGGTGCGGTCTATCTGGACGTCACCAAGGATCGTCTCTACACCATGCCCGAGGACAGCCGCGGCCGGCGCTCGGCGCAGACGGCGATGTTCCACATTCTCGAGGCCATGGTGCGCTGGATCGCGCCGATCACCAGTTTCACCGCCGAGGAAATCTGGCAGGCGATGCCGGGGGCGCGCGGCGAGTCGGTGCTGTTCGAAACCTGGCACGAGGGGCTGGCGCCCTTGCCCGATGATGCCGCGCTGAACGCCGCGGATTTCGAGGCCCTGCTGAAGATCCGCACCGCCCTCGGCGCCCTGCTGGAGCCGATGCGCAAGGCCGGCAAGCTCGGTGCCTCGCTGCAGGCGCGCGCGGCTGTGCATATCGACATGTCCAAGGGCTTGGGCGCGAAGCTCGGCTCGCTGCAGGATGAGCTGCGCTTCCTGTTCATCACCTCTGAGCTCTCGCTGGTGCCGGCCTCCGGCGCACCCACCATCGGCGGTGAGCTGGCCAAGGTCGAAGGCATGGAGGTGCACGTCGAGGCAGTGCCCAGTGCTGCCGCCAAGTGCGTGCGCTGCTGGCACTACCGCGAAGATGTCGGCAGCCACGCCGAACATCCGGAGCTGTGCGTCCGCTGTGTCGACAACGTCGAGGGTGCGGGCGAGAACAGGTTGTTCTTCTGATGACGGTTATCGCCAAGCCCGCGTTGCGCGACAGCGCATTGATCTGGCTGCTGCTGTCGGTGGTGATCATTGCGCTCGATCTGTGGACCAAGCAGATCGCGCTTGATCACCTCCAGTACAACCGGCCAGTGCCGGTGATCGACGGTTTCCTCAACTGGACCCTGCTCTACAACTACGGCGCGGCCTTCAGTTTTCTGGGCAACGCCGGCGGCTGGCAGAAGTGGCTGTTCAGCGGTCTGGCGATTGTGATCAGCAGCCTGCTGGCGTACTGGCTGTCACGCCTGCCGCGGGCGGACTGGAAGCAGGCGCTGCCGTTTGCCTTGGTGGTCGGTGGCGCGATCGGCAACCTCGTCGACCGTATGCGCTTCGGCTATGTGGTCGACTTCATCGACGTCTACTACGACGTGCACCACTGGCCGGCGTTCAACATTGCCGACTCGGCGATCGTGGTCGGTGCGGTGATGATCGCGGTCTCTGGTTTCGCCGCGCGCGATCCCGCGAAGTAGCTGCCGCGCTACGCTGAAGGCAATGTGTTGGGCCGCGCTGCGCTTGGCCCAACCTACAAAACCTGGCGACTCCAACTCCGCGTGGCCCGACCCGCAGAAAACCCGGCGACCTCATTCGCGTTTGAACCCACCGACGAAGCCCTGCGCTCCATAGGGTGGGCCCTGGCCCACCGAAGCTCGACCCTCGCCCGGTCAACATCGCCGATGATTCGACACGCGGCCGATCCGCGGAGCCGACACGAACACAGCAGCATTCAGTGCCCGCGCTTGTACGCCTTCAACCAGCGACGCAGCTCGGGCAGGCGCATCGGCCGTGCGAACACATAGCCCTGACCGGCATCGCAGCCCAAGTCGCGAATGAATTCCAGCTGGGGCAAGGACTCCACGCCTTCCGCCACGACTTTCAGCTCCAGGCTGCTGGCGAGTGCGCAGACCGCACGACAGATCTCGCGCGAGCTGCGACAGTTGGCGATGTCTACGATGAAGCTGCGATCGATCTTCAGCCGGGACAGCGGCAGCCGGTGCAATAGAGCGAGGTTCGAGTAGCCGGTGCCGAAGTCGTCGATGGCGACCTTGACGCCGAGCACGCGCAGGCGCTGCAGCAGGTTCCGCGTGGTTTCAAGGTCTGCCACCAGGGCGCGCTCGGTAATCTCCAGCTCGATCTGGTGGCCGCTCAGGGCGTGGCGGTCGACCGCGTCGTTGAACTGATCCAGAAACCCGGGATCCGCCAGCTGCAGCGCCGACACGTTGATGGCGATCGGAACCTCGTTGGGCAGGTCGCTCCGAAGTGCGGCGCGCGCTTCACAGGCCAGGCGGATTACTTCGAAGCCCAGCGGCACGATCAGTCGGGTTTCCTCGGCGAAGGGAATGAACTCGAGCGGTCCAACCCGGCCGCGCTCGGGGTGCTGCCAGCGCACCAGGGCTTCGAGGCAGCTGATCGCGCCGCTCGACAGATCGATCTGCGGCTGCAGTTCGACGAACAGTTGACGCTCACGCAGCGCAGTGCGCAGTTCGGACTCCATGCGTGCGTGCACGCGTGCGCGCTCTTCGAGTTCGCTGCGGAAGAACTGCGCGCGGTTGCGGCCGGCGTTCTTGGCCTCGTACATGGCCATGTCGGCGCAGCGCAGCAGCGTATCGATGTCTTCGCTGTCGCCCGGGCTGCTGGCTACGCCAATGCTGGCGGACAGGTGCAGCGTGTGGCCTTCGACTTCGAATGGGGTGGACAGCGTGCGCAGCAGTCCCTCACAGATCGGCAGGGCTTCCTCGGCATCTCTGAGGTCAGGCAGCAGGGCGATGAACTCATCGCCGCCCTGGCGCGAGACCGTGTCGCTGCTGCGCAAGGCCAGCTCGATCCGGCGAGCGGCTTGCTGCAGCAGGAGGTCGCCGACATGGTGACCGTGGGCGTCGTTGACGTGCTTGAAGTGGTCGAGGTCAATGAACAGCACCGCCACGCATTGACCATGGCGCTGCGACTGCGCCAGCGCCTGCTGCAGGCGATCGCGCAGCAGCACGCGATTGGGCAAGCCGGTCAGCGCGTCGTGATGCGCCAGATGCTGGATCTGCTTGGCCGCCGACTTGGCTTCGCTGATATCGAGGAACATCGCGACATAGTGGGTGGCGCGCTCGCGCGCGTCGCGCACCGTCGAGATCGTCATCTGCTGGGTATAGATACCGCCGTCGCGGCGCCGATTGATCAGCTCACCCTGCCAATGCCCGCGCTCGCCCAGCGATTGCCACATGCGCTGGTAGAACTCGGCGGTCTGCTGGCCCGAGGCCAGCCTTCGCGGCGTGTCGCCGACGACCTCCTCCTCGCGATAGCCGGTGATCCGCTCGAAGGCTGGGTTGACCCGAAGGATGCGCCCCTGAAGGTCGGTGATCATGACCGCCTGCTGGGCGGAGTCGAGCACGGCCGCGGCCAGCCGAAATTCTTCGATGCTGCGCATCTGCGAAGTCAGGTCCTCGAACAGGCCCTGTAGACCGATCACGCGGCCCGCTTCATCGTGCACCGGAACCTTGCTGACCCAGACCTGGCGCAGCTCGCCGCTGCTGGGCACCCGGTGGTCCTCGATCCGGGTGATCGGCCGGTCGCCTTCCATCACCTTGCGATCGTCCTCGGTGTAGGCCGCTGCCAGGTCCGGCGGGTAGACATCAGCCGCACGCAGGCCCAGGGCTTCCTCCATGCTGAGCCCCAGGCGTTCGAGCATGGCCGGATTCGCATAGACCAGCGCGCCGCTGCGATCGATCCGGTAGAGCGCCGCCGGCAGCGTCTCCACCAGCTGCCGAAAGATTTCAGCAGGGGCATCGCCTCCGGTCGAATCGGCCGCCGTGGCGCTGCCCGGCTGGGACGCGTCAGCCCGCTTCTGCACTGCCTGATTTTGAGAGCCCTGCTCTCGCGATGCCCGTTCCTGCGGTTCCGTCATCGTGTCCTGCCGTTGTGGTGGGGCGGCGATGTCCGCGCCCAAGCAAGTGCCACGCCAGCGGCTGGCAGGCCTACTTGGTGCCGAAGATCTTGTCGCCGGCATCGCCTAGTCCAGGCAGGATGTACCCATGCTCGTTGAGGCATTGATCGATTGAGGCGGCGTACACTTCTACGTCAGGGTGCGCTTCCGAGAGCCGCTGCAGGCCTTCCGGCGCGGCGACCAGAAACAGGCCCTTGATGCGCCTGCAGCCGGCCTCCTTGAGCATGTCGACGGTGGCGATCAAGGTGCCGCCGGTGGCGAGCATGGGGTCGACGATCAGCGCGATGCGCTCGTCCATGTGGCCCGACAGCTTTTCGTAGTAGGTCACTGGCCGCAGGCTGTCCTCGTCGCGGGCGATGCCGACCACGCTGACCCGCGCCGCAGGGATCAACTCCAGCACGCCGGGCAGCATGCCCAAGCCTGCGCGGAGGATCGGCACGATGGTGATCTTCTTGCCCTTGATCCGCTGCACCGTCACCGGCCCGGACCAGCCCTCGATCACTTCGTCCTCGGTTTCGAGATCCTTGGTGGCCTCGTAGGTCAGCAGCGAGGCGACTTCACCGGCCAGGGTGCGGAACTCGCGCGTGCTGATGTGGGCTTCGCGCATCAGGCCAAGTTTATGCTGGATCAGCGGGTGGCGGACTTCGACGACAGGCATGGGGGCACTCCAGGGTCAGGGCGAGCAGCACGGCATCCCACCTGATCCGCACGCAGGAGGCAAGCGCATCGGTTGGCGATCTGCAGCTCGCTTCTCCGGTCCGGGCCTCAGGCTTCGATGCGGCCGCGGATGCAGGTACGTGCGCGGCCGCCGATCCACAAGCGGTTTTCGGCGTCCAGCTCAACGATGACCCGGCCGTCATGGCCGCATTCCCGACCCTGGCTGGCGGCATAGCTGCGGGCGGGCAGGCTGTCGCGCTGCTGCAGGTAGGCGCCAATCGCGCCGTTGCCGCTGCCGCAGACCGGGTCTTCCGGAATACCGTCGGCCGGCACGAAGCTGCGCACGACCAGATCGGCGTCGCCGCTGCCATCGACCCCGTACACGCTGATACCGACCGCGCCGGTCGACAGGCTGAGCCGCGCCAGCGCGGGCAGGTCCGGCCGCAGCGCGCGTACGGCCTCGCCCGAGGCCAGGCCGGCCACGATCCAGATCGGGCCGACGTTGACCGAAGCTGCCGGCGTCAGCGGTGCCGCCAGCGCACGTTCGAGTTCGGCCTGCTCAGCCTTGTCCAGTGGTGAGATGTGGGCCTCGGGCAGGCGCACGAACAGTTCGCGCGTCTCGCCCTCGCCGCGCATGCGCAGCGGCAGGCGGCCGGCCGCGCACTCCTGCAGCAGCTGGCCGTGGGCGTCCGGCTGCGCCAGACCCGCTTCCAGTACTGCGTGGGCGGTGCCGATGCTGGGGTGCCCGGCGAAAGGAAGCTCTTGCCGCGGGGTGAAGATGCGCACGCGATAGCTGCCTCCGGCGCTTTCCGGCGGCAGCACGAAGGTGGTTTCCGAGAGGTTGGTCCAGTGCGCGATGCGCTGCATGGCGGCGCCGTCGAGGTCTTGCGCGTCGAGCACGACGGCGACCGGATTGCCGCCGAACGCACGGCAGGCGAACACGTCGATCTGGGCGAATTCGCGCTGGCGCATGGGCAGTCCTTGGCGATGGGTCAGCCGGGGATTGGGCCGGATCCCTGCAGCTGCGTCAAATTTTCGGCGCTGTCCCGCAGCTCGAAACATCGCCGGCTGCGGCATGCGGTGAAGCCATATCCCGGGGGATGCGTGTAGCGGTGCGCGCGCAGGCTTGTCATGCTGCGCCGCCTTGCGCGGGCCCCGCGCCCGGCCTGATGCCCTCCGCGCCTCTGCGCACCCCCCGACCCTGCAGGAGCTCTCCCGTGTCCGCCTCCGTTTCCGACCCCGCCACCCGCCCGACCCTTGCCCCGACCGCGTCCTGGTCGGTGCTGAAATTCGGTGGGACCAGCGTGTCGAAACGCAGCCGCTGGGACAACATCGGCCGGCTGGCGGCCGCGCGCCGCAGCGAGGGTGGGCCGGTGCTGGTGGTGGTATCGGCGGTCTCGGGCATCACCAATGCGCTGCAGGGGATTATTGATGCCGTCGGCGATGCCACAGCGCAGCTCGACGGTGCCGAAGCGATTGTTCGTCGTCATCTCGAATTCGCCGCCGAGCTTGAGCTCGACGCCACGGCCGTACTGGGCGCGAGATTCGATCAGCTGCGCGCGCTGGCCGCGGATCCGCGTGCGGCGCGTGCCGAGATTCCCTGGCAGGCCGAGCTGCTGGCTCTAGGTGAGCTGATGTCGAGCGCGCTGGGTGCGGCCTATCTGCAGTCGCAGGGCCATCCGATCGGCTGGATCGATGCGCGCGAGTATCTGCGCGCGATCGAGTTGCCCCATCAGAGCGAATGGTCGCGGCATCTGTCGGTCAACTGCCATACGACGCCTGAGCCCGGCTTCGCCGAGCGCTTCGCGCAGCAGGGCGATCTGCTGATCACCCAGGGCTTCATCGCCCGCGACTCGGCGGGTCGCACCGCGATCCTCGGCCGCGGCGGCTCGGACACCTCGGCCGCTTATTTCGGGGCCCTGTTGAAGGCCGCGCGCGTCGAGATCTGGACCGATGTGCCGGGCATGTTCAGCGCCAACCCGCGCCAGGTGCCGCAGGCCCGTCTGCTGTCGCGGCTGGACTACGAAGAGGCGCAGGAAATCGCCACCACCGGCGCCAAGGTGCTGCATCCGCGCTGCATTGGTCCCTGCCGTGAGCGTCGCGTGCCGCTGTGGGTGCGCGATACCGAGCGCCCGGATTTTCCTGGCACCTTGATCGACGCGGTGGCCGCGGACGCCCCACCCGGCGTGAAGGCGATCTCCTCGCGCCGCGGCATCGTGCTGGTGTCGATGGAGTCGATCGGCATGTGGCAGCAGGTCGGCTTTCTGGCCGATGTGTTCGAACGCTTCCGCGCACACGGGCTGTCGGTGGACCTGATCGGCTCGGCCGAATCCAACGTCACCGTCTCGCTGGACCCGTCCGAGAACCTGGTCAACTCCAACGTGCTGGACGCGCTCTGCGCGGATCTCGAACCCTTCTGCCGGGTCAAGGTGATCGCGCCCTGTGCGGCGATCACCCTGGTCGGCCGCGGCATGCGCTCGCTGCTGCACAAGCTGGGCGATGTGCTGGCCGAGTTCGGCCGCGAGCGCGTGCATCTGATCTCGCAGAGCTCGAACGATCTGAACCTGACTTTCGTGGTCGACGAGGCCGTGGCCGAGGGCATGCTGCCGAAGCTGCACGCGATGCTGATCGCCAGCACGGCGATGCCGGTCGACGAGGCTGCCGTGTTCGGGCCGAGCTGGCAGGAGCTCTGCGGCAGCCCGGTCAGACGCAGCACACCCTGGTGGCAGGGGCGTGCGGCCGAGCTGGCGCTGCGCGCGGGTGACGCGCCGCGCTATCTCTACCACCTGCCGACCGTGCGTCGGCGCGCCCGAGAGCTGGCCTCGATCGACTGCATCGATCGCCGCTACTACGCGATCAAGGCCAATCCGCACCCGGCCATCCTGAGCCTGCTGGTCGAGGAAGGCTTCGGGCTGGAATGCGTGTCGGCCGGCGAGTTGGCGCATGTGTTCGCCTCGGTTCCGGATCTGGAGCCGGCGCGCGTGCTGTTCACGCCCAGCTTCGCGCCGCGCGATGAGTACGCCCGCGCCCGCGCACTGGGCGTGCGCCTGACCATCGACAGCGCGTATCCGCTGCGTCACTGGCCCGAGATTTTCGATGGCGCCGCGCTGGTGCTGCGCATCGATCCGGGCTTCGGCAGCGGTCACCACGAAAAGGTGCGCACCGGCGGCAAGGGCGCCAAGTTCGGCCTGCCGGCCACCGGTCTGGATGAGGTGCTGGCTGCAGCCGAAGCCGCCGGTGCCCGCATCACCGGCCTGCACGCGCACATCGGCAGCGGCGTATTCGACGCCAGCCACTGGCGCACCGTGTATGCGCAGCTCGCAGCGATCGCCGACGGCATCGGCAGCATCGAGAGCATCGACGTCGGCGGTGGCCTCGGCGTGCCTTATGAGCCGGACGCGCCCGATTTCGATCTGGTCGGCTACGCCGCCGCGCTGGCTGAGCTGAAGCAGGCCTATCCGCAGTACGCGCTGTGGATCGAGCCGGGGCGTTTTCTGGTGGCCGAGTCTGGCGTGCTGCTCGCGCGGGTCACCCAGGTCGTCGAAAAGTCGGGCGTGCGTCGGGTGGGCCTGGCCGCGGGCATGAATGCCCTGCTGCGTCCGGCGCTGTACGGCGCTTTCCATGAGATCGTGAACCTGTCGCGCCTCGACGATGCGCCCGGGGTGCCGGCCGATGTGGTGGGGCCGATCTGCGAGTCCGGCGACCTGCTCGGCCGCCGTCGACGCCTGCCGGATTCGACCGCCGAAGGTGATGTGGCCCTGATCGCCACTACCGGAGCCTATGGCGCGGTGATGGCCAACACCTACAATCTGCGCCCCCTGCCGAGTGAGGAAGTGCTGGATGACTGAGTGGACCTTCGATCGCGACGCGATCCGCAGCTTCCGCTTCGTCGCCAGCCGGCTGGATGCCGAGACCGGCGCGGTCGAGCTGGTGTACCGCTTTGACGATGGCCCGGAGCTGGTCGAGCGCCTGCGCATTCCGGGCGCGCCCTTCACCCTCGACGGCGCGCGCGCGCTGGCGGTGAGGGGCGCGCTTGACCTGCTGCACTGGATCGCCGGCGTCAGCTACTACAAGGCCGCGGCGCCAGCCAGCCTGGTGTTCGAGCGCGACCAGCCCTCGCTGAAAGCGCGCGGCTTGCTGCGCGAGGTCTACCGGCAGGGTCTGGGCGAGTTTGCCCATCGCAACGGGCTGGATCTCGATACGCGCCTGAACTTTCCGGTGCCCGGACCGTCGCCTTCCAATGCCTCCGTTCTGGGACTGCGCCGGCACGCGCTGGTCGCAATCGGCGGCGGCAAGGATTCGCTGGTGTCGATCGAGACCCTGCGCGCCCTGGGCATGGCGCAGACGCTCAGCTGGATCGGCAGCTCGCAGCTGATCGCCGCCTGTGCCGAACGCACTGGCCTGCCGGGCCTCAAGATCGAGCGCGCGATCGCGCCCGAGCTGTTCGAGTTCAACCGTCAAGGCGCCTACAACGGCCACATCCCGGTGACCGCGATCAACTCCGCCATCCTGGTGCTGGCAGCCCTGCTGCACGGCGTCGATCAGGTGGTGTTCTCGAACGAGCGTTCGGCGAGCTACGGCAGCCAGATCCCCGGTACCGGCGAAGTCAATCACCAGTGGAGCAAAGGCTGGGACTTCGAGCAGCACTTCGCTGCCCTGCTGCGCGACGAGGTCGCCGCGGACCTGCGCTACTACTCGCTGCTGCGGCCGTGGTCGGAGCTCGCGATCGCACGCCAGTTCGCGCGCATCGAAGGCTATGACCGCCACTTCTCCAGCTGCAACCGCAATTTCCATTTGCTGGGCGAGCGCCCGGCCGAGCGCTGGTGCGGCGTCTGCCCGAAGTGCCACTTCGTGTTTCTCGCGCTGGCACCGTTCATGCCAAAGCCGCGCCTGGTGTCGATCTTCGGCCGCAATCTGCTGGACGAGCCGCAGCTGGCGCCCGGCTTCGATGCCCTGATCGAGTACCGCGACCACAAACCCTTCGAATGCGTCGGCGAGGCCGTCGAGTCACGCGCGGCGTTCGCGCATCTCGCGCAGAGCCCGGCCTGGCGCGAGGACGCCCTGGTCGCGCGCTTCCGCGAGGAGATCCTGCCCCAGCTTGGGGTCGATGGGCTGCCGCTGGAGGCGCAGCTGCAGGCTGCAGGGCCGCACGGCGTTCCGATGGAGCTGATGGATCGCCTGCATGCGTATTTCGGCGCTTGAGGGCTGCGCGACCGCGGTCTGGGGCTATGGGCGCGAGGGCAGGGCGGCACTACGTGCGCTGCTGTCCGAACTGCCGGCGCAGCGCTTCGCCCTGATCTGTAGCGCGGATGAGGCGCAGGCCGCTCGCGCCGAATTCGCCGAGCGCATCGATGTCCATGCAGGCGAACCCTCGCTGGAACTGCTGCGACGCTTCGAGTGGATCCTGAAATCACCAGGGATCAGCCCGTATCGCGGCATCGCGGCTGAAGCGCTGGCCGCGAGCGTGCGCTTCAGCTCGGGCACCGCGCTGTGGTTCGGCGAGCACCTGGCGCGCGACCCGCAGGTGCCGGTCATCTGCATCACCGGCAGCAAGGGCAAGAGCACGACCACGGCGCTGGTCGCACACCTGCTGCGTGCCAGCGGTCGCCGGGTTGCACTGGCTGGCAATATCGGTCTGCCCCTGCTGGAGTTGCTGCTTCCCGCTGCCCCTGAGGGAAGTGAGGGCCGGTCGGTGCAAAGGGAGCCGCTCGCATCGCCTCCTATCGATGCCTACGTTGTCGAGCTCTCCAGCTATCAGGCCGGCGATGCGATCGCGCCCGATGTTGCAATGCTGCTGAACCTTTACCCGGAGCATCTGGATTGGCACGGCAGCGAGGCGCGCTACTTTGATGACAAATGCGCCCTGGTCGAGCGCGTCGGCGCGAAGCGCGTGGTGCTGAACGCCGAGAACCCGACCCTGGTGCAGCGCTTCGGCGCGCGCAGGGATGCGTTGTGGTTCGGCACGCCGCAGGGCTGGCACTTCGAGGCCACCAGCGGCGCGATCTGTCGCGGCAGTGAACGCGTTTTCGATGCGGCAGAGCTGCCGCTGCCTGGCGCGCACAATGCCCGCAACCTGTGCGCTGCGCTGGCCGCGATCGAAGCGCTCGGCATCGATGCGGGTCCGCTGGCGCAGTACGCCCGCAGCTTCACGCCGCTGCCGCATCGCCTGCAGCCGCTGGGCGTGCGCGCGGGGCGGCTGTACGTCAACGACAGCATCAGCACCACGCCGCACGCCAGCCTGGCCGCGCTCGCACATTACCGCAGCCGCCGCGTCGCGATTCTGGTCGGCGGCCATGATCGCGGGCTCGACTGGTCGGACTTTGTCGAGGCCATGCGAACGCAGCCGCCGGCCGTGATCGTTTGCATGGGCGAAAACGGCCCACGCATCGCGCGCGCGCTGCGCGAGTCGGATGCGTCGGGTTTCGAACTGCTTGAGGCGCGCGATCTACCGAGCGCAGTCGCCACCGCCGAGGCCGCACTCGATGCGCAGTCCGACTCAAGCGACCGCGGCGTGCTGCTGATGAGCCCCGGCGCCCCCAGCTTCGGCGAATTCCACGACTACGCCGAGCGCGGTCGCCGCTTCGCCGCACTCACCGGGTTCGATGCCGAGGCGCTCGGGCAGATCGAGGGCCTCGGCCTTCGATAGACTCCAAGCGATGACCTCAGATGCCTCCTCACCTGAATGGCCACCCGCGCGCTGTGCCGCCTGCGGATCGGAGCGCATCGTGCGTGGGCAAGTCGCAGTGTCGGATGGCGTGGGCGCAAGCTTTGCGCCTGATGGACTGCCGTTCATTCAGCTCGACCGCGAGGTGCGCCTGATGTCCGGTGTGCGCTTCTACGGTTGTCGCGACTGCGATCTGATCTGGTCGCGCGCCGTGGCTGGTCATCTGAACCGAGTGCTTGGCGAGTCCTGATAGGGACGACAACAGACCCAGCCCGATCGGCCCACTGTTCGTCAACGTACCTGCCAGCGACCGCCGCCCTTCTTGGCGATGAGCGGTCGGTCGCAAGTAAACATGCTTGTCGTAGTGGATCTACTGCGTCTCTGACGCACAGCCGGCCCGCAGTGGACCTTCGCCGCATCGAGTCGTCGTCGTTGTCGCCCGCGCCGGTGCGGCGGGCTCCTGACCTGCGGGGGCGGAACGAAGGCCAGTAACAAGCGCCCGCTTCACGGCTGATCTCCAACCGACGACAAGCGCCGCTGGAGGTCGGCGACTCTCGCCTCCCAGTCCTCATTGCCTAGCGCAGCGCGCAACAGCTTCGGATCGAGGTCCATACTCAACAGCTTGGCGTCGGATGACCTTCCCGCAGCGAGCAGCGCCGAGGCCAAGTGATAACTTGCTGCCTGAATGTCGGCGGCTCCGGAGCTGGAATCTGCAAGCAGGTACTCGTGAACCTCGCGCAGTTTTTCGATAGCTTGCTCGGTCTGCCCCTCGCTGTACTCTAGTGCGCCCAGAATCAACTGAGTCCGCAGGGTTTGAATTGCCGATGCGCCTGTCGAGTCACGTAGCCTGGCGTACACCCTCTCCAGCGCCCCATGTGCGTCGGCGTAGTGCATTGCATTGCCTTTGAAGCGCCGCTGGACGTACTCGCGTTCGACGATCAGGGTGTAGACACTGTCCGCGCCGATGGATTCCCTGAGTGAAGCGAGAGTATCGGCAGAAAGCTGGAGTGCCATGTCGACCTCGCCCAGTTCAAACAGGGCCGTCGCCAGCCCATTGCGCGCCAGCAACGGCAGGACGGTACCAACTTCCTCGTTGGGTTCCTTCACGCTGGCGAGGATGTCTTCGAAGTGTGTTCTCGCTTCGTCGTACTGGCCCAGGCAGATCAGGCTGTGCCCGATCCAGCTACGCACATTGAAGAGGTTGAAGGCGGGTTGAGACGGGTCGCTGAGCACAATGTCCTCGGCCATGCGCAGCTGTTCGAGAGATTCCTCGCAGCGCATCTGCACGATATACGCAAAGCCCCGAAACGAATGCGATCGAAGCGGAAGCGAGCGCTGCGCCGCCAGCGTCTGTTTTGGCAGACGCCGCAGGCGCTCATCGGCGAGGTCGAGGCGCTGAATGGCTTCGTCGATGCGGCCTTGTTCGAGCAGATTGGCGGCCATCGTGTAGAAGGCGTCCAATGTCTTGAGTGCAACCTCTCCGAGCGACTGATCCAGCAGCGCTATGGCCTGTCGCTGCTCGCGTACAGCGGCGTCCTGATCGTTCAGGGCGGCGAAACCCTCGCCGATGGCAAGTCGAATCCAGCCCTCGCTTTCCGGGTCGTCCGCAAAACTGATAGACACGCTCTGCGAAGCGCGTTGCAGCATGCCGTGCATGCTGGGGTTCACCTCGCCACCGGTGGTCATGGTGCCGGTGTTGGCCAACACTTCCCAGTTCAGGAATCGGTTGATCGCCTCCGCCCGGGTTGCTTCGTGTTCGGCCTGTTGTCGCGCCTGATCGGCCTTCCAGTAAAGACCGCTGACGGCAAGCATGCCCAGAGCCAGAACGCTGATCATCGCGATGATCCAGGGCCGACGTGCACGGAGGCGTTCAACAGTTTCCTGCGCCAGCCTCATGCTCCGCGCTTCGGCGGCATCCCGTTCCCGTTGGGAGTGACGCGCCTCTAGTTGCCGCAGCTGACCGACCAACTCTGCGACGCTGGCAAAACGCTGCCCCGGATCGCCATCGGTTGCACAAGCGATGTCATGCACCAACAGATCGTCGCCAATCTCCCGCTCCCATCCGGATGCCATCGGCGTACGCAGGTTGCCCACCAGCATCTGGCACAGAAGTACGCCCAAGGAGTAGACATCGCTACGCACCGTCGGTGGTTGGCCAGCGATCACCTCAGGCGCCAGGTACATCGGCGAGCCACCGCCGTCGTCGCCGCTGGTGGTCAGGGTGAAGCCCAAGCCGGTGATGCCCAGTTCCTCCAGTCTTTCGGGTTGGAGTAGACGGCTGATTCCGAAATCGGAAAGCACCACCTGCCAGGCACCGTCCCCAGCGGATCGAATCAGGACGTTTGCAGGCTTGATGTCCTTGTGCAGGACGCCGACGCTGTGTGCAGCAGCCACCGCCTCGGCAATCTGCAGGAACAGCCGCAGGCGCTGCGCTTGCGAACATGCGATGAGGGCGTCTTCCTGCTGGCTCCACTCCAGCAAGTTCAGGCCGCAGTGCTCGCACTCCAGCCAGTAGGGCTCATCGGTGAAGTTCCAGTCCTGAACGCGCAGGTGATCGGTTCGCTCCGGGAGAGACTCGCTGAGCAAGCGGGCCACGGTGACCTCGCGCTTGAGCGAGTACAGCCTGTCAGCATCAAGCGCGAACTTGAACACGCTCGCGCGCTGGGTCTTCTCATGGCGCGCCAGCCAAACCTCGTGCCCATGCGTGCGCGCCAATGCGCGTGACAAACGCAGATGCGGTCGGCCCGGAATGCACTGGCCGATCTCCAACTGCAAGGCGCTCGCGGTTCGCGTGCGTCCAACCGCGATTCGTTCGACCCGACCGACGAACCGATAGCCGACACGCTGAACCGTGACGATACGTTGTTCTCCAGCCTCACCCAACGCGCGGCGCAGCTTCCCGACCGCTGTGGCAAGAACATGATCGACCGTGATGCGGTCAGCCCAGACTTCGTCGAACAGTTCCTGTTTGGTGACGATCTCACCCGCATGACGCAATAGCAGTGCCAACACCTGAAGTGGCTTGCGTTCCAACTCGAGCGTCTGGCCATCATGGCTCAACCTGAACTGTGCCTCGTCGAACTCGATGCCGTCAAAGCGCCAACGATACAGCCCGGGACCAGCACCGTTTCCCGGCATGTAGCCCCCCCTTTCGTCGGTCACGCGGACATCTCCCCAGCTGGTCTCGCCAGGCAAGCATAGCCGCAGTACACGGCGAAAAGTGGCTCTATCGCGATCCCTGCCGGGCACCTGCCTCGTCTGCGGCAAGCTCAAGCATCTGCCCTCAAACCCTTGGATGACCGCGGCGAGCAAGCCGGCTTGACCAGCGGCTTCCCACAGGAAACGCGATGGAGCCCCAAATCGGCTTGATCAGCGGTTTCCCACAGGAAACGCGATTGAGTCGACCACATCGATGTTCGCGCTCTCCGGCGGCAACAACCGCGAGGCCGCCTTGTCTTTGAAGGCCTGTCCGTAACCTGCCACGTCATCGAATCCTTGCGACCCCCGGGAATGATTCCATCCGAGCGGCAATTATCTTGACGCGGGGGGCACCCTTCCGGAACTCTTCGTCAAACAGATAAGCAAGCGTCCGGGACATGATGCTCAAAATACCCTCAAGGCGCGGGAGCAAAATCCATCAGGCGCCAGTTGTGCTCTTCCTTTCTGACAACCACTCTCATGCGTGCCCTTTGTCCACCCGAGGGCTCGGAAGAAGATACCCATGTGATGCAGCTATATACTTGCGGCTGGGTGTCTCGCCGTTCACAGCCTTCTTTTTCGAGGCGCATTCTTTCGATTTCGGGTGACTTCTGGCCGATCATCTTGAACTGCTCTGTCAGCAAGCCTCTCACTGCACTTTGAAGCTGGCGTTCAGAGGGCTCTTCACTTGCGAACGCCAAGAACAGGAGGCCCACTGCAATAGCAGCGCCGATACTCGCCATGATAAGAGCGTTGTTCCGCTTTCCGGCGACCGAGTGAGAGCCTAGCCACTCAACCGCTCTCTTGAGCTGAGCTTTACCTTCGATTCGAGTCCACGCCGCGATCGCTTCCGCGGTCTGCTGGATCTTCTCTTGGGCTTGCAGAGATGCATCCACAACCAAAACTCGTGAGATTTTTCCGTCTCCTTCAAGCGAGACCTCGACGACCTGATTCAGCGATGGTGCGACCGGAGAAGCCCAAGCGTCGGCAACTTCAAATTGCAACTGCGTTCCGTTTGCGACGATCAACCCCGGCTGGGCGTCAGGAAGTCTGACGACTGTGCCACGAATCACTCTGCTCTGGTTCACTCTCTCCTCCTTCGTTGTCCGCCAAACAGAAAAACGTGAAGTCCCCCTTTCTCCCTCCCCCCGGCACAAGGGAGCCTGCGCAAATCATGCCCATAAGTTCCAAACTGAACATCCAGAGAGCTCCGTGACGTCGTGCATCGAGCTTCTCCGGTCAGTCATCCAACGGCCTGCACTGGAGTCTGAGTGCATGACGGCTGACTACCCCGTCATAGTTTTCGTTCAAGGCCTGGCGTAATCTTACTCTTGGTCATCGGACTGAGTGGGGACGTAGGCTCTGCCACCATCTCGGAAGAAAGCCACGACATCCCAATCCTCGCCCTCAAGAAAGACCTTGCCAACTCGGTCGAGCCCGTAACCAGGGGGCAGGTGCTCCAGTACGGGCGAGCTCCGGCTCGGGTGACTGTGTATCGGCCGAGCAACAGCTTCGGCGGTCACCGACCCCGAGGCAGGATCGATATCAAAAACAAGTCGGGTCAACGCAACTGCTTTGGGCGCATGGATGTAGGCCGGAACTCGACGCCCATCACTCAGGCGTAACCCAACCACCGCGATCCACTCATTGCCGACAACTCCGAGGATCTCATCGTACTGACCCATATGGGGCACCTCGCCAACTCGCGGCGTGGATGTCGACGGAAGACTGTGCATAGGCAAAGGTTGCTGCTCGAAGTTGATGAACTGGCGAATCGAGACGGTCTCCAACGCCGGCATGCCTCGCTCCAGCATCTCGAGGCTCGCGGAAGCGTGAGCTGAGGTTCCAGCCCGAGGTTCGACTCTGGCCAAGAGCGCCGAAAGGTTGGAACGCATGCCTACGGCGACTTCGACGCCCGATGCGCCTTGATACACGAATGTCGGGAACGCTAGGACGCCAGGTAGTGATTGCCTTACCCAAGCGTTTACGTTGAGCCGAGCTAAGGCTTGATCGCGCGATCGCGGCGCCGGAGTATCCGCTCGGAAGGCGCGCGCAATCGCGGCCAAGGTGCCTTGTTCGGCAACGTACTCAGGCGCGTTGCCAGACCCTTCCAGAAGAAGCCAACGCAGTTGCACGCCGTCGTCGCGTTCGAGACTATCGGTATGAAGTGACCTGCACCAGCTGCAGGCAGTGCTGAAGATCACGTAGACATTGCGATCACTGGGCTCGCTGTCGCCAATCCAGATCGAGTTGTCCAGCATGCTCAGCAGCTGTCTGCCTTGTTCTTCTGGCAGTACTCGCCCCTGCGACAGGGGCGAGATCACGATTGCGGCGGCGGTAAGAAGACATACCCACGTGGCTTGCCTGATTTTCACATGGTTTGCAATGGTCATGACGATGTCCAGAAAAAAGGTGGATCAAGGGCGTACACGCACGACGCGTTCACCGCGTGCATTGTCCACGCCATCGCTGGCGCGCGTGAAGACCCGATAGGTCAGCACGTCACCAGGTGCCACATCACTCCGCAACTCGGCGGCGAAGGACACGGTACGAGTCGCTCCCGCTGCCAGCGTGCCCAGGTTCCAGCTAACGAGCTCGCCGCCGCTGGTGGACCCTCCGCCCGTACCGCCATCGCTTACGCTCGATATCCAATAGTTGCCCGGTGGCACACGCAGATGAACACGTCCGGTGAACAGGTCGACGGCATCGTTGTTGGTAACTGTCACTTGGCCACTAAACACCCCACGTGGGGCGACCGTTGTCGCGCTCAAGCTCAAATCTATCGCCAAGACATTCGCGGTTTCGACATGGTTAACGACATCAACATGGGCAAAGTGGCCGGCACCGTCCGATAGCGAGGGTGTGGTCTTCAGTAAACGGCCTTCAGGCAAGTCGCCCACACTGAACGTCGCCTGCCGCTGACCGGTTTGTGTGGCGGGAAGTGCACCCAGCATCCATACTATTTCGCCGCCTTCGAGCGCGCCGCCACCAGTGGCGGAGACAAATGTCAGCCCATCTGGTACCGGTAAACGCAGCACTGCACTCGACGAGGCATTGATTTGTGTATTGCCGTAGGTAAGTGTGTAGGTGATCGCGTCGCCCATCTGAACGGCGTCATGGCTTGTCTCGACTCCCAATCGCAATGCACGCGCCGCGCGTACGAACAGCAAGTCGTTGCTCTCCGCGCGATCACTGCCGTTGTTTCCGCGCGCCCAAGCAGTGTATGAAAGAATGTCGCCGCTCTGAGCTTCCTGGCGCAGCTGTAGCCCGAATGACCGTGCGCGCACACCACCGGCCGGCAAGTGCCCCAAATTCCAACTCATGACTTCCCCGCCACCCGTGCTACCCGAGCCTGTGCCTCCATCGCTCAAGCCGAACCGCCAGTGATTGCGAAATGGCACGCGCACGTTCACAGTCGCGTCAAAGATATCAACATCACTGGTATTGACGACGAAGACTTCGCCAGACAGATGACCTGAAGATGGCGCGGCACTAGGAGATACTGCGACTGAAACTTCGAGGGCGTTTTCCGGGCGCGCCGCATGAACCACGTCGACATGCGCCAAGCGATTGGCTGTATCAGTTAGCAGGGCGGTTGCAGCCCGTAAACTGCCATCAGGTCGATTCAATACGCTGACCGTAGCGTGTCGCCTGCCGTTGTAACCAGGCAAGACGGAGCCAACCAGCCACTCCACTCGGTTGCCTACCAGCGTGCCGCCATCAGTTGCAGAAATGAACTGAACACCATCCGGCAGCAGCAGGCGCAAAGTTTGCGTTGAGGCGGAGCTCGTTGCGACGTTGCCGTAGGCCAAGGTGTAGACAAGCGTATCTCCGGCCTTCACGATGTCTTTGCTGGTTTCAATCGCCAGCCGCACCTCTGGCGCGGCGTGAATCATCAACAACTCACGCGCATGCGCTCGGTCCAGCCCATTGCTGGCGTACGCCCACGCCTCGTAGGGGCGCGAATAGCCGCTTGCAAGGCCGCTGTTCAACTCCACCGCAAAGCTCACGGTGCGGCTGGCTCCGGCTGGCAACCGCCCCACGTCCCAATTCACGATTCTTCCGTTGCTTGTACTGCCTGCGCCGACACCGGCATCACTCAGACTGTGTATCCAGTAGTTTCCTGCCGGAATCCGCAGATACACACTGGTTCCAAAGAGGTCCACCGGCCCCGTGTTAGATACCGTAACCTCCCCATTGAGGGCGTTGCTGGATGCTGCAACACCGCGCGACAGCGCCACCTTGATGTCAAGCGGGTTGAATCTGTCAGTTGACCCGCTGTGCTGTCGGAACGTACTTCTTTCGTCGCCTGCTGCGTTGCTGATTACCGCTAACAGCGGGCCACGTGGACTGACGATGCCCTGTGCTGACTCAAAACCATTGTTGAAGAGCCCGTTCTCAGAGGGGGGCTCTCCGCCGTTGCCATCAGCCCGCACCAGAATGTGAAGTGCGCGAATGTCCCCGGGGTTGATCGCGGAGAGACTCCAGCGTAAGCCGTTGGCGGTAGGCGTGCCGCCGGCGGTGTCAACCACGGCCAAGCCTCTCGGAAGCCACAGGTTCAATGTCGTTTCCAGAGAAACGTTCGTAGCTGAGAGATTGCCAATGGCGATCTCCACAGGTACAAGTTTGCCCTGCGGAAACTCGGTTAAGGCAGGGTTGACCTTCACTTCCAGTGGGTCACCCGTTATTACTGCAATATCGGCGGTAGCGATGGCGCGCCCCGTTGTGCTGGTTGCCAGCGCCTCCATTCGGATGCTCTCGCCAACCAGCGATGCCGCGCTATTGCTGTTGGAAATCAGATCGTGATAGCTATAGATGCGCGATGCGCCAGGAGGTAGGCTTCCCACATTCCAGACGTACTCGTTGCCGGCGCTGCATGAAGCCGCACAGCCGGTGGGCGAATCCGAGGGGTGGGTGCCGCCGCCGGAACCCGCGGCGATGCGGGCGCGCAAGTTGACAGAGGACAGCGTTGTGTCGCCGTGGTTTTCCAGGCGAACATGCACAGTATTTGAGAAATTGTTCCGACCCCAGGTTCGTTCCGGTTCGATGAATACACGCAGCCTCGGCGACGGTTGAATGGTGATGGCATGCTTCGCCGTAGACGACTCGTTCTCGGCTTGCAGCCAGGCCTGTACGGTCGCCGCCTGCGCGCCTGCGGCGCGGGTCGCCCTCACGATGAGTAGCCGCTGCACGCCGGCCAGCGGATTGAGCGCACCCAGGTTCCATGTCGCCTGCTGGCCGCTTACGCTACCGCCAACGGCTTCGACTAGCTCCAGCCCGGCTGGCACATGCACCGTCAGTGCATTCCCGAAGCTGATTGCTGTGGTGTGGGTATTGCCGATGCTGGCGACCAGAATCGCCTCCTCGCCGGGCGACAACACCGGCGTGGATGCAGAAAGACGCAACCGTTGCGATGTGGCAGCTGCGCTCGCGCCCTTCGATTTCACTTGCACCGCTGTGTTGGCGATGATGCCGCCATTGCCGGAGATGGCCACCGGAAATGTGACCACGGTGCCTGGGGTGTTGGCCTGAGTGTTTAATGTGGTCTTGAAGGTGGCGACATAGGTCTCGCCTGGCGCGAGGATCGCCTGGGTCCAGTTGATCTGCGCTCCTGCCGAGCAGTTGGTTGGGCTGCAGATCGCATCCGTGTGGTTGCTAATCGTGCCGGTCTCCCCCGGTCGGAGGATGCTGATCCCGAAACCGCTAATGGCGGTTGGCTGGTTGTTGACCACGACCACGTTGACGCTGAACACCTGACCGACGGTCACATCATCCCGGCTGGCGTAGCCTGCGACGCTGACGCCCCACGATGGCAGAGACAGTGCCAGTAGACCCAAGCTCAGAAGCAGTCTGTGAAACAACATGGGTGCGATCTCCTGAAGATGTGGGCGAGCGAACGGCCTCAATGGTTGCCATTGGCTGGCGCCCGTGTCTTCACGAGGTTTTCAAGAAGCCATCAAGATCATCATTTCCTCTACAAATCAAACGGTTGAGACGTATGTGGCCGATCGGAAGTTTGGAGCACGGTGTCCATTCCGTCTGTCCAGCGATCGGCGAATCGGTCACCGGTATTGTCAATCAGTCGGTATTCGACAGACATCGTCGCTTCGACGCTCGCCGGTTCCGGCGAGCTCCCGGGATCGAGGAGGCCGAACCTTGAGGGTTCGGGTGGGAACCGGCTCACTGGCGGTTCGACAGCACCCCAATCCGAGGAGCCTGTCGGAATTTGGACGGCCGGGCTGCAAATCCGCCTGCGCGGTCCATTTTTTGGCCAGTTCTTGGCCAATAGAGCCCACTATTGGCTTGCGAATCTTCGAAAGACTGTCCTCACGCAGTCGAATTTTCGCCTCGACCGAAAAGCCCGACAGGCTCCTAGTACTACTGTGTTAATTATCTTCAAAATGCTGCGCGTCGTCCGCAGCAGGG
>CAZPHV010000031.1:0-15662 GCA_964586455.1 uncultured Aquimonas sp.
AGGTCGCTCGCGCCACGCGGAAGGGAATGCGTCGCTTCGAACGGCCCCGCAGCCAGCCGCACCCCACCCTCTCACCCCGAAGCAAATGGAGTCGCCGTGAGCTTCCGGGGGAAGCTCATGGCTTGCTGAGCCCAAGCGAAGCGAAGTCAGGGCTCAGAGCTCGGGTCGGGGGCCTGAAGCTCTCGGCCTACATGTTTCGCCGATACTCGCCGCCGACTTCGTAGAGCGAATGACTGATCTGGCCGAGGCTGTGAGTTTTCACGGCTTCGATCAGGGCGGCGAAGATGTTCTCGCGTTTGCGGGCGGTGGTCTGGAGGTAGCCGAGGCCTGCGTCGGACGGCCCACGCTCGCCCTGCCCTGCAATCGCTACGCGCGGACTCAGCGAGCCGTGCTCAACGGCGGCGAGCTCATGGCTCGCCGGCTTCGCTCCATCATGCGGAGAGGCAGGAAGTGAGACGCCATTGCGATTCTGTTGATAGGTGCGGACGTTCTCGATCTGCTGGCTCTTTTCTTCTTCGGTCGAGCGGATCAGTTCGATTTCGGTGACGATTTCGCCGCCGTGGTCCTTCGGCAGGAAGGTGTTGACGCCGACCAGCGGCAGGCTGCCGTCGTGCTTCTTGTGCTCGTAGTACAGCGACTCTTCCTGGATCTTGCCGCGCTGGTACATGGTGTCCATGGCGCCGAGCACGCCGCCGCGCTCGCTGATCGCTTCGAACTCCTTGTAGACGGCTTCCTCCACGATGTCGGTCAGCGTGTCGACGATGAAGCTGCCCTGCCAGGGGTTCTCGTTGAAGTTCAGGCCGAGCTCTTTGTTGATGATCATCTGGATGGCGACGGCGCGGCGCACGCTCTCTTCGGTCGGCGTGGTGATGGCCTCGTCATAGGCGTTGGTGTGCAGGCTGTTGCAGTTGTCGAACAGCGCGTACAGCGCCTGCAGGGTGGTGCGGATGTCGTTGAACTGGATCTCCTGCGCGTGCAGGGACCGACCGCTGGTCTGGATGTGGTACTTCATCATCTGACTGCGCGGATCCGCGCCGTAGCGTTCGCGCATGGCGCGCGCCCAGATGCGCCGTGCGACGCGGCCAATGACCGTGTATTCCGGGTCCATGCCGTTGCTGAAGAAGAACGACAGATTCGGCGCGAAGTCGTCGATGTGCATGCCGCGGGCGAGGTAGTACTCGACGATGGTGAAGCCATTCGACAGCGTGAAAGCGAGCTGGCTGATCGGGTTCGCGCCGGCTTCGGCGATGTGGTATCCGGAGATCGACACCGAGTAGAAGTTGCGCACCTTGTGGTCCACGAAGTACTGCTGGATGTCGCCCATCATGCGCAGCGCGAATTCGGTGCTGAAGATGCAGGTGTTCTGCGCCTGATCTTCTTTCAGGATGTCGGCCTGCACGGTGCCGCGCACAGTCGCCAGCGTCTGCGCCTTGATCCGCGCGTAGGTGTCGGCGTCGACCATTTCCTGCCCGCTGATGCCGAGCAGGGCGAGGCCCAAACCATCGTGACCGGCAGGCAATTCACCGGCATAGCTTGGCCGAGTGCGACCTTCGAAATAGCGATCGAGCTTGGCCTGCGCCTCTGCCCAGCGAGCAGCGTCGCTGCGCAGATAGCGCTCGACCTGCTGGTCGATCGCGCAGTTCATGAACAGTGCCAGAATGATCGGCGCCGGCCCGTTGATGGTCATGCTGACGCTGGTGGTGGGCTCGCACAGGTCAAAGCCGGAGTAGAGCTTCTTCATGTCGTCCAGCGTGGCGATGGAAACACCGCTGTTGCCGATCTTGCCGAAGATGTCCGGGCGGATGGCCGGGTCTTCGCCGTACAGGGTCACGCTGTCGAACGCGGTCGACAGGCGTGCGGCCGGCAGCCCCTGGCTGAGGTAATGGAAGCGACGATTGGTGCGCTCGGGCGTGCCCTCGCCCGCAAACATGCGGATGGGGTCTTCGCCGGTACGGCGGTACGGATACACGCCGCTGGTGTAGGGGTAGTAGCCGGGCAGGTTTTCCTTGCCCAGGAAGGTCAGCAGCTCGCCCCAGCTCTTGTAGGTGGGCGCGGCGATCTTCGGGATCTTCTGGTGGCTCAGCGACTCGCGATAGTTCTCCACTGCAATCGCCTTGCCGCGCACTTCGTAGTGGGTGACGTCGTCGGTGATTGACTTCAGACGCGCAGGCCACTCACGCAGCAGCTTGAGATTCTCGTTGCTGAGCGATTGGACAGCGTCGTTGTAGCGCTGACGGAGGGTCAGGAGCGTGCGGTCCACAGGCAGGGCGGATCTTGATCCGCCGTCGCTGGCGTTGGCGGTTGAGCTTACGGTCGGGCTACTAGCCCCTCCCCCGGTGGGGGAGGGGTTGGGGAGAGGGTTCGGGTGTTGGACAGCCTCTGGGCTTGCCGGACCCTCTCCCCCGACCCCTCCCCCACGGGGGGAGGGGAGAAGAGCGCGGGCGTCGTAGAGCTCCAGCGCCCTCGGCAACTGCGAATCCTCCAGCTCCTTGAGCGCCTCGTACAAACTCTGCGCACGGCTGGCGATCTCGCTCTGCTTCTCGATGCGCTGGTTGATCGCCCTGCCCTGCTCGGCGATCTCGGCGAGGTAACGCACCCGCGCGCCAGGAATCAGCACCGTGGCGCGCGGCTCCTTCAGCGTCTCGATCACGGTGGGATTGAAGTCGCAGCGGGGACCCGCCCCACCCTGCTCTGCGAATCCCGAATCCCCAATCACGAATCCCGCTTTCTGCCGCAACAAGCGGCAGAAATTCGAGAACATCCAGGTCACCCCCGGATCGTTGAACTGGCTCGCGATCGTCGGGTACACCGGCACGTCTTCATCAGCCAGCTGGAAGGCCACCCGATTACGCTTCCACTGTTTACGCACGTCGCGCAGCGCGTCTTCAGCGCCGCGGCGATCGTACTTGTTCAGCACCACCAGTTCGGCAAAGTCGAGCATGTCGATCTTCTCCAGCTGGCTGGCCGCGCCGTAGTCGCTGGTCATCACGTAGACCGGGAAATCGACCAGGTCAACGATCTCGGAATCGCTCTGGCCGATACCGGCGGTCTCGACAATGATCAGGTCGTAGCCGATGCCCTTCAGCAGGGCGATGCAGTCCTTCAGCACCGCATTGGTCGCCACGTGCTGACGGCGCGTCGCCATCGAGCGCATGAACACGCGCGTGCTGCGCAGGGAGTTCATACGGATGCGGTCACCCAACAACGCACCGCCGCTGCGACGGCGCGTGGGGTCCACCGCCAGCACCGCGATGCGCATCTCCGGGAAGTGCTGCAGGAATCGGTTGACCAGCTCGTCAGTGACACTGGACTTGCCGGCGCCGCCGGTGCCGGTGATTCCCACGACTGGGGTCGTGGGAATCCGGGATTCGGGGTTCGGTCGCTGCGCGACAACGGCCGCTTCGCGGCCTACGCCTTCGCTGCGCTCGGTCGGGATTCGGGATTCGTTAGAGCCGGCGACCCACCCTTTCCGGAGCAGCGCGAGTTCCGCTTCGGTGTACAGGCCGTCTTCGATCGCCGACAAGGCGCGGCCGATGCCGATCTCGTCATCCATCGACGGCAGCACGCTCTTCGACGATTCCCGATTCCCGATTTCCGATTCCCGACGCGCCGCGTCTGCGCGCTCGACAACATCCGAAATCATCTCCACCAGCCCCATCTTCATCCCATCGTTGGGGTGATAGATGCGCTCCACCCCATAGGCCTGCAGCTCGCGGATCTCTTCCGGAGTGATGGTGCCGCCACCGCCGCCGAACACTCGGATATGGCCGGCGCCCCGCTCGCGCAGCATGTCGACCATGTATTTGAAGTACTCGACGTGGCCGCCCTGGTAGCTCGACAGCGCGATGGCGTCGGCGTCTTCCTGCAGGGCGGCGCGCACCACGTCTTCGACGGAGCGATTGTGACCCAGGTGAACCACCTCGGCGCCTTGCGCCTGGATCAGCCTGCGCATGATGTTGATCGCGGCGTCGTGGCCATCGAACAGGCTGGCGGCGGTGACGAAGCGCAGCGGCGATGCGGCGGGCGCGCTGTCGTCGGCGGGCAGTCGGCTGGCGGGAGTGCTCATCGGGGGGCCTCGATGCGGGGTTCGCGAAGCCCGCCATTGTACGCGGGCCGGCGTGAGGCACCCCTGCCGAGGGTTGGGTCAAGCGCTGCGCCTGATCCCTGCGCAGGCGTACGGTCCCAAAGCACGGGCCCGATGGCTGGATCGCGCATTGGAAATCAGGCGGAAAGGCGCACTGAGCCGCTCATCGGCTTCAATGAAGGCGCATGTCATGCGGGATCTTTCAGTCGTGAGTCCGGCGCAGATCTGAACTCATTCTGCTGCTACGCGGCGACGCCTTCGCTGCGCTCGGTCAGGCGAAGGCATCATCGCGAGATCGATTTACGTCCGGCCACCCATAGCCGGGCTGAGCGCTTGGAGAGACCACAAGCGCTCAGGAGATGCAGCGGGCGACGCGATTTTTCGCGCCGCCCGCAGGTGCTCAAACTGCAATGCACTGATAGCCCCAGCCGTAGTCGCCGCAAGTCCACTGCTCGAGCAGCAACCACTCGCTGCCGTAACATTGATAGACGTAGATGCGGCCCGAGTTATTCCATGGATTGAACTGTTCAATGTTCACGATCTCGCCCTGATTGCTTGGGCCGCAGACTCGGTCCGGATACATGGCGTGAGCGCTGGGAGCGGCAGCGCTCAAGCCCAGTGCCAAGGCCGCGCAGAAGATGTACTGCTTCATTGAAGGTGTCTCCAGTGCGTAGGGGATACAGGTAGCTGCAGCAGGTCTACAGCGCGAAAATAGTCTCTTCTGCGCCCCCACCCGTCAACTGTCAGATCTGACAGGTTGAGCACAGCACGCCAGTGTTTTCGCGACCGCTGGTCCCGCCCCCAAGCTGCTGGATCGGTCAAAACTCGCTGGCAAGAAACGGCAGACTACGCCCAAGCCCACAGGAGAGACCGGCAGGCCACCTACAGCACCCGCGGTAGCACAAAGCCCAGCGCGATCGCCGCCGGCAGGGCCTGGATGAAGTAGATCTTGCGGCTGGCTGTCGCCCCACCGTAGAGCCCCGCCACCAGCACGCAGGCGAGGAAGAACACCTGCACGTCGATCCCGGCCTCACCCTGCCACAAGCCCCAGATCAAACCCGCCGCGAGGAAGCCGTTGTAGAGGCCCTGGTTCGCCGCAAGCACCTTGGTCATCGCGGCCTTCTCTGCACTCATGCCGAAGGCGCGGCGGCCGCGCGCTGTGTCCCAGAGGAACATCTCAAGCACCAGGAAATAGATGTGCAGCAGAGCGATCAGCCCCACCAGTGTGATTCCGATCCATTGCATCGTGGTGCTCTCCCCGGTTGTACTCCGCCCACATCATCGCCGATCGCAATCCATCCGTGGCTTTCGGCGGGTGGAAGGCGATGTCACGCCTATCGCCTCCTCGCATCCGGATGACGCCTTGGTGGGAGGCTCTGGTTTATCGGAGCTGCCTGCACGCTCTGGATGGCGTGCTCGCGAATCAAGCATGCAAGTGCCTGGTTCTGCGTGGGTGAGTCCGGACGAGTGCCGGACTCACCTCGTCTGAGGAGCTCCAGGATGGAGTTCTTCAGACCTTCCCTGAGTCACACTGTGGCCCGCCGCCAAATCTGCCAACCGATGAGCCCGCCAATGACGACGCCACCGCCGATCGCCGCCCCGCGCGCGCCCGATACCCGCCTGCACTTGATGGACGCCCTGCGTGGTTTCGCGCTGCTGGGCATTCTGTTGATGAACATCGAGTTCTTCAATCGCTCGGTGCACGACTTCATGAGCGGAATCGATACCTCGCCCGGTGCCTCCGGCATCGCCGCCTGGATCGTCTACGTGTTCGTGCAGGGCAAGTTCTGGGTGCTGTTCTCGCTGTTGTTCGGCATGGGCTTCGCCTTGATGCAGGACCGACTCGAAAGCAGCGGCCGCCCCTTCGGCAAGGTCTACTTCCGGCGCACGCTGGCCTTGATGGGCTTCGGGCTGCTGCACATCGTGCTGCTATGGCCTGGCGACATCCTGTTCGCGTACAGCATCACCGCACTGATTCTGATGGCCTTCCTGCAGGTGCGCGGGGTAGCTGTGCTGATCACCGGCCTGGGCCTGTACTTCGGCGTGTCAGCGCTGTGGGTACTGCTGGGCTGGGCCATGGGCTTTATGCCGGAAGATGGCAAAGCGGAGATGGCGGCAGAAATGAGTAAGGGGCTCGCCCTCGCCGCAGAGTCCGACCGCATCTACGCTACCGGCGGCTTTCTGGAAATCAGCCTGCACCGCGCCACCGAGTATTTCACGGTGATGTTCCAGACCGTACTGATGTTCCAGGTACCGATGGCGCTGGGCGTGTTCCTGCTGGGCGCCTGGCTACTGCGCTCCGGCCGTCTGCAAAATGCCAGCGCGCATCCACGCTTCTGGTGGATGACCCTCGTGCTGGGTGCGCTGGTCGGCGCGCTCTTCATCCGCACCAGCCTGGGCGTAGGGGTGAACTTCGACCTCGCCAACGAGCTCGGCGAAGCCCTGCTCGCCGCCGGGCTGATGGCGCTGGGCAGCCTGCCGCTGTCGATGGCCTACCTCGCCGTCTTCGTGCTGCTGTTCCAGACCGGCCTGGGCGCGCGCCTGCTGAGCGTGCTGGCCCCTGCGGGGCGCATGGCGCTGACCAACTACCTGCTGCAGTCGCTGGTCTGCGGCCTGCTGTTCTACGGCTACGGCTTCGGCTGGTACGGACAGATCGATCGCTGGGGCCAG
Source organism: uncultured Aquimonas sp. (assembly GCA_964586455.1). Lineage (GTDB taxonomy): Bacteria > Pseudomonadota > Gammaproteobacteria > Xanthomonadales > Xanthomonadaceae > Aquimonas. Next base: position 6,755 of record CAZPHV010000031.1, read on the forward strand.
GTGCAGATCGCGCTGGCGATCTTTGCAGCCCAGGTCGCGCTGTCGCCGCTGTGGCTGCAGCACTTTCGCTACGGCCCCTTGGAATGGTTGTGGCGCGGGCTCACCTATGGGCATCTGCCTGCTATGAGGAGGTCCTGATGTTTCGCACTCAAGACGCGCGTGATATCCATCGCCGTCTCCCCCGCGAAAGCGGAGGCCCAGGGTGGTTTGCCTCAGTCGCCAGTGAGGCGGATCCCCGCGTCCGCAGAAACAACGCAAGAGTGCCCCTCCCAGGACACCTCCGCCGTGACGCCAGGCTGAGCAGTTCTCCTGCATCACGACTGCGGGCCTGGTGCGCCGCTGCGTTGGTGCTGCTGCTCGCCTTCAGCTTGCCGACCCGAGTCGATGCCAATGCCACCAACGCCTTCGTCACCGAGCCCGAGTATCGCGCGCTGCTATTGGAACTGGGGCAGCGCGACCAGGCGCTGCGGACCGGTCTTGCCAGCTGCAGCCACGTCGCAGCGACAGACCGACCGCAGTGCTTTCAGCGCATGCGCGAGACGGATGTGGAGAATGCCGCCGCGCTGCACGGCCTGCTCTGGTCGCGCGGCTGGCCGCTGGCGAGTCGCGTCGGCGAAGATGCTGCGTTCAATGCCTTCCTGGTGATCCAGCATGCGCACTCGGGCGTACAGGCGGCCGCACTGCCTGCGGTTGCGGTCAGCGTCTGGCAGGGCGAGCTCAGACCCTCGGCCCTGGCACTGTTGACCGACCGCGTACTGACCCGCGCCGGGCGGCCGCAACTCTACGGCACGCAAACGATGCGCTGGCCGCTGTGGCCCGGCGCCGTTCGCCTGCCCGTCTTCGAGCCCGAAAAGCTCAATGAACGCCGACGCAAGCTCGGCCTGTCTCCCTTGCATTGAACTGTCGGCGGGTGCGTCGCGCCTAGCGAGCAAAGGGCATCGAAGCGCCGGTCGAGCAGCCGGCGGCGCCATCCGCGGTCGAAGCCACCCGCTGGACCCACGCGCAATCGAGACCGTGGACTGCGCCGGACTTTCGACGCCTGACGCCCTCAGTCAGGCCGCGTGAAACCAGGCCGCGTGCAGCCAGACAACAGTCAAAAACTCGGGCGCGGAACTTGCAAGCCGCTGAGAAAACATGGCACAGGGCATGGTAGATCGTGCAGCAGGCCCCAAGCGAGGAACTTGCGATTCGACGCCGGCCTCCGAGCTGGAGGTCTGGCGTGGGTCGCAGGCTGGCTCTCAACGTTGTGCTGTTCAGCCTTCTGGTAGCGGTGTGCCTGTCCGCCCTTCAGGCGCTGCTCGAGCGGCGCGCCGAACTGCGCCTGCTGGACATTCGGGTCACCGAAATCATGGACAGCTCCGGCAACGCGCTGAGCTTGGCGGTGTGGAATCTCGATCGCGACCAAGTGCAGCTCTTGCTGCAGGGCATCGCCTCGCTGCCGGATGTGCTGCGTGTCCAGTTGGAGCAGGGCGAGGCCGGCTGGTTCGCTGACGGACGACCCATCGTTATCGGGAGCTCGGCTCCGCCTTCGGCGCTGCAATGGGAACGCACCATAGAGTACGAGCGCAGCGGCCGGCGGCAGACCTTGGCGCACCTCCGCATCAGCTTTGATCTGGCAGGCATCGAAAAGCGACTGTTCGAGCGTGCGCTGCGCAGCATGGTGGCGCAAATTGCACTGTCCTTGTTGATCGCAGGGTTTCTGCTGTGGGTGGTCAACCAAGTGGTCACGCGGCACTTGGTGCGCTTGGCCGAGGTGGCCGGCAGCTATGACGTGCGCAATGCGCCGGTAAGTTTTGACATCGGCCGCACCCGCAAAGGGCCGAAGGATGAGCTGGATCGGGTGATCGGCGCTCTGGAAGCGATGCGCCTGAACCTCGAACTGGCGTATCAGGATCTCGAGCGCGTCAATCAGGCTCTTGTCAAAGACATGGAAGCACGCAAGGTGGCGGAACACGCCGCCGCGCACATGGCACGTCACGACGCTCTGACCGGCCTGCCCAATCGGCGTCTGCTGATCGAGCGCTTACAGGTAGCGCTGGACGTGGCCACGTCGACGCGTAAGCAAGGGGCTCTGCTGTTCATCGACCTGGACAACTTCAAGCAGCTGAACGATGCGCGTGGACATTCGATCGGCGACGCGGTGCTGATGGAGCTCGCGCATCGCTTGAGCGACATGCTGCCCGCGGGCGCAGCGGTTGCACGCATGGGAGGCGACGAGTTTCTGTTGATGTTGACCGGCCTCGACGAACAGCCGGCGCTGTCGGCGCTGCGCGCTTCGGCCGAGGCCGAACGCGTGAAAGCACGCATCGCGGAACCCGTGGCTGTGGGCGTCGAGTTGTTCCGGCTCAGCGCCAGCATCGGCATCGCACTGTTCCCGTCGGACGGCGGCGATATCGAGAGCCTTATTCGCCACGCCGACAGCGCAATGTATGAGGCCAAGTCCGAAGGCCGCAATCAGGTCAGACTCTTCCAGCGAAGCCTGGTCTCACGGGTGGAGCAGCGCCACGCGATGGAGTCGGACCTGCGCGAGGCGCTGGAGCTGGGCCAGTTTCAGCTGCACTTTCAGCCCATCGTGGATTCTCATGGACGCCTGGTCGCCGCCGAGTCTCTGCTGCGCTGGCACCATCCACGCCGCGGCCGGGTAGCGCCCAGCGACTTCATCCCGCTGTGCGAAGAGTCGGGCCTGATCGTCGAGGTGGGCGACTGGGTGCTGGGTGAAGCGCTTTCTCACATGGTGCGCTGGCGCCACCATGGTCTGGTGAACGACGGCCTGTACCTCAGCGTCAACATCAGCCCGCGCCAGTTCCGACAGCGCGACTTCGTCGAACAGCTGATCCAGCGCGCTGAGGCTGCGGGCGTGTTGCCCAGCCAACTCGCTCTCGAAATCACCGAAGGCTCGGTGATCGGTGACTCCGACGAGACCCTGCTAAATCTGAAGCGACTGCGAGCGGCTGGCTTCCGCCTGCTGATCGACGATTTCGGAATCGGCTATTCGTCGCTTTCCTATCTGAAGCGCCTGCCAGTGAACGGCATCAAGATTGACCAGAGCTTCGTTCGCGATATCGGCTCTGACCCCAGTGACGCGGCCCTGGTGCAGTCCCTGATCACCATCGGCACTCACTTCAGCCTGGGTGTCATCGCGGAAGGCGTTGAAACAGCAGAGCACTACGCCTTGCTACGCGACATGGGTTGCAGCAATTTTCAGGGGTACTTTTTTGACTGTCCGCAGCCGGGCGATGTTTTCGAAGCGCGCTGGCTGCTTGCGCATGCGCCCAGCACCGAAGGCAGTGCATCGCCGCCCTGACGGCGCAGCGGCGGCACGCGCCTTGCACCCCGCCAAGTGGAGGTCGATCGCCGACTCGGCCCGAAAGGGCCGAAGCGACCCAACAGCGCGTTGATCCATAAGGGGGGATCTGCATGCTCAGTGTCTTCAACCGTTTGGCAGTGCGAATGGGCGTTGCCACCTTGGCTGTGTTCCTGCTGGTGTTCGGCTTGGCCAGCGTCTACAGCTCAGGCGCGATCCGCGCAGGGTTCGAGCAGCGCAAGCAGAACCAGCTGGCGAGCCTGGAGAAGCGGCTGGCCTTGACCTTGGTTGAGCCGCTTTGGAACCTGGACATCGAATTCGCTCGCCAGATCACCTCAGTGGAGCTGAGCGATCCCGCCCTGGTAGCACTCAAGGTTGAAGACGCCAGCGGGCAGAGCCTGTTCGATCTGACCAACCCCGACGCCGATCCAGAGCAAAACACCGAGAGCCGACGGATCGAAATCAACCGCGAGGGCGAACCCATCGGTGCCGTACTCCTGCAGATGGGCGACGGCCCAATGCAGTCAGAGCTGCGTCGGCAAGCGCGTGAGGACTTGCTGAAGCTGGGCGCGGTCGGGCTGTCGATCGCCGTGGCGCTGCTCGCGCTGCTCAGCCGCCTGGTAACAGGACCCGTGGGACGAATGGTGGCGGTGTTGATGACGCTGTCCGATCCCGAGGCCAGCAAAGCGCGACGTGATGAAGCCAATCAGCGCGTACGCGAACTACGCATCCGCTACGAGCGCTCACAGTCGGAGATCGGCCAGCTGGCACGCGCGCTTGGTGGATTCGTCGAGCTGTTCGCGCGCTCCAAAGCGGCCGCCGAGGCAGCGCAGCGCGCCGAGCAGGGCCTGCGCTGCGCAGGCGCTTCGCTGCTGCTGGTGGATCTGGAGGGTCACGTGCTGCAAGCCTCCGACGCCATGCGCCGCTATCTCAGCCAGCAACCTGCCGTGGCATCGAGCCTGGGCCTCGATCCAGATGCCCTCGATCACGCCTTGCTGCGACCGGATCCCGAGCAGTTGCCGCTGCCGGCTATCCACGTGCTGGACGGCGACCACGAGCTTGATGCCGATCTCGGCGGACGCACGGGCGAACTCACCTTGAGCCCGGTGCGCGGCATCGATGGCAGCCGCATCGGCGCGCTGCTGCAATGGCGCGATCTGAGCGAAGCGCGCCAGCGCGCCGAGCAGGAGCAGCGTTTGGCTGCGGACGTCGCCCGAGTGGTGACGGAAGCGCGCGCCGGCAATCTGGGCGCCCGTATCGACAGTCGCGGCAGTGGCTTCGTCGGCGAGCTCGCCGACGGCGTCAACGGCTTGCTCGACGGCATCGCCGAGACATTTCGCCAGATCGACCAGCTGCATGCTGCGCTTGCCGACGGCAAGCTGTATGCGCGCATCGAAGCCCGTCACTGGAGCGGTGCATTTGCAACACTGCGTGACAATGCAAACGCGGCCTTGACCAGCCTGAACACGCTGGTGACCACGCTTCGCGATCGAGTGGGCGAGTCAGCCGGACAGGCCGGCGACATTCGTCGCGCCACCTCCGAGCTCGCAGCTTCGATCGAGCGCCAGGCGGCCTCGCTTGAAGAAACTGCAGCCAGCATGCGCGAGATCAGCGAGGGCGTCAGCGACACCGCGCGGCGTGCCGGTGAGGCCGCGCAGCAGTCGAGCACGGCGGACCAGGCCGCCGCCCACAGCGCCGCGTTGCTGGGCGAGGTGCGCACCCGCATGGGCGGGCTGCGCACCACCAGCGAGCGCATGCGAGAGATCACCCAGCTGATCGACGGCATCGCCTTTCAGACCAACCTGCTGGCACTGAACGCCGCAGTCGAGGCAGCACGCGCGGGCGAAGCCGGACGCGGTTTTGCGGTAGTGGCCAGCGAGGTCCGCGCGCTTGCCAACAAGACATCAGGCAATGCAGGCGACATCCGTCGCATGCTCGAACACAACGACAGCAGCATTCGCGAAATGTCCGGCATGACCGATCAAACGCATTCGGCACTTTCGGATGTAGTGCGCGCGATTGGCGCCACCCGCGTGCTGGCGGAGGACATCGCCCGCTCCACCCTGGGCCAGACCGAAAGCGTGCGCCAAGTGGATTTGGTGATCCAAGATCTTGATCAGATCACCCAACAAAACGCGGGCGTGGCTGAGCGCAATTCGCAGGCGGCGGCGGGCATCGACATCTCAGCGCAGACCGCGCAGAACCTGCTCGACCAGTTCCACACGCGTGCGCCCAAGCCCTGAACCACCGAGCGTGATCTCGGCCGGCTGTCGAATGGCGGCCTGCCAGTACAGCCATGGACGGCCAAACCGGCACCGCCCAATGCCTTCAGTGGGTCTGCCGGTAGCGGGTCCGCAGTCCAGCCGGACCGTTACCTTGAAGAACTTCCAGGATGGGTGCTCTTCAAACACTTGCTTCTACCTGGCCCCACCGGGCCGACTCCGGGAGAACGTCCATGAAGTCACTTCACACCACCGTCTGGCTGCTGCTCTTGGCCTGCATGTGCGCGCCTGTTTGGGGGGAAGACAAATTGATTCGATTGAGCAGCCTTGATTGGCCACCTTACTCGGGTGAAAAGCTTGATCAGCAGGGTGCGAGCGTAGCGGTAGCGCGTGCGGCGGCCGAAGCCATGGGCTACAAGCTGGAAGTGCGGATTTTGCCCTGGGCGCGCGCCGTGTCAGTGGCGAGCGACCCCGCCAGCGGCGTAGTCGGATACTTCCCCGAATACCACTCCGACGAAGTCGCCGCCCAGTTCCAGCTGTCAGACCCGATCGGCTCGGGTCCGCTCGGCTTTGCCGAACGGCGTGACGCACCCGTGGCGTGGTCGGGCCTCGCCGATCTGAAGGCCTTGTCGATCGGTACGGTGCGCGACTACGTGAACACCGCCGAGTTTGATGCCATGGCCGCAGCTGGCGATCTCAAGGTGGAACCAGTCAACGATGACGCCACCAACCTGCGCAAGGTCGCCGGTGGCCGCCTTCCGCTCGCCGTCATCGATCGCAACGTCATGGGCTATCTGCTCGCCAATGACGCTGGCCTGAAGGCCCAGCAGGAGCAGTTGCAGTTCAATGCGCGACTGTTGGAAGACAAGCAGCTGTACATCGCCTTTCAGCGCACGCCTGCCGGCCAAGAAGCCGCTCGCGTGATCAACGAGGGCCTGAAGAAGATTGACCCCGCCGCGATCGCCGCGCCCTTTTTCAAATGAGACGCCCCACCACTCCGGAGACCGCAGCCATGCGCCACGCGCCACTCATCCTCATCGCCTTCCTCGCCTCGGCGCCCGCCAGCGCCAACAGCCTCAGCAGCACCTTCACCCTGGCCAGCGACTATCTGTTCGACGGTGTCAGCCAGACCCAGAACAAACCCGCATTCCAGGCCAGTCTCGACTACGGCGTCGGTGGCTTCTATGCCGGCTTGTGGACATCCAACGTGGACTTCGGCCCCGGTGATCCGGCCGACCAGGAAATCGACTTCTATGCGGGCTACGGTCAAAGCTACGACAGCGGCTGGGGCTGGAGCGCCGGCTTCGCGCACTACACCTACTCGGGTGCCAGCGACTACCGCTACACCGAGTGGACTGTTGGCCTGACCCTCCCCACCAGCACCGAACTCGCGATCTGGGTGGCCGACGACGAGACCGTAGGTGGCGAGGCCTGGCGCGCCAAGGCCAAGCACAGCTTCGCCCTGCCGCGGGAGTTCTCGCTTGACCTGGAGGCGACGCGCACCGAGTACGACAACATCGATTTCGACGACTACACGCACTACCAGATTGGCGTCTCGCGCAGCTTTGGCAGAGTCGATACCTACCTCGGCTATTCCGACACCACGCGCGACAGCAGACTTTCAGACGGGCGTGTGCTGCTGACGCTGTCAACTACGGTGACTTGGTTCGAATAACGGTGGATCGGATGAGGGCGCGCCCGAACCTCGACACAGAGCAGCACGCCCCTCCAACGTGAATGCAATTGCGGCCCACCCGAGCAACCGAGGCGCGCCGCTTGCGCACGGCAGCATGGGACATCGATAGTGTGGGGGTCCGCGGCCTCAAGCAGGCCGCGGTCTTCTGCCCACTTACGCACAAAACTCAATGCAAGCGAACAGTTCTCCAGCGCGGGAGCCGCCTGCGGCCAAGCCTGCTGCTGCGCTCAACGGCGCAGCTTTACCGCCAGGCACACCCGACCCGTTAGCCCAAGCCTTCACCCTGCCCTGCGGCGTGCTGCTGAAGAACCGCCTGTGCAAGACCGCGATGACCGAAGGTCTGGGCGATGCGCAGCTGCGCGCAACGCCGGAGCATGCGCGGCTATACGCCGCCTGGGGCGCGGGTGGCGCGGGGCTGAACATCACCGGTAACGTGATGGTCGATCGTTTCGTGATCGAACGGCCGGGCAATGTCGCGATCGACATTACGCATGCGCCCAGCGTCGATGCTGAGGCTCGCGCGCGGCTGCGCGCCTGGGCCGATGCGGGAACGAAGGACGGTGCCCAGCTGTGGATGCAGATCAGCCACGCCGGTCGGCAATCGCCGCGCTACGCAACGCGTCAACCGGTTGGGCCCTCGGCAGTCACGCTCGACCTGCTCGGCAGCTACAAGACGCCGCGTGCGTTGGAAGACCACGAGATCCTCGACATCATCCAGCGCTTCGGCGCGGTGGCGAAGATCGCGCAGGACTGCGGCTTCACCGGCGTGCAGGTGCATGGCGCGCATGGCTATCTGATCAGCAGCTTCCTGTCGCCGGTCACCAACCGCCGTGAGGACCGCTGGGGCGGCGTTATCGAGAATCGCGCGCGGCTCTTGATCGAGTGCGTGCGCGCGGTGCGCGCCGAGGTGGGGTCGGGGTTTCCGGTGTCGGTGAAGCTGAATTCCGACGACTTCCGTCGCGGCGGCTTCAGCCACGAGGATTGCTTGAGGGTGGTCGAGCTGCTGAATTCGGAAGGCATCGACCTGCTTGAGATCTCCGGCGGCACCTACGAGCAGCCGCGCCTGCTCGGTGTTGAAGGTCGTAGCGAAGACGCAGTGCAGGTGCGACCCAGCACGCGGGTGCGCGAGGCCTATTTCCTCGACTACGCCGAGGCCATCCGCCGTGTGGCGACGATGCCGCTGATGGTCACCGGCGGGTTTCGATCGCGCGAGGGCATGGAGGCTGCGCTGGCATCAGGCGCACTCGATGTCATCGGGCTGGCGCGACCCTTCTGCACCCATCCCGACTGTGCGTGGGAACTGCTGCGCCATCGCATCGACCGGCTACCGGCCTACGAGCACAACCTGCACCTCGCGCCGCGCGGTTGGCGCTCACCGGCCAGCTCGATTCTGCTGATGAAGATGATCAACGTGCTCGGCGCGCAGGGCTGGTACTACCAGCAGATGGACCGCATCGCCCGCGGCCACCCGGTGGATCTTGAGCGCGGAATGTTGCGCAGCTTCCTGCGCTATTGGTGGGATGACCTGGGGCGAGCGCTGCGGCTCAGACGTTGAGGTTGAGGCAAAGGCTAAGGCTAAGGCAGCCGCTTGGTGCGCGACACGCGCACCCTATGCCTTGAGGGGTGACTCCGGGCGACAGTCGGCGAATGCGCAGCCGTGTAGGGCGGATCTCGATCCGCCGCCTG
>CAZPHV010000031.1:15762-59013 GCA_964586455.1 uncultured Aquimonas sp.
GGGCGACAGTCGGCGAATGCGCAGCCGTGTAGGGCGGATCTCGATCCGCCGCCTGAGCCCTGCGGCTTGGGCGTTGAGGCACGGGCAACGGCTGGTGCGCGACACGCGCACCCTATGGCCTGAGGGCGGTGTGCGGGACGCGCGAGGCTGAGCATCGGCGCGACTGCGGGCGTCGCTCTTTGCGGCCGTCGAGACAGCTGCGGAGCCTCAGTCCTCTTCGGCCGCCGCCAGACGCCCCTGCTCCCGGATCAGCGCCTGCTCACGCGCGTCGCGGATGGCCCATTCGATGGCATCCAGATCGACCTCGGCCAGCACTTCCTCGAACACACCGGTCAGCGGTGTGTCGGGCATCAGATCACCCGACTGGAACAGCGCCCACATCTCCTCGGCGTAACGCGTCTGCATCAGCTCCGGCGCAAAACGCCCTAGGCTGATGCTGAGATTGTTCACATCACGACGCAGCAGGTCGCGGGCTGCATTGTTGCCGGCGGCATCGACCACCTGCGGAAAGTCGATCACCACCGGGCCCTCGGCGTCGACCAGCACGTTGTACTCGGACAGATCGCCATGGATCAGCCCGCAGCAGAGCATGCGCACCACTTCGCGGATCAGGCGCTGGTGGTAGTCGCGGGCGACGTCCGGTTCGAGCTCGACTTCGCCCAGACGCGGCGCGTTGTGGCCGTTCGCCCCTGCGACCAGCTCCATCACCAGCACACCACCGTAGAAGCCGTGGGGCTTCGGCACCCGCACGCCCGCTTCGTGGAAACGGTACAGGGCATCGACCTCGGCGCTCTTCCAGGCGTCCTCGGCTTCACGCTTGCCGAACTTGCTGGCCTTGCCCATCGCGCGCGCTTCACGACTTCCACGGGCCTTGCGGCCTTCCTGGTACTGCACGCGGTTCTGGAAACTGCGCTGCGCCATGTCCTTATAGACCTTGGCGCAACAGACCTCGTCGCCGCGCCGAACCACGTAGACGGCGGCCTCCTTGCCGCTCTTCAGCGGCCGGATCACGGCATCGAGAATGCCGTCTTCGATCAGTTCCAGCAGGGCGGCGGGGGCTTTCATCCGGGTTCCGGTGGCGGCAGGGTCGCGCACATTAGCAGCCCAAGGGCGCGGCGCGCAGTCATCGGCGCACCGGAGGCCCGAGATGCCCAAGCACCCCTGCAGTTCGCCAGCGGCTGTCTTCACGGCCACGCCGGGCGATTCGAGAAGCGTCCCACGTGAAATCCATGATCTACGCCGCCATTCGGGCGTGAGAGCCTGTCAGCTCAGTGCGGCTGCACCCGGCTGCCCGGCAGCGGCCACCGGCTGAGTGCTGACCCCTCTCGACTCGGCATCTCCCACTCGATCTGGGCATCTTCAAGTCGAATCCGTCCGGCCTCCGGGACGCCCTGAGCCTTCAGGTGCTTCATTGCCTCACTCATCGATCGGCCTTCCATCAACAGAGGTCGGAGCTCGAGGAGAACGCGCGCCATGCGCAATGCGCTGAGCTCATTCATGAGCCAAGCCACATAGGTGCTCAAGTCGGGCCGCGAAATTCTGCTCAGTGTGCACCCGACGGGGTTGGCGGCGCACTGCAGCGCTGGAGGCTCCCAAGGCCAGTCCTGGACGCGCTGGATTACCTCAGGATCAAGCCGATGGATCTGCTGAAGCACATCTTCGTCACAGGCCCAGGACATCGAGCTCGCCTTCCACTGCGAGGTCAGCCCCGGGTCAAACAACAGGCTTGACGAGTCACCCGCATCGCTCGGCCATGCGTCCGCCGTTTCGCCCTGCATCGCCAGACGAATCGAGGCCTCGAACCAACGGAACTCGGCGCCCATGACCGCGCACAGCGAGCCAAGCTGAGGCTCCATAGCGTGTCTCAGGCGCTCGCACTCAGAGGGCAAGGGGGCGTGCAAGGGATACTCGGCCAGTAGCTCGGCGGTCAGATGCAGGCTGGCGCGGATCTGCCTGGACTCGATCAATCGGCTGATCAGATGCGAGCTGTGCTCTGCAAACCGGGTTGAGGTTTCCACCGCGCGACAGGCCATCGCAAGGCCTTGAGATGGATCCTCTTTCCGGAAGGTACGAGCGGCCAAGGCCAGCCATACGCGCGCGGCCTCGGAGCGCTCATGCGCGGCCGTCATGTAAGTAGCGAAGTGGAAATCGTCATCCGCCCGCAGGTGATCAAAACCGTGCACCGCTTCCAGGCGATCCTGCAGCTGGGGTGCCCTGTCGAGTAGCTTCCATGCTTCGGGTTCAACGGAAGCCAAGCCGGACAGGCAGGCATCCCCGCCGTCGCCACACCGCAACTGGGGCAAGGCTTCGAGCGGCCAACCGGTGAACCGAGACTCGGCGCTGCTGACAAAGCGAGGCGCCAGCTCCGCAGTCCCAGCGGCCTGCGCAAGTTCGCGCGCCCTCTGCAGCGCGCGGCTGCGGTCTTCCGACAGCACGGCAGCCCGGTCGGCGTCGGGGATGTCCCACTTGATCAGCCAGACATGCGAAAACGCATTGGTTCCAGGCGCAGCTGCAGGCACACGCCACTGTTCGATCAGCGCGGCAAGGGCAGGCTCCGCGGGCGCGCGGCGCACGGCCCAAGCCGTCAATCCCAAGCCGGCAATGCACAACACGCTTAGCATGATCACCACAAGGGGCAGACGCATCCGCACTCGCAGCGGCGACGAAGAACTCATGAACAGGCGCTCCACTCAGAACCGATCAAGACCGCGAAATGCCGCGGCAGAAGAAAAGTTCGCAGCAGCGATGGATCTGTTGCGGCGAAGGCTGCAAGTATAGGCAAGCCTGCTCACAGGCCACTTCGACATGGCTTGTCACACCTGCGTGCGAAGCGCAGTCTGATTCAGCTCCGACCCGCCTTGAGGCCCGCAGTTATGGACACCGTCCCCTTCCACTTCGATTCCCACGGCGGCTTTGGCGAGGTCAAGGGGCTGGCGCGTCTGGACGAGTTCGGGCTGGAGCTGCAGTTCAGCACGCGCGATGCGGTATTCGGGGTGATCAAGTCGGACATGCGCAGCCTGCGGATTCCACTGGACTCCCTGCTCAGCGTGCGTTTCTCGGCAGGGTTCCTGTGGTTGATGCCCTCGATCGAACTGCGAGTGCGTGATCTGAATGTGCTGCAAGGCCTGCCGGAATCCGAGGAAGGCCGCGTCAAACTGCGCATGAAGTTTCGCGAGCGCCACGATGCCCGCGCCTTCGTACGTGATCTGGAAGCCATGCGCACGCACTTCCGGATTCAGATGCTGGATCGCACGCTCGATCGAATGACCAACCACTTGCCTGGACGCGAGCCGCCACCGGCACCGCTGCAGTCACCCGCGCCCCATGCCGCCGAGGCCCCCGCACGCGCGCCCAATGTGATCTCGATGGGCAGTGGGCCGCTGGGTACCCGCCCCCGGGATTCGGAGTCGAACGGCTGAGCTGGGGTTCGCATAGGTCTCAGGCCTATGCACCTTCCTTGATCGCGCGGGCCACAGGGTGCGCCTGCGGCGCACCAACCCAATGCGGACCTGCGTGCGCCTGCGACTCACCAACCCAATGCGGACCTGCGTGCGCCTGCGGCGCACCAACCCAATGCGGACCCGCGCGCGCCTGTGGCGCACCAACAGTTCCAGAAGGTGCATCCGCCTACGGCGCACCTGCAAAGGACCTGCGTACGGCTGTGGCGCACCAACGCCGCAGTGTCTGTCGATGGCCGCTGCTGCGCCCCAGTTCCCCGTGCACACATTCCCTCATCGAGGCTGATCGCCAGGCGTCCATACGCCGCCGTCTTAACAAGACCGGCGCTCCCCCTACAATGCGCCGCCCCAGGCCCACCCCGAGACCCCGCATGACCCAGCTTCGCGAACTGCTCGACAAGAACCGCCTGTGGGCGGAAGCCGTGCGTGCGGAAGACCCGGCCTTCTTCAAACGGCTCTCGTCGCAGCAGGCGCCGAAGTACCTTTGGATCGGCTGCTCGGACTCGCGCGTACCGGCCAATCAGGTAACGGGCCTGATGCCCGGCGAGGTCTTCGTCCATCGCAACATCGCCAATGTTGTGGTGCATACCGACCTGAACTGCCTGTCGACCATCCAGTTCGCGGTCGATGTGCTGAAGGTGGAACACATCATCGTCTGCGGCCACTACGGCTGCTCAGGCGTGCACGCGGCGATGGCGCGCACGCGTGTCGGTCTTGCCGACTATTGGCTGCGACACGTGGGCGATGTCGCCTATCGCCACGGCGAGATTCTCGCGGAAGCCGAGCTCGAAAGCCTGCGTCACGCGCGCCTGTGCGAATTGAACGTGATCGAACAGGTCGTCAACGTCTGCCACACCACGATTGTGCGTGACGCCTGGACACGCGGGCAGCCGCTCAGCGTGCATGCGTGGATCTACGGCCTGCTGGACGGACGAATTCGTGAGCTGGGCTTCGGCGTGGACAGCCCGGACGATCTTGAACCGGCCTACGCCGCTGCGATCGAGGCTGTGCGTTGCGGCGATCGCTGCGATGAGCGCGGCAAGCTCAAGCCGGTCAAATGAGGCGAGACATCGCTACTTGAGCCGCTCGCCTGCCACACAGGCCTGCACGAGTTTTTGAAGGCGTGCGGCGCGCGTCTCCGGTTTCTTGGCCGTAGTGATCCAGTGCAGCACCACCTTGCGGTAGCTCGGTGGCGTGGACTCGAAGAAGGTCCACGCCGCCGACGCGCGGTGGAACGCCTGCAGCTCGTCGGTAGACAGTTCGGCATCGCTATCGCGTTCGTGCGAGTACAGCCGCGACCGCGCTTCGGTGCGGCTGGAAAAGGCCGCCAGACCAGCCGGCTGCATGCGGCCCTCAGCCTGCAGCTGCGCGACCTTGGCGATGTTGACCGCGCTCCAGATGGAACCCGGTTTGCGTGGCGTAAAGCGGATCGAATACTGCTGATCGTCAATGCGCTTGCGCACGCTGTCGATCCAGCCGAAGCACAGGGCTTCGTCGACGGATTCCGACCACGACATGCAGGGCCTGTCGCTACCCACCTTGTGGAAGCCGACCAGCAGCTCATTCGCGCTGGCGGAGTGTTGTTGCAGCCAGCGTCGGAAATCTTCGCCACTGGCGAAGAACGTCGGGGAGGTCACGATGTGCTCCAGGCGCAGCGCAAGGGACGGGCAGCAGCTTATCGTTCAGTGCAGCCAGCGGGCGAGCGGGTGCGGCAAATCGGTTGTCCTTGAGAGGTGGCACCTTACGCTCACCGCAAGCGCGCCGGAGGTCGAGCATGCACCGCCACTACACGTGGCGCGAGGCAGGCTTCCGGAATGCTTTCGCGCCTAGCCTCCCTGCTGGTTCTGCTCGCAGCTTCGTCGTCGGCCCCGGCTACCGACTGGCTTGCCGCGCAGCGATGGCAACAACGGCTGGTGGTCGTCAATGCTGAGCTGGGCCCAAGCCTCGCCACCTCACTCCAACATCAACAGGACGCACTGAGCGAGCGAAGGGTGTCGGTGTGGCAGCTGGAGAACGACCGCTTGCGTTGGATCGGTGGCGCAAAACCCAGCGCAGCGGGTGAAGTCGGCGGTCGAAGTCTCGACGGCTTACGTCGCGCTCTCGAACGCATCGCACATGCACCCGGACTGCACCTGTTCGGCCTCGACGGCGGCTTGAAAGCCAGCCGCGAACACCCGGATCAGTTGGGCGAGCTCGTCGACGCGGTCGACTCGATGCCGATGCGGCGGCAGGAGCTAAGCGATCGAAGGTGAAACGTTGGCTGCGCAATGATCGCTCGGGCTAAACCGCCTGATTGGTAGCGCAGTCGCGCCGCAGGGTTGGGATATCCGCCAAGGCCAATCCGGCTCAAGCCATGGGCGATAGACACTCTGAAGCTGGTCGCGAGGCACTCTTCACGATTCAGGCGCGGAGGGATGGCGGACCCGTCGAGACCATCGGACCGACCGCTGCAAAAGGAAGCAGCTGCGTTTGAGCTTCGAGCAACGGGCAGCGCGCGCGCAGCAACTGGCGGGAGCGCGAACGGACAGAGGGGCACCGCACGCGTGAGCGCTTCGGCAAGACTCAGTGGTAGCCCCACTCGAAGCGCACCGGCGCAGCGAAGTGATCCTCGTAGAGAACGTAGCCGTCCCGGTTGTAGCCGGTGAACCAGAACACATGTTCGTAGCGGCCGTCCGCGTCCAGATCCGCCGAACCCAGATGCGTCATCGCCTCGCCGATCAAGCGCGGGGCGTTCTGATCCTTCAGCAGATACCAGTGCGTAGGCAGCTGGCCGCCGAGCTCGCTCTGGCACTGAACAATAGCTGGCGAAATTTCCACTGCCACCAGCTCCACGCCGCCGGGAAGAATCATCGCCTCGGCCAGACGCAAATGCTCGATTAGGAGTTCGACCGGGCGACCCGCCGCGTCGGCGGCGCACGGGTTGAGCCCAGCCTCGGGATTCCGCATGTGATGGAGCAACCGATCCAGCACGTCGGGTGCCGCGATCCGCTCAGCAGGACGGGCGATGACGTTGTCAGGTCCGGCCAGCAGCATGATGGGCGCGAGCGTCGGCGCGTCGCACCATCCGGCGAAGCGGCGATCTGGATTGGCTTGATCGGGCAGAGCCTGACCCGGCACAGGCTGCAACAGGAAATCGCGGGCGAACGTCCACTCCGGCTGCGGCTTGCTGGCAGGCCGCTGCACTTCGACAGGTGGTACATCGGCGACATCGATGGCGTGCCAGCGCAAGGGGTAGTCCTCCAGCGCCAGACCACCCTGGAGTGATTTCCAGGCTTTGCCCTGTTTGACGAAGAGTGGCCGTACCGCTCGCTCGTCTGCGGCTTTGCAGGGCGGCTGCTCAAGCACGCCCAGCGTTTGCGCCGACGCAGCGCACGCCAATGTGAGCGCGAGCAGAAGGGTTGAAAGCGGGAGCATTGAGCGCATCGAAGTTCCTGGATGGTGTGCCGTCTGGATGGGTCAAACGAAAGGCATGGCGCGAAGCCTACCGGGGGGACGAGCGCGGAGCTGGAGCTTGGAACGGGCGGGGAGCTGGGCTGCGGCGCGACACAGGTGCGGTTGGTGCTGGTGCGAGTGGCGCTTCGTCGAGACGTCGAACGGATGTGGGTGAAGTGTTGATGGATGAGAACGACTGCGGGCGGTGCTCGCGGGGTGGAGGCTGAGGCCATGCCGGACCCTCTCCCCAACCCCTCCCCCACCGGGGGAGGGGCTCGGTGCGTCAGTCCGGGGGATTCGGGCGGCGGATCATGTTCCCGCTTGAGATAACTCAGGGGGCTGGACTGAGATAAGTGGGAAATACTGGGGCATAGCGGAGGAAAACGGGAGCGCGGAATGAAAACGCCTTGCACAGGGCGAAACAGGCGGGCCGCGGCCGCGGTCAGGTGCGCACCGTCCTTGAGATGGGAGCCTGGGGCAGGCAGCCGCACGCTCGCCGCTCCCTGGAAGCGCCTGCAGCTGGTGCGGCGCAACGGGTAGCCGAAGCGCAGGCGTTCCACCGAGTGAATGCGAGAACTCGCACTGATTTCGCCCATGCAAACGTCTGCGTGGACCGACCAGCGAGGCGCGCGCCGCCATCCGGGTCTGTAGCAGTGTCATGCGCCCGAGCGCTGGCCGGCGCGGACCCGACGCATCCGATTTTCTGCCCGATTGTGGCTTCACTTGTAGGCTACAAATGAAAGTGCAATCGTCTGCGCGGACGTTGGCCCGAACAGAGCCTGTGGCGGCATCGCCGGGCTGCTTGTGAGCGCCTGGACGCCCTCGCACGGTCACGCAGGGTACACGCGCAAGCGTCCGAGGGCTGCGGCGTGCTCGCGCAGCTCTACCCGAGTGAACCTGGTTTCGTAGGTCGATTACGACCATATTCGTTCGGGCAGCTCTCCCCGAGTGAAGTGTTCATCGCAAGTTGCCTTCGCAAGTAAAATCGTCGGCGTAGCGGCCACAAGTCTCGCGAGGTGATCTAGACGGGTCGCGCCCATCGCGACATCCGCGTTTTGAGTTTGAAAGTGCAAGTGCCACCAAGGGCAGTTGCATTTTCAAGCTGCGCCCGTGCCGCTCGCTACAGATTGGCCTGTAGACGAACTTTACAACTTCAGCAGAGCCTCCAGCCTCGTGATGCGCCGCCGAATCCTCCGAACTGCTTAGCGAATTTCTTACCGGCACCGGCGCCGCATGGCCGGTGCGGAAAGAAAACAATGAGACTGCACCCGGGTGCAGTCTGACGCGATGAGCAAACAAAATCACGTCCGCCGGTGGGCGTAGGAAAGCTGCGTCAGTAAGTTGACCCGCACCAGTGCGGTCGTCTTGTTTGCTTTGGTTTTGGAAGCAAACAAAACGGCCGCCCACGTGGGCGGGCGAAAAGTTGGCCGCTGCTGGCGCGGGCCTAGTAGCGCCAGCCCGATCCCGCGAACCCACATCCCGCCGCTCTAGCGCCTGCTAATGGGCGGCGCGCGCTCCTGCGAAGACCATAGCTCAGTCGCGAACGCTAATGGTCAGCAAGAACGATGAACGATGCAAGCAGCAGCCAGGCGAAAAAGCCCAGCGCCAACAAGCGGAAAGGCCCGGAGCTGATTGCCGAGCTGGCGGACTTGGCGGCGCGTGAGCTGGAAGACGTGGGCTTGTCGCCTGATCAGGCACGCGATGTGGGTGTGCGCATCGCTGATGCCTTCGCGACATCGTTCGGCGGCATACTTGCCTACATCCCCCAGAACACCGCGAAGCGTATCGCCGAGCGCGATGAGGAAATCTCACGCGAGCTTGGCACGATCGATGCGCAGACGCTCGCCCTGAAGCACGGCCTTTGCGTGCAGCAAATCTACCGCGCTGCGCGTCGCGCCAAGGCTCGGCGCACCGGCGGAGGGGCGCGCCGTTGAGCCGCCATACACATGACGAGCTGCCGCCGGGCGTGGCGTTCGAGGTGGCTCAGCTGGCGCCCACTGGATGCGACATCCGACGCCTGTGGCGCGACGAGCCGCTGCATGTCATTGCAGCCATCTACGCCGTTCAAGAGCTGACCATTCGCACCCTGATTGTGTGCGCCGCCTGCTGCGACTTTACCCAACCATTGAGGTCTGACCCGTGAGCCATCATCTGCCATCGAATCGCGCGGACCGCGTTCGCGTCCAGCTGGACGATTTCTTCAACCGTTCGCGGCCCGCCACCAGCTTCCGCGACATCTATACCGACATCACGGGCGACCGCCGCTGTTCGGGCCTGATGAAGGATGCCGACTACACCCGTCTGCGCGAGTGCGCGGGCGCGAGTTTCCGCGAGGCGGTGAGTTCGGGCACCTTCGCCAGCATCCTGGGCGACGCCGTGAGTCGCGCCATGATTCGCGAATATGCGACGCTCTCAGAACATTATGGATGGCGGTCATTCTGCGAGACGGTGGATGTCCGCAACTTCCGCACCCAGCGTCGCGCCCGCATGGGCGGCTACGGAAATCTGGCCGAGGTCGCCGAGAACGGCCCCTATCAGCCGTTGAGCACGCCAACGGATGAGGAAGCCACCTACAAGGTGTCCAAGCGCGGCGGCATTGAGACGATCACGCTTGAGGCCGTGGCGAACGATGACGTGGGGATGCTGCGTCGCATTCCTTTGGCCCTTGCAACGGCCGCGCATCGCACGCTCTACGAGTACGTCATGGGCTTCTTCACCAGCACCGCGAACATCTACGACGGCAAGCCGCTGTTCCATGCCGATCACGCGAACAGCGGCACTGCGGTGCTATCGCCGGAGAGCTTTGCTGCCGCGCGCCTTGCGATGCGTCGCCAGCCTGAGCAGGACAGCAACAAGCCTTTGGGTCTCCGCCTCAGGAACCTGGTGGTGCCGGATGCCCTGGAGGAAGCGGCCTACAACCTCTTCCAGCGCACCACCGAGAACGATCCCACCTTCGTGCAGTCGGTAGCGCCCGCCATCCATGTGGTCTCGCACTGGGACAACGAGGAACGCTGGTTCGCCACGGCCGACACTCTGCAGACGCCGCTTATCGAGCTGGGCTTCTATGGCGGCGAAGACCCGCAGGTGCTCATCGCGGATGACCCGCAAAGCGGCTCGATGTTCAGCCATGACCAGCTGAAGATGAAGGTGCGGCACATCTACAACGGCGCGGTGCTCGACTATCGCGGCTTCTACGGCGGCTTGGTGCCGTGATGCGCGCCCTGATGCACTTGCTGGGCAAGCCTGAGACCACCGCGCTGCGGGAGCAGCTTGCCAGTCACCGCCGCCAGCTTGGCGAGGCGCTGGACAGGGCGCGCGAGCGCATCAAGGCGCTGGAGCGCGATTGCTCCGAGCTGAGTCGCGCAGCGATCACGCCCGAGGACTATGCGCGCATCGTTCTGCGGGGTATCGACCGCCGCGCGGATGAGCAGCTGCAGGGCCTCGCAGAGCACTTCGAGCGCTGCGCCACCGGCCAGACCGATCAAGGGCGATCCCGCGCGACTGTCGGCGCCGCGTTGGCTGCGGATCGCGAGCACGGCCCCACCTACATGCATCGGCGACCGCCGCTGTACGGCCTGCCCCTGAACGTTGGCGGTCGCGAGGGCGATGCCCTGGAGCGCTTCGCCTACGCCTTCCATCGCGAGGCGATCAAACGCGCCGCCGCCGAAGCCATCTTTCAGGTGCCTGCGTGGCCGCAGTCCGTCGCGTTGGCCGCGGCCGCCGCGCGCCTGGAAGAGATCCAACGCGAGTTGAGCGAGGCGCGTGCCGAAGAGGCTGCGTTGGCGGATCAAGCAAAGGAGTTCGGCACGGCCCCTTGAGGGCAGTGCACACGGGCGCGCGGCGTGCCCGTAAGGCAAAACGGTCTCGCGCCCGTTGCGCCTGAGAGGCTCGCCGCAGCATGGACGGGAGCGGACCCGTCCGAGGCACGGTCGCGTGGCGCGACCGGTAGGTACTGGCCCCCTCCTGAGCCTGTGCCTAGAACCCTCGCCACAGTGCGGGCGGGCCTGCCCGGCTCGCCCGCACGCCTTTTCCAACCCTGTCGCGGTTTGCTTGCGCAGGGCGCAAGCGTCTTGCACACGGCGCAAGGCGCAGACGTGACAACACCAACTGACGGCCACGCGAGGGCCGCGAAAGGGCGTCAGGGGTTTTTCTGGCTTTTTCTGGTGAGCGCGCGGGGTGAGTGTCGAACCCTCACGCATCTGCGGGGCGGCATCGAGCGCACAGCGTCGCCGAGCGTGGGCGAGCAGACGGGCGATCAGCCCACGAAGTAGGAAAGCATCATGTCGAACAGTGTGCAGCAGCGGCTCACCGGCAAGAGCCTCGACGAACGGTGGCATGCGCTCAGCTTTGACCTGCGGCTCAGCAGCCGCTATCACGCCGAGCGGCGCCGCTTCTTTGAACGTTCCCATGCTGGCGTCTGCGCGCTGACCTTGATGCTAGGGCTTGCCACCCTCGCCGCGCTGCTGATGGACATCGAGAACGGCAGGCAGATCGCGATCATCACCTTGCTGCTGATGGCTGTCGGTGCGGCTGTGGATAGCCTGCTCGGGTTTGTGCGGCGTGCTGGTGAATGCGCCCGCCTGGCCCGGCGCTTCATCGAGCTTGAATGCAAGTTCCTTGGGGCGATGCCCACCGAAGCCGCCTATGTGGAAATGTTCGTGGCGCGCCGGAAGCTGGAAGCCGAAGAGCCCCCGGCGCTGCCGTATCTGGTGCAGCGCTGCCATCGTGAAATTGCGCTGCACGATGGCTACGAGGATGGCGAGGACGGCGTGCCGAAGCCGTTGGGATTCTTCGGCCGTGTGTTCGCCCATGTGCTGCCGTTCTCACCACGGGCGTAGCGCGTGCGCGCGGCCGAAACAGTGCGCCCGTACGCACTAGCTCACGTAGGTATGCAGCACAACATTCAACAATGCCGAAGGCCAAGCCGGCCGCGCCCGAATCATCGAGCGCCTGGGCCGGGGATGAGGCTCTTGCAGAAGCGCGCGGGCGGGCGTAGCCTTCAACCCGTCGCCGCCAAATCGGTGACCGGGTTTGACAGCCTGAATCCTACGGCGCACAACGCGCCCACCGTCCGATGCCGAGGCGCGTTTTTTGTGCCCGCGCGTCAGCCGGGCCGCGCGTGCCAGCCACTCTATGGTGGGCGGTGCGTGGGGAGCCGAAAGGCTCGCCGGTCCGTAGGCCGGTCTGTCAACCCGCGTACCGTCCACCGCCTTGCGTTTGACAGCGCGGCGGTGGACTCCACTACCTACGGAGTCCACACCATGAATATCTCCCGCTTCAGCGCGCACGCCGCGCGCCTGTTTGCCGCCTTCATCGAGTGCCTGAAGGCGCTGTTCGGCATGCTCGCTGTTGCCCCTGCCGCCGCATTCGCCGTCGCATCGCCCGCCGCGTGCGCAGTTGCCTTGAAAAGCGTTCCACACGGCTGCCTTCGTCAGGCCCGCACGGCCGGGCGCCTGCGGCTTCTGGAGCCGCCCGCTGCGTCGCGGATCGCCTCGGCAGTGGATCGCGCCGACAAAGTGCGGGCACTGTTGGATGACCTGTTCGACCGCCGCAAGCCTGCCGGTAGCTTCCGCGCGGCCTATGTGGAAATCACTGGCGACATCCATTTGACCGGCCTGCTCAGCCGCTGCGACTGGCACCGCCTGCGCGCTGCACGCGGCGCAGCGGAGGGCGTCGGCGCTCATACCTTCGGTGAGCTGCTGGGCGAAGCCCTGAACCGCGCCCTGGTGCGCGAGTATCGCGAACTCGCGCGCGCTGAGGACTGGCAGTGGCTCTGCAGCGCTGCGGCAGTGGGCAAAATCCGCAGCGATGCCGGCGCACGCACTGGCGGCTATGGCGGGCCGGTGTTGGGTGACCCGCGTGCTCGCGTGCTGGCTGCGCGCGGCGGCAGCGAGGCGGTCAGCCTGGAAGCAATCGCGCACGACGAAGCGGACGTGTTGCGGCGGATACCCTGGACGTTGGCGGTGTCGGCGCGTCGCACTCTGCGGGCGTTCATGCTGGACTTCCTCGCCAACAATCCTGCGATGGGCGACGGCCTGCCGCTGTTCCATGCCTCGCGGTCGAACGTGGGGCGCTCGGCGCTGAATGCGGCCAGCTTCATCGCGGCTCGGCGGGCGCTGGGCGCCGTGCGGCACTTGGTGGTGCCCATTGACCTGGAAGAGACAGCGCAAGGGCTCTTCATGCCCAGCGGGAATGACGCGGGCCTCAGCGCCTGTCGCCGCCCGAGCGTGCACGTGATCGACGATTGGATGCACCCCGGCAACTGGTTCGCCACGCGCGGCGTGCAGTCGCCGCTGATCGAGCTGGGCTTTCATGACGGTGCGGAGCCTGCGGCGGTAATGGAGGCCCACGCCGGTGACAGCCTCTTCAACCTGGGCTTGATCCGTTACCGCCTGCAGCACTGCTACAGCGCGGCCGTGCGGGATGCTGGCAGCGCCTATGCCGCCTTCGTGCGCGGCGGCACGGAGACGCGCGCATGAGCCGCGCCGCTGTGGTGCCCTTCAACGTGCCTTCGGCGACGGTCGCGCCGCTGTTCTTCGTCAGTGTGGAAGACCCGAAGCGCTTGGCGGAGGAAGCGCAGGCGCGGATCTATCGCGCGCAGGCGCTGGCCGATGTGCTTGGCAAGGTATCGGAGTGCGACTCCGCGACCGCGCTGCCGGCCTTCGCGCGGGTGATGGCTGGCATGCTTGCCGAAGTCGAACAACTGCTCGAACTCGCGGGGTCTGCAGGCGCTCGGCGCGACCACGGCAGCGCGTGCGGCTGCCTGGACGCCAGCGCCACCGCAAGCGCACGCACGACTTCGCCCGCACATCCAGTGGCACCGGAAAGCGATCCTCAAGCAGAGACAGCCCAAGATCGATACGTGCGCATTACCGCGGACTTGCGGGCTCGGCCGTATGAGGCACTCGGAAGGCTGGCCGAGCTGGCGGAGGTGTCGCACGGCGCTCCTTCTGTTGAGGCCACGCCCCACTGAACTCCAAGGGCTGCAGCGCAACTCTGAGTCACCCTAAAGGCTGTCTAGACGCCAATCCGAGTGCAGCCGAACTCAACCCCTCGACCTGTCGGAACCTCAATGACGCGCAGCCAAGTCTCCACGCGAACGGCAATGGTCAAAGCCGAGCTGGCTGCGCGCGGCTTGAGCCTGTCCAAGATCGCCGCAGAATTGGAAGTAGGGCGCGCGGTGGTGTCGCTGGTGCTGCAAGGCAAGCGACGTAGCGCGCGGATCGAACAGCGCCTTGCGAGCGCCATCGGGCTTGATCCTGCAGTGTTGTGGGGCTGCACGGACGCCGCCATGCTCCCCACCAACACGCCCGGCTGCGCAAGCATCAGGGCGCAGCTGCAACTCAGGGGCTGGACCTTCGCAGCAATTGCCAGCAGCCTGAAGGTCAGCCCGACCGCCGTCGCCAGGGTGGTTCACGGGCGGAGCCGAAGCGAGAAGATCGAAACGCGTATCGCCCTTCTGCTGATGCAGGAGCGCAAAGCGCTCTGGCCCCAATGGTTCGGCCCGCGGCGACGCCGGTTGCCTTGGGATCAGCGGTTGGCGCTTCTCGCTCAGGCCTTGGAGCAGTCCAAAGAGGACACGTCTTCCGCGACCGAAGTGCCTGGCGACGCGAAACCTTGATGCGGATTGCCGCCACGGTTGCAGCGGTCGCCGCAGCGGTGTGGGGCGCGACCTTTGCCTCAGACCTAGCTCACCACCTGTTGGTGGCCGGCGCCTTGTTGGTGCTGGCTGGATCAGTGCTTGGCGGCCTTGTCGCGGCACTGGCGCTGCTGGTGTCGTCGCTGGGGTCTCGCCTCATCGCGAACATGGGCTTGACCGGACACCTGCGAGTCTTGGCGGCCCACCTCCGCCTGACCTGTTGCCTGTGGCTGGGCGTCGCCCTATTTGCGCTTGTCGCGCTCCTGACAGGCCTTCCCGTGCTCGCCAAAGGCTCATACGGCCTCGGAGCGTGGGCGTTGCTGGAGACCGCCACCGTTGCGGCGCGTCTCGCCCGTGTGCTCAGCCACTGGCAGCCTGAGAGCTTCCAAGATCGTTGACGGATTGGAACCCGTAGAGGACTGCTGCGCATGTCAACTTCGGCTGCTCCCTTCCACCCCTCGCAATTTCCTTGCATCCTGCGAAAATTCCAGCGGTGCGACTTATCACGCATTTTGGGCGGCATTTATCTCGCGCGCAGTCAGGATCAAGATCCGCCCTACCCTGGGCGACGGGATTTCGTCCGATGCGTTCGCACGCTCTTCCCTGCGAGCCGTTTGCAGGGCGGTTTTCAATCCGCCGCATCAGCACCCCTGTTCGCGGCACAACACGGCGTTCTTTTGACGCGCGCGCGCTGGCCGCTCCGCAAGACACCTGTAGGGCGGATCTCGATCCGCCGCACCAAACCTCATCGCAGTGTTGCACTCACTGCTTCGCCTCCGACACCCATCAGGGCGCGGAAAGGCACCGCACGGGGAGCTACTTCAATGCTGCGGCGTGGTGTCTCAGATGGTCTTCGACGAAGCTTTGAATAAACCAGTAGCTGTGGTCGTAGCCGGGGCGGCGGCGCACGTTTACCGACTGGACCGCCCTCGCACACACCGCCTCCAACAGCTCAGGCTTCAGCTGATCGGCCAGGAACTTGTCGTCCAGCCCCTGATCGATCAGTAGCTCACCGTCGAAACGATGGCCGTCCTCGATCAGCGCGGTGGCATCAAAGGCGCGCCATGCCGCGCGGTCCTCGCCGAGGTAGCGCGGGAACGCTTTCTGCCCCCAGGGCACCTGGCTGGGCGCGACGATCGGCGCGAACGCCGAGCACGATCTAAACACCGACGGGTTCTTCAGTGCCAGCGTCAGCGCACCGTGGCCGCCCATCGAGTGGCCGAAGATACCGCAACGCTGCAGGTCGACCGGAAAGTTCGCCGCCAGAACAGGCAGCAGCTCGTCCAACAGATAGCGCTGCATGTTGAAGCGCGTGCTCCAGGGCGCTTGAGTGGCATCGAGGTAAAAGCCTGCCGATTCGCCGAATTCCCAGTCGCCAGTGGCGCCGTCAATGCCGGTGTCGCGCGGGCTGGTGTCGGGTGTCACCAGCACCAGGCCGAGCTCGGCGGCCAGCCGCTGCGCACCGGCCTTGATGGCGAAGGTTTCCTGGGTGCAGGTCAGGCCGGCGAGGAAGATCAACACAGGCCGGGGGCCGGGCTGCGGCGGGGTGTAGACGCCGAAGCTCATCGGCCCGCCGCAGGCCTCGGACGCGTGCCGATAGAAGCCCTGCACGCCGCCGAAGCAGCGCTGCGCGGAGAGGGTTTCGACGGCCATCAGTAGATCACCACCGAGCGGATCGATTCGCCGCGGTGCATCAGGTCAAAGGCGTCGTTGATCTTCTCCAGCGGCATGGTGTGGGTGATCAGCGAATCGATGTCGATCTTGCCCTCCATGTACCAGTCGACGATCTTCGGCACGTCGGTGCGGCCGCGCGCGCCGCCGAAGGCGCTGCCGCGCCAGTTGCGGCCAGTCACGAGCTGGAACGGCCGCGTGCTGATCTCGGCACCCGCCGGCGCCACGCCGATGATGACGCTGGTGCCCCAACCCTTGTGCGCGCACTCCAGTGCCTGGCGCATAACCTGGGTGTTGCCGATGCACTCGAAGGTGTAGTCGGCGCCGCCCTTGGTCAGCGACACCAGGTAAGGCACGAGGTCGCCCTCGACGTCCTTCGGGTTCACGAAGTGCGTCATGCCGAACTTGCGCGCCATCGCCTCACGCGCGGGGTTCAGATCGACGCCGATGATCATGTCGGCACCGGCCAGGCGTGCGCCCTGAATCACGTTCAAGCCGATGCCGCCCAGGCCGAACACCACCACTTTGGAACCGACTTCGACCTTGGCGGTGAAGATGACCGCGCCGATGCCGGTGGTGACGCCGCAGCCGATGTAGCAGACCTTGTCGAAGGGCGCGTCCTCGCGGATCTTCGCCAGTGCGATTTCGGGCGCGACGGTGAAGTTGGAGAAGGTCGAGGTGCCCATGTAGTGGTGGATCGGCCGGCCGTCGATCGAGAATCTGCTGGTACCGTCCGGCATCAGGCCCGCGCCCTGCGTGCTGCGGATTGACTGGCAGAGGTTGGTCTTCGGGTTCAGGCAGTACTCGCACTCGCGGCACTCGGGCGTGTACAGCGGAATCACGTGGTCGCCGGGCTTGAGCGACTTCACGCCCGGGCCGACTTCGACCACCACACCTGCGCCCTCGTGGCCGAGGATGGCCGGAAACAGGCCCTCGGGGTCGGCGCCGGACTTGGTGAATTCGTCGGTGTGGCAGACGCCGGTGGCCTTGATCTCGACCAGCACTTCACCGGCGCGCGGGCCTTCGAGGTCGACGGTTTCGATGCTGAGCGGCTTGCCGGCTTCGAAGGCAACGGCGGCGCGGGTTTTCATGGGCGGGCTCCGGTAACAAGTGGATCGGGAAGTGTAGCGATTGGGTGTGCAATGCCGGTCAGGATGAGCGGGCAACGCTGGCAGGCTTTCGCTTCCGGCGTGAAGCGTCGATGCCGCCTGTCACTCAGAACGGCTGGGGGTTTGGCAGCACCACGCCGGCCTCGCGCAGCCGCGCCACATCACGCAGGGGCGGTGCGCCGAAGTGGCGGCTGTACTCTCGGCTGAACTGCGAGGCGCTCTCGTAGCCGATGCGAAAACCCACACTGGCGGCGTCGTCGGCTTCGCTCAGCAGCAGGCGTCGCGCCTCCTGCAGACGGATGTGCTTCTGGTACTGCAGCGGGCTCATCGCGGTGACCGCCTTGAAGTGGCGGTGCAGCGAGGACGGCGTCATGTTGACCCGCTCCGACAGCTCGGCGATGCGCAGCGGCTGCCGGTAGTGGCTGCGGATCCACGCGATCGCATTGGCGATGCGGCCGCCGACGGCATCGGCCGCGATCATCTGCCGCAGCCAGGCGCCGCGCGGGCCGGTCAGCAGGTGATAGAGGATCTCGCGTTCGATCAGCGGCGCCAGCACGGCGGCATCTTGCGGCTGATCGAGCACCTGCAGCAGGCGCACTGTGGCATCCAGCAAGGCATCCGACAGCGCGCAGACCGTCATCGCCGGCGTATCGGCCAGGGCAGTCGCGGGCGGCGGCATCTGCAGGATCAGCTCGGCCAGGATCGTGCGATCCAGCGTCAGGCCCATGGCGAGATAGGGTGCGTCGGCGCTGGCCTCGATCACCGCGCTGCTGACCGGCAGGTCGACCGACACCAGCAGAAAGGTCGAGGCGTCGTAGTCGTACACGCCCTCGCCCAGCACGGCGCGCTTGCGGCCCTGGGCGACGATGCACAGCATCGGCTCGTAGATGGTGTGGAAGGGCAGCGTGGGCCGGTCGCAGCGCAGCAGCCCAAGCCGCGGCAGGGCGGTGCTGCGCACGCTGGCCGCGCAGGATTCTCCGCTGTGGCGGCTGATCAGGTCACGCAGTTGCTGGAGTGAGCGCATGGGGCGTCGGGGTCCGCCTGTC
The DNA here is from genome assembly GCA_964586455.1 of uncultured Aquimonas sp. Classification (GTDB taxonomy): domain Bacteria; phylum Pseudomonadota; class Gammaproteobacteria; order Xanthomonadales; family Xanthomonadaceae; genus Aquimonas. The sequence goes on from CAZPHV010000031.1 coordinate 34,118, forward strand.
CGGGCTGGAACGCGTGGGTACAGTCGTCTGCACACGGGCGTTCGAGCGTGGCTGTTCTGGATCGATGGTGCAGGCTGCGAAGCTACGAGCTGTATACCGCTTGCGGCAAGGCGATGGGCGGGATTGCGAGGATCAGGCAATCAATCGGCAGCATCCGGCTACGGATATCGGCGCCCGGCGCGGCATCGTGAGCGCCCGTTCCGGAGAACTCAGCCCATGCAAACCCCAAAGACCTGGTTCATCACCGGCAGCAGCCGCGGCCTCGGCGCGGAGGCCGTACGTGCGGCGCTGGCCCATGGCGACCGCGTGGTCGCCACCGGCCGCGACCTTCAGGCGCTACAGGCGCGCTTCGCTGACGTGGCCGGCGATTCGCTGCTGCTGCTCAGCCTCGATGTCGCCGACGCCGCGCAGGCTGAAAGCGCGGTGGCGGCGGCGGTCGCCCACTTCGGCACGATCGACGTGCTGCTGAACAATGCCGGCTACGGCCAGCTCGGCGTCTTCGAGGAAGTCGCCGCGGCTGCGGTCGAACAGCAATTCGCGACCAACTTCTTCGGCCTGCTGCACGTCACCCGCGCGGTGCTGCCGGTGATGCGGGCGCAGGGCGCGGGGCGCATTCTCAATATCAGTTCGATCGGCGGCATTCAGGGCGGCCCGTTCGGTTCGATCTACTGCGCCAGCAAGTTCGCCATCGAGGGGTTCTCGGAATCCCTCGCGGGCGAACTCACCGGGCTGGGGATTGCGGTCACCGTGATCGGGCCGGGCTTCTTCCGCACCGAATTCCTGGGCTCGCAATCGGTGCGCTACGGCGAGCACAGCATCGCCGACTACGCGCCGATGACGGCCGAACTGGGTGCGTTCTTCGCTGCGCGCGACGGCCAGCAGGCCGGTGATCCGGCCAAGCTGGCCGAGGTGCTGGTGACACTGGCCCACCACGCCGAACCGCCGCTGCGGTTCTCAGCGGGCTCGGATGCAGTGGAGATGCTGCGGGCCAAGCTGGACCACCTGCGCCGTGAGCTGGATGCCTTCGAGGCGCTGTCGCGCAGCACCGATCTGGCGCCGGACATCATGTAGCGATAGCGCAGCAGTGAAGCGCAATCGCCGCGCCGAACCCGGACGCGGCGATTGCCGAGCTTCGGGGATGGAACCCGAAGCGCTCCACCCTGCATCGGGTTTCGCGCTGTCAGCGGCTGAGCCCGTGCGGGTGCCGACTTCGGTAGCCACGGTAAGCAAGCACCGCGAGGGTCACGCCGGTCAGCGGCAGCACGACCCAGCGCATTGCCAGCCCGTATTCGTCCAGCAAGGCGTGCTGCTGCGCATACATCACCAGCCAGGCCGTGTAGGCCAGATAGAACGCGAAGAACAGGCCGCCTTCCCAGCGCTCGATGCGGTAGCCGTTGAACATCACCGGCAAGCACGCAAACGCCACCACCAGCATGATCGGTATGTCGAAGCGCAGCGCCGAGGCGGCTACGGGGATATCGCCCGGGGCGACCAGCGAAGTCAGACCCAGCACCGCGAGAATGTTGAAGATGTTGCTGCCGACGACGTTGCCGACCGCGATGTCGCGCTGACCTTTCAAGGCCGCGATGATCGAGGTGGCGACTTCGGGCAGGGAGGTGCCTGCGGCAACGATGGTCAGGCCGACCACCAGCTCGCTGATGCCCAGCTTCTGCGCAAACGCGATCGCAGCCGCCACCAGCCAGCGCGAGCCCAGTACCAACAGCGCCAAGCCCACGACGATCAACAGCAGCTGCACCCAGGTGCGATCAAGCCAGGGGCCGCCTTCGGGCAGTTCGTCGGACTGATTGTCTGCAGGAGCCTTGCGGCTCTGCCAATACAGCACGCCCACGTAGATCAGAAGCAGGGAGGTCAGCAGCACACCATCGAACAGCCCCAGCGCGCCGTCGGCGGCCAACAGCCACAGCAGCGCCGAGACGCCGATCATGATCGGCACTTCCTTGCGCACGATCTGGCGATGCACGACCAGCGGTGTGATCAATGCAGACAGCCCGAGGATGAACAGCACGTTGAAGATGTTGCTGCCGACCACATTGCCGATCGCGATGTCGCTCTGACCGTTGAGCGCACCTTGCACGGACACCGCGAGCTCCGGCGCGCTGGTGCCAAAGGCCACCACGGTCAGGCCCACGACCAGCGGCGAAACGCCGAGCGAGAGCGAAAGCCGGCTGGCGCCGCGCACCAGCAGATCCGCACCCAGCACCAGCAGGACCAGGCCCGCCGCAAACATCAGAACACTCACGTCGGGGCCTCTCGGGCAGTGGGTAGGAAGAGCGACCGGCAGACGCATCTGCAGGGCTGCGGGCGATGTGGCGCTGACTGCGGCGAATTCAAGCCCCGCCGCTCAACCCGCGGAGGTGCGCGAGCGCTTGGGCTTGCCTCTGGACACGCGATCCATCACTGCAGGCGCTCTGTGCGACGACTCCGGACAGCCGCTGTGGCGGCGCTGCTCTTCCAGCAAGGCAGGCAGGCGCTCGGCGAGGAAATCGATCAGTACCCGAATCGAGGGCAACAGTCCGCTGCGCGAGGGAAACACCGCATGGAAGATGCCTTGCGGGAGGCTCCAGTCCGGCAGCACACGCTCCAGCGCACCCGCGCCGAGCAGGTCCGCGCAGACGGTTTCAGGCAACAGGGCGATGCCGTGTCCGGCGGCTGCGACTTCGCGAAGCACGGGGAAGTCATGCGCCATCAAGCGCGGCTGGAAGTCGATGCGCTCGATCGCGCCCTGCGGCCCATGCAGCTCCCAGCGTTGCTGGCCCGGGTCTTCACTCATCGACAGGCAGGCGTGCGCGGCCAGGTCGGCAGGATGCTGTGGCCGCGCGTGGCGATCGAGATAGCTCGGGCTGGCCACCAGAAATTCGTTGATCTGGGCAAAGCTGCGCAGGATCAGGCTGCCGTCGTCGTTGAGCCGGGTGCGCACGCGCAGGGCCACGTCGATACCCTCGTTGATCAGATCGACCCGGCGGTTGCTGACGTGCAACTGCACGCGCACCTCCGGATAGCGCTCGAGAAACTCGGGCAACAGTCGCGCCAACTGCAGCTGGGCGATCGACACCGGCGCGCTGATCCGTACCAACCCGCGCGGCAGGGCCGACTGGCGCTCCACCACTTCGCGGGCGGCGCGGGCTTCGTCGAGCATCGCGCGCGCGTGGCGGTACACGCTCTGGCCAAGGTCGGTGACTGCGAAGCGACGCGTCGAGCGCTGCAGCAGGCGCGCGCCGAGCGATTCCTCGAGCGCGGTGACGCGCCGCGACAGGCGCGATTTCGGCAGGCCGCTGGCGCGCTCGGCCTTGGAGAAGCCGCCGTGCTCAACCACCAGAGCGAAGTACTGCAGATCGTTAAGGTCGTGCATTCGAGAGCCGGGATTCGGGAATGGGGATTCGGGATTCGCAAGAGCCGGAGGGGTGAAGGCCTCTGGGCAATCGATGGACTCGAAATTGGCGCAGCGCACCACCGTTCCACCAGCGCAACGGATCGTGCTCTTTTGGCGGGTTTATCGCAACTGGGAACCCAATCAAGCTGTGTCCGTCGTTCACCTCGGAGCACCGCCATGAAAGTTCTGCACATCGATTCCAGCGCTCTAGGCAGCGCTTCCGCCAGCCGCGAGCTGACCGCTGCCGTGGTGCGTCAGCTGCGCGCCGACAGTCCGCACGTTGAAGTCAGCTACCGCGATCTGGATGCACAGCCGCTGCCGCATTTCACCGGCGCCACGCTGGCCAAGTCGGATCCGGTCGAGGTCGAGCTGGCCAAGACTGTGCTGGACGAATTCCTCGCGGCCGATGTTCTGGTGCTCGGCGCGCCGATGTACAACTTCAGCCTGCCCTCCACGCTCAAGGCGTGGATCGATCGCATCGCGGTGGCGGGCGTCACGTTTCGCTATACGGCAAATGGACCCGAGGGTCTCGCCGGCGGCAAGCGCGTCATCGTTGCCAGCACCCGCGGCGGCGTCTACGGCGACGCCAGCCCTGCGGATTTCCAGGAGGCCTACTTGCGCCAGGTGTTCGCCTTTATTGGCATCGAGAGCATTGAGATCCTGCGTGCGGAGGGCTTGAACCTGTCGCCCGAAAACCGCCAGCAGGGCCTCGCAGCAGCGCATGCGGCGATCGCTTCCCCCCGTGCAAATGCGGCCTGAGCGGACGCCACCCCTGCGCGACAGGAAAGGTCGCGCTTATGCGTGTCTGCTCGGCGGAGCAGACGCGCCCAGGGCAGGCGCGATGCATCAGATCGGTTGGGTGGAGCCGAGCCCTATCCCTCGCCCAGCGATTGCCAACCCGCCGCGGATGAACGCCCCCTGACTCAAAACACGTCCCGGTGAGACGTTCTGGTCGAAATCCGCTCCGTTTCTCGTATGTCCTGGTGTTGGGCCCCTCTCCCCCCTCAAGCCGCGATCCCCGGCTGAGTGGAGCCCAGCCTCCGGAGCGGCCCTCCCCGTCCGCTTCGGAACTTCCCACAGCCGTGCGCCCAATCGCGTCGGCTCTAGATTCAAGCTCGCAAGCGCGAGCTCACACAGAGTCCCCCGGAGCACCGCGGCCGCCAAGGAAGGCGCCGCGGTGTGGTTTTACTGGACTTTTGAGTCTGTCTTCAGCAGGTTGCGGCGCACTGTTGAAAGCCCCGGCCAGCCTCGGCGCATTGCTCACCGACGCCTACGAGAGCCAAGTCCAACCCGGATTCCAGACAGTCGCGGCCTGACTCACTCGCGCCGCGACGCTGTCGCTCGATGGTTTTCTGTCCTTCCTACGTTGGCCATGAGGTGGGTCAGCGCCTCACTTGGGCGGGCACACGTACGCGCTATTCGCTGACGCGCTTGATCGACCTCAAGCCGCCCACGCTTGCGACGATTACCCTGTCGGCTTCGCGCAGTCTGCTGCGCCCTCGATCGAAGTCCCGACATGACCGATGCCCAAGACACCCGCCCCTGGTTCCGCGAGCCGATGGTGTGGCTGATGATCGCGATTCCGCTTGCCTCGGTGATCGTGGGTCTTAGCTTGCTCACCATCGCGATCCGCTCCGGCAGCGCCGATGCAGTGCCGGACGTGGTGCGTCGCACGTTGCAGATCCAGGACTCCGACATCGCCGCCGACCGCCGTGCGATCGAGCTCGGCCTGCGCGGCGAGCTCAGCATCGACCCCGACACGGGCGCGATCGAGGCGAGCCTGCAGGGCCTCTCCGACAGCGCTTCAAGCCTGACGCTGCGACTGCTGCACGCCGGCCGCGCCAGCCGTGATCTGGAGCTGCGTCTGGTGCCGGCCGGCGAACGCTGGCACGGCCGTATCGAAGGCACGACCGGTCAGGCCTGGAACATCGAGCTCTCGGCGCAAGACAACAGCTGGCGCGTCGGCGGCCGGCTGGATCCAGGCGCTACGCGCAGCGAACTGATACCGATGCTGTCGGGCGGCTGAGAACCTGCCATGGACATGCGCGTCTGCGCCTGCCACCACTGCGGTGAGCCCCTGCCCGCGGCCCCGGTGCTGGCGGAGTTCAAGGGCGAGCAGCACGCGTTCTGCTGCGGTGGCTGCGCCGGCGCGGCGCGCTTCATCGACCAGGCGGGCCTCGGCGACTACTACCGATTGCGCGAGGAGCAAGGCCGCCGGGTCGGCGAGGATGCGCAGGACTACAGCGCCTTCGATCGCGAAGACGTGCTGTCCGAACACAGCCGTGTTCCGACCGATGCCGTCGACTGCCGCGAATTGACCTTGATCGTCGACGGCATGCGCTGCGCCGCCTGTTCGTGGCTGATCGACCGCGCGCTGGGCACGCTCAATGGCGTCGAAGATGTTCAGTCGAATGCCATCAGCGGACGCGTGCGGCTGCGCTGGCGACCTGAACAGCTGCGGCTCTCGTCCGCGCTCGAGCGCCTGGCTGGCCTCGGCTACCGCCCACACCTGTCACCGGGCGAAGGCCTGGAGCGCGAGCGCGCTGCCGAGCGTCGGCAGCTGCTGTTGCGTCTCGGCGTCGCCGGCCTGGGCAGCCTGCAGGCGATGATGTTCGCCGAGGCGCTGTACCTCGATTTCGCCAACGAGATGGCGCCGGCCACGCGCGATTTCTTCCGCTGGATCACCTTCGGCGTGTCGGCGCCGGTGGTGTTTTACGCCGGCTGGCCGTTTCTTGCCGGCATGGCGAACGAATTCCGCCAGCGCAGACTGGGCATGGACACCTTGATCGCCAGCTCAGTGCTGTTGGCCTATTTCGCGAGCCTGATCGAGACCCTGCGCGGCGGTGCGCATGTGTGGTTCGACGCAGCGGTGATGTTCGTGTTCTTCCTGCTGGTGGCGCGCTATCTAGAGCGCATGGCCAGGCAGCGCGCGAACGCGGCTGTTGATGCTCTGGCGCAGGCGCGACCCGCGCTGGCCTGGAGACTCGATGACTCCAACGAAGCCGTGCAGGTGCCGGTGGCAGCGCTGGCGGTCGGCGACCGCGTGCGCGTGCCGGTCGGGGAAGCCCTGCCCGCCGACGGCACGCTCGACATGCAGGCGGCCGAGGTCGACGAGGCCCTGCTGAGCGGCGAGTCCACGCCGGTCGCCAAACGCGCCGGCGACGAGGTCTACGCCGGCAGCATCGCCCGTCTGCAGCCACTGAACATGGTGATTGGCCGCACCGGCCAGGACACCCGCCTGTCGCACCTTACCCAGCTGGTTGAGCAGGCGCAGAACGCGCGACCGCGGGTGGCGCAAATCGCGGATCGCATCGCCGGCCATTTCGTCACAGCGCTGCTGGTGTCAGCCGCTTTGACCTTCGCGGTGTGGTGGCAGATCCATCCCGAACGCGCGTTCGAGGTGATGCTCGCGGTGCTGGTGGTGAGCTGCCCCTGCGCGCTGTCGCTGGCGATTCCGGCTGCGCTCGCCACCGCCGGCAACGCGCTGACCAAACTCGGCGCCCTGCCCCTGCGCGGCGATGCGCTGAGCGACCTCGCCGAGGTCGACACCGTGCTGCTCGACAAGACCGGCACGCTGACCACCGGCACCCCGCAGATCACGCATGTCGAGCTGATGGGTGAGCTCGATGTCGAGGCCGTGACCCGCATCGCCGCCGCGCTGGAGCGCGATGCCGGGCATCCGCTGGCGCGGGCCTTCGCCGGCATCGATGCGCCCACCGCCGAGTCGATTCGCGTGACCGCAGGTGCAGGCGTGGAAGGCCTGGTCGAGGGCCGACACTGGCGAATAGGGCATGCCGCGTTTGCCGCGGGACTGGCCAGCGAGCTGCCCGGCGTCTGGCTGGGCGATGGCCAGAACGCATATGCCCGCTTCGAGTTGGCTGACCGCCCGCGCAGCGATGCGAAAGAAGCCATCGCCGCGCTGCGGCAGCAGGGCTTGCGCGTTGAAGTGCTGAGCGGCGATGCGCCGGCCGCCGTCGAAGCCACGGCACGGGCACTTGGCATCGAGCGCTGGTCCGCGCGCGCTACACCGGAATCCAAGCTGGCGCGCCTGCGCGAACTGCAGGCGCAGGGCCATCGCGTGCTGATGCTGGGCGACGGCATCAACGATGCGCCCGTGCTGGGCGGTGCCGATGTGTCGATCGCGCTGTCCTGCGGCGCGCCAATGGCGCATCGCGCAGCTGACATCGTGCTGGCCGGCGAGCGCCTGATGCGGTTGCCGCAGGTGCTGCAGCTGGCTCGCCGCACGCGCCGCCTGATTCGCGAGAATCTGGCCTGGGCGCTGCTCTACAACCTGATCGCCCTGCCCTTCGCGGCGGCCGGCTGGGTCACGCCGTGGATCGCCGCCTTGGGCATGGCGGGCTCCTCGCTGATCGTCACCTTGAACGCGCTACGCCTGGGCCGCGCATCGGCTTGGGCGCTTCCCGAATCAGCCACACTCACGATCCCCGATACGGCGGAGCCGAACCGATGAGCGTGCTGATCTATCTGATTCCAGTCAGCCTGGTGCTGCTGGGCTTCGCGGTCTGGGCCTTCTGGTGGGCAGTCAAGCGCGGGCAGTTCGATGACCTCGACACCCCGGCCATCGAGATCCTCGCCGAAGACAACAAAGATGGCGCCCTGAAGGACACGAGCGAGGCACGCGCGCAGGCGCAGCGGGAGGAGCCGTGAGTGGCGGCCGGGGTTCGATGGACGCGTTTGCGTGGCGATGCGCGAGTGTTGGTGCGGCGGGTCAAGACCCGCCCTACGCGGGTTTCGACGTCGCAGCAGGAGCAGTTGCTAGCGGCAGCGGGTGTTCTATGGGCACGCCTGCGTGTCCACGCGCGAGGGTTGGTGCGGCGGGTCAAAACCCGCCCTACGCGGGTTTCATCAATGGGCGTATCGCCGTACTGCAAGTGTTGCCACCGATCATGCTGAAAGGCTACCCATGCCGATCGACTGGCTGAGCGTAGGCGCGGCGCTCGTGGCCGGCCTGCTCGGCGGCGTGCACTGCGTGGCGATGTGCGGCGGCGTCTCTGCCGGTATCGCGGTCAGCGCGCGTGCGAACACGCCTGCCGAAGCCTGGCGCATGGCCTGGCGCAGCAATCTCGGTCGCATCACCGGATACACCCTCGCTGGCCTGCTCGTGGGCGGCTTTGGTGCTGGCCTGGTTGCGCTGGCTCGCAGCGATGGCCTGCTGCTAGGCGCGAGGATGGCCGTGGGCCTGGTGCTGGTACTGATCGGCCTGCGCATGCTGTTTCCGGGCGCCGGCTTCAACCTGCTCGCCAAGCCCGGCGCAGCGCTGTGGGCGCGGCTTTCGCCGCTGCAGAAGCGCCTTCTGCCTGCCAATACGGCACCACGACAGTTCGCCTTGGGCCTCCTCTGGGGCTGGCTGCCCTGCGGGCTCAGCCTGACCCTGCTTTCGGCCGCCTGGCTGAGTGCTGACGCCGTGCAGGGCGGACTCATCATGGCCAGCTTCGGGCTTGGCACCCTGCCCTTGATGCTGCCGTTGACCTACAGCGGTGCCCGCACCCTCCGCTGGCTACAGCGACCCGGCATGCGCGGCGCAGCGGCGGCGCTTGTCATCGCGTCGGGCCTGCTCACCCTGGCCGCGCCCTGGCTTGCGCAGATTCCGGCGGTGCACGCTCTGCTGGAGGCGCTGGGGTGCAGGACGCTTTGATGCGACGGGATTCGGGATTGGGGATTGGGGATTCGCGGTGTCGAGTCCTCCGGCAATCGATGGTTGCGCATGGCCGGCCGATACGTCTGCTTCCGCATCGAGCTCGACGCTTGCTTTCGACGAATCCCGAATCCCAAATCCCGTCGCCTCACCGCGGCCGGAAAAAGAACTCCCCTGCCTCATGCCCGGCGAACTGGATCGGCGCGTACTGCGGCACTTGCGACACCGGCGCATCCAGCGCGGCCAGCGCCAGCGAGGAATTGATCTCGCGGTACAGGCGGGCGCCTTCCAGCACTCGATTGTTGTCCTGCAGCACATTGAGGAACGCACGAGCGAAATAGGAGTGACGGCCGTTGCCGGCGTCGGGCACCGGCTGCAGACCGCCGGAAGTCAGCGCCAAGCGCGAGCGCGAACTGCTGAGGCTACGCACCCAGTCCGCCCAGTCGGCGCCGGGCTCGGTGGCACCGTAGCTCGGCAGTCCGGCATCGGCCAAGGCGCCCGAGTAGCAGGAGTCGGCAACCACCAGCACATGCCTTGATGCGGTGCCCTCCAGCAGGTCGGAGATCGCGCGGTTGGAGATCCAGCTGGCGGAATTGCCTGACTGGGCGTCCACCGGAATCCAGTAGCCCTCGCGGCCGTCAGCCGACAGCTCACCATGGCCCGCGTAATACACCAGCAGGTTGTCGTCCGCCTTCAGCCGACCGCGCAGCTCGGCCAGCGCCGAAAGAATGTCCAGTCGGCTGGCGTTGAGCAGAAGGCGGGTTTCGTGGCCGTAGCGCTCGCGCAGCAGCTGTGCGACCGCGGTCGCATCGTTGACCGCACTGCCCAAGGCCGGAAAACGCGCGTCTGCGTAACTGTTGTTGCCGATCACCAGCGCGTGGTACTTACCCAGCTTGACGCTTGCGGGCAGCGTTCCCGCGGCGGGACCACGACGGCTCGCGCCGGCTGCGGGCAACTCCCCCGCGAGCAGGCTGAAATTCAACTCGGCAATTTCGCCGCGTCGGCTCAGTGCTTCGATGCGCACATCGAGCCCACCCGGAGGCACCTCGACGCTGGCGCGGAACAGGCCGTTGTCCGCCAGCACCACGGGTAGATCGTTGATGCTGAGCCGTTCGACCAGCTGCGGCTGCGAAACCCGCCCGACCACCGCTTGCCGGCCAGGCGCGCTGCGCACCGCGCCACTGCTGCCACTGCGAGTCAGTGCCAGCGCGGGGCTGATCACTTCCAGTTGGGGAGAGACCTGGGCCAGCAGCGAACCGCCGGCCAGGGCGACCTGCTGCTCCAAGGCGACGATGGTGAGCTGCTGTTCGCGCAGCACGCTCTCGCGCTGAGCCAACTGCCCTTCCAGCAGCTTCATCAACCCCCAGTCTTCCTGCCTGCGTTGCTCCAGTTCGGATTCCAGTTCAGTGATGCGAACGGCATAGCCTTCGCGCTCGCGCTCGACGCCGGACTCGCCTGCCTTCAGCTGGGCTTCGATGCTGGCCACGGCAGCCTCGCCGCCCGCAACCGCGGTGGCCAGGCGTTGCCGCTGCTCCTCGATCGCCGCGGCGTCGGCCGCCTGCACACTGGACAAGCGCTCGGCCTCGGCCTGCCGCCGCTTCAGCGCTTCGCGCTGGCTCAGCAGACGCTCGCGCAGGGTCTGCAGTTCGCCCTCCTGCTGTTCGATCCGCGAGCGCAGGGCCTGCAGGTCGGCGCGATCGGCACCGGCGCGTTCGCGCACCTCCGCCAGCTGCGCACGCAGCCGCTCGGCTTCGCCGCGCGCACTGGCGGCATCCGCACGCCGACTCTTGAGTTCGCTTTCGAGTTCGCCGATGCGCTGCTCCAGCGCCCGGATCTCGTCGCGCTGGGCCGCGATGGTGGCGTCACGCTTCTCGAACTCGACGCGGACCACTGAGGCGAACAGCAGCTCATCGCCAGCGCCGGCCGATTCGCGGTACAGGTTCAGCGCACGCAGCGGATCGGCGGCCACGCCCTGCCCCTGTTCCAACAGCAGGGCGAGGTTGGCCTTGGCGCGCTTATGCCCTTGCGCCGAGGCTTTCTCGAACCAGCCGACCGCAGCGGCCGGATCCGGCGCGGTACCGAGGCCCTTGAGCAGGATCTCGCCGACATAGTTCTGGGCGTCCGCGTCGCCGGACTCAGCCGCACCCAGCCAGACCTTCATCGCGGTGCGGTAATCGGCGCGGTCGTAGGCGACGTATTCGCCGCCGCGGATCGCGCAGTCCGCTTGGGTGGTACGTACCGGTCGACGCGCCGACAGAAAATTGGCCTGGGCGCCGAGCCTGCGCATCTGCCCCGGCAGCAGGCAGTCGACGACGAGCAGGTCTTCCGGCACCGCCACCGTCGAAGCCCGCGCTGGCGCTGACGGAGCCGCCAGCGCCGCAAACAAAACGAGGATGAAGCCCACCGCCGCGCTGGCGGCCCGTGCTGGATCGATCCCGCGCATGGCTGTTCTCCCGAAGCAAGCGCCTGAATACTGCGTGAAGCCGTGAGTATACTCATGTGATCCCGGTCACTACTGGCACCGGTCCACGCGCGCAGCCGCCCGTCGGAATGGATCCTGCAGCGGCGCATTGATACGTGCAGGAGAAAGACGATGTCCACTATGAACTTCCTTCTACTGCGTGCTGGCCTCTGCGCGCGACGCGTCGCCGGACTCGCGCTACTAGGCCTGCTACCGTCGCTGGCGGCGGCCACAGGCTGCCGGCTGGAGTTCGTCGAGACCTCGCCCCTGGCCGTGTCGCCAGACACCAGCGCCTCATTTTCGCTGCGGGCGGTCGATTCCGGCGTAGGCATTTGCTCCGCGGCGAGCTTCGCGATCAGCGTGGTATCGGACACAACCGCTGGCACGATGCTGAGCCCTCAGACAGGCACCCTGATAGGCAATTCGGTGCCGCAACAACTGAGCGCCGTCGCGCCAGCGATCGGAGGCGGCAGCGTGACTTGGCTGGCGACCTGCATCAGCGGCTGTGAGGCCACCAGCCCACCCAACCCGCAGTTCACCGTGAACGTTCTGGGCGGCGCACGTGAACTGCAGCTGCAGCCGGGCACTCCGGCCGCGGCGCCCCCGGGCAGCGTGCTGCCCGTGAGCGTGCGCGTCAGCGATGGGGGCGTCCCGATCGCCGGCCTTGCGGTCAACTGGCAAACCGTGAGCGGCAGCGGCAGCGTGGGTCAACCGAGCAGCGCCTCGGACAGCTCTGGGTTCGCGCCAAATACGCTGACGACTCCGGCAAGCCCTGGACTCACCCAATTCCGCGCAACCCGCGGAGATGACCCCATGGTGTTTGTCGATATCGCCCTGGAGTCGGTGCTCTACAGCTTCAGTTCGGGTGCCGGCTCCACAAACACCCAACTCGGCCAGCCCGTCACGCTTGAAACCCAACTGTTGCGGCAAGGGCAGACCGTGACCTTCCCCCAGGCGGTGCCTGTTTCCTGGCAGGTGACGAGCGGGCCGGGGCCAGCCACGATCGTACCTGCAACTAACGGAACGACCGACTCGGCAGGCTTTGCGAGGGCCGAGTTCGTCGCCGGTCAGCCGGGCGAGTACGTCGTCGAAGCGGCGTTCAGTGCCGGACCGAACTTTCCGCTGCTGGCGCAGAGTTTCACTGTCGCGGTGATCGGCGGTACCACCACAACGATCGAGATTGTCGATTCGCCTCGGCCGATCTACACCGAGGAAACCTCTGAGTCCGGCATCGAGGCGCTGCTGCGATCTAACTCAGCGAATGGCGCGCCAACGCCTCTGGCCGGCGTCGATGTTTCGTTCTTCATCAGCAGCGGCAACGCCCGGTTCAGCAACGGCGTCAGTTTGCTTATCGAACGTACCGACGCCAGCGGACGCGTACGCACGCCGTCGATCGTAGCCGGCCGCGATGGCCGCCCGATCGTGGTCGATATCGCCGGCGGCGGAATTGCTCCCACCCAAGTGGTGGTTGATGTGTTGCCGTCGGCTTACCGGATCGAAGCGCTCCCGCTTGCGGCGGCACCTGGAGTGGGTGAAGCCCTAGAACTGCCCGTGCGGCTTTGGCGGCGTGGCTCCGGCACCGAGGTCGCAGTTGCCGGTGCTCGTGTCGACTGGAACGCCAGCGACGGACGCTTGTTCAGCAGTTCCAGCCAGAGTGCAAGCGACGGGCGAAGCAGCAATCGTTTCACGCCGCCAGGACCAGGGCTCTTCGACATCACCGCGCGCTTCGAGCCCGGCGCGCGGCTCACACCCAGCGAGGCACGCTTCAGGGTCAACGTCGAGGGTGGCCAACTCCGCCTGCTGTCCGGCGACAGCCAGCGCGCGCCAGCGGGTGCCAGCCTGCCCTTCCCGATCGTTCTGCAAGCGCTGCAGGGCGGGCAGGCGCAACCCGGCATCGCGGTCAGCCTGGCTTCGATTTCGCCTGGCCTGGCGGAAGTGGAGCCGTCGCAAGCGCTCACCGACGGAGACGGTCGCGCCAGCTTCAACGTGCGCCTGTCGCCGAATGCGCAGGGCGATGTGGCGCTGCGTGCGGTGCGTGCAGACAGCGGCGCCGCCGTCGAGCTGACTGCGCGCGTCGGCACGAGCGCGCAGCTGCGACGTCTTGAAGCACTGTCCGGCGGAGGCCAGTCGGGCGCTGCCGGAGCCACACTGCCAAGTCCGCTGCTGCTGCAGGCGCTTGACGATGATCAGGCTGCAGCAGGCGTGCGCATCAGTTTCAGCGTGCAGCCCGAAGGCGCCGCCGAACTCACACCGCCGGGCGGCGTCACCGGCAGCGATGGGCGACTCTCGACCCAGGCGCGGCTGTCAGCCTCGGCCGCCGGCACCATACGTGTGTTGGCTCAGCGCAGCGATGATCCCGAAGCCGTCGCCGAGTTCGTCCTGTTCGCAGCGGTGGGTGGGGAAAGCAGCCTCGTCATCGAGGCCGGCGACCTTCAGAGCGGCGTGCGGGGTGGCAACGGCGCTGAATTGGTGGTGCGGCATACCCGCAATGGTCTGCCGGTGCAGGGCGCGACGGTGCAGTGGCAGGCACTCGAAGGCGGAGCGCGTCCAGCACAGGCCAGCAGCCTGACCGATGCGCAGGGCCGCGCCCGCGTCGGACTGCGTTTTGGCGATGCGCTTGGAAACTCGCGCATTCGCGCGCGCATTGATCAGGACCTCGAGGTGTTCTTCCGCGTCGACACCGTCGAGGGTCAGCTGCTGGCGCTGTCCGGCAACAACCAGACTGCCGCGGCCGGCAGCATGCTGGCCGAGCCGCTGGTGGTGCGCATTCAGCCTCTCGCCGAGGGCATTCCCCTGCAGTGGCGGGTCCTCAGCGGCGGCGGCAGTCTGCTGGAAGCGCAGACGCAGACCGATGCCAACGGTGAAGCCCGAAGCGGCTGGACGTTGGGCCCGCAGGCAGGCACCCAGACCGTCGGCGTCCGCTTGGCCGACGGCGACGAACTGGTATTCACAGCCCTGGCGGGTGTGCCCGCGGGCCGCCAGATCGAGATCGCCAGCGGCAACGGCCAGACCTTGCCGCCCGGCGTCGTCAGTGCGCCACTCCTGGTTCGCGTACTGAGCGCCGGCGGTGCGCCGCTGTCCGGCCAGCGCGTGCTCTGGACCAGCGACGGCGCCGAACTCGACGAGGAGGACAGCCTGACCGACAGCGAGGGTCGCGCCAGCGTGCGCGCGCGCATCGCCCTACCCGGCGCTGCGCGAGTCTTCGCCACGCTGGAGGGCAGCGAAGCGCGCGTCGAGTTCGTCTTGAATGCGGGCCTGGTGGAAATCGCCCAGCTCAATCCACGCCAGCGCGATGTGGCTGGCGCCCTCGACAATGCCTGTGCTGCGCTGGCCACCCTGTCCAACTTGACGGGTCCTCAGCTGGACTTGCTGGCGCGCTGTCGAGACCTGTCGGATCAGGCCGGAGACAATCCGGCGCAGGTCGCGGTCGCGCTCTCGCAGCTGCCGAACGATGTCGGCCTGAGCCTGGCGCGGGCCGGCGATGAGGCGATGCGTGGCCAGATCGGCAACCTCGACCAGCGGCAGCGCGGCCTGCGCGGCGGACAGCGCGTCCAGTTGGCGTTCGGTTTGAACACCCCGGACGGCAGCCTGCCGCTGTCCGCACTGCCGGCCCTGGCGGCGATGGCAGACACTGATTCCCTGCGCGACGAAGCCGGCGCTGGCTTCGAACGCTGGGGTGCCTTCGTCAACGGCAGCTTCGGTCGGGGCCGCTCGCGCGGCACGGGCCTCAACCCTGCATTCGAGTACGACCTCGGCAGCCTGACCGCTGGCGTTGATTACCGATTCAGCGATCGCTTCGTCGCCGGCGCGGCGCTGGGCATCAACCGCGACAGCACCGAGTTCGCCGCCGGCCGCGGCGAGTTGGAAAGTCGCGGCAGCGTGCTCTCTGCCTACGCCAGCTTCTGGCTGCCGAAGGATGCCTATCTCGATGCGAACCTGAGCTACGGACGCAACAGCTTCGAGCTGAGCCGCAGCCTGCGCTTCACCCTCGGCCAGGTCGCGATCGACCAGCGCGCTGAAGCCGATACCGATGCCACCCTGCTCGGCGGCAGCCTGGCGCTGGGCCGCGATTGGCAGCTGCGCAGTTGGGGCGTCGGCGCCTACCTGCGCACCCAATTCAGTCGGGTCGACTACGATGCCTTCGAAGAACGGATGCTGGGCGGGCGCGCCGGCGAGGGGCTGGGCCTGCGGGTGGAATCACCGCGCTGGAACAGTCTGGAAGGCGTGCTCGGCGGCCGCGCCTCGCGCGCCTACAGCTTCGACTGGGGCGTGTTGATGCCGAATCTGATGGTCGAGTACAGCCGCGAATTCCGCGACGACGCCTCACGACTTGATGCGCGTTTCATCCACGACCCAACCGGCACTGAGTTCAGCCAGAGCGCGGCGGCGATTGATCAAAGCCATATCAACCTCGGCCTGGGCATAAGCGCCCTGTTCCCCGGAGGCCGCAGCGGCTTCATCCACTACGAGCGCCGCCTGCAGGACGACCGCGTCAGCCACTGGCTGCTGTCGATCGGCGCGCGCTGGGAGTTCTGAGGAGCCCGCCGCGCGGGGGCAGAGTCTCCTGCGCGGCGGGTCGAGACCCGCCCTACAGCGTGGCTTAGCGATGGACTGCATTCACCCTGAACTCGAACCCGCGCAGGGCGGATCTCGATCCGCCGCCTGCAACACGCCTGCCTCATGCGGGCCCATCGAGCTAACACGCCTGCCCCACGCGGACCCGTTGCCTTCGCATCGGCCTGCCCGGTTCGCCCTGGTCAAGCCCGCGGGCCGGCGAAAGCGATCACCTGGTCGATGCGTTCGCTGCCGCTGAGCAGCATCAGCAACCGGTCCACGCCCAGCGCCACCCCGGCACAGTCGGGCAGGCCGTATTCCAGCGCTGACAGCAGGCGCTCATCCAGCGGCAGTTCGTTGTCGCTGCGTTCGCGCCGGCGGTGGTTGTCGCGCTCGAAGCGCTCGCGCTGCTCACGGGCATCGCTGAGCTCGTGGTAGCCGTTGGCCAGCTCAACGCCACCGACATAGGCTTCGAAGCGGCAGGCATGGGCCTCTGCGCCTTCGCCAACGATCCGCGCCAGCGCGCACTGACTGGCCGGAAAATCGTGCAGAAGCAAGAGCTGATCGCGCGGCAGCGCCGGCTCGATACGGTGGGTCAGTAGCAGATCCAGCCAGTCATCCCGCTGCAGCCCTTCCGCGCTGATGTCATGGCCCGACAGCGCTTCGCGCAGTCTGGCTTCGTCTGCCACGGCGGGGTCCAGCCCCACGTACTCCTGGAACAGCGCGCGATAGCTCAGCCGTCGAACGGTCAAGGGCGTTTCCACCAGCGCGAAGGCCGACACCAGCAGCTCGGTCACTTCGTCCATCAGGCGATAGTGATCGAAGCCGAGCCGATACCATTCAAGCATCGTGAACTCGGGGTTGTGGCGGCTGCCGCACTCGCCATCGCGAAACACGCGACCGAGCTCGTAGCAGTCGCCCACTTCCGCAGCCAGCAGTCGCTTGAGCGGGAACTCGGGCGATGTGCGCAGGTAGCGGCGACGGCTTGCTCCCGACTGTGGGCCGGAGTAGTCCAGCGCGAAGCTGCGGATGTTGGGATCAGTATTGGCGGCTGCGGACATCATCGGCGTCTCGACTTCGAGCACGCCGCGCGCGTGGAAGAACTCGCGGATCAGCCGATACAGCCGGCCCCGCAGCTGCAGGACCTCGATACCTGCACCCGGACGCCAGTCGAAGCGCCTGGACATGTCGTCACTTGATGCTCTGGCCAATCCGTCCGAACTCAAGTCCGCTGTTGAACCAGATCAGGAACGCGCGACCCACCAGATTTTTCTCGGGCACGAAGCCCCACTCACGGCTGTCTGCGCTGTTGTCGCGGTTGTCCCCCATCACGAAGTAGTGGCCTTCCGGCACTACCCATCTGCCCTCGCTCAGACGACCGAGTTGGGTTGGTCGCATCAGAATTTCGTGCTCGCGCTCACCCAACGCTTCGTTCAGATGATCCGCGCCGTCCATCTCGCGACCCGCGCCGACTCCGATGTAGCGACCGATGCGCTCCTGCGGCTGCTCCTCACCATTGATGAAGACGGTCTTGTTGCGGTAGACGATCTCGTCGCCCGGCAGGCCGATCACCCGCTTGATGTAGTTCTCCCCCGGGTTCTTCGGAAAGCGGAACACGACCACATCGCCGCGCTCAGGCAGGTTGAGCTCGACGAACTTGGTGTCCAGCACCGGCAGGCGCAGCCCGTAGGTGAACTTGTTGACCAGGATGAAATCGCCGTTCTGCAGATTCGGCATCATCGAGCTCGAGGGAATGCGGAACGGCTCGGCCAGGAAGCTGCGCACCAGCAGAACGATCAGGATCACCGGGAAGAACGAGCGCGAGTACTCGACGATGATCGGTTCGCGCACCACTTCCGTGCCCAGGCTGGAAGTGGCCTGCGCGCGCTCAGCACGGCCCTTGGCGAAGAACAGGGCGTCGATGGCCCAGACGAAGCCGGTGAAGGCAGCCAGTCCAACCAGCAGGGCGGCAAAGTCGAAGTTCACGTGTGGAGTTCCAGGAGTGGGCGGGGCGTGGGTGACGCGCTTACTTGTTGTCGACCTGCAGCACGGCGAGGAAGGCTTCCTGAGGAATCTCGACGCTGCCGACCTGCTTCATGCGCTTCTTGCCTTCCTTCTGCTTCTCCAGCAGCTTGCGCTTGCGGCTGACGTCGCCGCCGTAGCACTTGGCCAGCACGTTCTTGCGCATGGCCTTGACCGTGGAGCGCGAGATCACCTGCGCGCCGATCGCAGCCTGGATGGCGACATCGAACATCTGCCGCGGGATCAGTTCCCGCATCCGCTCGCAGATGTCGCGGCCGCGGCGGTCGGCATACATGCGGTGGCAGATCATCGACAGCGCGTCCACGCGATCGCCGTTGATGAGTACGTCCAGACGCACGAAGGGGCCGGGCTCGAAACGCACGAAGTGGTAGTCGAGCGAGGCGTAGCCGCGGCTGACCGACTTCAGTCGATCGAAGAAGTCCAGCACCACTTCGGCCATCGGCAGCTCGTAGCTGATCTGCACCTGGCTGCCCAGGTACTGGATGCCCTTCTGCGAGCCGCGCTTCTCTTCGCAGAGCTTGATGACGTTGCCGACGTAGTCGGGCGGGGTCAGCACGGTCGCCAGGATGATCGGCTCGCGCACTTCCTCGATCTTGTTGACCGGCGGCAGCTTGGCGGGGTTGTCCAGCGAGACGATTTCGCCGTCGGTGGTCAGCACCTCGTAGATCACCGTCGGCGCGGTGGTGATCAGATTGAGGTTGTACTCGCGCTCCAGTCGCTCCTGCACGATTTCCATGTGCAGCATGCCGAGGAAACCGCAGCGGAACCCGAAGCCCATGGCCTCGGAACTCTCGGGCTCGAAGCGCAGCGCGGCGTCGTTCAGGCGCAGCTTCTCCAGCGCTTCGCGCAGGTTCGGGAAATCCTCGGCATCGACCGGGAACAGCCCCGCGAACACGCGCGGCTGCATCTGTTGGAAGCCGGGCAAGGGCTGTGCCGCAGGCTTCGCCGCGAGCGTGATGGTGTCGCCGACCGGCGCGCCGTGCACGTCCTTGATCGAAGCGCACATCCAGCCCACCTCACCGGGGCCAAGTTTGTTCTTGACCAGGCGCTTTGGCGTGAACACGCCGACCTGATCGACCTGATGCACGCGACCGGTGGTCATCACCACAATCTTCTCGCCGGGCACCAGATCGCCCTGCATCACGCGCACCAGCGAGACCACGCCGAGGTAGTTGTCGAACCAGGAGTCGATGATCAGCGCCTGCAGCCGATCGGTGTCGCCGACCTTCGGCGGCGGAATCTTGAGCACGATGGCTTCGAGCACATCGCGCACGTTCAGGCCGGTTTTCGCGCTGATCTGCAGCGCGTCGGTCGCATCGATGCCGATCACCGCCTCGATCTCGCCCTTGACCTTTTCGCAGTCGGCCGTCGGCAGGTCGATCTTGTTCAGCACGGGAATGACTTCGAGGCCCTGTTCGACCGCGGTGTAGCAATTGGCGACCGACTGGGCTTCCACACCTTGAGCGGCGTCGACCACCAGCAGTGCGCCCTCGCAGGCCGACAGCGAACGGCTGACTTCGTAGCTGAAGTCGACGTGGCCGGGGGTGTCGATGAAATTGAGCTGGTAGGTCTGACCGTCCAGCGCCGTGTACGGCAACGATACGGACTGCGCCTTGATGGTGATGCCGCGCTCGCGTTCGATCGGATTCGAGTCGAGCACCTGGGCTTCCATCTCGCGATCGGCGAGACCGCCGCAGATCTGGATGATGCGATCGGCCAGGGTGGACTTGCCGTGGTCGACGTGGGCGATGATGGAAAAGTTGCGGATGTGCTGCATGGATGGGGCCGGTCGGCCCGCCTCTGGCTTCAAAATGACCGCGCATTATAGCCCGCGGCTTTGCCGCGGGCGGGAATCGGGAGTGGGGATTCGGGATTCGTTGGCGCCGCCCTCGCAAGCGTGAAGCCCGCGCGCCGAGCCGAGCTCTCCCTTCATGCAGGGAGAAGGGCCGGAGGGATGCGACATTGACTGCGGCTTCGCGCGCTTCGGCGAATCCCGAATCCCGAATCCCCAATCCCGGCCGCTAACCCATCGGGCTCGCCAGCCGCTCCAGAAAGCGTGGCAACGCGCTCGGGTCGGCCATGATCATGAAGAACAGACCGTAGACACCGCCCCAGAGGTGGGCGCTGTGGTTGACGCGGTCGCCGCCGCGGCGGTCCATGTAGACGCTGTAGGCGATGTACAGGCCACCGTAGATCACCGCCGGCACCGGCAGGAAGAACACGAAGATCAGGTTCCAGGGCGCCAGCAGAATGAACGCGAACAGCACGGCGGACACCGCGCCGGATGCGCCGAGCGTCCGATAGTGCGGGTCCTGGGCGTGCCGGAAATAACCCGGCAGCACCGACACCAGCAGGGCCGAGATATAGAAGAACGGGAACGCCCACAGTCCGAAGCGCGCATTCAGAACCTCTTCGATCAGACGACCGAAGAAGAACAGGGTCAGCATATTGAACAGCAGATGGTTGAAGTCGGCGTGCACCAAGCCATAGGTGAACAGCCGGTCGTACTGACCCCGCTGCACCGCCGGAGACCACAGCAGCAGCCGATCCAGCAGGCCGGGCCGTTCGAAGCACTGCCAACTCACCAGCGCGGTGAGCAGGATGAAGCCGAGCGTGAAGGGTGCCGAAAAATCCATCAGTCCGCCCCCGGCAGCTCAAACGGGCCGTACTTCGATTCAGCGCGCTGCCACGCCGGGCGGGCCTTTACCCGCGCCACGAAGTCGCGCACCTTCGGCAGCTCCAGCCCGCTGCGCTCCACGGCCGCCATCAGCGGGTAGCTCATCTGGATGTCCGCCGCCGAGAACGCATCACCGGCGAACCAGTCGGACTTTGCAAGCTGCTGTTCGATGAACCGGAAATGCGTCTGCAGCTGCGGACGCACATAGCTGGCCATCACTTTGGCGCTGAGCCCCTTCACGATCGGCTTCACGAAGAAGGGCATGGGCTGGCTCGGCAGACGGGCGAACACGAGCGCGAGAATCAGCGGAGTCATCAGCGAGCCTTCCGCGTAGTGCATCCAGTAGCGGTAGTCCAGCGCGGCCTGGCTTCCCACGGACGGCTTGAAGCGTCCTTCGGCGTCGTAACGTTCAATCAAGTACTCGATGATCGCACCGGACTCCGCGACCGTGATCTCGCCGTCCGTGATCACCGGCGACTTGCCCAGCGGATGTACCGCCATCAACGCTTTCGGCGCAAGAATAGTCTTCGGATCGCGCTGGTAGACCTTCACTTCATAGGGAAGGCCCAGCTCTTCCAGCAGCCATAGCACGCGCTGCGAGCGCGACTTTTCCAGATGATGGACGACGATCATGGGCAGGTTCCGGCCGGGACGAGGGCGCCAAGCGTAGCCCAGTCGTAAGGGATGCAGCCTCCTCGCCGCGTCTTCACGGATTCCAGCTAACCTGTGCGACCTACCACGCCCGAGTGCACACACCATGACCATCCAGACCGGTGACTCCATTCCCGAAGCCACGCTCAATCAGCTGCGCGACGGCGTTCAAGCTGTCACCACGCATGAACTCTTCAAAGGCAAGAAGGTGGTGCTGTTCTCGGTGCCGGGCGCGTTCACGCCGACCTGTTCGGCCAAGCACCTGCCCGGTTATATCGAGAAGTTTGAGGAATTCCAGCGCCGCGGCATCGAGGTCGCCTGCATGGCGGTGAACGATGCCTTCGTGATGGGCGCCTGGGGCAAGAGCCAGGATGCACCCGAAGGCCTGATGATGCTGGCCGACGGCAACGGTGCTTTCACCCAGGCACTGGGCCTGGAACTGGACGCCTCGGCCTTCGGCATGGGCATCCGCAGCAAGCGCTTCGCTCTCTACGCCGAGGACGGCGTGGTCAAGCTGCTGCATGTCGAAGGCGCCGGCGAGTTCAAGGTGTCTTCGGCGGAAGCCGTGCTGGCAGCGCTGGACGCCTGATCGCGAACCGGGTGCACTGGCGCCCGCTCGCACCCCACGAAGCGGGCGCTCTGGCGCCCGCTTTCCTTTTCAGCTTGCGCAACGAGCACCCTGCCCTCACCTTGCCGCGATGGACACACCCGCCCCTGCCGCCGATCACCGACGCACCACTCGCGCGGTGGTGTCGACCCTGCTGCCCTTTCTCAAGCCCTACCGCGGCCGCATCGCGCTGGCGCTGAGCTGCCTGATGGCGGCCAAGCTGGCCGGGCTGACGGTGCCGATGATCCTGAAGAACCTGGTCGACGGGCTCAACCTGCCCGCCGATACTGCCAGCCTGATGCTGGTGCTGCCGGTCGGCCTGCTGCTGGCCTATGGCGCGGCGCGGCTGTCCGAGCGCGTCTTTACCGAGCTGCGTCAGATCGTGTTCGCGCGGGTGATGGCGCGGAGCGCGCGCACGGTGATGCTGAAGGTGTTCCGCCACCTGCACGCACTCAGCCTGCGCTTCCATCTCAATCGCAAGACCGGTGGCGTCAGCCGCGATGTCGAGCGCGGCGGCAGCTCGATCTCCGACCTGCTCGACTGGACGCTCTACACCATCTTCCCGACGATCATCGAAGTGACGCTGGTCACCATCGTGCTGGTGGTGCTGTACGACAGCGGCTTCGCGATCATCACCGGCATCACCCTGATCGCCTACATCGCATGGACGATCCGCGTGACCGAATGGCGCACCAAGTTCTACCGCGCCTCGGTCGAAGCCGACACTGCCGCCAGCGCCTCAGCGGTGGACTCGCTGCTGAATTACGAGACGGTCAAGTACTTCAACAACGAAGAGCATGAAGCCCAGCGCTTCGACGCCAGCCTCCGCACCAAGGAAGAGGCGGAAGTACGCAGCTACAAGACGCTCGCGGTTCTGAACATCGGCCAGAACGCGATCATCTCGCTGGGTGTCACCGCGCTGATGTGGCGCGCGGCCTCGGGCGTCGTCAGCGGAGAACTCACGGTCGGCGATCTGGTGCTGGTCAACGCCTATCTGCTGCAGCTGGCGTCGCCGCTGAACTTCCTCGGCATGATGTATCGCGAGGTCAAGCAGGCGCTCACCAATATCGAGAAGCTGTGGAACCTTCTCGACGAGAACCGCGAGGTGCAGGACCGCCCCGATGCACGCAGGCTGCAGACTACGCGACCGGTGGTCGAGTTCGACGAGGTACGCTTCGCCTACGACCAGCGTCGCGAGATCCTGCACGGCATCAGCTTCCAGATACCGGCCGGCGGCACCGTCGCCGTGGTCGGCCATTCGGGCAGCGGCAAGAGCACACTGTCGCGTCTGTTGTATCGCTTCTACGACGTCGGCTCAGGACACATCCGCATCG
Source organism: uncultured Aquimonas sp. (assembly GCA_964586455.1). GTDB lineage: Bacteria > Pseudomonadota > Gammaproteobacteria > Xanthomonadales > Xanthomonadaceae > Aquimonas. Next base: position 57,492 of record CAZPHV010000031.1, read on the forward strand.
ATGGCGTCGACCTCCGCGACTACACCCAGGACAGCCTGCGCGCGGCCACCGGCATCGTTCCGCAGGATACGGTTCTGTTCAACGACTCGATCCGCTACAACATCCGCTACGGCCGGGTCGACGCCAGCGATGCCGAAGTGGAGGACGCTGCCCGTGCCGCGCATATCCACGACTTCATCGCCGGCCTGCCCGAGGGCACGACAGCCCGGTCGGCGAGCGCGGACTGAAGCTGTCCGGCGGCGAAAAGCAGCGCGTGGCGATCGCCCGCGCCCTGCTGAAGAACCCCGCGATCCTGATCTTCGACGAAGCCACTTCCGCGCTGGATTCGAAATCCGAGCGCGCGATCCAGGCCGAGCTGGATCGCATCCAGCAAGGCCGCACCACGCTCGTGATCGCGCACCGCCTGTCGACGATCATGAATGCCGACCAGATCCTGGTGATGGACTCAGGCCACATCATCGAGCGCGGCACCCACGCCGAACTGCTGGCCGCGGACGGCCACTATGCGCAGATGTGGCGACTGCAGCAGCGCGAGGCCAGGCAGGAAGACCTCGAGGCGATGGCGGGCACTTGAGCATACTGTGACGGTGCGCGGGTCCACCATCCGTGAGGCGTAGCGAGACCCGCCTTCGAGGATGAGTGCGTGCCCCGCGATGTAGCTCGAACGGATCGAAGCCCGAGAACTCTGGGCGCTCGCGACCCCTACCCGCTAGCCAAGCGACGCGGCGCCACTCCCGACGCGCTCGAAGCATTGGGGCTTCGCCGCGTTTAGATCAAATGGTCAAAGCCGTCTGCGCCTGCTGCATGGCCTGGCTGCGCAGGGCGCTGCGCACCAGCCCGCAAAACGCCACAGCTGGCAACCGTCACGCCCGAGCGAGATGCGACAAGTCGATATCCCACACGGAGCACCTGGATGTCACTTCGTACCCGCAAGCACCTGCTGGTGCTGCTGTCCGTGCTGGTCGTGGCTCCCACCAGCCTGGTCGTGGCGCTGTGGATGGGCCTGTATGTCCTGATCAGCCTGCATCTGGGCGCCTCGCTCCACCTTGCACTGAACGCCGCGTTCCTGCTTGGGGCCGGGGCGCTTCTGGCCTACTGGGTGCTGCTGCTGGATCTTTGCAGCGTCGAAACGGAACCTTTGCCTGCGCGCAGCCCTGCATGGATTCTGCTGCTCGGGGGTGGCGTGATCCTCGCGATCGGGTTGCTGGCCCTTGGTGTAGCGCTCAGCGTTTCGAGCCCCGGCATCCCTGCCGACATGGCGCGGTACCCGCTGCTGACCGGCCCTCCTGTGCTGCTGCCTACGCTCTGGCTGCTGGCTCTTCGGGCAGAGCACACCCGCGCGGTGTATGCACCTGACCCCCGCTTGTCCTCTCACGCGCAGGAAAAGCGGTGAAGAAGCCTTTCCGCGCCCCGCTGATTCTCGACGCCTGCAATCAGCTAGATGCGTGGCTATCGATGAGCAGAGGCCCAGCCGACGCCCAAGCCGTCGCCCCATTGAGCTGGGACTCCGAAACGACACGGG